>NZ_AUBF01000007.1 GCF_000429105.1 Schaalia suimastitidis DSM 15538
TCAATGAACGTGATCATGTGCTCCCGGGGTAGTCGAGTTCTCGTGCGAAAAAGCCGAAGCAAGTTTCAAGATCTCGTTCGCTCGCTGCAGCTCAGCGTTTTCACGTTTGAGGCGTTTGATCTCCTCGCGTTCTTGACGGGTCAGTCCTGGACGCTGACCAGTGTCGATCAACGACTGTTCATACCAGCGGCGCATCGACCCCACCGATATCCCCAGCCGTGGGGCGATCTCGTTTATCGCTCTCCACTGCGTACAGGAAGGATCATCAGCCACACGGTCACCAACCATCCGTACCGCGCGATCCTTAAACTCTTGTGAATACCTCTTAGGCACGTCCCTATCTACTCAAAAACAGGTAGGAACAAAACCCAGCACGCTTCAACCCTTCTTTATATGCGCGAGACTGGATTGTTACCAGGTCATTTTCTCGCATGGTACGTACCATCGCGTTGAGTTCCACGTCATGACCTTGCCTGCGTAGTTCTGTACTATTTTCGAGTCCCGCTCGAGGACGGCACTGTTGGGCAAAAAATTTTCTTGAATTCACCAGCGAGTTCTAGGTGACGTTGGGTATTGGCGTTGACAGTTCTGTGACGTTTCTTCCAGTCAACTTACGACGAGCGTGTGGGGCGCAGTTTTTGGCATAGCCTCTCAAGCTTAAACTTCTCTTCTTCACTTCTAATCAGTTCAAACTTGACTCTGATAAGTACTTGGACATACGGAAGGCTACGACTTTTCAGGAGCACATTCTCTATTTTCAGTTCAGCCAGGGTGCGTCGATCAGTCTCTCTGACCTGACGTTTAGAGGTGTAGAAGGGAAAATCTGCCACGAGGCGAGACTCCGTCGATAATGTCCCGATGGTAGACTGCGTCCCTGTTGATGCCTCATTCATGGGTTACTTGGATGATTGGCCTCTTCAACTCGATCACCAAAGCACCGCACTACTCCTTAAACTTCTTGAGATGTTACCAACACTTAGGTTGACTATTTGCCGTATTGCTCGATGAGCGCACCATCCAGCCTTCTCGTGTCACCGGTCCCAAAGCGGTACGCATCCCACTGCACATCAGTTTTTATAGTAGAAACAGGGCTCTGAAATTAACAGTCTGTACCTTCGGTATAGGACATCTTGTTGTCGATGTGCCTTGTGGAGATCAGGGAGTAGTGTTTTCGGCGTTTTCAGGTGCGCGGTCGAAAAGAACAACAAGCAGGTACAACACCACTGAGAGGACAAGTGCTAGAAGCCAAAGAGGAATTGGTGGAAACCACGCACTTTCGCTTAAATCCCACGACCCATTAATTCCAAGCATTTGACGGTGCATTTCAAAAATAACCGAATACGCATGAACTGCTCCAAATAGTAGAGCCCAAAATCGTAGTAGACGATGGTTTACTTGAGTTGATGGCAGAACTTTCTCCGATAGAACGAATGCAGCCAGTATTGGAACGCCAATGAGCAACGGGAGTATGTAGCGACCTTGCCACATAATACCGAGGGTACGCGCCTGTGAGGCATGTAGGGCGACTGGAACCACTAGAGCGTACAGCACGAGCGAGGAGAACACAACGAAACGTTCTCTACGACTTGCCACAGCATAAATTGTGGCCAACATGCACAATCCAGCGGCAATAAATACGGCAGTCAACGACAAAGGGAGGGGAGCATGTAGCCAGCCGAAAGAACCAATGGCTTGTTGGAGATAAGTATCAGTTTGCCTCAAAGTGTAGATAGCGAGCCAACGCGGTGTCACTGCAGTATCCGGTGGAGGCTCTTCTGAGGTGAGCACTCCCGTTGTGAGAATCCAGACGGAGCCGACAATAGTGACGATAAAAATCGTGGCCATTGGCGCCCAAGAACGTCGATTTTTGATTACTCGCCTTGAAAAGTTCCATGGCTGAAGTGATACTGCGCCCATCACCATTAGTGCGAGGAAAAATGGCGTTAGTCCACGAGAATTAGTGAAAGCGGAAGCAATAAAGGCGAGAAGCCACATCCGTGGCCCCACAGCGGACATCGGGGTAGCGCGAATGATTAGGAGCAGTTCACACCAGAGGGCAAAAGCAGCAGTGATTTCGAGTGCTTGCGGGTTAACCGAGGACATGAGGAAGGGCACCATCGGTGTGATGAATCCAGTCGCGGTAATAAAACCGATCGCGGAAATTTTTGCCTGGCGGAGAGCACGAAATCCAATGGCTAGGAATAGTGACCCGAGAAGGCCACTAAGTGTTCGCATGAGGTAAACGCCAGTAGCATTGTGAAATATCAGTGCAGGCCATCCTACTGCTGCATAATAGAGAGGGTTGTATCGTGCAGCTGGAGTTGGAACGGTTACCCAGCCGTCCGGGTGTTCTTTTGTGGTGAGGCGGGATAAATCGCACGCAGAAATCGGAAGGTCAGGCTCGAACGCATTGCACGTGTATGCTTCGACATCATGATAAAACTCCGGGATTGAGACCATACGATCAGCAAGGAGTTCAGAATTAAATACTTGTCCATATGCAGTTGCCGCTGCTTTTTTAATGTGAGACTGCTCGTCAGGTGAAGCTGTCAGTGGATTCGAAAGCGCCCACATCAATGTCAGTAGGAAAAAGGCGACAAAGGATACACAGAATACCGAACGTGGGGAGAAAATTCGGTTGCCACTATCTGACCGTGCGAGTGCAGCTTTGAGGGGACGCAGAAACGCGAAAAAGCTTGTGAACCTCATGTAGCTACCTCCTGCATATCTCAGATAAGCAAAGACTATGAACTTGCAATGCAAGTGCCTACTTCACCATGGATCCTATCAACTGGACAAGACTCGGTTGGGGCAGTCTGCTTACTCATTGAGCTAGTTAATTCGTTAGGGGACCCTAAACCAGTCAGTGTATAAACGCCAGAAGTTTCTATTACCGTAGGTGGAACATGAGTCCCCGGGTCCTTGAAGATTATCAAGCGCCGCTTCATTTGGCTGATAAGGGGTGTAGTTGTATAGGGCGGCTGTTGCACGGTTTTCGATCGTAATACGAGAACCACCACATGCTTTGTCTGGATTGAACGCAATCCAGGAGTTCCTTCCAGCAGCATAGGTAAAATGATTCGGTTCTTCGCCGTACTGAATAAGTCGAGAAGCAGCACCGTACACCTGCAAGGGAAATGAGGCATACATGCTTGAACATCCTCCACCGTCGGGACAAGCAAAACCAGTTGCCCTCTTGTATCTATCCTCGCTGAGAAATGTAGAGTTTGCCGTAACGAGCCCTTGTTCTTTTTGTAATAAGACGATTAACACTTGTGGGTTGATGCCACAAGCAGTGGCAGCTTTAGAAATTACTTGCGCTGCACTTTCGTTAGTAGCGCCCAAATAAGGTGAACAATACGGTAACGACATTGTCGTTGAAGTTACGCGGTAGTCCTTTAAACACGGGACGGCTGATACAGATGAGATACAGGATGCGCCTTTCTGTTGGAGAAAGGTATTGATTTGTTCCAGGGACATAGTAGCTGAATTAAACATCTCGTTGTTGGAAATGATATTTGCCGGATTGAATATTCGTGGGTTGTGCGGTTGTGTATTGAGCAGGGCACCAGAGCTGTCAAAGTTGTACTCTTTACCACCAATATGTTGTAGCCCTGTAGCCATGACACCACTGTGCTGAAGCCAATAATGTGTTGAGTCAATTTGGAGCCATCCTGTGTGCATCTGGTGCCTACTATTGAAGTAGTACCATGCATTATTGACGTTGGCCCAACCGGTTGCCAATCGTCCCGTAGCGTCGGCCAAGTACCAATGTTGACCTATTGTAAACCATCCAGTAGTCATCTGACCGGACGAGGTAAAATAGTACTCTTGACCACCAATTGTTTGGCGCCCAGTTACCATGTCGCCGTTTGGGGATAGCCAGTAATACACCGAGCCTTTGCGTAGCCATCCTGTGTTCATCACATGGTTGGTGTGAAAGTGGTACCAATTATCGCCGATATGTCTCCATCCGGTTGCCAAAGTGCCCTTATCGTCAGCCCAAAACCATTTACCGTCCAGTTGGATCCATGAATATGCTAGTGCTCCTGTTGAAGCAAAATGATACGAAAAGCCGTTAATTCGGGTGAGTCCCGTTGCCATTTGCCCGTTTTGATCGAGCCAGTAGCGTGAGCCTCCCGAGTTGAGCCACCCCGTCTGCATCTTTCCGTTTGCATCGAGGTAATACCACTTTTCCTTGTCTTTTAGCCAGCCAGTTCTTGGTTGAAGTGTGTCATCATGAAAGTACCATGCGATGTTTCCGGAAAAGTCGGGGCGTTGTTGCCACCCTTTTGTTACCGGGGAAGTGTACGTGTTGGTTCGTGTTGAGTTGTGGACCTGTTGGATGCCGTGAATCATGTGTCCACTAGCATCAAAGATGTAGGTTATGCTGTGGTGAACTAGGGGATTGGTTTGCATGACGTAACTGTTTGTAAAGAAGTACCACTTTCCGTGGATTTCTTTCCATTCTTTCGCGAGTTTTCCACTGTGGTCTGCCCAGTACCAGTTAGCATCAACTTGGCTCCATCCACGCGTCATCATACCGAGCTCGTTGAATAGGTACGCGTGTCCGTCAATAATTGACAGTCCGGTAGTCATTGCTCCTTGTGAAGTGAGCCAATAGTAGGTATCTCCAAATTGGAGCCATCCTGTTTGCATGACGAAAGACTCGTTGAAGTAATACCATTTTTGATCGATAAGTTTCCACCCCTGTGCAAGTTTCCCTTCCACATCGCCCCATCGCCACATATCGGAATCTGCCGTCCAGCCAGTAGTTAGGGTTCCTGATGGCGAAAAAAAGTAGGTGTGTTCGCCGATTCGGGTGACTCCTGTGGACATCGCTCCAGTACCGTCTAGCCAATATGTTCCAGAATCAATGTGGAGCCATCCGGTGTGCATTCTTCCGGTGTTATCAAGGTAATACCATTTCCCAGCGTCAAGTAGCCAACCCTTTTTTGGGACACCGTTGTTGTCGTTAAAATACCAGCTAATTCGTCCTGCAGCGTCATAAAACCATTGCCATGTGCCGGTTGCACGAGGCAGCGGCGGACTTCCTGCCGCGATTTGGCGAATTTGGCTGAGCTTGGCGTACGCTGCATCCCCAGGGCATGCGGTAGCGTTGACGTCCCGGTGGCCAATAATACGTTTTAGTGTTTGAGTTTTACCGGGAAATACGCCGCTACCGCTGGGGTCGACGCCCGCACGTTTGAGGTGCCAACCAGCAACCTTACCCACCGAAAGAAGTGTGGCTTCACTCGGTGCGGTGGTCGTGTAGGTTCCCATCATCGAAATCCCAAGACTACCCGTGTTGTAGTTAAGAGCGTGAGCGCCCACAGGCATCTTCCCAGGACCAGCAGCAAGGGAACCACTGCGGCCCTCAAAAACGCGTCCCCACTGGTCAACGAGGAAGTTATATCCGATATCGCCCCACCCAAGCTGAACAGCGTGAAAATTGTAAATGCCTCGGACGATAGAGGCAGAGTCATCACGGGTATATGTATTTGTGCCAGCAGTATGGTGTACTACGACAAACGGAGCATCCACGACGCGAGGTGTCCACGTCATTTTTGATTCATCAGCACCCCACTGGGCGCGGCTCGTCACAGCGACAGGAAAAGTTGTGTTTGTTGTCGTGGCGGGGAAATAACGCGACAATGTCGACGTCTTCACGCTCATTCCGACCGGAGACGAGGACGTGCCACTCTGGCTAACAGCCGATTCGAGTGAAACTTCGTTTTGAGAGTTGATCGGCGTCGGCTCAGCAATAGTTTCAACAACTTCAGCCTGCTCAATGACTAGTTCGCCCTCCGGCGTCGCTGGGATGAGGGACACGCGAAGATCAGACGGAAGGGCAGCGCCTGCTCCACTCACGCGGACTTGGAATGCGTTAGCGCCGCTAGTGATAAACGGTTCAGTGCCGCTGCGAGCGACAGTGGCAGAATCTTGCCCTGAATCTTGCGCGGCATCTTCTGCATCAAGTGCATGCCACGTGGACCATTGGTTGCCTTCGCGCACACGGATGAAAACCTGGGAGCTTGGAGCAAGAAAACTTTCAGCTGACCAAGTGAGGCCGGCGACCATAAACGGATCAACTTCCACCGGTGGTGTAAGTACTGCAGAGTCGTGAGCAAAGTCAGTCGAAATGTCACCGGTAACACTGAATAGCGCAGGGTGAATTGACCGTATGGCAGTACCACTGCCTGCAACAGCAATATCCTCGAGCTCCGCGGTTGCGACCTCAGTTGGTTCACCACTTTCTTGGGTGAGTTGAAGTACTTGCACGGGCGCCGGGTTCTCTGGAGTAGCCGGGTTCTCTGGAGTAGTTGGTGCGTGAATCGCAGCAGGCATGGGGGACGTGAGCATCATGCCCACAAGACTCAGCGCCGTCATTGCACTGGTGGCCGAAGCGATAACGGACATCCTGTTACTCCAGTTGTCAATGGGATTAAAGTGAAAGCTGTGCATAAAATAGCACGAACTGACAAGAATGTCATAGTCAATACTTTTGCAGCCGTAAGGCATAATAAGTAGACAACTGTCTGAGCGATGGGGAGTTCATCCATGCGTATTGTTATCACCGGCGGTGCGGGTTTCATTGGCGCCAACTTCGTCCACACACTGCTTGAGGATCACCCAGAGGTTGACGTCGTCGTCCTCGACAAATTTACCTATGCAGGTAACCACGGTTCCCTTGTTGTCACCGATCCAGCTCAGCAAGCGCGTCTGACCATCGTTGAGGGTGATATTGCCGATGCGGACCTGGTGGACTCCCTCGTTGCACAGGCTGATGCGGTTGTGCACTTCGCTGCCGAATCGCACAACGACAATTCCCTGAACGACCCATCACCCTTCATTACCACCAACCTCATCGGCACATACGTGCTCCTTGAGGCCGTGCGCCGCCACAAGGTGCGCTTCCACCACATCTCGACCGACGAAGTGTACGGCGATCTTGAACTCGACGATCCCGCGAAATTCACGCCGACCACTCCGTACAACCCGTCCTCTCCCTACTCCTCCACAAAAGCAGGCTCCGACCTGCTTGTGCGCGCATGGGTACGCTCGTTCGGTGTGGAAGCCACAATCTCGAATTGCTCGAATAACTACGGCCCATTCCAACACGTCGAAAAATTCATTCCGCGGATGATTACGAACCGCATCCGCGGCGTGCGCCCACGCTTGTACGGCGATGGCCTCAATGTGCGTGACTGGATCCATGTGCGTGATCACAACACTGCGGTGTGGGAAATCCTCACCCGAGGCCGCATTGGCGAAACCTACCTTATTGGTGCTGATGGCGAAACCAATAACAAAGATGTTGTCGCCATCTTGAACGAACTCATGGGGTATCCCGCAGATGACTTCGACCATGTCGCTGACCGTGCTGGACACGATCTGCGTTACGCAATTGACGCAACCAAACTGCGTGAAGAACTCGGCTGGGAACCTCAATTCGTTGACTTCCGCTCCGGCCTTGCTGACACCATTGAGTGGTACCGCACCAATGAAGAATGGTGGGCACCCCTCAAAGACGAGGTTGAAGCAAAATATGCTCAAAAGGGGCAGTGACGCTTGAACACCCCACTAGGCAACCCGGGGACACCAATTCCCCGGGTTGTCGTCCTCATGGCGACCTTCAACGGCGCGCAGTGGATCAAAGAACAGCTCGACTCGATACTGAGTCAAGCTGACGTCGACGTCCGTGTCATTGCCAGTGACGACGGTTCCACCGACACAACCTGCGACATCCTGCGCGCCTGTGAGCGAGTGCAGCTCATGCCAGCCCGCAGCGGAAAGAGTGGCTCGGCGCAAAACTTTTGCCACCTCGTCACGCATGCCGATATTCAGCTGGACGAATATGTCGCTTTCGCTGACCAAGACGATATCTGGTACCCGCACCGCTTGGGCAATCAAATCCAGCTGATCCGTGACCGCAACGCTGATGTCGTCTCCTCGTCAATTGACGCGCTCTACCCCGATGGTACGACCCGACGCATCCGCAAAGACTACCCACAACGGCGCTTGGACTTCGTGTGTGAATCAGCAGGTCCCGGATCCACTTACGTGTTCACCCCCGCTGCATTTGCTGCCCTGCGCGCAGACCTTCAGTCCGGCATAGTCGATATCGATGAGGTAGGTTTCCATGACTGGCTTACCTACGCACTACTTCGCGCCCGAGGCCTCGCCTGGCACATTGATGGAACGCCCACATTAGCCTACCGACAGCACGAAGCAAACGAAATGGGTGCTAATGACGGTGCCCACGCCCTGAAACGTCGAGCGCGTATGCTGGGTACCGGCTGGTACCGTCAACAGTTTGCCCTCACCGCACAGTGGGCTGGCGCTGTGAGCACTGACCCACAGCTGCGCGCAGACCTTGAACACACTTATAGAATGCTCACCGACAAAGGTTTGCTCGCCCGACTCCGGCTCGCATGGCACTGCCGACATCTGAGAAGGCGCCGACGCGACCAAATTGGCCTTGCCCTAACGGAACTCATTGGACTGTGGTGAACCCCATGAACGTACTGATTGCTGGTGGAAGCGGATTCGTTGGGTCCAGGCTCATCCCTGAACTGCGTCAACGCGGACACAACGTGCGATGCTATGACCTGGTTGTCAACCCCAACTTTGCAGATATCACCATCCAAGGGGATGTGCGTGACGTGGATGCCTACACTGAGGCCGCCCAAGGATGCGACACCATCATTAACCTTGCCGCACAGCACCGCGACGACGTCAAGCCTATTGAGCTGTACCACAGCGTCAATGTCGACGGCGCTACTCACACAGTCGAAGTGGCGAGGCGGTGCGGCATCACGCGCATCATCTTTACTTCCACAGTGGCGGTTTACGGCCTCGATTCGGGAACTTCGGTTGAAACTGATCAGCCGCGCCCCTTCAATGAATACGGGCGCACCAAACTCGCCGCAGAAGAGGTCTTCCGTAGCTGGCAAAAAGAAACCAACGGCACGTTGACCATCGTGCGTCCCTGCGTCATCTTCGGTGAAAACAACCGCGGCAACGTGTACACCCTAATGAAACAGATCGCGAGCGGAAAATTCCTGATCGTGGGCGACGGACATAACCGTAAATCCATGGCCTATGTCGGCAACGTTGCGGCATTCCTCGCCCACCAAGTGGAACACGCCCAGGGGTACACGCTGATTAACTACGGTGACAAACCCGACCTGACAACAAATGAACTGGTCACCACCATCAGAAACGCCCTAGACCAACATCGCTTCCAAAACATCAAGGTACCCTTGTGGCTCGGCTTACTTGGCGGCTACGCATTCGACGGACTCGCTGTCATCCTCCGTAAACCTTTACCGGTATCGTCTGTGCGAATCAGGAAATTTGCCGCATCCACCATTGTGGGTACCGAACAGCTGGAGGAAAGTGACTTTAGGCGTCCCTTCACCATTGAAGAAGGGCTCAGACGCACAGTGCGGGCGGAATTCAAAGCCGAGTTGTGATGTAGGTAGGGTGCTATGACAAAGCCAAATGAGCCTGCGTCGCCATCCGGGTCGATGCCCCACACTGAGCCTGCCCCAGGGATACCGCCCCATTGTGAGTCTGTGTCGTCGGCTGGGCCTGCGCCAATTTCAGTGTCGACGCAAACGCCGCTGCCGGACAATCCCACAATCAGTGTGGCACTGTGTACTCACAATGGGGCACGCTATGTTGCAGAACAGGTCACTTCTATCCTCAACCAAACCCGGCAAGTACATGAAATAGTCCTTGGCGATGACGCGTCGACGGATAACACCATCGACATCGTGCAGACCCTTGTCGCCGGGAGCAACATCCGCCTCGTCATTCGCCACCACGACCCCGCCTTGCGTGTCGCCGCCAATTTTTCTGACGCAATCGGCGCCACAACTGGTGATGTGATCATCCTGTGTGACCAAGATGACCTGTGGTACCCCACAAAAGTTGAGCACCTTGTTGAAGCACTTCAGGATGCGGACCTCGTCCATTCTGATGCGCGCCTCGTCAATGGTGAAGGCAAGCCGATCAGCGGCCTTCTCCTTGACGAACTTAAGGCAAGCCGATGGGAACGCGGTAACCTCATGGACGGTGACGCCCTCGCGGTACTACTGCGTCGCAGTATGGTCACTGGCGCGACCGCAGCTGTGCGTGGCCCCTTCGCCCGAGCGATGATGCCGGTGCCAGATGGATGGATCCACGACGAATGGCTCGCCATCTGCGCAGCCACCGCCGGGCGCCTCACGCTGATTCCTGAGGTTCTCACCGACTACCGTCAACACGGCGGCAACCAAATCGGCGCGAAAAAAGAAAGCGTCATCGCCCGAGTGCGACGCATGATGGCACCAGATCCTGTTGACGATCATCGACGTATTACGCGCGCACGAACCGCAGCACAGGTCCTACCAGCGCGAGGTATTGGGACCCGCAAGGAATGGGAGCGCCTCCAGGCTGCATACGTTCACCAGCAGTTCCGCATGGCGCTGCCACTGGCCCGACTTAGGCGCATTTGGCCGATTATGAGGGAATACGTCACAGGCGGATACCGACACTACTCCCGAGGGATACTTACTGCTGCACGTGATTTCGTGCAGGTGCGCGAAAAATAGCCCAGTAGTCGTCCAACAGCCGCTAGGCTGGATCCAGTTTCCTGCCAGATGGAGGGTGTCATGGAAAACACGGACCTGATTGTTGTCGGCTCAGGCCTTTTCGGACTGACCGTCGCCCAGCAATGTGCCGAGCGGTGGGGCCTGCGTGTCACCATCATCGACAGGCGCGATCACATTGGGGGCAATGCCTACTCGCAGATTGATCCCGATACGGGGATTGAAGTACACCGTTACGGTGCTCATCTTTTTCATACGTCCAATGAGCGTGTCTGGCAGTATGTCAACCGTTTCACCAGTTTCACCAATTACGTGCATAAGGTCTGGACCACCGTTGGGGGCGTCGTCTACCCGATGCCCGTTAACCTCGGCACGATCAATCAATTCTTCAGCGCCGCCATGACACCAGACGAAGCACGCACCTTTATTGCTGCTCAAGCCGCTGAGGTGTCCGACCAAGAGGTGACCGATTTCGAATCCAAAGGTATTTCCCTTGTAGGACGTCCCCTTTTTGAAGCCTTCTTCAAAAACTACACAGCAAAACAGTGGCAAACTGACCCGCGTCAACTCCCAGCCTCGATTATTTCGCGCCTGCCTGTGCGCTATACCTACGATAACCGTTACTTCAACGACACCTACGAGGGCCTACCTACCGACGGTTACGCAGCGTGGCTGACCCGCATGGCGGACGCAGACCTCATCAATGTCATCCTTGAGGCGGACTTTTTCGACCCGACCCACCCACTCAACAAGGCCGCGGTTGCCGGACAGGTACCGGTTGTTTATACCGGCCCAGTGGACCGCTACTTTGACTACAGCGCAGGCGACCTGTCGTGGCGCACGGTTGATTTTGAACGTGAAGTGGTGGAAACAGGGGATTTCCAGGGTTGTCCTGTGATGAATTACGGCGACCTTGATGTGCCATACACTCGCATCATTGAATTTCGGCATTTTCACCCCGAACGAGCCTATCGCAGCGACCGGACAGTGATATTTAGGGAATACTCACGTTTTGCTGAGCGAGGCGATGAGCCCTACTACCCGGTGAATACCCCACAGGATCGTGAACGCCTCGCTCATTATCGTGACCTCATGGCGCGTGAATCCCAGGTGTTCTTTGGTGGACGTCTTGGCACATACAAATACCTTGATATGCATATGGCGATCGCCTCGGCGTTAACCATGGTGGATAACGAGTTGGCGCCTCTATTTGACGCACGCGCGACCCGCTAGCGTCGCCAGGCTATGCCTGAAGAGCTTGGCGACACCATAAAAGACCAGGCGAGGCGACGTATGCGGCTGAGCGTGACGTATGCGGCTGTGCGTGCCTACCACCCCACAGCCACGGCGTTCACAAGCCGAAATCTAAGCACACCACGAGGCGCACTGCTGTTACCGGCTTCGTCACACACAATATGCCACGCATTTACATGAAATCTGAGAGCAGTGTGGCGCCTTCAACGCGCGCAATCTCCGCATGTTGATGCGCCTGAGGATGCCGGAGTGGATCAATAAGGACAAGAGAAGACCCCACAGTCCAGCATGCGACCGTCAACTCCGCATCTTGCTCAGGGGTGCGCGTATGCGTCGCGAGGCGTTCGCACGTAGGCACACGATAGCGGCGTGACGCCAGTTCCAACGGAGTAGGGTCGTATGGCGTGTCCACCACAAGTCCGTCAGCTTGGGCCATGAGTTCACCCAATGCATCCACCGTCCAAGCAGGTAGTGCGCCATCCCACGTAAAGGCCATCGGCGACAGGTTATGCATGAGGATGTGGGTAGCTAGACCTTGCGTCACGTATATTTCGGCGGCTGCAGCGTCATTTGTCACATAGACATCGGCCTGTAATGCAGGCAATGGTGGGGTGGGTGGCTCCGATACGGACTGCGACGTGGCGGGCTCCTGTAATACCGACTGAGGTGGGGCGGGCGGCTCAGATACGAATTGCCGTGGGGTGGGCTGTGTTGGTGCGGCCGACTTTACTGTGGGCAGTTGAACTGTGGGAGCCACAGGAGAAAGCTGCGCCTGCGGCAGTGCCTGAGCCGCTTGACGAGGGTCGCACACCCGCCACCCCATGAGGGATGCTGATATCCGCCACAGCACACCCTGCCATGTCGAACCAAGGTCAATGACGATAGACCCCGTGTCCTCGCCACCCATCAACGCAGGGGAGAGGTTATCCTCCAGCAGGTTGGCGATCTTGGCCATCCATCGGGCCACAACCGGGCCGCCAAGTTCCATACGACTCACACCGTAGTAGGTCAGCGCAGGACCCGGATTTGCGGCAAGGCGGTCAATAAGGTCAGGCAGTAACGTCATGTGATCCACGATAACTGTCATGGGCCATAACGACACGCCCGACAAGATGATGGGAACGTCTCATTTACACCAAACCGCTTGACGAAACACGTATGACACGCGTGTAATTACATCTAGTAAGTTTTTCGATTGAGGAGACAACGTCGTGTGGAACATCTTCGGTGACGGGCCCATCGCGTGGACCAACCCTATCGACGATGTCCTCAACGGAATCGACGAAGGACCACTTGCCTGGCAGCAAGACGCGCTGTGTGCCCAAACAGATCCTGAAGCCTTTTTCCCCGAAAAAGGTGGGTCAACACGCGAAGCCAAAGCCGTGTGTAAAGCATGTAGCGTACGTGCAGAATGCCTCGAATACGCGCTTGCCAACGATGAACGCTTCGGCATTTGGGGTGGACTCTCGGAGCGTGAACGACGCAAAATGCGTCGCACAGTCGTATGAGCGCCGACCTCACCGCGCCCGTCCCACCCACTCGGGGAAGTGGAGCCCTCGCAGTTGTCATCACACGAGGCTCTACCCCAGCCCTGCAACAAATCTTCCGTGCACTGCACACCCAAACCCTTGCCCCAGGCGGCATTCTCGTTGTCGATGTACGAGTCCCCGGCGAAAAAGCCCCTGTGCTGCGCAACGGCGAAGTACCAGCCAGCGCCGACCTTATCCATATTCGCGCCACAACACTTGGGACGGCCCTCAATAAAGCTCTGACCTCCCAAGAAGCGAATCGGCGCGCACCAGGTCAAGAAGGTGGCTATGAACGCTGGTGGATCCTGCACGACGACACAATCCCCGAACCGGAGTGTCTGGAAGAACTCACTCGCATCGCCGACCAAGGACGCACGATCGGCGCCGTAGGCCCAAAACAGCTCAACGACGATGGCACCCAACTCGTTGAACTGGGTATACATGCCTCCAAAGACTGCCGACGCCTCGAGCGTATGCTGCCCGACGAAATCGACCAAGGCCAGTACGACAATACGACAGATGTCCTAGCCGTCGGTACCGCCGGAATGCTGCTGTCACGTGAAGCCTGGCACGCAGTCGGAGAATTCGACTCTTTCCTTGGTCCCTTCGGTGAAGGCCTAGAATATGGGCGCAGACTCCACCGTGCAGGCTACCGGGTCGTTGCCGCGCCGCTCGCGCGTTTGCGACACACACAAGACAGCTATCACGCCCACCGATCGTTTAGGCGTCGCCGCACAGCGCAGCTTTACAACTGGCTCCTGGCCACCCCCTGGTGGTCACTGATCCCCCTGATGCTGTGGCTTGCCATTTTGTGCCCAACCCGCGCCATCATTCGCCTCAGTCAAGGATCACCACGATTGGCGGCCGATGAATTCATTGCATGGCTAAGGCTTCTACCCGCAACGGGGCACATATTTGCCTCGCGGCGGCGAAATGCGAAAGCAGCAACTGCTCCACTGAGTGTTCTGCGGCCACTAGAAACCCCCATCAAAGCCATCAAAGAACGACGCAAACTCATTCGGCACGTCGAACACGTTGCCACCTCAGATATCTTGGATGACGTCGCTAGACGCGCCTTTAATGACTACCGTAAGACCACAGCTTTTTACGTGGCCACGGTCGCTCTTATTACCGGTATTGTCGCCTTTATTGGCTGGGCATACAGCCTCGCGCCGCTCACCTTCACGTGGACAGGCGCACCTGAATCAATGGCGGACCTGTGGGGCGCGGCTGTGGCCAGCTGGATCCCCGGAGGTGACGGTCACGCCTCGCCAGCAGACCCGCTAGCCATGGTCTTCGCCATCTTGGCATCACCAGCTTTTCTTCTGGGACACTCGCCACATGCCTTTGCAGTGACGGCTATCTGGCTTGCGACACCACTATCAGCGGCAGCCGCATGGATTCTAGCTAGCCGTTTCACCTATTCAGCGCCTCGTCGCGCTGCTACCGCTCTACTATGGGCAGGAGCACCGTCCCTTGTGGCAGCCCAACATCTGGGTATCCTCGCAGGGACACTGGCCCACATTGCCCTGCCGTTACTGCTCGCCTCGTGGCTGAGCTTGGCTGGACTACGCATCACCCGCCATGTAGCAGGCGCAGACCGCATCCTGTCAGTCTCACCTCCACCCAGGCACGGCGCACTGGGTGTCGCTGCCTTCAGCAGCGCCGCCATTATTGCTGCTCAACCGCTGATGCTCGCCATCTTGACTCTCCTCGTATTTGCTGCAACACCGTGGCTGCGCAAACGCATCTTTGTTCTACTGGCCACCTTGGTACCAGCAGCAATCCTCGTTGCCCCCACCGTATATGTTGCCGCGAGTACCCAAGGGGCTTGGCCAGCACTGTTGGCAGTCGGTGGGCCGCTGCCACATGTCGAGGCCGCACCCGCCTGGATGCTAGCCCTTGGCGTACCAGCATCACTTGCCTGGGCGCCCCTGAACTGGGTGCTCGTCGCCACTGCAGTCGCCTTCTACCTGTGGGCACTCATCTCATGTATAAGTGCTCGTCGCACTGCCAACAGCCTCCTTGGCCGCCTCGCTGCTTTCGTCCTGCCAAGTGCGCTACTCACAGTGGGTGCCGCATGGGTGCTCCGCAATACTCCTACCCGCCTCGTCGATGCAACACCCGCAGGAACATGGACAGGCATTGTTTTGTCCGCAGGCTTCCTCGCTCTGCTCTTCTCAGGTCTGATTGCCACGCGTCCAATGGAGGCCATAGGTGATGCAGCGCCACGACGTTCCGTGGCAGCTCACGGCCTGCTGGGCACACTCACGGTGGCCGCCGCGTTGTGCGCAATCTGCGCACTTCCTGCCTACCTCATTATTGTGCCCACGCCCACCACGTCAGTGACCCCAATTCCAACCGATACAACTCCGAGTGTTAGCAGTACCGATGACACCACCGAGGCTACGAACGACATACGGATCGTCCCTGCGTTAAGTGCCCAAGGGCAAGCGTCCCCACGCGCCGGACGAATCCTCGTACTGACACTTAGCGCTGACGGCACACTCAACACTGCGCTATGGCGACATAACGGCGACACCCTTATTGACGCCTCGGCAATCACCCGCGCACTCGCGCTATACCATGCCCAAACAGCAACATGGGACGATGCCACACGCGAATTGGCATCACTGGCGCTGACGCTGACCACATACCCCGACATTACTACTGCCCGGGCACTTGCCACGCACGCGGTCGACACGATACTCATCCCCACAGACCAGTCCATGCCTGCTCAGGTAGAAGCCTTGAACCGTGCCCCCGGCCTCGAACGCGTTGGCACCACCTCCGCGGGACACCTGTGGCGCTTGCGCGCTGACGGCACACAACCGGCACGTGTCACGCTTGTGACGAACGACGCTGCTGCACCGTTGAATGCCAGCGACATTACTGTTGACACACAACTTGAGTATGCCGGGCAGATTGTACTTGCGGAACGCGCCAATGCCGGGTGGAAAGCCAGCCTCAACGGTGTCGCACTCACGGCACACCCCCAGGGATGGCAACAGCGTTTTGACGCACCCAACAGCGGACACGTGCGCATATGGCACACCGCGTGGTGGCTCTACCCTTGGTGGGCAGCATGCGCACTGAGCTTCACGTGGGCACTGATCGCCCTGGTGCCAACACGGAGGACACAATGAGTCGCACCCCGATCCTCCTGTTGCGGAGCTCCGCCGCCATTACAGGCGCCGCCTTGGTTGCCCTAGCGCTCCTTGGCCCCCACACTCCCGATTTTCCGATCGTTACCGTCAGTCGCCTCGAAACGCAGTCCAGCCCAGCTGAACTCACCCTCGCATGCCCACCGGGCACGATCGACTCCTTCGCGCCAGACGGTACAGCCACGACGTCGCACCAATGGTCATCAGTAGACGACGCGTGGACTACTACACAGGCCAACGCAACGATCACGTCGCGCGCAGCCAACGGCATCCTTGAGTTACCTTCAGGCGTCGTCATCGCAGGTCAAAGTGGCGGAGAAATGCGTGGACTATCTCTTTCGCCGTGTAGCCCCGCATCGAGCGACCAATGGCTCAGTGTTGGCGCCACAACCGTGGGGGAGGACGCCATCATTGTCCTTGCCAACCCTGCTTCAACACCATCGGTGGTTTCCATCACCGGCATCGGGCCGCAAGGATACGTTAACCAGCCTCCCCAACAGGTCAACGTGCCTGCACACAGTCAGGTGCGGATACTGCCCGGCACATGGTTTCCAGACCTCAGTCGCTTGGCCTTGCACCTCCAAGCTGACGGGCCAGGTGTGGCAGCGTGGATGCAGACCTCCGCGATGGATGGCGAACGGCCTCTTGGTGCCACCTGGACAGTGGCCACGCCAGCCGCCACTCGCGTTGTCATCCCGGGGATTGCACAAGGGCTGACGGAGGCACGTGTGCGTCTGGCCAATACAGGTGGGCAAGCGACTACCGCGACGCTCACGCTGCTAGGGAGCGATGGGCCAGTGGAGCTTTCTGCTGGCACCTTGGACCTGCCCGCCCAAACGGTGATTGACGTGCCGCTGGGCGCCATCACACAAGGCGGCGCCACCCTCGTTGTTGAGGCAGATCAAGCACTCGCTGCGCACGTCATAGTTGACGAGGCGGGCCAACCTTGGGGACAAAGTGACGAAGCGTGGGGTGAACGGTCCGTATTGGCCTCAGCTCAACTGACGCGTGCCTTCGAATTACCTTCAGCATCGCAACTCCACTCTCATGTGGAGGAAGTGCTCACTCAGGCCCCGGTACGTGCCTCACAGGTTGATGCCCGCGATGGTGTCAACGCGGTGTCTGCCGAACTGATCCTCACTTCACTTACTCAGGCTGTTACCGTGACGCTACCAGGCACGTCTCAGAAAACAACAATCGCGCCCGGCACGCAGGTCACCATGGATGCCCCTGAAATAGCAGGGACGCTGTCCGCCGATGGCGATATCTATGCCGCCATTCGTGTCACTGTTGAAACACCAACGGGACTTCTGCGTGCCGTGTGGCCACTGGGAGGGCGAATCCCCCTAGCACAAGTGGGCAGTGTCAACGTCAATAACTAGTAGCACCGCACTGGGGTTGGCCTGCGGCGCACGGTCGCGGATTTGGGCCGCACAGGGCATGGCCCGCGGCGTGTGGTGAACGTAACTGCGTACGGTGACATGCCTGCAGCGTATGGGTACAGGCCCGCGGCGTAGGGTGACAGATTCGGAAGGCACGGTGAATGCTGCGGAGCCACCCCTGGGGCCCAGAACATTGGCCGTCCACTAGCCCAGAATACTACCCGCTAGCCCCAAAGCTTCCCGCTAGCCCAACAGTTCGTCCAAATCGTCGGGGTCAATGACGAGCAGATGGGAGATACGTTCTGCAAGTAGCTGCAGAAGAAATTGGGGGAGTTCCTCAGAGGAGCAGCGACGAAGCACACTCAGCCGATACACGACGATCCGATCGGACAGGCCGCGGCGCCGGTCAGCAGGAAATATCCGGGCAGTCACAACCCCATGATCCTCCCACGGTGCAGGTGCCGATGGGGGAACATCTTCGACCGCAAATTCAATGGTGGACACTGCAGGCCACCGCCTCGTCAACTCCGCAACAACATCAGCAACAAGGCGATCAAAGGCTTCCCTCCGTGTCATCCACGCGCGTGACCCTGGGAAAAAAGTCGGACCACGCTGGCCACGACCATGGCGGTCACGGTGAGGAGGACGCAGCAGAGTAGAGCACACGCACAATACCCTACATGCCCACGTGCTCCTAATGGCGTACAGTGAAGCGGTGACTTCAGCAAGACAATGTTCAAAACCCGGATGTGCCCGTGAAGCAGTTGCTACGCTCACCTATGACTACCAGGCATCGACCGCTGTTCTTGGGCCGCTTGCCACCGCAGCCGAGCCACACACCTACGACCTTTGCGATACGCATCAACAACACTTAACTGCTCCGCGTGGATGGCAAATCGTTCGATTACAAACACATTTTGAACCCGCACCACCGTCACAAGATGACCTGATGGCCCTGGCTGACGCCGTGCGACAAGCGGCAGCTGCACGAGCAGCGGAGGCATCGCCTCGGCCCACCCAGCCTGAAGCAACGATCTACACCCTGCCAACCGCAACACAACGCGAGGCTACGCTTCAGCAGCAGGCACCTTCGCCTCACCAAGCGAGCCGCACCGCCGATCGCAACGCACATGCCCTCCGTGGCGTCGAATTCGGACCTTTCGCTACGCCACGTTCCGCTCACACAACCCTTCCCGCTGACAGCGACAATAGTGACGCAGAGCAGGGCAGTGGGATCGTCAGCACCGGCGCACCTAACGGCGGTGCAAATACTTCCCCTGGCCTCGGACCCAATGAGCCGTCCACCTCCACGAACGGCCCTGCTCCCATAATGCGCGATGTCTCCGCCAAGGACACTACGCCCGGGCCGAGTGACAACCCTCTTGACCCTGCATCGATATGGGCGCAGCGCCGGGGACAATTCCGCGTTATTGACTAAGTGGCACCGGCCCTTGGGTAGTCAGCGCATCGCGACGTTGGCGGCCATTTGACTCGCGCTGCTGCAGGCGCCGGTAATTGCGGTTACGCAACACAACCAGGACCGCTGCAATAAACCGCTCCGGGTGGGTACCCGGCGGAGGCGGGGGCGCGACCCGCAAGGATATTTGCGCAGCGAGGCTGTTGCCCACTTGGGTGCGCACTGCCGGAACCTGGGTGCGGTTCACCCGTAAAAACTCCAGTGCTTCACGATGAACTTTTGCAGGCAGCGGAAGTATTTGTGCATGAGAAGCCCACTGCTGTAACTCTGGTGGCATCACTAACGCAGGATAAGAGCGTGCCTCGGGTAGCTGCACAACGGTAGTGCCTGCCGCCATATCGCCAAAACGTTTTCCGCGAGGTGAGACAATGGCTGACAGCAGGGCAGGTGCCCCAAAGGTCAACCACACTTCGATGATCCCCGCCAGGGTGCGCATTGCCACGTGTCGTGCACTCACTACGCCACCGTCGTCACGGACCACCCGAATACGAAATGCCCATTTCCCAAGTGACTGGCCGCGTGTAGCAAGTTCCATGATGAAAGGGAGGACGAAGGTGAGGATAACAATGGCGGATATCGTCACGATCCGTTGCGTCGAAGCAGTTTGAATCTCAATATGCGGGCCAATGCCGATCAAGACACATAATAAGGTCATCAGGCTCAACGATAGGTCCACCAGGGTCGCCGCTATGCGCAACATAGGTGAAGCCGGGTGAATGTCAAGTTTGACCGCAGCGCCGGTGACGATTGATTCGTCTTTCAGTCTGCGATATTCCGTAGTGTCAGGTACGCGCGAAGCCGTCATATATGACACGCTAGCCTAATGGACATTGATGCGCTAAGAGCCGCACGGAGAGACAACTGGAATCGTCTACATACGTTGTGCAGAAAAGGTCGGCTAAGTGGCGCTGAAATCGATGAACTAGCTGCGCTTTACCGGCAAGGAACCGCTGATTTAGCCGATGTGCGTGCGCTGAGTCCTGACACGGATGTGATCCGTCAGCTTTCAGCTGACCTTGCTCAGGCGCGTGGGCGACTCACAGGCACACAGGGAGCCTCAGCTGCCGCGATTTCACGCTGGTTTCGACTGTCCCTTCCGTCTGCGCTCTACCAAATTCGCTGGTGGACTCTAGGCGTCATGGGCGCATTTATCTTCATCGCCGCTATCCAAGTGTGGTGGCTGATACGTGACCCCCATGTTTTCACCTATATGGGGTCAGCCAGTGAACTTGAAGCCTTCGCTAAAGACGATTTCGTTGCCTACTACAGCCAAGATACACATGCGCAATTTGGCGCCTCGGTGTGGCTCAATAACGCACTGATCGCAGTCGAGTGCGTAGGCGCCGGTGTCACCGGTATTTTCCCGGTGTATGTGCTGATCAATAACGCGATATCAATTGGACAGACAGCTGCAGTTGTTATCGAATACGGCGGTTGGTGGCATTTTTTCCGTTTTATTCTGCCGCACGGCATACCTGAACTCACCGCAATCTTCATCGCAGGTGCAGCTGGGTTGCGTGTCTTTTGGACGTTGCTGGTTCCAGGATCATTAACACGGGGACGTGCTGTTGGTATTGCTGGACGCACGATGGTGACTGTGGCTGGGGGCCTTGTGATATTGCTCTTTGTCTCAGGTGTCCTGGAGGGCTTTGTCACGCCGTCGGCACTACCAGACTGGTTCAAAATTACACTTGGTGCGTTGGTCACAGGCGGTGTGTGGGTGTATACCTGGGTGATTGGTGGCAATGCCTATAAGGCAGGCTACACCGGTGACGTCCAATACGATGCCGGGTACGAGGCGCCAACAGCCGCGTAGTGCCGGTAGCGTGCGGCCTTCGCCTTTTCGCCATACCCTGCGGTGACTTGCCTATAATCCGCCGCGAAGTGCAGTATGTTACGCATACGCATACGCATACGCCAGTGTCGCGGACCGTCTACAGCAGCGACGCTCCTGTGTGGCGACCTCACGTATCCGCTTGCACCGCCAGAGCGTAACGGTGATGACTACAGACGACCTGCCTTCTTTAATTCGATATACAGATCTGACAAGCGTGCGGCCAAACGACCCGCATCTACATCAGCAACAACCGCGCCTTGGCGACGCAAATCCTGCGCGCCATGCGCTGTTTCCCGCAACACCGAAGCGGCCGATGCAGCACTGAATACATCACCGCTGCCGTCACGTCCCTGCGCCAAGGCAGTGACAGTCGGATCCTGTGCGCTTGCCACAATGACCGTATGGGACCGCAAGAGGATTTGAACCGCCTCGGAAAGCTCTGGATCTGTGCCAGCGGGAGGTAATTCCGTCAAAAGAACCACGCACGCAGCATGACGAACCGTGCGGCCCACCTCAGCGACAACCAACTTCCAGTCGATGGGCTGCAACGAGGCCGAGACATCCACTAGCGAGGATGCGCACTGCTGAAGCAAACCGGGGCCACGAATCCCACTGACACGGGCACGCACCTCACGGTCAATCGCAAGGAAATGCACCTGATCACCCGCGCGGTCAGCGAGGGCACCCAGCAACAATGCAGCCTCGATGCCCGCATCGATGCGCGGCGCAGCACCTAAATCGAGAGCATTCGCATCCTCAGCGACATCTCGAGGTGCCCCAAGGAGCAAAGCACCAGAACGTCCTGCATCCAACACAATGACGACGTGCCGGTCACGTTCAGGTCGCCAGGTACGTACCACTAATTCGGGGGTGCGGGCCGATGCACGCCAATCAATGTCACGTGGATCATCGCCACGCACATACTCGCGCAGTGAATCGAATTCGGTACCAGGGCCCCGTAAAACGGTTGCTGTCGAACCTTCAAGTTCGTGTAGGCGCGCCAGTCGTGACGGAAGGAGCCGACGTGCCCGAAACTCAGGCAACACCGAAATCTTCAATGGAGCAACCAAGGATATTTGGCGCGCAGCTACACCCAACGGTCCCCACACGCGCAGGGTGACACGATCTGCCGCACGTGTTCCACGCCGCTGAGGCGTTAAGGTCGTGACGACTCGAACCGTGTCACCACCAGGCAAAAGAGCGTGGTGGTGGGCCGGTGTTGGATGAGTCGACGGCGGCCACGCATCACGAATATGCAGACGAATACCGCGCTTCGTAGGGTTGGTAATCGTGACAATCGACTCGGTGTGCTCGTCCGCCCGCAGTGTTTCCGTTACTTCGCGTTCTACCCGCAACAGACGCGGCGACAACGCCAAATACAGGTCAAGAGCACACACCACAAGGACAAGGAACAGCCACCCCCATGCCAGCGCGTGGGTGGGGATAAATACCAGGGGAATCACCCCGACGGCAGCCAAAGCTGCCGCACGCCACGACAGTGCCATCAGCGTGGTACCGGCACCTGCGCGAGCAGGCCCTCAATAACTGCGCGAGCGGTGATACCTTCAAGTTCTGCTTCGGCACGCAACCCTACGCGGTGTGCCAAGGTCGCCACAGCCATTGCTTTGACATCGTCAGGGGTGACGTAGGCGCGTCCCTGAAGGAATGCCCACACGCGACACGTGCGCAATAGGGCGGTTGCGCCACGAGGCGATACACCCAAACGTAGGGACGGTGAGGTACGTGTGGCGCGCACAAGGTCAACGATATACCCGAGCACCTCGGGTGCAACCTCCACTTTCGCGGCAGCTTGGCGGGCCGCACGAATTTGCTGTGGACCAGCGACAGCACGCACCCCAGCTTCAGGTAGGGACAATGGGTCAAAACCTGCCTGGTGTCGGCTAATTACTTCGATTTCTTCGTCCCTAGCAGGAAGCGGCAACTCTAATTTCACTAAGAAACGGTCGAGTTGTGCCTCAGGCAGCGGGTAGGTGCCTTCGTATTCAACGGGGTTTTGTGTGGCGATCACCATGAACGGATCGTCAAGGCGATGTGTATGCCCATCAACGCTGACCTGTCGCTCTTCCATGGCTTCCAGAAGCGCAGACTGTGTCTTTGGAGGTGTGCGGTTGATTTCGTCAGCCAGCAGAAGATTGGTGAAAACCGGGCCCGGACGGAACTCGAAAGAGCTCGTCCCACCATCCCACACCAGAGATCCTGTGATATCGGCGGGCATGAGGTCCGGAGTGAATTGGACGCGAGACATGTCAAGGTCCAATGCAGTGGCAACGGTACGCACAAGCAGCGTTTTCGCTACGCCAGGCACACCTTCAAGGAGCGCATGGCCACCAGCAACAAGGGCAATGACAATACCGGTCACAGCATTGTCTTGGCCGACGACGGCCTTGCCAATTTCGGCCCGCAAGGCAACCAGGGCAGCACGTGCAGC
Source organism: Schaalia suimastitidis DSM 15538 (assembly GCF_000429105.1). Classification (GTDB taxonomy): domain Bacteria; phylum Actinomycetota; class Actinomycetes; order Actinomycetales; family Actinomycetaceae; genus Pauljensenia; species Pauljensenia suimastitidis. The sequence continues at coordinate 23,691 of NZ_AUBF01000007.1, forward strand.
TAAACCTGCGTCGTCAAGTACTGGTGTGGGGGGTGTCGAGGCGGCAGCAGCGTGCGCTGATGCGGTTGCGGTCGCCCCATGTGCGGCCACTGTAGGAAGTGGCGCTTGGGTGGGAAGCCCTGAAGGTGCCGGAAGCGCTGTCGGAACGGACTGAGGAGCGCCTGAGGGGGCTGCCTGCGATGGTGTACCGGGCGCATATGGCGAGGGGTGGGTGGGTGCCTGTCCGGTCGCGTAAGGATGCGCACCTGGTGAGGGAGGTTGCATTGGTTGTTGAGGTTCAGTCACGGGTCAGACTCTTTTCTATCTCGGACAGGGCGTTACTTAAAGCGTAAAGCTCAGCTTTGGTCTGTGGAGGATTTCCCCACAGTGTCTGGTAGGTCCATTCGGGATTTAGTCCGCGCCCAGTCAGTGCACGATGGAGCTCCTCAGCGGTGCTTGTTCGTGACAGTCCGAGGCGCCGACAGAGACGATCGGCACTCTCATGTCGTAGCAGCTGCGCGGTGTGCGCGTAGTCTCGCGACGATTTGAGCAGACGTCCTTTTCCGATCACCGTTTCGGCGGCAGGCACGGGGGTGGCAAGATCCTCATGGACGAGGCGACCCAACCGGCGTCCGTAGGCGACAGCAAGCAGAAGGGTGGCTCCTGTCAGCACCACGATCCACGGATTGAGGAAGGTTGGTGAGAAATCGGGTGGGTCTGTCATATCGTCAGAAAACGATGGGATAAACCATGCCACATGCTGGGTGCGTCCTAAGGCATTGATTGCTAGCGCGGCATTGCCGTGCTCAGCAATAAAATCGTTTGTCACCAGCTTTGAGTCGCCAATGACTGCACGCCACAAGCCGCCAGTGTCGCGCTCTGCGTAGGCATAAACGCCCGATTCAAGCGGAAAACAACCAGTCCAGGTGGAATCACTGAGAGTGACACCGTAGCCACGAGGAGAGATCATTTCTGCTTTGGTTGCTGCCGACGAGTGACATGAAGGCTGAAGTGGATGTCCGTCTTGCAGCCAGGTGGCCTGTGGCGTCACCTTGCCTTCAATTTCGGTGGTGTACAGCGTCTCAACACCGATGTACACCACCGAAGGTAGGGCCTCCATCGCATCGGTCACCTCAGCACTCATCCGGGAGGGAAGGACGACAGCGACGGTTGCGCCTTCCTGCCCAAGTTTTTGAGCGTGGAGTCCGTTTTGTGCGACCGTGACCTTGACACCGTGGTCCTGCAGTACGCGAGCAAGTGCTTGCGCGCCGTTACCTCCAGCGTTATTCGCAGAGTAAGGGACGGTATCTGATGCAACTGAGGGAATCCAAATGAGGCCAATAATGCCAAAGAGAATAATGCCTGCAATAGCTGCCGCCGCTTTGACGCGACCACTGAACGTGCGGGCGGTGGGAGTGATCACCGTGGACTGTGTGGCGCGCATCAGGGGCGACCTCCTGCGCCTAACACACCTGTGGCAACCCCGAAGCGTTCACTGAGCGCGACGACTTGCCGCGTCATCGCCTCGTCAGCAGATGCATCGCCGTAACGTACAGCGTCAAAAGAAGCAGCAGCGGTGAGGAATTGATCGCGGTCGGCAGGCACAGCGCGGGCCGCAGCAATGGCCGCCTCGTGTGCAGTCACGCCTGGCCCGTCCTTCAACATGCCGCGCTCGGCGAGCGAAAGGACGAGGATACGGAAGGCCCAGACTAATGCGTTATCCCATTCCTTGGCTTGGATTGCCAACGCGAGGTGCTGCTGCGCTTGAAGGAGGCTGACAGCCTCCCCATCAAAAACAGCTCCAGACTTGCGATGGCGAGCAAGACGAACCGGATTAAATAGGACGATTGCAACAGCGACAATCACTGCCAAGGCAAAACCGATCAGTAACCAGAATTCCAGCGGTGGTGGCGTTCCACCACCTTCGAGTGCGTCAGCAATCCACTGTAAAATCCGGCGGATAAAACGCGTCAATGGGGTGAGCTCGTCACTGTACTCTGGTTTGGCCAGCTCATCGAACACCCACCGCTGAGCTTCATCCTTATCAGGGGTGACTGCGAGGAACAACATTGTCAGTGCCGCGCGGCCTCAGCAAGAACAGGTGCAAGCCCTTCTGAAGTCATGCGTTGGTCCAGGTACATCAGCGTGAGGAAACCAGCGGTCATCGGTGCGACGAAGCCAAGGACAATGTACTGCAATGTGCTGCTCACCGCGATGCTGAGGGCAGGACCTGAAAAGACCGAAAGCAGCCCCGTCAGGATGCCGATGACGCCACCGAGGATGCCAGCGGCAAGGCCTGTTACCAAGGTGAGGAGAATGTAACGACCGCATGTCTTCCAGAAAGCACCCTTGGTCAAACTCCACGACCGTTTCAGTGAATTCACAGGACCTTGATGTTCAAGGACGGTAATCGTCGGAGTGTAGATTAACCGCATACTAATGAAGAATGAGCCGCCAATGGCGAGTGCAAAGATGAGGAATGTAATACCGACGGTCACAGCCACCACGGAGACATCAGACGCACCTGCGAAATAGAACATGATGCCTGGAATGACCAAAACCACCATAGGTGCAAGTGACGCCAGAGCAGTGAGCAGTGTGGTACCAATCAGCGCACCAATACGAGGACGCAAACGCTCCCACGTCTGTGTCACGGTGAGGACACGACCCAAGACCAGTTCACTAACTGCCACTGCCAACATACCCGACAAGAATGCGGTGGTAACTGTGACTATTGCGCCCTGAACAAGACTGGCCATAAGGGTACTGCTGAGCAAAGAAGCGAAGAAAGTCAGATCGTCGTTAACGGCAGCAGTGGGGTCTTCCAACGTCGACAAGAAATCGCCGAAGACAAAATACGACATTACGCCTATCACAACACCAGCGATCGTCATTAGTGCGACTGAGAAGCCAAACATGACAGTCGGGTTTGAACGAATGGCGCGGAAGGTTCCCTCAAAGAGGTCCCCAACCCCCAAGGGCCTCAGTGGAATAATGCCTGGACGGTCGGGTTGGGTCCACATCGTTGAAGCTGGCGCAGGTGCGTAAGAGCCAGCAGTAGCTGCGTCGGCCTGCCCACCCCATGCTGGCGGAGGCGGAGGCGTCCCCCAACTGGAGGTCTGATTCTGTGGCTGCTGACTTTGGGGCTGCGCAGCGCTCCAGCCGGGTTGATACGGGTCCGCCTGAGGCGCAGCGAACTGCGGTGAAGGAGGTGTTTCCTGCGGAGCGCTCCAGTCCTGTGGGTAGGGCGTTGCTTGTGAGGGCACGCTTGACGGCTGCGTCGGCATGGAAAAAGGCTGAGGGACAGCAGCTTGACCGTAATGTGTGTCATATTGTGTGGCAGGAGCAGGGGGTGTCCACGTCGGTTCTTGGCCCGAAGTCCACGAGTTTTCCGAGCCTGAAGTGTTACTCATAAATATCCTCTCGTTGCCACCAACTGGTGAAGGAGCCGTCACCATGAGACAACGGCCGCATATTGCTACCGCATCTATCGTGCCACGACGTGCCCACAGTTGCGTCCTGTCTCACCGGGAAAGACACAAATTGCCATAAAAATTCGAACCTTTTCTCTCAACTAACGTGCATTGGCGGGCAAGTCGTGACACGATCGTTACATGAGTTCGCACATCCTCGTCGTCGATGACGATGTCGCATTGGCAGAAATGATCGGCATTGTCCTTCAGTCAGAAGGCTTCACCGTGTCTGAATGCGCTGATGGGGCAGCGGCGCTAGAAACATTTCGAAAAGTTGCGCCAGACTTGGTTCTTCTCGACGTCATGCTTCCAGGTATTGACGGCATTGAAATATGTCGCCTTATCCGTGAAGAATCTGATGTGCCCGTCGTTATGCTGACCGCTCGATCGGATACCACCGACGTCGTTGCCGGCCTTGAAGCCGGCGCGGATGACTACGTGCCGAAACCTTTCAAGCCAAAGGAACTTGTTGCCCGCGTCCGTGCACGCCTGCGTGGCCGCGACGACACCAGCGAAGAATTGCTCAAACTTGGCAGCATCATTGTCGACGTCTCTGGTCACGTGGTGCGTCGCAACGGCGAAGTGATTCCCCTGACACCCCTGGAATTCGATCTTCTTGTTGCCCTTGGGCGTGCGCCGTGGCGGGTGTTCTCGCGTGAAGAACTACTTGAACGTGTGTGGGGCTATCGACATGCTGCCGATACGCGCTTGGTCAACGTGCACGTCCAGCGTCTGCGTTCCAAAATTGAACGTGACCCAGAAAAGCCTGAGGTCATCGTCACTGTTCGAGGCGTAGGCTACCGTGCAGGAAATGCCTCCTAACCACACTCCCAGGCACACGCCTGCCGCACCTGCAGCGCTACGTCGCCTCGCCTCGGCAATTCGACGCTGGCGACCTGTCCGCGCTGTGCGTTCATCGTTGTCGCTGCGCGCTGCCGTGCTGATCACCGTTGCAGGCCTGCTGCTGATCACCGCATTCGGTGCCACCGTCTCAACACAGATGCGACACAATGTTTTCGACTCCAGACGCGAACAAGTACTTGAGGATGCGTCACTGAGATTCTCTTCCGCTCAAACAACCTTTGATCAATCAACCGCATCCAATGTTGATCAGGTACAAGAAGCGGCCCGCCAAGTGGTGGAAAGTATTAAGGCCTCCGCAGCAGGCGCAGGCGCAATCTCGGTCCTGCTCTTGCGCCCCGAAGCAGCCACATCCACCACGCGCATCAACGAAATCACCGACGCCTCCCTAGCCCACGTCATTACCGCCCAGTTCCGAGACGCTCTGACAAGTTCCACAGTGCCGTACTGGCAATCAGTCGACATTGGGGGACACAGCTCTGTGAGCGCCGATCATGCGCCAGGTATCCTCGTTGGCACTCAGATACGACTGCCTCGTGTCGGTATTTACGAACTGTATATCGTCTACTCCCTTGCCGACGACCAATCAATGGTCGACACCGTCATGAGGACACTTGCATTCACAGTTCTGCCCCTCGTTATCGCCGTTCCAGTAGGGGCATTCCTCATGCTTCACCACCTCATGCGGCCTGTACGACGCACATCTCAAGCGGCAGCTCAACTTGCTGAGGGCAACCTGAGTGTACGCGTGCCCGCAAGTGGCCACGACGAAATGAGTGGGCTGGCTACCGCATTTAACGACATGGCGTCCTCATTGTCTGAACAAATTAAGGAATACGACACGCTGTCAAAACTTCAGCAACGTTTTGTGTCCGATGTGTCGCACGAATTACGCACGCCACTGACGACGATTCGCATGGCTGAAGAAATGATTTGGTCAGATCGCGACACTTTCCAGCCCATCACGAAACGTAGCGCTGAACTGCTCCATGACCAGGTTGAACGATTCGATTCGATGCTGTCAGATTTGCTGGAAATATCCCGCTATGACGCTCAATCAGCCCTGCTGGACCCAGAAAACACCGACATACGCCTCGTCGTCGCCAAAGTCGTCACCTCAGTTGAAGAACTCAGTGAACGCTTAGGTGTGCCCGTCACGGTGAACGACCCTGGTCTGCGCTGCGCAGCAGAAATTGACGTGCGCCGCATTGAACGGGTGATGAGAAATCTCTTGGTGAACGCCCTTGAACATGCTGACGGTACCCGCGTCGAGATCGACATCGCTGCCAGTGAAGACTCCATTGCTGTGCGAGTCCGCGACTACGGCGTGGGTATGACTGAAGACATCGCGCGGCGCGTCTTCGACCGTTTTTACCGTGCCGATCCTGCGCGCGCCCGCACCACCGGGGGAACAGGACTTGGCCTCGCCATCGCCAAAGAAGATGTGGCACTTCACGGCGGTTACCTTGAGGCCTATGGAAAACCCGGAAAGGGCGCCAGCTTTCTTATGACGTTGCCGCGTCTGGCAGGTCACGCACCGGCAATATGTCCACTGGAATTGTGGGAGGAGGTATGAGTACACCGGGAGGACATACGTCAGACCACAACAAAGAAAGGGTGGCAGAGATGCTGAGTAGTGTGGCGGGTCTCAGACCACGGCGTGCACGCTCCGTGGACAGTGGGCTGTGGCGTACCGACGTGGCGGGCAGTCGGCTGCGGCGTGCACGCTCCGTGGACAGTGGGTTGTGGCGTACCGACGTGGCGGGCAGTCGGCTGTGGCGTGCTCGCATGGCTCTACGTCTACTTGCCGTGAGCGTGGCGACCAGCCTGTGCCTGACCCTAACTGCATGCTCCTCGTTGCCTCGTGCCGGTGCACCGCAACCCTTCGATATCCGAACCCCCGTTGAAATCCCTATTGACTTCGTGCCAGGCGGTCCGCTGGATGACTCCACCCCAGAAACCTTGGTCAGGGATTTCCTACTCGCCTGTGCTGCAGGTTTCTCCGACGATTTTGCCGCCGCCCGATCCTTCTTCGCCTCGACCAGTACCCAACAATGGGATCCAATGGCGCAGGTACAGATCTTTTCCACCGATACCTCGCCCCAAGTCAGCGTCGTCGAAACAAGCGCACAGGACCGCGTTGTCGTCACACTGGTTGGATCAGCCATCGCCTCCCTTGACGCCGACGGCATATTGACGCGCGCCACCGCATCAGCGTTGTCGGGCAGTTTCACGCTGGTACAAGACAACGGACAGTGGCGTATCGACACAGCACCCAACGGCACGATTATGTCGCAGGCCAGCTTCGTCAACGCCTACGCCCGCTCCGCACTGTACTTCCCGTCGGTAAGTGCAGACGCCCTAGTGGCAGATCCACGGTGGTACCCCTCTCGGCGTGTCACCACGTACCTGCTCGAGGGCCTCGTCAAAGGGCCGCGCCCCTCCTTGGCAAATATCGTCACCAATGCTATGCCCGCCGGTACTGTCATCGAGCCGCAACATATCGATATTTCTGGGCAAGTTGCCAAGGTGCAGCTCAACGCCCCGATGCCCACCGACGCTACTGCGCAGCGCGACCTCCGTTGGCAAATCACAACGACGCTGGCCGCCACGCGGAACATCATTTCTGTCGAGATCAGTGTTGCAGGTCAGAATCTTCCCCAGGTGTCGCCGCCTCAGGCAATTGACTACTCGCTCGATACCCCAATTGTGCTCACCGAGCTAAGTGTGGGTCGCCTGTCAGGTACGACTATTAGACCGTTACAACTGCCAGCGGAGCCCAGCAGCGAGGCACGTGCTGTCGCGGTGGGCCCCTTGTCGGCATCCCCGGTGGCGTGGGTTGATGGCCAAGGAATCACCGTGGCCAATCCATCAGCTAATACAGCAGCAACGATCAGTGTTGATGACCCCAACGCCGTCCACATGCTGTCGATCGACCGCTTCGGCTGGGTGTGGGCTGCAGATAATAGGGGACGTGCGCTCGCGGCATGGTCAGCAGCAGATATTGCACTTACTGCGTCCCTCGCCTCCGATACAGCCTCCCAAATCCGTGACATAGCAGTGTCCCCAGATGGAACAAGGCTACTCATGGTGAAAGAAAGCGATGGTGCTGCCAGCCTGTGGTCAGCGATGATTCGGCGCGATGGTGCAGGTATGCCACTAGCGGTTGACGCATTGGAATTACTCCAAGGCATTTCAGGTCATGTGCTTGACGTGACATGGGCGGGTGAGCAGCATGCGTTAGTGGCGCTCCGTGACAGCGCTGACACAATGTCGTCGTCGGCGCTGATCAGCGTTGATATCGGTGGTTTCGTTGACGAGCTTTCAGTGCCAACAGATCTTACGACAGTCACCGCCGGTTCCAATGTTGACGCTGTCATTATTGGGCTGAGTGACGGCACATTCCAGTCGCGTTCGGGTGCGCTGTGGCAATTACTGCGTGACACTATCGTGGAGGTGCGCTACCCCGGCTAGATAGGCATGTGCAAAATATGCGTGCCGAGGCGGTGGCGCGTCTGCCGTTAGTCCAGTTGCTCCGCCGTCGTCTGCTGAGCGGTCCCTCTTTCGTTTGCTGGGTAATGTGTCTTCCGAGACGGAGGCGCTTTAGTTCTCAATCCGGGCAACGGGGGTGTGGAGTGTGCACCGTTATCCACATCATCGGTACCGATATCAGGGCAATACACAGATGAATACATAGGCCGCGCACGCAAGCAGGATTGCCATCACACTGACCCTATGCTCCTGTCATCTCGAACGTACTTCGACGCTCCTTGCTGCTTGGCTCAAGCACCTCCGAAGATAGGCACCTCGATGATGCCCACCCGTCGTGCGCAATACGCTGCGGTGCGCCGACGTGCAGGTAACCTAACAGCCGTTGCCGCCTCGTTAATCGATGCCCTCGCAGTACTTCGTGACCTCGTATTTCCCAGTCAATGTCCCGGCTGCGGCGTAGAAGACACCGTGCTGTGCTCAGAATGTGAGCAGTACTCGTGCACACCACAGTTGCCATGGAGTGTCCTCGACGCTGAAGTGCCGATCCTTGCCTTACACCCTTATCAAGGAGTGATGCGTTCACTTCTCTTGGCAGCAAAACATGACACGGTGGTGGACTACTCTGCGTGGCTGGCACGCGCGGGGCACAGCCTAGCGGAGGCCTTTGTCGCACAAAATATGGCGGCGTTGAATCCCAGACCACATGCGCGCCGCGTGTGGGTGGTACCCGCCCCGTCAAGTTGGAAGCGACATCTGAGCGGTCACGAAGTGACATTGTCGATTGCGCGCGGTTTTAGCAAAACGCTTGCTGACAGGTGCGATCTTCCGGTGCACATTGTCGAGGCGGTAGGGGCTTTTCCGTGGGCACATTCGCAGGCGGGAAAGGGCCGAGAGCAGCGACGTGCTGGGCGTAAAGGTGCGATGTACCGCCGGTGTATGGTCCCTGAGGATGTCACCGTGATACTACTTGACGATGTGGTGGCAACCGGTGCAACGATCAGCGAATTAATACGGTGTATCGGTGTCACCCCGTGGGCGGTTGTTGCGCTTGCCCATTCCGTTAAGCGTTGATGTTTCGTTGTTGACAGGTGGCGAGCCTTCGGCTGTTGGGATGGCCTAGCGGACACCGGGTACTGAAATGCTCCTTCCGCGTTCCGTATGACGCAGGTCACCGGATGGGCTATGCTTAACGCAACAAACAGGGATGGCAAAGATGCCAGCCCGCCGCGTTGAAGGGAGGTGGAAGCTAAGGACACCGTCCGGAATGGCGAAATATCTGGACACCACCGGTGCGGGCATAGCTCGCAATTCCCTTTGGAGGAGAACATGGACATTACCGTCGTCGCACGCAATGCGGAAATTCACCCAAACTTCCGGTCGTACGTGGAAGAAAAAGTGTCTAAGGTGACGCAGTTCTACCCACGCGCACAACGGATCGACGTGGAATTAACCCACGAAAGGAATCCGCGGCAGGCAGACACAGCTGAACGCATCGAATTGACCGTCTACGGCAAGGGGCCGATTATCCGAGCAGAAGCGCAGTCCTCTGACCGTTACGCCGCTGTCGACATTGCTGCAGGAAAACTTTTTGAGCGGCTTCGCCGTATGCGTGACAGGGCTAAAGATCATCGGCGCCGCTATGACGTGCCTGAGGATGTAGAGCTACTTGTTGACGAGGCGGTGGCACCAACCGTTGAGGTCGAAGAGCCACCTGCACGGCTGCAAAGCGCGGGCGACCTGAAGGTAGGTGAAGCGCGAGAAGAACAACTTGGTGATTCTCCTGTGATCGTGCGCCAGAAAGTGCATGAAGCTGAAGCAATGAGCCTTGACGACGCGCTGTACCAGATGGAACTGGTGGGACACCCCTTCTTCCTCTTCGTTGACATTGAGACCAAGCAGCCCTGCGTGATCTACCACCGGCACGGTTGGACCTACGGTGTGATTCGACTCAACACCACCGTCCAATAGTTTGGCGCACCCAAGCGGCGCCGTACTGCTCAACGACATGCCCGTGGGGTGGAACCGCTGTATGACGGTTTTACCCCACGGGCCTTTGTATGCATGGTGGGGTGCCGTGTCTGCTCGGCTGTTGTGTCAGGGTGATCGTGTTGCCATGCGCGGGGTGGAGGTAGGCGTTGGTGCCAGGGGGCTGCGGCTACTCGAGAGAAAAGAAGCGGGCACTGGCAGTGCACTGCATGCACAACAGCGCATTGTTGATCACTGCGAAAGCAAATATGGGTGGGAGTATGGCCACTGATTGCGCCTGAAGCTCGCATATTGCGTAAACTTGAGACCGCGCGTATCCACACGCGCCCGGAGCACTACCATGCGCCGGCCACGTAGACTGGGAGCCCCCGTGTCCATCATTGACAAAATCCTCCGCGCTGGTGAAGGCCGCACTCTTAAGAAGCTTGACCGCTTGGCTGACCAAGTGGATGCCCTACAGGAGGATTTCGAGAAGCTCTCCGATGAGGAACTGCGTGCCAAGACCGACGAGTTCAAGGAGCGCCTCGAAGAAGGTGAAACCCTTGACGATCTCCTTGTTGAGGCCTTTGCGACCGTCCGCGAAGCAGCGTGGCGTGTCCTGCGTCAACGTCCGTTCCACGTGCAAGTCATGGGTGGCGCAGCCCTGCACATGGGCAATATCGCAGAAATGAAAACCGGCGAAGGCAAAACACTGGTCGCCACAATGCCTGCCTACCTGCGCTCCCTTACAGGTAAAGGGGTACACGTCGTCACTGTTAACGACTACCTGGCAAAATACCAGTCTGACCTCATGGCCCGCGTGTTCAACTTCCTCGGGGTCAGCGTCGGCTGTGTCCTTGTCGGTCAAGATCCCTCTGTGCGCAGGCTCCAATACGAAGCCGATATTACGTACGGAACAAATAATGAATTCGGCTTTGACTACCTGCGTGACAATATGGCCCAGCGCGTCGAAGACATGGTGCAGCGTGGACACAATTATGTGATCGTTGACGAAGTGGACTCGATCCTCATTGACGAGGCACGTACGCCGCTCATTATCTCCGGCCCCGCCTCGGGCGACATTAACCGGTGGTACACAGAATTTGCGCGTATCGCCAAACTTCTCACCGCCGGTCAAGACTATGAAGTCGACGAGAAGAAGAAAACCATTGGTGTACTTGAAGACGGTATCGACAAGGTCGAAGACCAGTTGGGTGTGGATAATCTTTACGAGGCCGCCAATACACCGCTCATTGGGTTCCTCAACAATGCGATCCGTGCGAAGGAACTATTCCACCGCGACAAGGATTACATTGTCGATGGGGGAGAGGTCCTCATCGTCGATGAGCACACCGGCCGTGTCCTGCCAGGTCGGCGCTATAACGATGGCATGCACCAGGCCATCGAAGCGAAAGAAGGCGTCGAAATTAAGGCAGAAAACCAGACACTTGCCACCATCACATTGCAGAACTACTTCAGGCTTTATCCTGAAGGTTCACGCGCAGGTATGACTGGTACAGCAGAAACAGAAGCTGCCGAATTTGCCTCGACCTACAAGATTGGGGTCATCCCAATCCCGACGAATAAACCAATGATTCGCAAGGACCAACCTGACCTGGTGTACCCCACAGAAAAGGGCAAGCTGCAAGCCATTATTGACGACATTGCAGAACGCCACGACGCCGGTCAACCTGTTTTGGTGGGTACCGCCTCGGTTGATAAATCCGAGCTGGTTTCACAGTTGTTGAAAGAACGGCGTATCCCTCACGAAGTACTCAACGCCAAACAGCATGCACGCGAAGCAGCAGTGGTGGCGATGGCTGGACGTAAAGGTGCCGTCACGGTTGCGACGAATATGGCTGGCCGTGGCACCGACATTATGCTTGGCGGCAACTCGGAGTTCATTGCGCAGGCAAATCTTGCGGCACGAGGCCTTGACCCGAAGAATAACCCTGAGGAATACCGTGAAGCGTGGCCGCTTGCGCTTGAAGAAGCTGAACATGCGGTTGCCGCTGAACGTGACGAGGTACGTGAACTCGGCGGCCTGTACGTGCTGGGTACGGAACGGCACGAATCGCGTCGTATCGACAATCAGCTCCGAGGCCGTTCTGGTCGCCAGGGGGATCCAGGTGAGTCCCGTTTCTACCTGTCGATGGAAGACGAATTGATGCGCCTTTTCGCCACGGGACTTGCCCACCGCATCATGTCGTCGGGTGCTTACCCAGATGATCTTCCACTGGAAAATAAGGTTGTGACCCGAACGATTGCTTCTGCGCAGCGTCAGGTTGAGGCCCGGAACTTCGAAATCCGCAAGAACGTCCTCAAATATGACGACGTGATGACGGGGCAGCGTGAACTCATTTACGAGCAACGCCGCCGCGTCTTGGAAGGCGAAGACCTTGAACCACAGATGGCCTCCTTTGCCCGATCCCTTGTGGAAGGCATCATTGACGAAAAAACCGCTGGAATTAGCCCGAAAGATTGGGACCTGGACGCCCTGTGGGACACCCTGCGTGGCTACTACCCTCCGTCGGTAACTGCGGAAGAAGTAGAAGCCGAATACGGTGGCGCGGCTTCAATGGTGCGCGACAACCTCGTCACCGAAATCGCCGACGACATTAAATATCAATACCAAGACGCGGAAGTACGACTGAACAGTAACCCCTTAGCTGTTGCTCAGCTGGGGGAGGAGCCGATGCGTGCCCTTGAACGCCGCGTCGTAATTGCGACCGTTGATCGTTTGTGGCGTGAACACCTTTACGAAATGGACTACCTCAAAGAAGGTATCGGCCTGCGTGCGATGGGCCAGCGTGACCCTCTTGTCGAATACCGCGCTGAAGGCGCACGCATGTTCGCCGCCATGATGGAAAAGATTCGCGAAGAATCAGTTCAGGGCGTATTCGCCTTCTGCCGTCAATTTGAACTTGCGCTTGCGCAGGAACAAGAAAAGGCTGAACAACAAGCGGCTTCCTCCACTGACGAGGCGTCCGAAGCTGATGCAGAAAAGGCTGCGAAAGAGGCAGCTCGTCGCGCTGCAGCAGTAGCCAAGTCCGCCTCGATTATGGGCACGGTGGGGCGTGAATCGCAGTTGAAGAAGCTCAGCTACAGCTCTTCCGACGGGCAACGCCAAGAAGGATCCTCGACGACTGGTGGAGACGGCAGCACTAACCGTGCGCAACGTCGCGCAGCAGCAAAGCGAAAGCGTAAAGGACGCTGACCGAACCACGCGGCGTTGCTATGCGATATCGAGGGCAGTGGCCACCCACCGCTGGTGCCGATTCTCCAAACGGAGGCCGACAATGCGACTGTGTGGTCCACATGCCACGATGACGGCTGCTTCGACGACCCCGTCGCGTACGTCGCATATCAGGCAGTTGGTGGCACGCATCGGCACGACTTTCGTCTGTTCCGGTAGGTGCATGGTGAGTTGAGTAAGGTGCTCATAGAGGTCAGTGCTGAGCCAACGTTGTAATTGAAGTATGGGACGCGTGCCGGACAGCACTTCAGTGATGCCTCGCGCAAGGTTACTGGCCCATTGTTTTGCGGCAGGTAAGCCGCTGGCATCTGGCAGGATCTCAAGGACTTCCAGCGGCGTGTGACGAGGCCGAGGCGGACGCGTATGGTCTGCAACGCTGCCATCCCACCGCAGACACTGCCGACGCCGGAAGGGTCGACTTGTGGGTGTGGCATTACGAGGAGTGGCCACAGCTGTGCTCATGATGGCTCCTTAGGTAATGTGAGTACTTGGCCGGGGAAAATCAGATGAGGGTTAGCGCCGATCGTGTGCTGGTTGAGTGTGTAGATGTGTTGCCACATTTCGGTAATCGCTTCCGGTGTTGCCTCTGCCCCAAGGTGGGAGGAAGCAATCGTCCAGAGACTGTCACCTGCATGGACGGTGTAGACCTGAGGTGTATCAGTGTTTTCTTTACCGTCATCTGAGCCGGTGGATTGAGTGTTTGCAGGAGGTTCTCCAAGCCCCTGGGCGATACCTTCGCCTTGAACATCGTCTGCTGGCACATGTTCACCGCTTGCGTCCGAACCCCACAACAGATCGTCAGCCGCGGGCACTGTTTCACTCGCACCCTGGTGTGGTGCGGTAGACGTGTCAGGGTCGGCGCTCAACGCAAATGCGGGAAATGCGCTGCCACATGCCATCGAAATACCGACGCTCAGGCCTAACCCGCGTCGGATCATTTCGCGACTACGCCCATTCCCGAGATGCTGGACAAAGACCACACAGCATCGGCGAATAAGATGCGGTAGTGAGGCACATGCTGCAGCATAGGCGGCAGCTAGCGAGATGGTATTCCATAGCAACAGCACGGAGGTCGCAGCTACCAGAAAGGCAACGACCGCCTCGTGTGGACGATATGGGCTGAGGTCCTCAAATAGCCGATACGCCACGATCGCAAGGATGCCCCCTGCTGGAAAGCCAACGACAAGTACTGCCCACGACTGTAAATCTTGAACGATTCTGCGTTGTTGAAGCTGATCCATTGCATGTCACCATTATTCGTGTCAGTTCGTATCAATCTGTGACATAGATTATGTGAGGCGTCGACTGGTGCTGTCAAGTGATAGTTTTTCGTATCAGTTTGTGGGAGATTATTCTTATGGATTTCGACATCTTTCTTGCTGACCTATCCAGCCAATTCGATCGCAATATCCGAGCTGAACGCGACGAAGAAGTAGATGACTTGGCGCAGGTCGAGCGCGTGAGTGTGAGCTTCGCTGACCGTTTAAGGGGCAGTGTTGGAGCTGTGTGCACCGTGTGTCTGACAGGCGGATATGCGATCACAGGGCGAGTGGTGCAAGCCGCGCGCACGTGGTGTGTACTGAAAGATGCGAACAGCACCTACCTTGTGCCGTCGCGCGCGATATCATCAGCATGGCCTCTTGGAGCTATCGCAGCAGGAGGTGCTCGTCCCGGCGCGACACTGTCAATCGCGCATATCTTGCGCGAACTCCAAAATGAGCAACTTAGCGTGTATGTGGGTCACGAGGCGGGGGAGCATAACGGGATAATTACTGCAGTTTATGCCGACCATTTTGATCTTCACCTCAGTGCTGATGAGCATGGAAGAGGAGGTGGGCGCTGGAAACGGGAACCCGTGACAATGGGGCTTGCCATCGCCTCGTTACGGTACCTACGCAGCACGCAGGGGCAATGGTAATTTGCGTGCTGAGTTAAGCTTGGCCGCTCTTTGTGCGTTCGCGGGTGAGCGCATACTGTTCTTGAATATATGCCTCAAGGGCGCTCTCTTCGACCCGCCATACGCGTTTGCCGCCTACCTGAATTGCTGGCAGCTCACCGGAGGATACAAGTGCGCGTGTTGCGGACATGGTGAGGCTCAGTGTCTCTGCGACATCAGCCAATGTGAGGAATCGTGGAGCCATGACTCCATCATGTCACTGTATTCCAGTTCATGGCAACCTCATCTAGTTACTTCCTGTGGATAGAGTGACGTAGGTCAAAAAACACGGCACAATGGTGACTATGAGCACACGTAATACGGTGGTGCGGGTCAAAGCCTCCCGACCATTTTGGAAGGATCCTCGTTTCCTCCTCGGACTTGCCCTCATCGCCGCATCAATCCTGGCAAACCTGTGGTTGTTGGACGCTGCCCGCTCCGGCCAAGCAATCTATCAAAGTAGCCGACCAATAGCGCAAGGTGAGCCGATCACTGCAGATAACACCACTATCGTCCAAGTACGTCCAGGCAGCGACGCCTACCTCACCCAAGGCGCGCTTCACCCAGGTGCGCTCGCGCGACACTCCATTGGCAATGGAGAACTCATTGCCGCCTCGGCAATTGTGTACGAAGAAGATATGACGAAGCGAAGGCTGGTCGTCACCATCGCGGAAGGGCTCACCGAAACAATCAACACCGGTGACACCCTTGAATTGTGGAGCGTGCCTGCGCCCACGCTCAGCGAATCAGCCGAAGACGAAGGCGCGAGGGTGATCGCTTCCAATGCGGTGCTTGTCGCCAAACTGCCAGCGCTGGCGGGCTTTGCCAATACAGGAAGCCGTATCGAAGTCCTCGTCGACTACGATGACGTTGCCGCCATCCTCAATATCTTGTCCACACGCGGTGAACTTGCCGCTGTTCCGGTGGGCAGCCATGAATAGTGTCTACTCGGTGGCGATACTGGCCAAACCTGATTGCGAAGCGGACCTTGTCGTTGCGATCGACGCGCACAAAGAGACAATGGAAGTCACCCGACGATGCGCAGATCTTGCAGAAATCCTCGCCGCAGCTCATGCAGGTCTGGTGCACGCCGTGTGTATTGACGGGTCTGATCCTGAGATAGATCGGGACATTATCGACGAAATTCACAGGCGCGGCGTCGGCGTCATCCTCCTGGCTGCCCCGCAGAACGGCAAGGCATTGCATGCCCTCGGTGCCGATGCAGTAATATCTGAAACAGCGGTGGACAGTATTGTCGAGGCGTTGCTGGCGATTGTGCGGCACGACATCTCCGTGCGGTCGCAAGCATCACGCGGGATTCCCGCAGTTGAGAATCTCCCCTTCGTTGGTCAGGCACCGCCTCAACAGGCAGGGCGTGGCCGTGTTATCACAGTGTGGGGGACCAGCGGTGCTCCTGGGCGTACAAGCGTTGCCGTAGCGTTGGCGTGCGCATTCAGTGCAAGCGCACGGACCCTCCTCATTGACGCAGACACGACGAACCCATCGGTGGCACACGCCCTGTCCCTACCGCTGGAACCATCAGCACTTACCGCATTGTCACGGATCGCTGGGCGTGGTGTTGTCAGCGATGACGACATTGACCGCGCGACCTTGCCGGTGAGCGATCGTCTCGCAGTGCTGACTGGCCTGTCCTCACCGCAACGTTGGCGAGAAATTGGGCCGCGCACACTCCATGCCGTCATTGACGCTGCACGCAGATGGGCAGATATCGTGGTGGTTGATTGCGCTGCCCTTCACCTTGACGCAGAGCACGATGCGCACCGGGGTAGGGCAGAACGCGATGACGTGTGCAATGCAGCGCTGGATGAGGCTGACCTCGTGGTCGTCGTCGGCAGAGGCGATCCTATCGGCATTCATCGCCTGAGCCTTCTTGTGCGACAGTGGGAGGACACCGGTCGATCCACGCCGGTGGAAGTGCTAATTAACCGATGTTGTGCCTCTAGTGCAGGCCGAAGTTGGCAGTCAGCGATACATGCTGCATTGTCGCCCATACTTCCGGGCACATCTGTGGTGATGCTGCCAGAAGATGAGGCTGTTCAGCGAGCATTGTTACGAGGACAGCCATTACTTGTCGAAGCGCCGGACAGTGCGGCAGCAACCGTGATACGTACCCTTGGTTTGAAAATCGCTGACAGTATTGGCATATCTCCTCCTCCAGTGCCTCGACGTCGCCCTTTGACGCTGAGGTGCTGGTTGCCTCATAAGAAAAAGCACTAGCGTGCTGTGTGTCCGATAGGCAATAGCAATAGCGTGCCGTGTGTCCGATAGGAAACAGCACGAGCGTGGTGCGTGCTTCATAGGAGAAACACTGTTGACGACGGTGATGTCCTCACCGAATGCGCAGGAATATTCGCTGACACCACCTACAGTGGCCCAACCACGGCGCCAACAAACATGCGACACTTGAAGTATGCGCGCCTATCTGCCTCTGCTTTCCAGTGAATTGCCCGCCCCACTGCCCAGTCGTCCTTTGTGGACAGTCAGCGATGATCCGACCCTGAATGGAGAGGCTCGTGAAGTTGCTGAAGACGATGCTCAAACAGAAGCGGCGCTCGCTTCCCTTACACTGCTGCGAGATGCACGCGACGGCAATGCGTTGCGGCGCCTCGTTGTCGCCGTGGAAATAGCAGGCCTGCACATCGGTGCCACCGAGCAGACTGTCGTGGAGATACCAGCAGTCGAGCCAGCCGCGATGACACCGGTGGCATACCTGGTTGATGGCGACGGAATGGGGATGCTTGTCGCAGCGGTACTCGATGCCACTGGGCAAGACGATGCTGACGAGGCGGTGGCTGCTCTGTGGGAAGAAGCCATGGAATGGTATGACGTCGATGAAGTAGACGAACTTGCTCAGCGTTTGCGTGCGGAGGGTTAGCAGCGAGCGGGGACGCAAGTGGACACCCAGCTGGTCTATATCCACTGGGCGCTGATCGATGCGCATTAGCATGCATTCGACGTGCACCCGCATGCACCGAGCAGCCGTATGCAGTACTACTGGACACAGTCAGGAACGAATATGCAGGCGCGATCCCTGTGTTTTCGTCCATGTCACCGTGATTTTGTCGGGGATGCGGCGCGACATCTCTTCGACATGACTAATGACCCCTACTGTGCGACCTTGATCGCGCAGCGCCTCGAGTTGACCCATCACGACATCTAAGGTTTCCGAATCCAACGATCCGAACCCTTCATCAACAAACATCGTGTGCAGAGTAATGCCACCAGCCTCGGCAGTGACCACATCGGCCAACGCAAGTGCGAGCGCCAAAGAGGTATAAAAAGTCTCACCTCCAGAAAGCGTGCGCGTAGGGCGGGACTCGTCCGTGTCATGGTCGACGATTTCAAGGCCGAGTCCACCACGACGTGAACGCGTTCCGTCATCGTCGGTGCGCCGAAGTTCGTAGCGTCCATTGGATATTGCTAGTAGGCGCGGATTAGCGCAGGCGAGAACTTCTTCAAAGCGCGTAAGTAACACCCACGTGCTCAGCGGTGTGAGTTTGAGGTTCTCCCGTCCACTGGCTGTTGCCAATGCTGCGAGCCGTCGTAGGGGAGCACACTGCTGATGTGTGGCGTGGTAGGCGGCAAAGGCGCGCTTAACGGCCTCGACCTGGGCGCGTACTGCATCCAGGTGGTCGTCGCTACGACTCAATTCAATCCGTGCCTGCTCAAGTGCCTGCTGACACTGCTGATAAACCGCTTCAGCAGCATCAATATCGGGCGGCACAGTGTGTGGGGCAAGGCCCGTTTGTAGGACGGCCAGTCGCTCTTGTGTGGCGCGCATACTTACTGCATGGTCGTCAATTTCCTGCGCAATACGTTCCGATTCTGCCGCAGGCAAGATGTGGAGACGCAGGAAAGACTCAGGGTCGCTATCACACGGTATCGAGGCCGTGGCCAGGGCATTTTTGCACGTGTCGTGGTGAGTGAGCCACACATGCTGACGTTCTTCGCACAGGCTCACTTGAGTGAGAGCTGACGAAGCACCCTCAATGAGTCGTTCCACCACGACCAAACGTGCCTCAAGATCAACGCTGTCAAGACCATCGGCTTCCAGTGCAGCCTGTGCCTGATCGGCCTCACGTTGAGCAGCCTCGTACTGTGCGGCAAGGGCCGACGACTGTTGACGTACCTGTTCGCGCTGGTTGCGCGCCTGTTGAAATGCTGCCTCTAAGGTGTCACGCGCGGTGCGGATATCCTCCAGGCAAGCGCGTGCCTGACGGCTCTGCTCCACCGTAGCTTCCGCCTGGCTCAGCGCATCAGTAAGCTCATCCACGGTACCGTCTGCTCTGGCCTGTGCTGCTTTCAGGGCTGCCTGCTGTTCAGCGAGCTTCGCATACAGCGTCGCCACGACATCATCTGCGGCCTTTTTTGCCGTGTCGGCATCTTCCACTTGGCTTCGGGTCACAGCTTCGTCGCCGTTGGCGTGAAGATGCGCAGGCTGCGGGTGACTTGTTGAGCCGCACACTGGGCACGGCTCACCGGCTGTTAGTTCAGCCGACAACGCCACTGCTGTATGCGTGAGCCACTGTGTGTGCAGTCGAGAGGCTTCACGGCTGCGTGTGGTGGCTTCATCAACGGCATCACGCGCATCGCTGTGAAGCAGAGCGATGGTTTGCGTGAGTTGCTCTGCTTTTTGAGCTGCCTCAAGTCTGGCAAGTACTTGAGCATACGCCGCCTCTTGAGTTTCTAGCCCTGCCGCAAGTTGTTGCTTCGCCTGGTATTCCTCTTGCGCATTGGCCAGTTGCTCAGGAAATGCCGCGATGGCATCGTCCAAACTGGCTTCCAGTGCCTGCTGCGCAGCGAGGTCGTTGTTCACGCTCACGGCACGTGCGCGTGCCTGTTGGCGTTGGCGTGATAGGTCTTTGCCGCGCGATAACGTGACTTGTGTGGCGCGGGCGCTGGCAGATAGTGCAGTAAGCGACTGGCGAAGTCTCCCCGTATCACCTGTATCACTCCCGACGCGCACAAGCGTGTTTGTTGAGTCGGTGTCACCAGCTGTCTGAGCAAACGGTAGGGGGGATATGGCGGCATCATCAGTGTCACGAGGCGGCGTGAAAGCAATGCCCAGTGCATGTGCCGCGTTGGTGCACTCATCAAGGTGAACATTGAGTTGGGTGAGCGCGTCATGGTAGTCAGCCTGCGCTTGACGTTCGGCACTGACCACAGGAAGCACGGCGCTGTATTCCTGGCTGAGGCGCAGCGTGTGTTGCATGGCAGCGATATGGTCGTTGCGGCCCTCTAAAGCAGAAAGAGTGTTATGTAGGTCGGCCTGTTCTGCCAGGATACGCGCGGTATTGCGTGCTTGGGTGAGGTGCTTGTCAGCCTGGGCAAGGTTGTGAACTAAGGGGTTAAGGTTGGCGCGCGCCCGTGCCAGCTTCCCTTCGAGGAGCTGCAGGTAGGCAGCGGTTTGCGTGACGAGGCGGTCTGAGGTTTCCCGGTCGAGGGCACTGAGGTCGGTATCGACCTCCATTTGCGCTTGTGTTGCAAGGTCGTCGCGAACGGCATGAACGAGGAGTTCCCAGGCGAGGCGTGCGTCACGATGGGCTGCATCTAACGCGGTCTCGCCTTCGCGGGCACGTTCTTTAAAGAGGTTCTCGATACGTGAAAAAAGGCTCGCCCCAAAAACGTCGCGAAGTATTTCTTCCCGTTCTTTCGAGGTGGAGGTAAGGAATTGTGAAAATTTGCCCTGCGGAAGAACCACCGTTTGTAAGAACTGTTCCTTTGACAACCCCACAATGCTATGTATTTCCGCATCTGCCTCTCCAACGGATCGTGAAACAAGTTCACCAGCCGTGGTGCAATCCGCGGCGGAAAGGCGCTCAAGACGTACAGTGGCTGCGACAGGGGTTTTACGTCCTTCCTTCACATAGGAAGGTGTACGGTGGACACGAAAAACGCCTGCATTCACCTCGAAAATGAGGTCAACCCAGCTTTTGTCATGGGCCGTGCAGTAAGCGCTACGTAAACGTGCTTTGTCGGAGTCAGCCTGTCGGGCAACGTCACCGTATAGCGCGAATGTGACTGCGTCAATGATGGTGGATTTTCCCGCACCCGTGGGTCCTTCAAGAAGGAAGAGTCCAGAATCATCGAAGGCCGTAAAGTCGATAGCGTATTCGCCATGGAAAGGGCCGATACCGCATAGCGTGAGGCGATGAAGCTTCATTGCATGACCTCCTGTCGGGCGGACGTCAGTACGTCGTAGATGACACGTGTTTCTGCGTCATTGAGCTCTTTTCCGCCAACGTCGTAAAAGAAGTCGTTGAGAATATCCACTTCGTTACGTACCCGAAAATCAGCAGTATGGGCAACTGGCCGTGTCGACGATGCATCAGGGCAGTGCATGATGGCAAGAGCAAAGGGGAAACGCTTCTTTAATACTGCCACCATTGATTCTGGGCGGTGGGAATCGGTTACCGTAATGGATAACCAATGATCTTCAACATGGGTGTAGTTTTCGCTCAGTAGATCATCAAAGGTGCCGGTGATTGATGCGAGTGCTCGAAATGTGGGGATTGGGAGCAGGTCGATTGAGGTGACGCTGCGATGATCCAGGGTGAGCAAGACAGCGGATTTACTGACAGACGCCTCGGAAAACGAATAGAACAGGGGAGAGCCGCTATAGCGAATGGGAACCTGAGAAGCGGCGATGGCCTGTGCCTTATGAAGGTGGCCTGCTGCCACGTAATCTAAACCGTGGGCGAGCGGTTGAGTTGCGCTACCTACACCGAGGGTGTCGAAAAGTTCAGAAGGGACACTGTCGACTCCTCCGACTTGGATATCGCGTTCAGAATCAGATGGAGCACCGCCAACGACAAAGGCATGGACCATGCAAATGGCGGCCCGATCGTCGCCAGCGTTGCGTCGAGGTCGTAGGTCGGCGTCGATACGTTGTAGCGCAGCGCCAAGAACTGCCTGATGAGAACGAGCAAGCGGTTCGTCACTGTTTGACAGGATGGTGCGTCCCGCGTCAGGTTCCACATAGGGGATTGGGTAAATTAAGGCACCAATCCCCGTCGCGGAAGTGACCTCAATGGCGTGACCAATGCGCTCGATGTCAGACACAATATGGAGTCGGCCATTTAATAACGGCGCTACAAAACCAAGGCGTGTCGCTGAATCGTGATTGCCTGGAGTCAGTATCACGGTTGAGTGACAACAAAGCTGCGTCAGTAGTGACGACAAGCGATTCACTGCGTGTATTGGTGGGACAGCGCGATCAAAAAGGTCACCACTGACGAGTACCGCATCAACATCGTGCTGCTGCACCGTTTCGATGAGCCACGAGGCGAAAGCATCGAAGGCGTCATTGAGGTCTTCACCGTGGAGGCTACGTCCACAATGCCAGTCCGAAGTGTGCAAGATACGCATAGACACAGTGTGACATCACCGTCTGACATCTGCGTACCAGGCACGGCAGGCGGTCCGGTGAAACAGCCGTGCACCCACGACGAAGGTGGGCGGACGAAACACCTGTACACTCACGAAGAACGCGGGCAGACTACACAGAGGCCCACCATGTGCAGCAGACGGGCCAACTACTTTGCAGCAGCTTCACCACCAAGGCAGGCGACAGCCTCGTCAATTCAGAAACTACCGGGACCCCAATAGCGCGCGAGCTTTGGCGTGGAGCACCGGGTTTGCCGCAAGCGCATTTGTTCCCCACGGCCCCTGGGTACCATCTATGGCCGTAAATACTCCACCTGCCTCACGCACAATTGGTACGAGCGCTGCCATATCGTGCAAGGCCAGCTCTGGTTCACATGCGATGTCGACAGCACCTTCGGCCACCAGCATATAGCTCCAAAAATCACCGTAAGCGCGGCTGTACCACACGGTATCAACCAGCGTGTTAAAGGCAGCCCCACCGTCCAAATGTGCCCAGCCGTGGATTGAGGAATACGACAAAAACGCATCCGAAAGCTCGGTAACCGCCGACACGCGAATAGCCTCTGGTGCGCCGCCACCCACGCTGCGCCACGCCCCAGAACCCACTTGAGCCCACCAGCGGTGTCCTAATGCTGGGGCGGAGACAATGCCGACGGTAACCTCACCGTCAACAACCAGTGCAATGAGGGTGGCCCACACCGGCACACCGCGTACGTAATTGCGGGTACCGTCAATGGGATCAATAATCCATTGGCGAGTCGACTGCCCCGTTTCGCCACGTTCTTCACCGATCACCGCGTCGCCAGGGCATTCAGCGGCAAGAATAGCCCGCAAATCGTCTTCAACCGCACGATCAGCATCCGAGACCGGAGTGAGATCAGGTTTCGATTCAACGATCAGGTCATGGGAGCGGAAGCGGGACATCGTGATGGTGTCGGCCACATCGGCCAAACGGCGAGCAAGGGCGAGGTCATTGGGGTCATGTTGCATAGTCCCACCGTAGCGTCCTTTGCGCGCGCGGTCGCCTCACTCCCGTAGCATGGGCGCATGTCCAAGCCTTTCCTCATGCTGTCCTCCCGTGCTGACGAGGTTGTTTTTGCCTCTGAAGCGGAAGCTTTGCCGCGCCTCGCGGGCCTCAACGACGGAGAATGGGTCCAGATCCGCATGGAACGTTACGGCTTGCCTGTTATCGACCTCAACGATTGGTCAGGCATTATTGTCTGCGGATCACCGTTTGACGCAGGCGGTCCTTTGGAAAGTAAAAGTCCCATACAGCGCGAGGTGGAACGCGGGCTCGATGCGCTTTACCCGCGAATACTTGACGAGGCCTTCCCTTTCCTTGGCATCTGCTACGGCTTAGGTACGCTCAACGTTCATCTGGGGGGCGTCACCGACTCCACCGTCGGTGAGGAAATATCCGCGCCCATCCTGCGGCGTACTGCTGCGGCCCACAATGATCCGTTGCTTGAGCAGTGCCCCGACACATTCCACGCCTATGTGGGCCATCACGAGGGCGTCGTCGAGTTGGCACCCGGACTTGAGGTATTGCTTACCGGTGAGGCATGCCCCATCCAAATGGTGCGCGCAGGCGAACGCGCGTGGGCAACGCAATTTCATCCAGAACTCGACCTCGCAGGTGTGCTGGTGCGCGTGGATGAATACGGTGGTAGGTACTATGCGGCAGAAAAAGCCGACGAGATCCGCAAAGAAGTGAGTGCAGTGGATACGTCAGCGGCGACAACGATTCTGTCGCGTTTCGTTGAACTTCACCGGCGCTGAAGCTTGCGCCGCTTAACGAGGCGTCTGGCTTTGAATGCTTGAACAGCGCGACGGCTTGTGCAGCCTCGTGTGGCGGCGCAGGCTGTGCCGCCACACGAGGCACCGAACCGTTGGGCGGAGCCTTGGGCACTATGCGAGGCGTGCTCCTTGGACTAATGCCTGCAACTTCGCCCAGGCGATCTGCCAGTGGACACGCCCGCCAAGACCACAGTCTGTTGAGGCCACAACGCGCTCGTCGCCAACAATGTCCGCGAATTGGCGAATACGCTGTGCGACAAGCTGAGGGTGTTCTACCACATTCGTTGAATGAGAGACGACGCCAGGGATCAAATACTTTCCGTCTGGCAGAGTAATGTCTTTCCACATTTCCCATTCATGCGCATGGCGCGCATTAGCTGCCTCAAAAGTCAGGCCATTGGCGTTGACCTGTAAGGCGAGGTCAACGACCTTTTCGAACTCTAAATCTGTGGAGTGCGGACCATGCCAGGAACCCCAACAGACGTGGTAACGCACTAGGCACGGGTCAATCCCGCGCAGTGCATAGTTGAGTGCCTCAATGCGTACTTGCGAAAATGCGCGGTAATCTTCCAGGGAAGGCTCCACTTTGAACTGGTCCCAAGACTCAGCCAAATCGGGCGCGTCAATTTGAACAGTAAGGCCAGCATCCGTAATGGCAAGATATTCAGTGCGCAACGCCTCAGCCCACGCCCACACGGCTGCCTCATCATCCTCATAATACGCATTGCCAATGCGCGCAGCCGAGGCCGGAGACAAGGAGGCGATGAAGCCATCGGAGGCATCGCGACCTGCACTGTTCAATGCTGTGAGGGTTGCGTGGATATCACGGCGAACGATCTTCTCACCGGTGTATGTTATTTCGCCAGTCACAACAGGCCATACGGGCGGTGGGGTTGTCGCTAGGTGAATACCTGAGGTGGGGTCCCAGTAGGCGTCGGCAAATGCCACCCAGTCGCGCCGGTCAAGCATGTGATCAAGAACGAGGCGACCTGAACGGTTCGTTTTTGGCTTGACCGGTTGGGAAACAATTTCCAGGCCGGAAAAACGTTCGAAGGAATAGCTCCACCAAGCGCCGTAGTCGACTGCGTCAGTCATTGCGTGACCGTATTCGCCATCGTTGACAATGTCGATACCAATCTCGACTTGACGGGCCACGACTGCTGTCGTTTCTTCGGTGACGATAGTCGCCAACTCGTCGTGGTCGATGACGCCGTCTTTGTAGCGTTGATTGGCCTCAAGAAGCCGCTGGGAGCGGGGGAGGGAACCGACGTGGGTGGTTTTCACGGACATTGACGAAGCCCCTTCCGGTGATCTGCAACGCCTTCAGCCTACGGGGCTGTCTGCCGCATTCGTATCGCGTCCACTACATGAGAGCCTGAGGAGGCGCCGCCTCGCTAATCCTGCATGATCGTCTTTAGGGATCTGACACAGCGTCCACACCTTGGCTTAAATGCCCGAAAAGTCATCCAACACTTAGGCTTAAGGGCACGTAAAGCAAACAGGAGAGACGCATATGAGTAGGCAACTGCGATCTGCAACATCCACCTCGGGCCGCAATATGGCTGGTGCTCGCGCCCTATGGCGAGCAACTGGGATGGGAGACAGCGATTTCGGCAAGCCAATTATCGCAGTCGTCAACTCCTTCACCGAGTTCGTTCCAGGCCACGTTCACCTGCGCGACGTTGGCAAACTCGTCGCAGAGGCAATTGCAGAGGCAGGTGGTGTTGCCAAAGAAATGAACACCATTGCCGTCGATGACGGTATTGCCATGGGACACGGCGGCATGCTGTACTCTCTGCCATCACGCGAAGTCATTGCGGACTCAGTGGAATACATGGTCAACGCGCATTGCGCTGACGCCATGGTGTGTATTTCGAATTGCGACAAGATCACCCCTGGCATGTTGATTGCCGCGATGCGCCTCAATATCCCGGTTGTTTTTGTCTCCGGCGGACCAATGGAAGCGGGTAAGAATATTGACCCTACCACCATCGTTGGTCCCGCGACCACCGGGCATGGCAACCTCATCACCGTCATGAATGCCACCGCTAACGATTCCATCACTGACGAGCAGCTACTTGCCATTGAGAAAGCAGCCTGCCCCACCTGTGGATCATGTTCGGGTATGTTCACCGCGAACTCTATGAACTGTTTGACAGAAGCCCTTGGTTTATCTCTGCCTGGCAACGGCTCAACCCTTGCCACACATGCCGCACGACGGGACCTTTTCGTTGAAGCTGGACGACTCATCGTGGACCTATGTACCCGTTACTACACCAACGAGGACGACTCTGTGTTGCCTCGTGCCATTGCCACCGAAGACGCGTTCCACAACGCCATGACCTTAGATATGGCAATGGGTGGGTCGTCAAATACGGTCCTTCACTTGCTTGCCGTCGCGCATGAAGGTGGCGTCAACTTCACGATGGACGATATCGCGCGCCTCGGGCAATCAGTGCCGTGCCTGTCAAAGGTTGCCCCCAACCACAACGACTATCACATGGAAGACGTTCACCGTGCAGGTGGTATCCCACGGCTGCTTGGCGAACTTGATCGCGCTGGACTCTTGCGTCACACCGTCCACGCGGTACACGCACCCGACCTTGATACGTGGCTTTCCCAGTGGGATCCCCGCGCCGCCAACCCCAGCGGTGACGCACTGAAATTGTGGCACGCTGCCCCTGGGAATGTACGCACAACTGAGGCATTCTCCACCTCAAATCTGTGGGTCGATCTGGATTTGGATCCGGTGGCAGGTTGCGTGCGCGACGTTAACCATGCCTACACCGCCAACGGGGGCCTTACCGTTCTTTCTGGCAACCTCGCCCCAGAGGGCGCCATTATCAAGGCTGCTGGTATCGACCCGGAGCTTTTCCACTTCGAAGGTCGCGCCCGCGTGATGGAGTCTCAGGAAGAAGCCATTGATCGCATCCTTGACAAGACCGTTGAGGCAGGTGACGTGGTCGTGATCCGATACGAGGGGCCAGCTGGTGGGCCAGGTATGCAAGAAATGCTGTACCCAACGTCCTTCCTCAAAGGACGAGGCCTAGGCAAAGCATGTGCATTGATTACCGATGGTCGTTTTTCGGGAGGCACCTCTGGTATCTCTGTTGGCCACATTTCCCCTGAGGCGGCCGACGGGGGGCTGATCGGCCTCGTAGAAGATGGCGATACCATCATTATTGATGTCACCGAAGGCCTGCTTCACTTGGATGTGTCGGAAGAAGAAATCGCGCGGCGACGCGCAGCCCAAGAAGCACGCGACAACCCGTGGACCCCTCTGACGCGCAAACGAACCGTTTCGCCTGCCTTGCAGCTCTATGCCGCCACCGCCATGTCCGCCTCCCACGGCGCTGCCCGTGACGTTAACCGAGTGCTCCGCAGAAAGGGCTGACCATGAATACACACGTAGCCCTCTACGACACAACCCTGCGTGATGGCGCCCAACAAGAAGGCATATCGTTGTCAGTCGCCGACAAAGTGGCGATCTTGCAGATTCTTGACAAGTTCGGTGTGGACTACATCGAGGGTGGATGGCCGGGCGCTATCCCCAAAGACACCGAGTTTTTTGCGCGCGCAGCCACCATTGAACTGCGTCACGCGCGCCTGGCCGCATTTGGTTCCACTGTCCGGGCAGGTATGTCCGCCAGTGAAGATCCGCAGGTGATTGCTTTGCTTGACAGTGGCGCCCCAATTATCACCCTGGTGGCAAAATCAGACCCGCGGCACGTGGAAAAGGCACTACGCACCACATGTGAAGAAAACCTTCGCATGGTCCGTGACACCGTGGAGTATTTGACGGCAGCTGGCCGCGAAGTCATGGTGGACCTTGAACACTTTTTCGATGGACTCAGTGCCGACCCCGAATACGGCCTTACGGTGATGATCGAGGCCGCGCGCGCGGGTGCTGTGGCGGTCATTCCATGCGACACCAATGGGGGCAACCTCCCCACCACGGTGGGGAGGATTTGCACACAGGCCAGGGAGCGCCTCGACAATGATGGACTGAGCCACGTCACGCTGGGCATCCATACCCACAACGACACGGGTTGCGCAGTTGCCAATGCGATGGCAGCAGTTGAAGCTGGGGCACGCCAAGTGCAAGGCACCATTAATGGGTACGGCGAGCGTACAGGAAATGCGAATCTGCTGACCTGTGCGGCCAATATCGAATTAAAAACGTCCTTTGACTGTTTGCCGGAAGGCCACCTTGACCAGCTTGATCATGTGTCGAATCAGATTGCTGAACTGGTCAATATCGCGCCGCACCCGCGCGACCCATATGTGGGCCGTAGCGCTTTTGCTCATAAAGCAGGGTTACATGCGTCAGCGATCCGCGTTGACCCTGACCTGTATCAACATATCGACCCCGCTGTGGTGGGTAACGATATGCGGATGCTTGTCTCCGAAATGGCAGGCCGCGCTTCGATTGAATTGAAAGCGCGGGAGATTGGCGTGGACCTGTCCAGCCAAAAGGAGGTGTCGGCCCGCCTTGCCGCTGCAGTCAAAGCACGCGAAGCACAGGGTTACACCTTTGACGCCGCTGATGCTTCTTTCGAGTTACTCCTACGTGCCGAACTTGGACAACTTCCGTCTTTCGCCCGCGTGGAGTCGTGGAAGGTGATGACACAGGAGATTACTGGGATTAACGGTGAGCCGTTCACTCAGTCTGAGGCGACCGTCAAATTACATACGGATAAGCGGCGTATCCGCACCGCAGAAGGCAATGGCCCTGTCAACGCCCTTGATCGGGCTTTGAGGCACGTGTTGACACGAAATTACCCCGAGGCCGGATCCTTCAAACTTACTGATTTCAAGGTACGTATCCTCGAAGACATCAATGTTGGCACGGATGCGACGACACGTGTTCTTATCACGATGACTAATGGCGATACGCAGTGGACTACCGTTGGGATTGGTACGGATATTATCGAGGCCTCCTGGGAAGCGCTGTATGACGCCTACACGTGGGGACTTCTTCATGCGGAAGTCACCTCCCTGCTGGAACAATAGGTGCAGGTGGACAACGAAACGATGTCTGGAATGGTCGACGAGCAACTCCGCGGCGAATATACACCTCCGGGCCATGATGCCTACGGTGTTGACGTCGGGGTGCTTGTGCGTGGTGAGGCAATCGTTCAGGCGCGTCTCAGTGGCACGCTTGCCGAGGCCATGGGACCTGCGCTCTGCTCGCAGGCACAGTCGGTGTTGGTAGGCGCTAGCCGTGAGGCACCGGTCGCAGATTTGCGTGGCAGGCTTGCGCCGGTACTTGCGTCCGCACAAGCTGAAGCCGGGTGCGCAGGTGCGCATGCGGCGGGTGAGGAAACGGCGTGGCAAGCGTTAGGGGGCGACGCCTCGTTAATTCGCGCAGAAGAGACTATCGCGATAGCTGTTAGGCGCGCACTGGTCGGTGCGTTGTCGTGGACCGACATTGACTTTGACGTCATTTGCGGCCCCATGCTTGATCCGCGCGTCAACGTGGCGCTGGATGAAACCCTGGCTGAAAAGGTCATGGCTGGGCAGCGTCGTCCACTGATGCGGCTGTGGGATTGGGAAGGCACTCAGGTTGTGATCGGCTCCTTTCAGTCCTACGCAAATGAACTCCAACCCACGGGCGTGGACAAGCATAATGTCATCGTTACGCGGCGTATCAGTGGTGGCGGCGCCATGTATATGGAAGCCGGAAAATGTGTCACCTTTTCGCTGATTGTTCCAACTGCACTTATTGAAGGGATGAGTTTTGAACAGTCCTATCCCTACCTTGACCAGTGGGTAATGGAAGTACTGGCATCATTGGGGGTCAATGCCCGCTATGTGCCGCTGAACGATATTGCCTCTGACCGGGGAAAGATTGCTGGAGCAGCACAAAAGCGATGGGCGAAAGGCTTTACGCTGCACCACGTCACCATGGCGTATGACATTGATTCTGGCGCAATGAATGAAGTGCTGCGCATCGGGATGGAGAAGATCCGCGATAAAGGGACACGCAGCGCCGCAAAATTCGTTGACCCACTCACGCGGCAGATCGATCTGCCGCGTGAAACGGTGGTGGAGGCTTTCCGTACCTACTTCATCAGCAAGTATAGCGGGCGCGTGTCAGCGTTGACGGACGCAGAAATTGCCGAGGCCACCGACCGTGTCCGCACCAAATTCGGTACCGCAGAGTGGACGTTCCGACTGCCTTAGCTCAGCTGAACACGCTGCCCTTTCGTACTTGTAATCTGGGTTGTGGACTTTCTGGCTGCCTGAGGCAGGCTGAATGTGGTTAATGCCGCGCACCAAATATTGCCGTGCCCAGGCGAACACGTGTTGCACCTTCGGCGATCGCCCATTCTAAGTCGCCGGACATACCCATCGATAAGGTAAGACTTGTCGGGTCAACACCGATGCGCTCCGCAGTGTTGTCGCGCAGTTTCCGCAGCACGCTGTACGCGGTGCGCACAGGTTTTTCTTCTGGCGAGTTCAGACCGACCGTCATATATCCGTCGAAGCGAAGATGTGCGCTGTCCATAATTGCATCGACAAAACGGAGTGCCTGCGCAGGTGCCACCCCTGACTTGGTGGCTTCGGCGGAGACATTGACTTGGACAAGGACCGGCAGCGCAGTGTTCAGGCGTGCATCTAAACGGTCAATCAGGTCAATTCGGTCAATAGTGTCAATGGCATCGACGCATCGTATCGCGTGGTTTATTTTGTTGCTCTGAAGAGGACCAATCAAGTGGATGCGTGCAGCGTTGCAGCGGCGGATTTCAGCCAGTGTTGCGGTGGCTTCCTGTACGCGGTTGTGTCCCAGTAATACCGGTAATCCTAGTTGCTCTAACGCTAGGGCCGCGGCGTAGCAATCTTGTGGGCTACGGGTTTTGACTGCCAGCTGAAGTTCGATGTCGTCGGTTCGGCCTGCTGCCTGCAGGGCGGCATCAATGCGTTCACGTGCGGACCTAATTCCTTGAAGGATGCTCACCCACACAGCCTACGGTATTGGGTCAGAACTGGGCAGTTGATAAAGGCCGTTGCGACAAAGCCGTCAGATCTGGGTGGCGCGCGATAATCTGCATCGCAGTATTCAAGGATTCACATTGATGGGGTGAAGGTGCCTGCTGCGCCACTATTGTGTGAATATCAGGGGAAAATCAGGGATATTTCGCGATGCGCCTGTCCCGGTCAACCGACACAATGGAGCTATGAGGACCTTGCTCAATATTGTGTGGTTAGTTTTTGGCGGCTTGTGGCTGTGGCTGGGCTATATTCTGGCGGGGATCGTTGCGTGTATTTTCATTATCACCATTCCGGCGGGGTTGGCCTGCTTCCGTATTGCAGGCTACGTGCTGTGGCCTTTTGGTAGGCGCGTTGTCGAACAGCCGGGGATTGGTGTTGGCTCGTCGCTGATGAATATTGTGTGGTTCCTGGTCGCAGGTCTTTGGCTCGCGATTGGGCATTTGACGACAGCTGTTGCAATGTTCGTGTCAATCATTGGAATCCCCCTGGGTATTGCCAATATTAAAATGATTCCGGTGACGTGCTTCCCCTTTGGCAAGATGGTGATTGATGACCGCAATGCGCCGATTATCTGAGGGATTTTGCGTATGCGTGCGCCCGATGGGGGAGATGAAATAGGCAGCGCAGCGAGTCGAGCACTGTCCGTTTTGCAGTGTGCGGGTGTGCCGTTTGTTGTGCATCAGTATGAACACGATTCCCGTCGGCATTCCTTTGGAGATGAAACCGTAGAGAAATTGGGTGTGGAGGTCAGGAGGGTCTTTAAAACCTTAATGGTTCGTTGTGTTACCGACGAATACGTGGTGGCAATTGTTCCAGTGAACATGCGCTTGTCCATGAAAAATATTGCCCGCGCTGCCGGTGTTCGCGGTGCCGACATGGCCGAAGCGGCAGTTGCACAGCGTAGGACAGGGTACGTCGTTGGCGGTATTTCTCCACTTGGCCAGATCAGGAGTCATCGCAGTTTCATCGATGAATCGGCTTTTGATTACCAAGCCATCGTCGTTTCGGGTGGCAAACGGGGGCTTTCAGTTGAGCTGTCACCTTGGGATCTTTTAGAGCTGCTCGATGCTGATGTGGCGGCGCTGGGAACGACCTGACGTAGCGGTGCGGTGTCAAAGACTGACGAGGCGGCCTGTGGTGACGTTTCTATGTGGCGGTATTGCAGGTAGTGAGGGCCAGCGACAGCAGTGGCGGAATGTCCGCTGAGCGGTTGTCCGTGCGGCGTTTCATAGTGACATAAAGTGACAGATTGTAAGATCTCATGCCAAATATCCACTGAGCTGGGATAATGCAAGCGTCTTGCGCTTTGTTGTGCCCGTATGTCTATTGTGAAACTAGCGCAAATTTACCGATTGGTAACGCCTTGCTGAGTAAGTCTATTGTTCATGTTGTAAATATGTGCTACTTTTCTGTTTGACTCACTGAGCTTGCTGTGCTCTGACCGTATATAGAAATGTTATAACGACAGTTTTTTGTTATTGTCTGACAAGCTCATCTCTTTGTCCACTTGGTAAATATTCGCTTAATGTCCCCATTCCGTCAAAGGCTGTCCCTACTCTTGTCGACAGGAAACACCGTGTACATGCCACAACATTCCCGCGCAAGCGGCATTCGTTCTCGAACCTATGCCTTCCTTGTGGGTTTCGTGGTATTTGTACTCGCTCTGGTACATTTTGGTCCTATTCGCACGTCGGCTGCTCCATCGTTGAGGGAGGAAACAGCCGAAGCGATATCTGATGATGTGGATGCCTCCCAGGAGACTGACAATGAGGACAATGAGACTGAGGGCTTGTCTGAGGCGAACACTGTCCGAATGGAAAGCGATGATGTCGCCTCAACGCTCTCCTCTGAATCTATTTCCTCTGCGAATGATCCGAGCGGGACTTCCGCGGAAACAACCAGTTCTGGATACACAGCTTTTCGTTCAGTATCGACGGCCCGCGCCTTCACGCAAAACGGAGCATTGAACTGCGGTAACGGCGTTATCTATGCGCTGGAAGCTGACGGCGGTGTTTACCTGATGAATATTAATCCGACGACAGGCGTGGCAACCGGGACTTCTTCGTATGCCTTCCAATTTAACCGTTCCTGGTCGGCGTCGTATTTTAATGCCCTGGCCATCGGGCAAAACGGCACGGTCGCATACTCAGTGGCCCGTCGCGATAACGGCGTTATAGGTATCTACTATTGGACGTCAAGCGGAGAAAATCGTCGTGTGTTTCATGGGCCAATTGGCGCCAATTTCAGTAATGACGCCCTCGTTGCGGGTGCGATGAACCCAGTAAATGGTGGTGACTATTATTTTGGTGGTTTCTACGAATCCTGGGGATCAATCTACTTCGAATTGTGGCGTTACAACGTCAATATGACGTCCCCCGAAAAAGTAGGTGACGTCTACATTCGTGAGTCGAGTGGAGAACAGGGTCTCAACGGCGATCTCGCAATTAATGCCAACGGTGACGCCTTTATCTTGTGGAACACTGCAGGCGGATATGCGCAAGGTATCGTTCCGGTGTCAAAAGAGGCACTTGCGAACGCCACTGGTGGAAATATCCAACCGGGTGTGAGCGAACCTGACACCAGCGTGTCCGCAAGGGACCAATACAATGGCATCGCCCTTGACTCTACTGGACGTCTGCTTTTGCAGAATATGACCAACTCAGTGTCGACAATCAAAACGTTGAATGGCTTCACATTCGAGACCATCGGAAGTGCCCAAATTGCAGGCGTGAGGGATGCGGGTGACCTAGCGTCCTGTGCGTCACCAACCACCGTCGAAGTAAAGAAAAATATCGTGTCGCGCGTGACGCCCACAGATCAGTTTAGGTACGGCATTAGTTTGGGAACGCGTGTGCTTGCAGCTGCTACCAGCGGCTCGAACCTGGGCGTACAAGCCCAGGTTGCTGGCCCCCAAATTGTCATGACGGGAACAACGTACAGTATCTGGGAAACGGCACAGGATGGCACGGATATCACCGGATACAAAACCAGCTTGTCATGCAGTGAAAAAGAGACCGGGCAAAGCCTGACAACCGTTCAAAGTACCACAGACCCTCGTCAATACGATCTGACTATCCCGGCACGTACTCCTGGCGTCGCCATTACCTGCGAGTTTCGTAACGAGGCGGCAAAAGGCTCATTGCGGTGGACCAAAACAGATGCTGACACTGGTGCACTTCTTGCAAGAAGCCAGTGGCGCCTGACCAGTACCGCGGATCCGAATATTTTCTATACGATCACCGACAATGTATGGAATGACGCCGACCCAACAGCAGGTAGTTTCTTCGTTAACCAGGTAATTCCACAGGGTACGTATACCCTCACAGAAACTACCGTGCCGCAGGGATATGTCAAGGCACCTGATCGCACGGTTAATGTGATGGCATCGTCATATCTTTCGCCTCTCGATCTGGGGCCAATACCCAACCGAAAAATCCAATCCAGCGTCACTTGGACGAAAACCGACACAGCAGGCGCTGCATTGGCCGGTTCAGAATGGACACTCACCCCAACGAATCCCGCAGGACCCGCGATGACGATCCGCGACTGCATTGCATCGCCATGCACAGCAGCCAACTACGACGCCGATCCGCGCCCAGGGTACTTCCGCGTTGATCGGGTGAAATACGGAACTTACACCTTAGCTGAATCAGCTGCACCAGCCGGTTACGTCCCAGACCCTACCCCGCGAACGATCACGGTCACGACCGACGGTGCAACGATAGTCGTCGGCGCAATTACCAACGCCAAAGCTGAAGGCTCCATTACCTGGTCAAAAACAGATGGCCAAACCCCAGCGAATGCGCTTGGCGGATCCGCGTGGACCATCACGCCAACAAATCCTGCGGGCCCGGCGATTACGGTGGAGGATTGCGCGAGTGCGCCGTGCGCCTCGTCAATGCACGATGTTGACCCCACAAAGGGCAGCCTTCGCGTTGATAAGCTCCCGTTCGGCGCCTATACGCTCACCGAGAGCCGCGCCCCTGTCGGGTACAAACTCGTCACCACACAGTACCCCTTCACCATTAATACGGTAGGTCAAGTTGTCAATCTCGGTGCGAAAATCAACCGTCCACAGGACCCCGTACGCATTCCGCTTACCGGCGGAATGGGTGCTGATCATCTGCTGATTGCTGGAACAGGCATCACATTACTTGCACTCCTCGTTGGACCACTGTGGAGGAGGCGCAAGCAGCATTAGACCATCGTCAGGTCAGCGTAACGCTGGCCCATCCAATCCCTATCACTGCACAACACAGCGCGAAAGCGCATCAGAGAAAGAGTCATGATGACCAGCACCATCACGCGCACCCGGCGGGTTATTGCCGCCAGTGGTGTGCTCGCCCTCGGTATGGGGCTCCTCATAGGCGGAACTGCCCAAGCCACCGACCCAGCGTTTGGCAATATTGACCCAAATGCGAAGGGTTCGATTATCGTCCACAAACATCAACACCAGCCCACCGGCCAGGATGTTGTTGTTGGCTCGCCCAATGGCACCACTCCTATCACCACACCTGGCGTTGATGGCGTCACTTTCACCGCCTACCCGGTAAATGTTGACCTTAAAACAACACAAGGATGGGACACCCTTGCAAAGGTTGCTGCTGGCATTCCTTTGGATGCATGCACTGCCGGCCAGTTGGGGCAAAACGTGACTGCTAACATGAATAGCGGAACCCCTCAAATCACCACCAACGGCGGACAAGCCACCTTCAGCAATCTCAACGTTGGCGCCTACCTTGTGTGTGAAACTGCAGCGCCTAATAACGTCGTTGACAAGGCTGCACCTTTTGTTGTCACCATTCCGTTCCCAGATACCACTGGGCAGACCGCTACTGGTAAATGGGTTTACGACGTGCACGTCTACCCCAAGAATGCTGTCCAACAGGCACCAACTAAATCGGTTGATGCTCCCAATGGCTATGGCCTTGGTTCGACAGTGACCTTCCCTGTGAGTGTCACATTGCCACAAGTGGCGCCGAAGTCATACTACAAGTACTTTTGGGTCAAGGACGAGCTTGATAGCCGTCTTTCGGAACCTCAGGTAACGTCGGTCAAGATTGGCGACACCGCACTCTCTGCAAATGCGGACTATCAGGTCGCTACAGCTGGTAACGCGCTGACCGTCAAGCTGACCGCCGCAGGTCTTATCAAAGCCAAGGAAGGTCAGAATAAGAATCTGGTTGTGACTTTCTCCGGTAAAGTAACCGGCACCGTCACCAATGGACAGATTACCAACATCGCTAACGTCGCCTCGGACACCAAGATTCTGAGCGAAGATCCACCACCGAATACCCCTCCGACGCCTGAAGAGCCACCAACCAATCCTCCTTACGTACCCACCAATAAGGTGGTCACTGGCTGGGGTGACGTGCTGGTCAAGAAAGTCGACACGAATAATGACGCCACTGGTCTGACTGGCGCACAATTCAAGATCTACCTTGGGCAAGCTGAGTTTGGTACCTGCACTAAGGAAAAGAGCACGACTGTCACCGCTCCTGTTCAGGTCCTGGTCAATGGACAAATGACCGACACCTTCACCTCAACAAATGGCACTGTGCATATTCCTGGTTTGTACATCGATAAGAAAATTGGCGTTGGTGGTGCTGACCCAGTGCTTGATAACACCACCCGGTGCTATGTCCTGGAAGAAGTTGCCCCGCCAGTCGGTTACGTGCTTCCACAAGGCACTGATGCGCTCACAGCGATCACCGTGAAACTTGGTACCACCGAGGTTGCTACACCGGATGCCACCATTAAGAACACCAAGCAGTCTGTGCCTCAGCTACCAATGACCGGTGCGAATGGGCAAGTGCTGATGATTGTTATTGGCTCGGCATTGGTCCTATTCGCGGTAGGATCAGCATTGGTGTCCCGTCGACGCGCGGCACGCAAGACCGACCAATAAGGGGCCAATGTGTGTCACGCGGGTGACAAAGACAGCGTTCCGATGCAATATTTGCTGACGAAATACTGTGCCAACACAGCCGAGTAAACAGGTGGCGGGGAGAAAAACTCCCCGCCACCTACACGTGTACAACAAGACAATAAGAGGATATGAACTCAATGACGCCCCAGGGGAACGCGAAGGCGCGTCCACAACACGCAGGCACACCGCACCCAAAACATGCAGCCGCACGGCATACGCGACGGTGGCGCCTCACCCCGCGTCCTGCAATCAGCGCGCTACTTGCCCTTGTTGGACTGTCCTTAGTGATGTATCCGTCAGTCGCCTCATGGCTCACCCAATACAACCAATCCCAGATTGTCACCGACTACTCTTCCGAAGTAGAAGACGCTGATCCTTCAGCACATGAACAACTTATCCAAGCCCGCAGATACAACGACGCCCTCAACGTCGGGGCTCTCCTAGAACCAGGCGTCACCATCCCGACCGGCGACGGACATTCTGCTAACGATGCCCTCAACTACTTTGACATCCTCAAAGCCAACGACGCGGGCCTAATGGCACGTATCCAAATCCCCGCCATTAAACTCGACCTGCCTATCTATCACGGCACCAGCGACGACACGCTCCTCCAAGGTGTCGGTCACCTCGAAGGAACCTCACTACCCATCGGTGGGGCATCCACACGAACCGTGCTAACCGCACACCGTGGCCTGGCAAATGCCGAGATGTTCACCCGCCTCGATGAAGTGGAAATTGGCGACCGCTTCACAGTGTCGGTATTTGGTGAAGTGCTCACCTACGAGGTACATGACAAACGCGTCGTGCAGCCTGACGAACGTGAAGCGCTGCGCGTCGAGGAAGGCAAAGACCTTGCCACACTGGTGACATGCACACCGCTAGGCATCAATACGCACCGCATCCTCGTCACTGGCCACCGGGTCGTCCCCACACCCATCAAGGACATTGCCAAAGCTGAAGCGCGCCCCGATATCCCAGGATTCCCATGGTGGATCATTGTCGGCTTAGGTGGCATCACCCTCATTGGCCTATACCTGTGGTGGTCAGGACTGACACCCACACCCTCCACACGCAAAAAGAAGACAACCGACGCGATGAACGAGGAGACAACAGCAGAGACAATACCCACTCAGGCTGAGGGTGCCCATGTGGCGAAGGCTGCGGATAGGGCAGTCGAGATACCTGCAAGCAAAGAAAGCACTGCAATACCCACAACCGGAGCAGACACAACGCCACCGGTAGCAGACACAGTGCCACCAGTAAGCGACGCCTCTACCCATTCGAATGAATCTAAGCCCTGCCGAAACGACAGCACTCCAGATAGTGGCAACGGTGAATAACACCTACAATTTTGTGGTGCTGCTTTACTTTGGATCCATCGCACTACTCCTCGCGCTCGCCTGCTTAGACGCGTGGCACGATCCGCGAAAGCCACGAATCGGCCTGCTCTTGACGACTGCACTACTGCTTGGCATTGCTGTACCCGCCAGCCCACTTGGCGCGTCTTTCAATGCGCCCAATATTATCGTCGGAATCGCCTTTGCTTTCGTGGGCTTTATGCCGCTGGTCCTGGCTGGACTACTTGTCCTGGCGGCAATCACGCCCGGAGGTGAACTTACCCCGTGGCAGCGTGTCCGAGCCTTGCTTTATGCGACAGTAGTGGCCGTTATTGTGTGGGTACCTGTGTCGTGGAGTAGGCGGTTCCGTATCGAAGACCTCCCTCTGGATTCGTCTTTCCATGCAGCCATGGTGGGGCTGAGCATTTCCGTAGGTGTCCTCGCCTTCCAATACCTCAGCCACGTGTGTTTCATCCTGGCGCACAACATACGCAACAGCGTTGCTCGCGTCCATCCCCAAGGCATCATTGTTGCCGCTGACCCGCTGATTGACGGCCTATCGCTTCACGAAGCTACCCAGGCTCGCTTGGCCTACGCCAACGAATTGCGCACACGGAGCAAAGAGCATCATGGGACGACTGCGTACCTCATGCTTGCGGGTGGGCGTGGTGCCAACGACCTCCTTTCACCGGCCGAGGCAATGGCAAATCACCTGCGTCCCGACGGGCTTCTCACATGGCGCACGCGTTCCGAGGCCGTGGTTGCTGATCCCTACACCAGCGTTGTGCGCGCGGCTGAGAAACTACGGGACTATGGTGCGCCGATACCGTACTGTGTCCTAGCTCCAGCGATTGACGTTCACCGCTGGGCGCGTGCCTTGCGTAAAGAAGGAGTTCCCGCTTACGTCACCACTACCCCCAGTGGAAAGCTCTACAGTCCAGCACTGTGGTATGCCACATTCGGCTCCAAGCTGCCAACACGCACGGGTGAGGATTCGGTCGATAATGCTGCGTCGGACGGTGACATCAGTTAACGACCAGGGGGTGCAAGTGCAGTAGTGGATCGGGCGCGGCCCCCGAGCACAATAGTCCAGGCGTGGCAACCAGGAGCAGTACTCCAAGCACGGCAGCCAGAAGCAGAAGTGGCACGGGCGCAGGGTGGCCGAAGCGTAGTCGCCCAGTGGCGCCAATATATGCGCTCGCGCGACCTGATTGTGAGCGAAAGGTACTTGTGAGCACGACACAACGGTTCGCGCGACCTGATTGTGAGCGAGACACAACGGTTTGCTGACTGTCACGCCACCTAACGTGGCGAGAAATCAAGAAATATCAGCACTAATTCGTCACGCTCAGCCGTCGCAGCCAAATCAACGACTGCACGCATCGTCCAATCCATGTCGCCTGCTGGGTCACACAGCGTCTGCGTGACCAGCCACGCCTCGCCCACTGGATGATCTACACCCGCAGCGAGAAGGTCTGCCTGTTGCGGCGCCTCGTCAATAACGCATAGGGCAGGTGAACGCGCCGCCTGATCGATGCCGATCCAATCGTGCTCGGCCCAATAGCGCGCCAAAGCATGGTCCCAACGGTCCTGGCCCCACACGCCTGTCTGATCCAATGCCGCCAAAGCCACCACGTCGTCACGTGACGCCAATTCCACGCGCCGGAACATTGCTTGACGCACCGCATTACGCAACGCATGTCGATTCGCCACCAACGGAATTGTCCCATCAGCACGCGCACCGAAGGCGAGTTCTTCCGCGCCTTCAGATTCTTCGGCGCCAACACGCGCCGTGCCGCCCGAAGACAACAATTCCCACTCATCCAATAGGGACGAATCTACCGCACGTACTAGCGTGCGAAGCCATATCACGATCTGCTCAAGTTCAGGTGTCATTAACGGCTCAGGGATCAATTGCCTCAGTGCCCGGTAAGCATCGGTCAGATACCGCAGGATCACCCCTTCGCTGCGTCCCATATCATAGCGAGACACTAGCTGTGAAAAGGTCATCGCGTTTTCCACCATTTCACGTACCACCGACTTTGGAGAAATCTCCAATGATCCCACCCACGGATTCGCCTTGGCATACACGGCAAAAGCACCGCCCAAAAGCTCAGCCAAAGGCTGTGGCCACGTTACCTCCTCAAGGAGGTTCATCCGCTCCTCATAATCCATGCCCTGTGCCTTCAATGCAGCAACAAGGTCACCACGCGCCACGCGTTGCTGAGCAAAAAGCAGCGGCCTGGGGTCCTCCAAAACAGCCTCGACCACCGACACGGCATCAAGTGCATACGAAGGATCAGTCGGATCCAACAGTTCCAAGGCCGCCAACGCAAAAGGAGACAACGGCTGATTTAAAGCAAAATCTGTTGGTAAATCCGCTACTAAACGCAAACGCGGCAACCCATCGTGTGTTGCCTGAGCACTTGAGACATGCTCAACCACGCCAGCGGTACGTAGCGACGTGTAAATATCGCCTAAACGACGCAGATGCATATTTGATTCCCGAGGCGCATCGTCGTTATGCGTCGCCAATGTCACCAGGTGTTCGCCTGGGTCTCGCTGTGCTAATGAGGCGCCGGCCAACACATTGAGCACCATCGCATGGGTCACTTCAAACCGGGACTGCAACTTTTCGGGTTCAGCGGCGACAAGACGTTCAAAGGTGGAACGTGTCCACGAAATCTTCCCCGCTTCGCCACTCTTATTTTTCTTTGCCGCCTTCTTCTTTGCACGTTTGGCTTCACGCTCATCACGCGCTGCCTCCTGGGCGGCTGTTAGGCGTGCACGTTGGCGTTGTGCCTCAACTTCTGCTTCGGGGGCTAAAACGCGCACATAACCCACGAGGTCAAAACCTGCCCGTCCAGCGCGTCCAGCGATCTGGTGAAATTCACGGGCAGACAGGTGTCGCATCTTATTGCCGTCGTATTTGACCAGGGACGTAAGCAGCACTGTGCGAATGGGAACGTTAATGCCCACCCCAAGCGTGTCGGTGCCGCACACTACCGCGAGTAACCCTTGCTGCGTGAGGCGTTCAACGAGGCGACGGTATCGCGGCAACATTCCCGCATGATGAATGCCCACTCCTCGGCGCAGCAGTGGACGGAGGGTCTGACCGAAACCGCGACCAAAAGTTACCCTAGCCAGAGCCTGGTCGATTTTGGCCACCTGTTCTGGTGTGATCAATGTGTTCTTGTCGAAGGACTGCGCGGTCGCTACCGCATCGTTTTGTGCGAAATGGACGATGTAGATTGGCCAGCGTCCCTCTGACAATAGGCGAGACACTGTGGGCGCCAAGTCGTC
This sequence comes from Schaalia suimastitidis DSM 15538, assembly GCF_000429105.1. Lineage (GTDB taxonomy): Bacteria > Actinomycetota > Actinomycetes > Actinomycetales > Actinomycetaceae > Pauljensenia > Pauljensenia suimastitidis. The sequence goes on from NZ_AUBF01000007.1 coordinate 65,422, forward strand.
AACGATGTAGTCAAATTCCAGGGGTACGGGACGCTCAGCATTGTCAATCACACTGACTTCGCGGCCTGTGCGCATTCGCCACGTGTGCTGAAAGGCCGATACGTCGCCAAGGGTTGCTGACATGGCAACAAATTGCGCTTGGGTAAGCTCAAGTAGAGGTATTTGCCATGCGGCGCCGCGCTGAGGATCACCGTAGTAGTGGAACTCGTCCATGATGACCATGTCGGTGTCTAATGTGGAGCCTTCTCGTAACGCCAGATTTGCCAGAATCTCAGCTGTGCAACAAATAATTGGTGCAGTGTCATTCAGGGCAACATCGCCTGTCACCATTCCCACATTGGCTGGGCCAAATAGATCCACAAGGTCGAAGAATTTTTCAGACACTAGTGCTTTCAGCGGAGCGGTGTAATAGCTTCGTCCCCCTTGGGCCATCGACACAAAATGGGCAGCCAAAGCGATCATTGACTTTCCAGAACCGGTGGGAGTGGCTGCGATAACGTGATTCCCAGAGAGGATTTCTAGCAGGGCATCATCTTGATGCGGATACAGTGGTCGGCCCGTTGATGCTGCCCACTGGGTGAATGCCTCGTAAAGGGCATCAATATCGCCAAGCTGTTCGGCGTCTTCGAGGCGATCAAGCACGGCATTGAGGGGAGCAGTCATAGCTCTATTGTCTCGTAGTTTCGTCATTTGGCGCTTGCCAGCGGAATCCTGCTACTTGTCCGCACCCATATTGGCGGGGGTTTCGTGACGTGGACGACTATCCCGCAGAGGACCTCTCACGTGGGACGATCATGGGGCATACCCATCATGAAGCCAAGGAGTCGCCGATGCTTGCACATAACCTAGCTGACCACGTTCTTGCGGTCGCTGACTGGTTGACCTTACACGTGACCCTGTGGGTGCTCGTGGGTACCGGCCTGATCCTCACTGTGGCCTCGCGTGGTCTGCAAATACGCCACTTTGTTGCCATGGTGCGTACCGTATCCGGTTCCCGGCAAGGTTCTCGTGGCGGCATATCTAGCTTCCAGGCTTTCACTATTTCCTTGGCAGCCCGTGTCGGCGTCGGCAACGTATTTGGTGTGGCGGCGGCGTTGCTCATGGGTGGCCCAGGTGCGATTTTCTGGATGTGGGTGGTTGCCCTAGTGGGTATGGCAACAGCGTTTTTCGAGGCGACGCTGGCCCAAATCTTCAAAGTGCGTGCCGATGATGGTAGTTACCGCGGCGGCCCCGCCTACTATATTGCGCTGGGCATGAAAAATAAGATCCTTGCCGCAATCTTTGCATTCATCACGGTAATTACCTGCGCCTTCGTGATTACGTCAGTGCAGGCCAATGCCATCGCGGGTACGTTGCTTGCGGCTCTCGGAGACACCGGTGCCACACCGCTCCCCGGAGTTTGGGGCCTGACCCCCGCTCAAATTGTCATCGCGGCACTGCTCTTCGTGTTTTCCGCCATGGTGATCTTTGGCGGTATCCGTACTGTTGCCCGAGTCACCGAATGGATGGCGCCCATTATGGCCCTGGTTTACGTCATTATGGTGGCGGTCATTGTTGTGGTCAATATCGGCCAATTCGGTGCCGTGATGGCAATGATCATGACCAGCGCCTTTGCGCCTGAACCACTGGTAGGTGGCCTAGGTGGCGGCATCCTTGCCGCCATCATCAACGGTACGAAACGTGGACTTTTCTCCAATGAAGCTGGCCAGGGGACAGCCCCAAATGCTGCAGCAACAGCCACCGTTGATCACCCGGTCTCACAGGGATTTATCCAATCGTTGGGCGTTTTTATTGACACGATTATCGTGTGTACGGCCACCGCATTCGCCATCCTGATCGCGGGCCCCCAAGTGTGGGGGAGTGAAGGTGTCAATCCTGCAAATCTCACCACACTGGCTGTGGCTCACGAGATTGGTGCGTGGAGCATTATGCCGATGGCACTCCTCATCTTTGTGTTGGCCTATTCGTCGATTATTGCTGCCTACGTGTACTCGGAAACAAATATGGCTTTTGTGACGCGGTCGCCGTGGGCACTGTGGGGCGTGCGTGTCCTGTCGGTTGTGTCCGTGGTGATCGGTGCGCTGGTTAGCCTTGACTTGGTGTGGAACGCTGTTGACATTGCTATGGCAGTAATGACGGTAACGAACCTTGTTGCACTGTTGTGGCTGGCCAAATGGGGGTTGGGTGCACTACGAGACTGGGAGTCACAGCGTAAGGCGGGTGTGGCCTCGCCAATCTTTGTGGGCCGCAATAATGTGCATCTTCCTGGGGACGTGCCTGGCAATGTGTGGACGAACGACGAAAGGCGAGTACGCTAAAACCATGAGAATTGTGCGTTTTTCGGATGGTGATAGTCCTGCTTACGGTGCCCTTGAAGATGGGTCGAATCGTATCGTTGTCCTCAAAGGCGACCCGTTGTTTAACCCGGTGGAACCGTCGGGACGAATCGTTGAACTTGACGAGGTGCGGCTACTTTCCCCGGTGATTCCCCGCTCGAAGGTGATTGGCATTGGGAATAATTTCGGCACCGAACCGCGTGTTGCAGGTAGCCCCGAACCGTCACCTTATCCGCCGATTTTCCTGAAGCCCAATACCTCGGTTATTGGTCCAGATGACCCGATTGTGTTGCCACCGTGGGCCACCGACGTGATTTACGAGGGAGAACTTGCGGTTGTTATCAAGTCGCTGGCTAAAGATGTTGCCGTTGAGGATGCGTCGCAGGTCATCCTTGGCTACACGTTGGCCAATGATGTCACCGCACGTTGCGCAATGGATGGCGGCCCTTGGGATAAGGCAAAAGGTGCAGACACCTTCTGTCCGATCGGCCCGTGGATCACCATCGACCCGGAGCTTGACCCGCAAGCCTTGACTATACGAGGCAGTGTCAATGGTGGCCAGGAAGCCAGCGGCTCAACAGCATATATGTTGCACACGGTGGCTGAGCTTGTCGCCTACTGTTCGACGCTGTTCACGCTGTTACCAGGCGATGTCATTGTGACGGGCTGCCCAGGTGTGTCAGGGCCCATCGAGGCGGGTGACACTGTGTCATTTGGTATTGAGCAGATTGGGTGGCTGACAAACCCGGTGATTCGCCGGTAAAGGAGTCGATAGATGGGGGAGGGTTTTTAGTGGGCTGTGCCCACTAAAAACCCTCCCACGCAATGTTTAAGTCACGAATATGGCTCGTGACGGTTTATCACGCGCGTTATTAACGGTGACTGCCTGTTTCGTGGGCCATATTCTGGTTGAGGCGGGGACAATGCCCGCAGAGCGTATGAGCTTAGAATGCGCAGGGCAGTACCCGCAGTGCGCGCTCAACTATTTGCTCGGCCACCTCAGTGCGACACGCCAGGTTGACACGCGCCCAAGACTCCCACCCCTTACCAAGGGTGGCGCCCGCATTGACCCCCAAGCTTGCTTCTTCACGCAGGACCTTGGCAGGGGATTGTCCGCCTAAATCAATGCCATCAAACCCCCACCACGTGAGATAAGTGGCTTGCGGTCGAACAAAATCAATGCCACTACCAGCAAGTGCGCGATCAACCAGATCAATATTTGTATTGATAATGTCAATGACTTCGCGCTGCCAGGCATCGGCCAACGTGTAGGCAGCAATAGTGGCCACGCAGCCCAATGGAATCGGGTGCTGATCACCATGTGTTGGCGCCGTATCCCACGCACGACGCAGCCCATCGTCAGGAAGAATCACCTGCGCATTCGGTAGACCCGCGAAATTCCACCCTTTTGTTGCGGCTGTCGCCGTCACCGTGTGGGCAGCAAATTCTTCGCCCAGGCGTGCGTAGGACACAAAGGGTGTGTCGTCTAGGACAAGTGGAGAGTGGATTTCGTCAGAAAAAACCAGGGCATCATATCGTGACACCACTGCGTGCAGATCTCGCAGCTCTGCTTCAGTAAGGACTTGCCCGGTTGGATTCCACGGGTTACACAGGATGACCAATCCAGCTCCCGCGCGCAACCCAGCTTCGATTCCTTCAAGGTCGAGTTTCCAGCGTTTCTGTGTACCCGCCTCGTCACGCAGGGAAGGCACTTCAATAACGCGCCTGCCAAGGTTGGGTGGAATGGTGAGGAAAGGGAAATACGCCGGGGTAGGTACGATCACCGGTGAATCAGGGCGCGTGAGATACACGATGGTGCGCACCAGTGCGGGCAGTACTGCTCCGGTTAGACGTATGGTTTCAGGGTCAAGTTGCCAAGCGAAGCGGCGTGCTTGAAAGGCTGCTGTAGCTTCACGCGTACGTGCATCTAGCCAAGGTGGTGGATACCCCAAAAAGCCACGTTGAATACCGGTGATCAGTGCATCTTCCACTTCAGGGGCGGTTCCAAAATCCATTTCCGCTACCCACGCGCCAAGGGTTGGTGAACCATCGCTGCGCGTAATACCAGTCCACTTCAGTAACCCCGTGTCGCGAAGCTCATCGGGCGTGAATTGTCGAACGGTCACTGTGATCTCCTTTAGTGATGCTTCCCCCAGCCTACCTGCATTAAGGACAGCGGTCGGCTCGGAGTAAACTTGAACCTATGACTGAAACGCCCGTTACCTCTCACGTTCGCGTCCGATTCTGCCCGTCACCTACCGGCACTCCTCACGTTGGTATGGTCCGCACTTGCCTTTTCAACTGGGCGTGGGCTCGCCACACAGGTGGCACATTTGTTTTTCGTATTGAAGACACTGACGCTGCGCGAGATTCTGAAGAATCCTTCGATCAGATCCTTGATTCGCTGCGTTGGCTTGGCTTGGACTGGGATGAGGGTGTCGACAAGGGAGGGCCACACGCACCGTACCGCCAGTCGCAGCGCATGGATATCTACAAAGACGTTGCTGCGAAACTTCTTGCCGGTGGCTATGCCTATGAGAGTTTTTCCACCCCGGAAGAAATTGAGGCTCGGCATAAGGCCGCTGGCCGTGACCCGAAACTTGGTTATGACGGCTTTGACCGCGACTTGACCGAGGAGCAAAAGGCCGCTTATCGGGCTGAAGGGCGCCAGCCGGTGCTGCGTATGCGTATGCCTGATGACGATGTGTCTTTTACGGACCTTGTGCGCGGCGACATTACCTTCAAGGCAGGTTCGGTGCCGGATTATGTCATTGTGCGCGGTAATGGGCATCCGCTGTACACCTTGGTCAATCCTGTCGATGATGCGTTGATGGAAATTACGCACGTGTTGCGTGGTGAGGACCTGTTGTCGTCTACGCCTCGTCAAGTGGTGTTATACCGCGCGCTTATGGAACTAGGGATCGCTAAGTGCATCCCGCAGTTCGGTCATTTGCCCTACGTTATGGGTGAAGGCAATAAGAAACTGTCCAAGCGGGATCCTGAGTCGAATCTTTTGCTGCACCGCGAGGCGGGGATGACGCCTGAGGGCCTGAATAACTACCTGGCGTTGTTGGGGTGGGCGATTGCCCCTGACCATGATGTATTCACTATGGATGAAATGGTTGCTGCGTTCGACATTGCTAATGTCAACCCCAATCCGGCGCGTTTTGATCCGAAGAAGTGCATTGCTATTAACGCCGAACATATTCGACGTCTTGACCCCACGGATTTCCGTAACCGCATTGTTCCTTTCCTTGCCGAGGCTGGCTACCTTTCAGCTGACACCTTCGATGCGCTGGGGGAGCGTGAGCAGGAGGTCCTTACAGCGATTGCTCCTCACGTGCAGACACGCATTCAGCTTCTTGGTGAGGCGCGTGGAATGGCGGGCTTCCTCTTTGTTGCTGATGATGCGCTTGAGATTGACGAGGCGTCGGTACGTAAGCTTAAAGACAATGCTCCGCAGGTGCTGGAGGTTGCTATTGGTGTCATCGACGCTCTGTCTGACGAAGAGTTCCGTACGGCGGTTCTGGAGGAGAAACTGCGTGAGGCGATTGTCGACGGTATGGACATCAAGCCGCGTATTGCCTTTGGTCCGTTGCGCGTGGCGGTAACAGGGCGGCAGGTTTCGCCTCCGTTGTTTGAGTCGATGGAAATCCTTGGCAAAGAGTCTTCTTTGGCGCGTTTGCGTCACCTGAAGGCGCAACTGTCGTGATTTGAGCTGATTGGCTGGGAAGGTGCCTACCCATATGGGTAGGCACCTTTTTGGGTTACCTTCCGTTTTGTTGGGATGTCTTCCTTTTCGAGGTGCCGCATTTTTGGCCGTTTTCCTGTATTTGCGTTCATATTTGTGGGGCGAGGAGATGGGGGGCCATGCGATAATGAGAATGATTTCTTGACAAGCAAGTTCATCGTTATATAACTTAGGTACGCCTTAGTTATAGGCTAATCTTCAACCTCAACAGGAGCCACGATGAAGAATATCCTGCGTGCCTTTGCAGTTGCCGCAACTGCCGCATTCGCACTGAGTGCCTGCAGCGGAGCGCCTTCACATACCTCGTCAAGTGCAACTGACAACGACAAACTGACGATCTTTGCCACCACAGGCTACCTCGGCGACGCCGCAAAAAATATCGCCCCCACAGCCGACATCAAGGTGATGGTGGCCCCCGGAGGTGATCCTCATACCTATCAACCAACTACGCAAGACATCGAAGCGATGAATAGTGCTGACCTGGTCTTATGGAACGGTCTGCACCTTGAAGCCCTCATGATTGACCAGCTTGAGGCCACTGCACCTCGAGGACTCCAAGTTGGGGCGAATGTGCCAGAAAAGCTGCTTCTTTCCTGGCCCGAAACCGATGATCACGGTAACCCTCTGCACGATCCCCACATCTGGAACTCGCCCGAAATCTGGCAAAATGTTGTCACTCAAATCGGTGACCGCCTCGCGCAGATTGATCCAGCCAAAGCCGAGGAATACCGCACGAACGCCAAAACCTATAACCAAAAAATCGCTGATATTGATGAACGGGCAATGAAAGCCTTCAAGGATATCCCGCAGGCGAACCGTGTGTTGGTGACAGGACATGACGCCTTCAACTATCTGGGCCAGCGCTACGGACTGACCGTACACGCCACCGACTTTGTCACCTCCGAAGCTGAACTTTCGGCAGCCGACCTTGAGGAACTTGCCAATACCATCGTCGAAGCGAAGGTTCCCACGATCTTCGTCGATAACCTTCAAAACCCGCAGGCGATCGAATCTTTGAAAGAGGCGGTGACCTCCAAAGGATGGAATGTCACAATCTCCGACAAGGAACTCTTTGCTGACTCCCTGGGTGAAAGCGCGCCAGTGGATACCTACCTCGGTGTCTTCGAACATAATATTCAGGCCATTACTGAAGGGTTAGGTGCCCGGTGACCACTCCTGCCCATTCGGCCCTGAACGTCGATTCGTTATCGGTGGCTTATCGTGATATTCCAGTCTTGAGGAATGCCACCATCGAAATTCCTCAAGGCACGGTGACGGGCATCGTTGGGCCGAATGGCGCGGGCAAATCGACGCTGTTGAAGGCTGCGCTTGGTATTCTCCCTTCACTGAGCGGTGCCGTGACCTTTTTCGGTCAGCCCTTAGAGCATGTGAGACGCCGCGTGGGCTATATGCCTCAAAGTGCGTCGGTCGATTGGGATTTTCCGGCGACAGTACACGACGTTGTTCTGATGGGTACCTACGGCTCCCTACGCTGGGGGAGGCGACCCAACGCCAAACAAAAGGCGCAAGCGCAGGAGGCTCTTGCTCGTGTTGACATGAGCGCCTATGCCAATCGACAAATTGGTGAACTGTCAGGAGGACAAAAGCAACGTGTATTTCTGGCACGTGTGCTCGCTCAGGACCCGGAGCTTTTCTTGATGGATGAACCTTTTGCCGGAATTGATGCAGCCTCTGAGCGTTCCATTATGGACGTGTTGGTGACTCTACGGGAACAGGGGCGAACCGTCGTCCTCGTACACCATGATCTGTCCAGTCTCAAACGCGTCTGTGATCGCGTGGTGCTGCTCAACCACAGTGTCATCGCACACGGCAGTATCGACGATGTGATGACCGCTGCGAACCTTCGCGCTGCCTACGGAACTCCAGCGATGGAGTGGGCGGAGGTGCCAAGTGTCATAGCCGAGCGGCCAAGCGCCATAAATGGGACGGACACAGGTCCGAAATTGGCCACCGTCACCATGGCAGGCTCATCTGAAAGCTGAGGAATGTCATGATCGTCGACTTTCTGAGCCAAACAGTGTACCAACGTGTCATTGTGGGAACCTCCGTTATTGGTGCCACCTGTGGGTTTCTTGGCACCTTCACCTATTTGCGACGCCAATCCCTTATTGCGGACGTTGTCGGCCACTCCTCGATGTTGGGCGTGACCTCAGCCTATTTGCTGAGTGTTCTGCTGCTGGGCATTGATGGACGATCCATTGTGCCCATTATCGTCATATGCGCACTCGTTGGAGTCTTGTCCGCATTTCTCACCTCGACGCTTTCCAGATTCAGGCGCGTCGGCCTTGATGCTGCAATGGCCGTAGTCCTTGCGTTGACCTTCGGAGGTGGAATGGTCATCATGGCTGAAATACGCCTGCGACCTTTCCCCTCCTCGCGAGCTGGCCTTGAGGACTACCTTTTTGGTAACGCCACCACCTTGACATGGTCGGATATATCCCTCAGTGCCATCTGCGCGGTAATTGCTGTCATGCTGATACTTGTCATGTGGCGCGATATTGCCCTGCTAGTTTTTGATCGCTCGAATGCCCACGTCATGGGGCGGCCAGTGAGTTTTATTGAAATGACGCTTGTTGGCGCCACCGTCGTTGGGATTGTGATTGGCCTCAAAGCGGTGGGGTTAGTGCTGGTAGTCGCCTACGTGATTTTGCCACCGGCAGCAGCCCGACAGTGGACACGACATCTTGGAACCATGTCTTGCTTGTCTGCATTCCTTGGCCTTGTCGCCTCTCTCGTTGGCGCATTGCTTTCAGTGATGCTGGGGAAGGTTCCGTCTGGTCCGCTGACGGTGATTGTATTGACGGTTTTTACCCTGTTCTCAATGGTGGCAGCTCCGCGTCGGTCATTGATTGTGCGGGCCATAAGGCGGGCCGAGGCCAGAAGGCGCCTAGCTGGTGAACTACAGAATCGTGGTCCCTCCCAGGCGTCTACGCGTCATTCAGCGGACTTGTCGTATGCCGCCAATGCCTGCGCTGTGACTGAGAGGCGGGCATAGTATGACTGCCTATGCATTTGGCGTCCTTACCTTGATGGTGGTGACAGTTATTGCCTGTGCGATACCTGGAGCCTTCCTTGTCACCTCCCGGCAGTCAATGCTTGTTGACGCCATGAGTCATGCAGCTCTGCCAGGTATTGTTCTTGCAGCGCTCGTGTGGCCAATTGGGTCGCCAATGCTTACCGTTGGCGCAACCGCTATGGCCCTCGTCGTCGTATTTGCCGCTCAAGCGGTCACCGCCTCGGGAATCGTGCCGAAGGATGCAGCCCAAGGACTGCTGTTCCCCGGATTATTTTCCATTGGAGTCGTACTGCTCTCCACGCATTTTTCGCACCTGCATTTGCATGAAGATGCGGTACTGGTGGGCGATCCTAATATTGTCGCGGTTATTCCGCTAGAAATAGGCTCTTTCCAGTTGGGGCCTTCCTATGCGTGGGTAATGGCAGGGGTTGCCCTTGTTAATGCTGTGTTTGTGGCTGTGACACATCGACAACTTGCCCTTGTCGTTTTCGATGAGCACTATGCCAAGACATTGGGGATCCCGGTGACGAGGCTCAAGGCAAGTGCGATGGTGCTGGTGGCGCTGACATTGACGGCAGCCTTCCATGCAGCCGGAGCGGTACTTGTCATCGCCTTTGTGGTGGTACCGGCCGCAATAGCAGTGTTATTTGCTCAAAGCTTTGCTCGTACCGTCATCTATTCGGTCCTCATCGGTGTTGCAGTGGTCATCCCATCGTTTTTCGCTACCTATTGGGGGAACCGCCCAACGTCGTCGTGGACTGCTTTTGTACTTGGTGCAGTTTTCGTTCTGTCTGTGGCATTCCAACACATCCGCAGTCGCCGCACACGGACGCGGTTACGACAGGCAGCGTGAACAGAAACACGGCCCGTCAATTTGTCTGGGCGAAGTGTCATCGGCTAGAGTTCTTCAATGTCGCCTCGACCAAAGGTTTTCCTGAGGAAGAACGCGATACGCCATGGGGTATGGTGTAATTGGCAACACGACTGATTCTGGTTCAGTTGTTCTAGGTTCGAGTCCTGGTACCCCAGCAGTCAACACCTCGGACGATAGACAAGCCCCCATCGTCTAGCGGCCTAGGACGACGCCCTCTCACGGCGTTAACACCGGTTCAAATCCGGTTGGGGGTACGGTAGCCGTAAAGCGGCAACCACAAATACGTTTCGGTCACGACGAGACGTTATAGATGCCCCCATCGTCTAGCGGCCTAGGACGACGCCCTCTCACGGCGTTAACACCGGTTCAAATCCGGTTGGGGGTACAAAAGGCGGGAATCACCTAACAAGGGGATTCCCGCTCACGTTTTGCTGCAGATGGTATCGGCAGGTAAAGGCTATTGGACAAAAGGTGTTGGTTTTGTTCGAGTTTTCGTTGGTGCGGTACCTATTCGTCGGGTGGTGCGTATTCGTTGGTGTGGTGCGTGACTGGTCGGCGCTAATTGCCGCTCACAATAGGTAACCCCAGTGTTTCTGCAGCTTCTTGTAAACCACCGGCGTTGGTCACATCAACAAAACCCGCGTTGGTCATTAGCGTGAGCGCCTGCCCAGACCGGTTGCCGCTGCGGCAATACACAACGTAGCTGCCCGCAGTGTCGAGCTGAGCAATTGTGTCTGCAAAACTCGGTGATGACAGGTCAATATTGATGGCGCCTTCTAGATGCCCTTGGGCGTATTCCTCCGGTGTGCGCACATCAATAATTGTGGTTGATTCTGTGCTTGCCTGTGTATCTGCCGTGTTGGCTGCGTCGGCGCTCGTGGTCTCGCTAGCCGAGGCGGTGCCGGACTGGGTGCTTTGCGCAGAGGCGGAGGTCGCCTCGTTATTTGACGAGGCCACCTGCCCTGAGGTACACCCCGTAAACACAGCGATACCAAGTAGGGCAGCGAGTGACGAAGTGGCAATGCGCAAACGAAGTGTCGAAGGAAGCATGATGGTGCTCTTTTGTGTGAAGGTCAGCGGGATCTGGTGTCGTGGGTCTTGTGATTCCTGCGCATACGGATAGCGCGGTAAACCCATAAGACCACCGACGCAACCAGATTGAAGGCAGCAAGGAGTAAAAGCGCGTGAGCCACCGGTGACATATCCGCAGTATTAAACGCGCGCCCAAGTCCCAGGAGGAGTGCGGATGCCAGCAGGGTCCACACAGCGGCGTTACGGAGGCGAGGTTCTTCCTCTCCGAAAAGAGTATTCACTCCTCCATGCCTTCAACGCTGCGGAGGAAATCTGACAGGCGGTTTGCGGCGGCGACAACGGAGGGGCCGTGTTGCCGACCAGGCTGGCGCCCCATGCGCTCAATCGGCCCAGATATGGACAGTGCCGCAATGACGCGCCCGGAAGGACCTCGCACCGGCGCTGAAACCGAGGCGACGCCGGGTTCACGTTCACCAACAGACTGTGCCCAGCCTCGGCGTCGCACCTGCGACAACATGGTGGCATTGAATGTGGCGGCGTATAGGCCACGGTGAAGGCGGTCGGGTTCTTCCCAAGCCAAGAGAACTTGGGCTGCCGAGCCTGCTTTCATTGATAAAGCGGCACCCACCGGGATTGAATCACGCAAGCCCATTTCGCGTTCCGAGGCCGCCACGCAGACCCGATGTTCACCCTGGCGACGGAACAATTGAGTGGATTCTTTCGTGTGGTCGCGCAAAGCGATGAGCACAGGCATTGATGCGGATAGTAAACGATCTTCGCCAGCAGAAGAGGCGAGTTCTTGGAGTCGCGGGCCAAGGACGAAACGTCCTTGCATGTCGCGAGCAACCATGCGGTGATATTCCAAGGCCACCGCAAGGCGGTGCGCGGTTGGACGGGCAAGACCGGTTGCAGAGACGAGCTGGGCCAAGGTTGCGGGGCCTGCCTCAAGGGCGCCAAGGACCATCGCAGCCTTGTCCAGGACTCCCACTCCGCTTGATGATGAGTCCTCCATAGACACCATCTTGTCATCTCACTGGCTGAGATGGCAAATCTTCGTATCGTGGAACCCGTGACGATTGAAGATACAGAGAGTCATAAAAGACACGAATGCTCGCAATGGTTTTCTGTAAACCGGTAGGTCAGCAATATTTCGACCGTTTCGTTGCGTGACAAAGGAGGAAATATGGCCGGAACAATGGCAGAAAAAGTGTGGCGCGACCACCTTGTGAAAAAAGGTGAAAACGGTGCGCCCGACTTGCTCTACATCGACCTCCACCTTGTCCACGAAGTCACCAGCCCGCAAGCTTTCGAAGGCCTGCGTCTGGCAGGTCGTCAGGTGCGTCGCCCCGAACTGACGCTGGCCACCGAAGACCACAACACGCCAACGGTAGACATTGACCTGCCGATTGCTGACGAAACCTCCCGCATTCAAATCAACACACTGCGCTCCAACGCCAAAGAATTTGGAGTACGCCTTCATTCCCTTGGAGACGCTGACCAGGGGATCGTGCACGTTGTTGGACCTCAACTGGGCGTTACACAACCGGGTATGACCATTGTCTGTGGCGACTCCCACACTTCGACCCACGGCGCATTCGGCGCGCTCGCATTCGGTATTGGCACATCCCAAGTCGAACATGTTCTGGCTACCCAAACACTGCCATTGGCCCCCTTCAAAACAATGGCCATCACCGTCAACGGATCGTTGCCACCCGGATCAACTGCGAAAGACATTATTTTGGCTGTCATCGCCAAGATCGGCACAGGAGGCGGACAAGGCTACGTCCTGGAATACCGCGGGCAGGCAATTCGTGAACTGTCCATGGAAGGGCGCATGACGATCTGCAATATGTCCATCGAAGCCGGTGCCCGCGCAGGCATGGTCGCCCCCGACGACACGACATTCGACTACATTAAAGGTCGCCCGCACGCGCCAGAAGGCGAAGAATGGGATCGGGCCGTTGAATACTGGCGTTCACTGGTGTCTGACGATGACGCCACTTTTGATGCCGAAGTCATCCTGGAAGGCAGCGAAATCGAACCTTTCGTTACCTGGGGCACCAACCCCGGTCAGGGTGTGCCGCTATCAGCCAGCGTGCCAGTGCCCGACGAAATTAGCGACGAAACGCAACGCCTGGCCGCTGAAAAAGCATTGGAATACATGGACCTTCAGGCAGGAACACCGATGCGTGACATTCGTGTGGACACGGTCTTTTTAGGATCGTGCACCAATGGCCGCATCGAAGATTTGCGTGCCGCCGCAGACATCATCAAAGGCCGCTCAAAAGCGGAAGGCCTGCGGATGCTGGTGGTGCCAGGTTCTGCGCGTGTGAGACTCCAAGCTGAAGCTGAAGGTCTGGATAAGATTTTCAAAGACTTCGGTGCTGAATGGCGTAACGCCGGCTGCTCAATGTGCCTGGGGATGAACCCGGATACGCTAGCGCCCGGCGAAAGGAGCGCCTCCACCTCGAACCGCAATTTTGAGGGGCGCCAAGGCAAAGGTGGGCGCACCCACCTGGTGTCGCCGCTGGTTGCTGCCGCAACCGCGGTACGAGGCACCCTGTCCTCACCCGCAGACTTGACCGACAACTGACGTAGACGCACGAAAGGTATCGAGCCATGGAGAAATTCACCACCCACACCGGTATCGGTGTTCCCCTGCGTCGCTCAAATGTTGACACCGACCAGATTATTCCCGCCGTCTACCTCAAGCGCGTGACCCGCACAGGATTCGAAGATGCGCTCTTTGCGGCATGGCGCAACGACCCATCCTTCGTCCTCAATCAAGCTGCTTACACCTCAGGTTCTGTCCTGGTGGCAGGCCCTGATTTTGGTACCGGCTCGTCCCGCGAGCACGCCGTGTGGGCACTGAAAGACTACGGTTTCCGCGTTGTATTGGCTCCGAAATTCGCAGATATTTTCCGTGGCAATGCGGGCAAGCAAGGCCTTGTGGCGGGCGTAATCAGCCAAGAAGATTGCGAACAGCTGTGGAAACTGCTTGAAGCGGAACCTGGTGCCGCCATCACGGTGTCCCTTGAAGATCGAACTGTGACATGCGGTGCCTTTACTACGACCTTCCAAATTGATGACTACGTGCGGTGGACACTCATGGAGGGTCTTGACGATATTGGTCTGACGTTGCGCGATGAAGAGGCCATCGTTGCCTTTGAAGCAAAGCGCCCAGGCTTTAAACCGAAGACACTGCCCGCAAAAACGTTGCCGCCACAAGAAGTTGTCTCTGCGCGGCCAGTTACCGAGCTAGGTATGCCGACAGTCCGTGGATAGTAGTGCCGCCGCGCCGTTCCAGCCTCGCGTGCTGCCACGTGCAGACGAGGCGTTGTGTGCTGCGCTAAGTATGTGGGCTGAGGCCTGCCCTGCGAAGCGAATGGTCGCAGGTCGTGCGCTCGCGGACGAGGCGTTGTGTGCTAAGCGGGGGCATAAATCCCCAGTATTTGGCCGATAAGGTCCTAACTGTGGCAGGTATGACGGCATTGTGGGGCGACCTAGGGCCACGCTCTGCCCTAAAGTAGGGGAAGTTGCCCCGAAGGTTCCCAGTGACTTACGAGGTGATCGCTTCGCCTTACAGTAGGAGAAGGTCGTCTGAAAGAAGGAGCCCATCGATGAAGTCGATTCTTAGCGTCGAAGGCGGACATCCGCTGACGGGCACTATCACTGTCCGTGGAGCAAAAAACTTCGTGCCTAAAGCGATGGTCGCTTCCCTCCTTGGCGACACGCCTTCTAAATTGTCCAATGTGCCGCTCATCCGTGACGTTGACGTGGTCACCGACCTTTTAGGTGCACACGGCGTCGTTGTCGACTATGACCATGACGCCGGTGAAATGGTGATGGACCCCAGTAACGTACAACGGGCGCGGCGCAGCGATATTGACGCACTTGGCGGTGCCTCGCGAATCCCGATCCTTTTCTGCGGGCCACTGCTGCACCAATTGGGCGAGGCTTTCATCCCACAACTCGGTGGCTGCGCCATCGGCGGACGCCCTATTGACTTCCACTTGGATACGTTGCGCAAATTCGGTGCGATCGTGGATAAACGTGAAGACGGCGTCCACATTACAAAGCCCACTGAAGGGCTGCACGGCGCAGTTATCGAACTACCCTTCCCATCCGTTGGCGCCACAGAGCAAACACTGCTGACTGCGGTGCGTGCCGAAGGCATTACCATATTGCGTGGTGCCGCTGTTGAGCCAGAAATTATGGACCTCATCAACGTTCTTCAAAAGATGGGCGCCATTATTTCTGTTGACACCGACCGCACGATTCGGATCGAAGGCGTCGACAGTCTGAAAGGTTACGCACATACCGCCCTGCCTGACCGTATTGAAGCAGCATCGTGGGGCGCTGCTGCCTTGGCCACTGGCGGCGATATTCGCGTTGAGGGCGCACACCAGCCAGACATGATTACCTTCCTCAATGTTTTCCGTAAGGTTGGTGGCGCCTTCGATATTGACGAGGCAGGCATTCGTTTCTACCATCCAGGTGAACAACTCCATTCTATTGCCCTTGAAACGGCTGTTCACCCGGGCTTTATGACGGACTGGCAGCAGCCACTTGTTGTTGCCCTCACTCAAGCCAGTGGTCTGTCAATCGTCCACGAAACGGTGTACGAGAAACGTTTTGGTTTCACCAAAGCACTGCGTCAAATGGGTGCCAATATTCAATTGTATCGCGAATGCCTGGGTGGTACCCCGTGTCGTTTTGGCCAGCGTAACTTCTTCCATTCGGCGGTTATTTCGGGGCCAACGCCGCTGCATGCTGCAGACATTGAGGTCCCTGATTTGCGAGGGGGTTTCTCGCACCTCATCGCTGCTTTGGCCGCTCAAGGAACATCTACCGTTGCTGGCATTGATGTTATTTCCCGAGGTTATGAGCATTTCATGTCGAAACTCGGCCAGCTTAATGCGCGGGTCGACTACGTCGACTGAGTGCCGTGAAGACCTGTCGCCGTGTCCGCCTTGCGCTTATGCGCGTCGTGCTTAAGCGTGCCAGGGCTGCGCGCTGTGCTCGCGCGGCTCACCGTGGTTGCATAGCCCGCCGTGCCCACGCTGTGTGCTATGCCCGCACCGCCCACTGTGACCGGGCGGCTCACGGCGACCACTTTTCTCACCGCGCCCGCGCAACACACAGCGGCTTCGCCACAGGCAGTCGGGACGCCTTGTCGCCCACATTCCAGGTGAACTGACATGGCATTGGCACACGACGAATCCGCGCCCACCGTCATCGAGCAGCGCATACTTGCTGAGCGTCGCCTCGTGCTGCTGGTGTCCTCCATGTCTGCTCACGGTATTGCCGTGACCGTTGGACCCAAGGTGGTGTCCACCCTTCGACGCGCCGGATGGCATGTTGATGCGCGCGTGACGACGCCGGATGAAAACCCTGAACAGGTTGCCGCATCGCTTGGTCACTGTTGCGTGGGTGCCTTAGGTGGAGATGGCTATCTGTCAGCTGTGGCAGCAGGTGTTCGACGAGGCGAAGGCATCCTCGTGCCCTTCCCTGGCGGTCGTGGAAACGACCTGTGCCGCGCATTAGGCCTTGGGACAGATCCTGTGGCGCGTGCTGCAGCTCTCGGGGCGGGCGATGTAGACGCAAAGGGCGACGCCGATCCGCATGAGGGTGTGCGGCCTCGGCATGCAATAGGGGAGGACCTTGCGCGACGCTTGACCCGAATTGACGCCCTGCGAGTCACTGGCGAAGACAAACGCGCCCGCATGGTTCTTGGCATTGTGTCCTTTGGTTTTGATGCCTGTGCTAATCAGGTTGCGAATCAGACAGCGTGGATTAAAACGGGTAGCCTTGCCTACGCCTATGGGGCTGTGGCTTCGTTGCGCCGCTTTCGGCCGACGCCGATTACCGCAATCGTTGACGGCGAACGGCTCGACCTAGGTGGCTGGCTCACGTCATTGTCGAACTCGGGCTGGTTTGGTGGTGGCATCAATTTAGCGCCGTCATCATCGCTCACCGATGGAACGATGGAACTGGTACATGTGGCGCCCATGCCACTACGACAGGCGGTGCGCGTACTGTCGAAAGTTTTGGTTTCGCGAGGACAACACCCATCTATGGTTGTGCGTCCTGTGAGCCGCGTGCAAATAGAAGGCCCCAAAGGGATGGTTGCTATGGCTGATGGGGATGAGGTGGCGGTCGTGCCGCTGGATATCGACGTGGAACCCGCTGCGGTGGCTGTACTCATTTAGGTGAGGCGAGGCGCTACACTAACGAAACTATGAGCACACGCAGCATTGGCGTCACCGGTTTCTATCGCTTCGCCCGTACGGTACTCACGATCGTGTTATCCCCATGGATTCGAGTCAAAGCCAGCGGAGCAGAACATATCCCCACTGATGGTGGCTTCATTGCTGTGTGTAATCACGTGTCCTATGTTGACGGTGTGTTGTCTTGCTGGCAGATGGCACGCATGGGTGTGCCGGTGCGTATCATGGCAAAAATTGAACTCTTCTCGGTGCCGGTTGTTGGCGCCATTTTCCGTGCACTGCGTCTAGTACCCGTCGACCGTAAGTCGAAAGTTCCCGGTGCGGCACTTGCCCCTACCGCTGAGGCACTGCGCAGTGGCGAGGCGGTGGCCATCTACCCAGAGGGGACGTTGACTTCGGATCCAGATTTTTGGCCGATGAAACTCAAAACTGGGGCTGCACGCCTTGCGCTGGATACACAGGTTCCAGTCATTCCGTATGTGCAGTGGGGTGGGCAGAAGATTTTCCCGGATGGTGTGAAATTTCCTGATATTCGTCCGGGCCGTAAAGTGACTGCTGTGGTTGGCACGCCAGTGGACCTGTCGGATCTGTATTCCGAGGCTGGCTCAGCAGATCATGAAGCAGTAGAGGAAGCGACGAGGCGTATCCACGCTGCGCTTGTTGCTGAAGTTGCCGCGATCCGAGGTGAAACGCCTCCTGACGGAACGTGGGACCCGCAGCTGCAACAACGTGTCTGACGCTCCTGAGCGGCGTTGTCGGGGTGTTACTTCCACAGGTTTGTTGTTGGGGGTAGTCAGGGTGGGGCTTGGTGTTTTACGGTGTGTGCATGAGGTCACATGCTGATGGTCAGGTGGTGTCACACGCTGACGCTGTTACGGGTGTGCGTGATGGTGCGCGGGTGTGTTGTGGTCATGATTCGTGCACTGGTGAGGACCTGTGTGGCGTTTCGGGGCGCCAGGTGTCGGGCTTTGCTTCTGGGCGATCTTTAGGTCGAGGGTGCATGTCGTGGTCTGTGATGGTGGTGCGCACTGTGGTGGCGCTGCTTACTGTGTGCGTGTGTGGTGCCCTTGGTCTTGCCGCGTGCAGCAGTGGCGAATCCGAAGAAGAAGCAGATGCGCGGCGTATCGCCGAAACGTTGGAACGTCTCGAAGCAGAAAATGCTCCGCCTTCACCCGATGATTATGAGGTTGGTCCTGATGGGAACCTTGTCCAACCCGACCGTGCCTTGGATGAACCCACGCCCTCAGGTACTGCTGCGTTGATGACAGATATTGGTGCCCAAGCTTTTGCTCAGTACTACATGAACCTCATCGCTTATTCCTGGAGCACCGGAAACACCACCACCCTTACCCAACGCTCCACCACCGACTGCACCATGTGCCAAGGTTTTATCACCAGCATCAATGAGAGATACGCGCAGGGTGGATGGGCCGACAAAGTCACCTACTACATCACACAAGTAGAAAACGCGGTGGCGATGGAAAGTGACCAATTAAAATATGCCGTCGTTGTCCACGTGACGATTGACGCGCGCGCGTCCTACCTTGACGGAGAACTTCTTGACGTCGCTGAAGCAAACGATGTCGTGGAACTTCACGTGTGTGATCAGGATGGGGCATGGATTGCTTGTGGAGGAGGAGCGTTCGAAGATGTTGGCCAATAAACAGTCCACACGCCTTGTGCCACTCCTGTTGGTCCTTGTATCCGCAGTGATTGTTTTCTGCCTGCCACGCACTGCATTGGCAGCAGACCCCAAACAAGACGAGAGATTATGGGCCAGAGCTCAACCGGCAGGCAACACCAGCGTGGTCACAGTGGGCGCGCGGATAGGTGAGAGCGCTAACGCCGCTGCTGTGGGTGCGGCGGCGGGCGTTTCTCCTAGCGCTTCGGGTGAGGTGTTGGTGGTGCGTCATGTTGGGCAGGATGTGACGTTTATGGCGCCGGTGTCTGACCCGGACTGTGGAGTGTTGTACATCGGCGATAACGGCACACAGGTCTACTGCGCCCCACCACCCCAAGGCACACCCACACCCACCCCCACACCTTCAACCCACGATCTGTTGTACGCCGCGTTGGCCTCGGTCACTATCAACGGCGCGGGCCTTGTCATGCAACCTGCCCAATACGCCTACATCGACTTTGCTCAACTCGCCCACGCCACCACCCCCACACAAACCCACACCGTGACCCTAATGGGCACACCCGTGACCATCACACTGCACGCCACAAATTTCACCTTCGACTTTGGAGACGGCACCCCACCCATCACATCATCCACACCCGGAGCACCCTACCCAGATATGACCATCAGCCACCACTACACCCACACCCACCCCGCACGAGTCTTGACCTTGACCACCACATGGGCCGCCCATATTGTCAACCCTTTTACCGGAGAAGAAGTCCATGTCGACGGCGCCTTGTCCACCACCGAACGCACCCAGCCATTTCCCGTACGCAAAGCACACGTCGCCCTAACCGACACCGCCGAAGAACTCGCCGGACACTAAACACCCCACCACACACAAAGGCTGCCACCTACGACCCGTTGACGCGCGATGCGTTGTTACTTCTGCACGCGATGTGGTGTTACTTTGTAGCGTCACTTCTGAATGTCGATGACGACTCGCACTGGATCCTTTAATACGCCAACTTGCACCTTGCGTTGCTCTTTCATCGCAATGGCAATATGCGTGTCTGCTTCAAACGTGCCATCGACAGCCACCTCAATACCGTCAAATGAGAGCAGACGTTCACCCTGGTAATACTGGGCGATCATTTCATCTGAGAACGGCATTGACGTACCAGTCATCACCACGTCAAAAACCTGTGGCAACGTCAAAGGAAGCGGTTCGCCTCGGCCCTGCTCGTAGGATTGATTTGCCCAGGTCGTTGTCCACCCGGGTGTTCCTTCACCGACGTATTCGATGACCACGCGATCAAAACCTTCGTGGCTTCCGACCCGAATATCGTGAAAGACCAGCTGGCCTGCGTAGTCAGGCTGTGAGGGGGCCGCGTTATCCTGCCACTTGTCGCCATTAATGGGTTGCGTCCCTTCGGCAGTGGTCGCCTGAGTCGATGGGGTAGTGGCTGACGTGTCGCTATTGGTCGTCGTCTCCTCGCTTGCAGATGACGAGGCCGACGAGTCACCTGAGGTTGACGTGGTGCCCGTTGACGTGGTGGCACCGTGAGAACATGCAACAAGTGCACAGGTGGCGGCAGCAGTAATAAAACCCACACTTGCACGGCGAATTCGCGACGACATTGCCTTTCCTTTCCATAGCCTAGGTTAAGACTAGTAGTCTTCGAACATGAGTGAAACGACTATTGAACGCGTGGCGATCCTTGGTAGCGGCGCATGGGGCACAACATTTGGTTTGATCCTTGCCGAAGCGGGGCGCAGCGTCACCATCTGGGGTCGCAACGCCATCACAGTCGCCCAGATCAACGCTGGAAAAAACAGCGCCCACCTGCCAGCCGTTTCACTGCCCACATCAATGAGCGCCACCACTGACCTCGCTCACGCAGTGCAAGGCGCAGATATGGTGGTTGTTGCCGTCCCCGTGTCGGCAGTGCGCACCACACTTATCCAGGCAAGCCCACACCTCGGCAATCACACCGTGCTGACCCTACTGTCGAAAGGGCTTGAAGCAGATACCCACGCCACCGTATTTGACGTCGCGCGCGAAACCACCGGCCTGGACGGCGACCGGATCGCTGTCGTATCTGGCCCGAACCTGTCACGTGAAATTGCCCAGCGCCAACCTGCCGCCACAGTGGTCGCATGCCAAAACCTTGATGTCGCTACAGCGGTGGCACGCACCTGCCACACCAGCTGGTTCCGCTCCTACGTCAGTCAAGACGTGGTGGGCTGTGAAATAGCTGGAGCCACCAAAAACGTCATCGCCGTGGCGCTGGGGGCAGTGGAAGGCCTGGGGCTGGGGGCAAATACGCGTTCCACCCTCATTACCCGCGGCCTCGCTGAAATCACGCGGCTGGGTATGGCAATGGGTGCCCAAGCTGACACATTCCTTGGACTAGCTGGTGTGGGCGACCTTGTTGCTACCTGCTCGTCACACCTGTCACGAAACTACTCCTTCGGGCTGCGCATGGGACAGGGGATGAGTAAAGACGACGCGCTGGCAGCATCCCGCGGTGTTGTTGAAGGTATACGGGCCGCCGAACCAATCCTGGCCCTGGCCGACTCCCTCGGCGTCGATATGCCCATCACCCGCGGTGTTGTCGAAGTGGCCAGCGGACGCGCAACAGTGGAACAAATGGGGGCGATGCTTTTGTCGCGGCCACAAAAGATGGACGGATGGAAAATCACACTTGTCTAGCCTGCGGGCGTCACAGAGCAGGCGAAATGAGCGCATAGGATAGACAGCATGACTCAACAGCCTCGTCCGCGCGTCCTTGTCATCATGGGCGGGCGCTCCAGCGAACACCAGATTTCGTGCGCAACCGCAGCAGGTATTCTCCGTTCGCTTGACCGTACCAAATGGGATGTGCTGCCCATCGGCATCACCGAAGATGGGCAGTGGGTGCCAGTTGACGACGACCCAGCCGCGCTGGAATTTAAAGACGGCAAAGGACAATCCATCCACGCAGGTAACGAAACCGTCATGCTGCAACCCGGCACGAGGCGACTGCTGCGTATCAGCGTCGGCGACGACGGTGCGCGGACTGTGAGCGACCTTGGTGACGTGGATGTTGTGTTGCCTCTGCTGCATGGCCCTTACGGTGAAGACGGCACCATCCAAGGGCTTTTTGAAATGTCAGACGTACCCTATGTGGGTTGCGGTGTCACCTCCAGCGCAGTGTCCATGGATAAACATTTGACGAAAACGATTCTGGCTGCCGCCGGTATCGACGTTGGCAGTTGGGAACTGGTGACTGCCCGCCAGTGGCAGGAAGACCCTGAGGCTTGCGCTGAACGGATTGGACGCCTGGGTTACCCCGTTTTCGTTAAACCATGCCGAGCGGGTTCTTCCATTGGCATTTCTCGCGTGGATGCGCCAGAACAGTTGGCTGCGGCAATGAAAGAGGCCGCAAATAACGACCCGCGTATCATTGTTGAATCCCTGTGTGAAGGCCGCGAAATTGAATGCGGTGTGCTGGCGCGCGCAGGGCAAAGACCCGAAGCGTCGATCCTTGGTGAAATCGTTGTCCCTGAAGGGGAGTTCTACGACTACCAACTTAAATACTTCGACACAGACGGCGTGTCCCTGACTATTCCTGCTGACGTCGACGAAGCGGTGGCAAAGCAGATCCGAAACGTCGCGCTGGAAGCCTTTGAAGCCCTGGAATGTGAGGGTTTGGCGCGTGTCGATTTCTTCCACAATCCGCGCACCGGTTCAGTAGTCGTCAACGAAGTCAATACACTCCCGGGCTTCACTCCATTTTCTATGTATCCTCAAATGTGGGCTGCGGCAGGCGTTTCGTATGCGGAACTGCTCGACGCACTGCTGGGCGAGGCGCTGGCCCGTCCATCAGGGCTCCGCTGACCACAAGGCAGGCACCTCTTCGGGTAGGTTGGAAACTATGGCAAAACCTTGCGTCACTTTGGTTACTTCGGCGGATATGCCGAACCTGTACCGCAACGAAGAAGGGCTTTTAGACGCCCTTGCGGAACGGGGCATTGATCCGGCGATCCGCGTGTGGAACGACCCGCAGGTGGATTGGTCTGACGCTGGAATGTGCGTGGTGCGCTCCGTGTCGGACTACGCCAAAGACCGGACGAAGTTTTTGGACTGGGCGCGCAGTGTGCCTCGTTTATTGAATCACGCGGATGTGCTGGACTGGAATACTGACAAGCATTACTTGGCTGAACTTGCTCAGCGCGGTTTGCCGACGATTCCTACCGCTTGGCTGGAGCCGGGGCAGAACCTGTCGAAACACCAGATTCACACGCGGTTCCCTGCCTATGGTGATTTCATCATTAAACCGGCTGTGTCGTCGGGCGTGCGCGATATTGGCCGCTATTCGTCGATTGATATTTATCAACGTCAGGCTGCCATGGCACAAACTGTTGACCTGCTCGGTGCAGGACGCACAGTGATGGTGCAGCGCTACCTGGAAGAAATTGATGTCCACGGCGAGATTTCGCTGGTGTTCTTTAACGGCTTGGTTTCTCACGCGGTAGAAAAGCGTATTCCGCTGCACACTGCGTCGGTGACGGACGCCTCGATTCACGAGGCGGTGGTCACTGCGCAAAGCGCCGACACGTTGGCGTGGCAGTGGGGTGAGACGATCCGTAATGCTCTGCACGCTTATGTGCGTGACCGTATGGGGCGTGATGAGCAATTCCTTTTCAACCGTGTTGACGTGGTGCCTGACGGCAAAGGCTCTTTCCATGTGATGGAAGTGTCGATGGTGGACGCGGATCTGTACTTGGATGCGACACCTGAGGCGATGGGTAATTTTGCTGACGCAATTGCGATGCGCGCCTTCTGGTGAGCCAGGCTTGGCAGCGTAAACCATGCCTGTTGAGGTAAGTGACGACGTTTTTGAGCGTCTGGTCGATGACGGGCTAGACATGATTCCCCACGAGCTGCTGGCTCTGCTGGATAACGTCGTGATCCTCATTGAGGCCAGGCCAGGCCCCGATGAGCCACAGGACCTCCTTGGCTTATACGACGGCGTGCCGTTGACTGAGCGCGGTGACTATGCTGGTGTGCTGCCGGACCGTATTTTCATTTACCGTGAGCCACTGCTGGCGATGTGTGATTCGGAAGAAGAACTGGCTGAAGAAGTTGCCATCACCGTTGTTCACGAAATCGCGCATTTTTTCGGCATTGAGGACGAGGCATTGCACCAGATGGGGTGGGGATAGCGGGCATTATCGTCGGCTGAGGCGTGGGCGGTTGTCGTGGCTGTGTCGTTATCAGGCCAGATGCTGCGGGGGCAGGAGCAGGTGCCGTCAGCTTCGCCACCGTCGTTGCTGGGCGTCAAAGGTGGCTCATGCCACTGTGGGTGCGGGCATGTGGATTTTCCTTGACCGGCGCGATCTGCTAGAGTTTCCTGCGTTGCGCTTCGCGTAACGGTGGTGGCTGTAGTTCAGTTGGTAGAGCACCTGGTTGTGGTCCAGGACGTCGCGGGTTCGAGTCCCGTCAGCCACCCAGACAGGTCCCGGTTCGTCAGCGAACCGGGTTTTGTTTTGCGCTGCGCGCCACGGCGTGCGGTGCTGTTCATTGATGACGATTCCGTAGCGGAGTCACCTCTCGCAACGATGCGACTGGTATATCCTTAGTACCGCGCTTTACTTGGCGCCAACGAGGGTTCTCACCGATGAGAAAGAGGGTGTGACTTGGGTAGTGCACTCAACGCGGATGCTGGTGACACTCAAACTGAGTCAACGGGTCAGTCTGCCGACATCGGCACAGCAGCATTGGTCGATCTCGAAGGAGAAAGTGTTCCGCTGACGCTCCGGGAGCTGGCGCCAGATTTTGCGATACTGTCGGGTCAAGTACCCCCAGAATATGACGTCATTGATCTCCAATTGATTGCTCCACCTAAGGAGTCTGAACTCGCTGAAATAATTGGCGGAGCGAGTAACGCTGGTACTGCAGTTGCTAATTTTTCGGAGGCGCTTTCTAGCGCGCAGGGCCTATACCGGTTGAGTGACACGACTTTGCTTTTGTTGAAAAGTGGCGGTGAACTTGCTTCGAAAGATGGTGCAAAACTCGGAGCTATTGCCCGAAACGGGAAGATTATCGCTCAAGCTCGCTTTGTTCCAGTCGCAGTAACGGCCACTGCTGCGGTGGCAGCAATTGGCCCGGCTATTGCGATGGCCGCGTTGCAGGTGCAGTTGAGTCAGATAGAAGCACTTGTACGTGACCATGCGGAATTAACCAAAGAGGTTCTTCAAGGAATCCGAAATGAGCAGTGGTCCGAATTGACGGGGCTGGTATCGACCATCGACAACGCCTTCCGGGAGGCCCAACAACTGCACACTGTCAATGAAACAATTTGGGATCAGGTGCGTCACACAAAGGCGAGCATTCAAAAGCAGCGGGATCTGTATAAGCGGAACACTCGGAATCACATCACGACACTTGAAAATTGCAATATTCACAAAGGATCGGAACTCCACCGCAGACGTCAATACCTGGAGACTAACGCCGGTGCCATCGTTTTTGATACCTATGCCTTGTTGGACTCGCTTCGTGCACATGTGTGCTACGGCCTTCTAAAAGCAGGAATGGCGCGGACTCGGAGCGCGAACGATGCGAGTGAAGCGGAGGTGGCCCAACGGACGTTGGAAGAGCTTTACAGTCACATCCACGAAGATATGGAGGAGATTCGGGGCTTGGTGTCTTTGTTGCTCCGCGAGCTGACGATTATCGCCAAGCAGACCAAGAGCACGACATGGGGAGTCTCTAAGGCGCGACGTGATGCTGATGCTGCGAAGAAGAACTGCCAACAACTCCTTGAAGTGATCGAACCATTGGCGGAAAACTTAGGTCTCGGCGCCACGAAGTATCCGACTCCAGGTATTGTTTGTGCACCTGAGAAGACCGTGGACAACGTTGAAACGTATCTCGAAATGCTTGGGTACTGCACGGAAGGTGACGAACAACTCTGGGCTCTGGCGTTCCCATATATTGCGAAGGATCGTGAACCTTCAGGCGTAGCACGACCAGATGTCGTTCGAGGCGTCGAACGTATGTGGGAAGGTCAATCATCTTCCCGGGGAGCCAAAGTTTCGCCTCTCTTCGTTGCGGTGACAGATCGCCGTATTATCACAGCGGATCAGAGCGATTTTCGCGAGAAAGGCGAGCTAGGTGATTCCTTCCCGCTTAGCCAGGTGAAGTACGTGCGGCCGCCACAGAATTATGAAAATAGTGAACTACAAACTGTTGGCATCGCGACTGAACGAACCGACTTACAGTGGTGCTTTCCAAAGTCTGCGGATTCAGAGATGATTGAAAGGCTTATCACTCTTATCGTCGAAAAGTCTTACGGTGCCTCTGATGGGAACAACTTGATCGCTCGCAGTGCGTCTGGATCGTAATGATCTTTCGTGGCCCGTACAGGGATTTCGGCGAACGCTGAACGGCGACGTGCGCTGTACGGTTTTCCGGTCACTGTATGGTGCGGATAAGAATCTCAATGGCTACGACGTTGTGACCTCATGCCGTAAGGCACATGAGGCATAGACCAAGTTGTGCCGCCGCTTGAGCCGTGCGTCGTCGGCCACCACCTTTTCCTGCCGGTTAACTCCCAAAGTGCGTTGTCCTCAGGCACACTTAGAGGAGCACATATCAGTATCCGCAGGTTCGGAGGTGAGGCGACATGAATGATGAGCCCTTCATTGATACCAACGGTCGCCTTGCCGTCGAAATTGTGCAGCGCCGCACCGACCAGCAGATGAGTGTCGCAACGCTGGCGCAACGTGCACAGACCAGCGAAGAGCTTGTGCGCCGTTTGGAGGCAGGTGACGGCACGTGGAAGATCGAAGCGGTGTGGCGTATCCTGCGTGCCTTGGGTGCCAAACCAAAGGCATTGCCTGCGCCTGCGCCCGCACCATGGGAAGAGGGCCACGATGAGTGAAGTCCTCAATGTATTTCGCAATGGCCTGCACGTTGGGTGCTTTACGAAAAATGGTGACGACATTTCCTTTGCCTACACCAAGGACGCAACCCACCCGATTTCTCTATCACTTCCCATTGACGGAACCTTCGGACACAACGCACCTGGGAGGTACCTCGACAATCTTTTGCCGGATGACCTGCGGGTCCGTCGCTCGTGGGCACGCCAACTGGGCAGTGCCGCTGACCCTTTCACATTGCTTTCTCACATGGGGGAGGACATCGCGGGCGCACTTGTCCTTAGTCCCGAGGCGACGCTAGAACGCCTCCACCAGCCGGTAGTTCGCGTTGACGACGACGCGCTCGCCTCCCGAGTCGCCACAATCAGCCACGAATCTACCGAGTGGCTTGAATGTGCTCAAATTGGAACATATCGCATGTCTCTTGCAGGAGCGCAAGGAAAATTCACGCTGCGCCGAATGGGGGATGCATGGTTCTGGCCAAGTGCAACGCTCGCGTCAACGCATATTTTCAAACCAGAACCCCAACACTTGCCCGGACTTGCCGCACTCGAAGCGGGAGCACTAACACTGGCACGAGCCGTAGGCATCAAAGCACCACACGCCTATGTGGAAACGATCGCAGGCTATCCCACCTTCATTGTCCAACGTTTCGACCGTGCGAACGGGGCTGAGCAGGTGCGTCGAGTGCACACTGAGGACTTGCTACAGGCAATGGGACGGCCTGCCCATGCAAAATACGACCTTGGTGCCATTCCGGTTCTGACGTTTATACGGAAAACACTGGGACAGAGCCAAGCAATGGAATTCATTCGGATGCTTGCTTTTAATGTCTCAATCGGGAATGCGGACGCACATGCGAAAAACTATTCACTGATGCTGGACGACGATCCGCGTCTCGCACCCTTGTATGACGCGGTGCCAACGATGCTGTGGTCTCAGTTCACTACGCGGCTTGCCATGCGAATCGGCTCTGCCAGCCACGCGTACGCGGTCACTCGGCGCGATTGGATGCACCTGGCCGATCGTGTCTCGCTCCCCGTAGATGAGGTCGTCGAAATTGCGACCCGTACTGCTCAAGGGGTTCGTCATCATGCCCAAGAGGCGTGGAGCTGGCCCGATATTCCCGACTCGACGCGCTCGCGGCTTCTTGGCATCATTGACCGTTGCACTTCGATGATGGACACATGAGTACAGCACCGCCGTGGAGCCCAGAAAATACACCTATGCGTGAAAGGCCGTAAGATTAGTCCTTGGCGGGCCCGTTGATTAGGTGGGCCGTGAGGTGACAAGGGCAGGAGTAGCAATGGCTGACGAAGCACGTGTGCGTAAGGTTCAGGACCGCATCCAGCAGACGGTGGCGCGTATGCTGGGTCGACGCATTAAAGACCCGCGCCTGGGCTTTGTGACCATCACCGATGTGCGTGTCACCGGCGATTTACAGCACGCCTCGATTTTCTACACGGTGCTCGGCGGGGATGACGACCGTAAAGCTAGCGCCGCCGCCTTCGAATCAGCCAAAGGCATTATCCGTTCTGAGGTGGGCAAAGCGCTGGGTATCCGCCTGACGCCGACAATTGAGTTCATCCTGGACGCTCTGCCGGAAAGCGCTGCCGCCCTGGAAGAGGCCCTCGCTGCCGCCAAAGCTAAAGACGCGCAGATTGCCCAGGTGGCCGCCCAAGCGTCCTATGCTGGTGACGCGGATCCGTACCGTAAGCCGGGTGAATACGACGAGGACGAGTACGGCGACGAAGACAACGAAGATGACGAGTACGCTGACGACGAAGCCGACGCTGACAGCGACGAGGCAGACACCGACGACTCAGCCGACCCTGACGACAGCGACAACGCAGCCGACGCTGAATCCGACAACGCCCCCGGCAGTGACGCCGACCCACACGCACCACGGGCCGACCGCCTCGACAAGTAATGGCAAAAAAACCCGATACGTCCGTCCCTGGTCTGCTGATCGTTGATAAAGATCCGGGGATGACCAGCCATGACGTGGTCTCACGAGTGCGCCGCATCGCCCGCACACGCAAAGTTGGACATGCGGGCACCTTGGATCCCATGGCAACGGGCGTCCTCGTCCTCGGAATCGGCAAGGCAACGCGGCTGCTCACTTACCTGGTCGGCGCCGACAAAACATACGAGGCGACCATTCGTTTTGGCGTCGACACCAGTACCGAGGACGCACAGGGGCATGTCACGTGCGCTCGCGGCTGCACCAGCATGGATAGCGCAGTTCTTGCCGAGGCGATGGCGGGCCTTACGGGTGACATTATGCAGGTGCCGTCCAAGGTGAGCGCCATTAAAGTTGACGGAAAACGTGCGCACGCGCTGGTGCGGGCAGGTGAAGATTTCGACCTTGAAGCTCGTCCGATCACGATCCACCGTTTCGAGGTGACGTCGCCACTTCGGCCGGCAACGCATTACGTCGAAAATATGCAGCACCGGCAGACAGGGCAAGGCGCCGGGCGCGCTGGAACGGTTGACGAACTGTGTGTTGGCGACGTTGCTGGTGCGAATAACACGGACGGCGTGGCTCATGTTGCTGGCGCGAATAACACGGACGGCGTGGCTCATATTGCTGGCGCACACAACACGGACGGCGTGGCTCATGTTGACGGTGTGCGTGGCATTGGGAACGCTGACCCTATTGAGGGTGAGCAGCTGGCCGGTATTCCGGTGATTGATGTCGATGTGCGGGTGGAATGCTCATCAGGCACGTATATTCGTGCACTAGCACGTGACCTTGGCCAAGTGCTTGGTACAGGCGCACACTTGACGGCTCTGCGACGCACGCGAGTCGGAACATTCACCGTAGAGGACGCCCATCGCCTCGCTGAGCTCCAGGAGGCTGCCAAAGCCCAGCAGGGCGCGCCTAGCTCACCGGCTGAGCAAACCCATGACGCTGCCGCTCCTGCACAGTCGAGCGCGCTCAACGCAGCGCCTCAGCAATTTGAAGCGGCACCTGAGCAAGCGGCGCCTCAGCAATTCGAAGCGGCACCTCGGCAAGCGGCACCCGAGCAAGCGGCGCCATACCTTATCGGCCTCACTGATGCCACTACCACCATTTTTCCTGCACTGCGCCTTACCGACGCTGAAGCCCACGCTTTCGCCAACGGCGCGCACCCCACACGCAGCCAAGCCGAAATCGACGCACTCCGCTGCGCCTCGACACGCACCGCGGAAGGTAAACGGCCTGTCGCCGCCCTCCACCCGGACGGACACGTCATGGGCCTACTTGACGCTCAACGCACCCAGTTGCGCACTCTGCTCGTATTCAACTAAGGAACCCACAGCCACCATGCAGATCTGGACCAGCCTGAAAGAGATCACCACACACCACCGGTGCGTAGTGACCATCGGCAATTTCGACGGAATGCACCTGGGCCACAAAAAAGTGATTGCCACCTGCGTTGAACGCGCCCGCCGTAACCACGCTCAATCCGTTGCCATCACCTTTGACCCTCACCCTCGAAAGGTTCACAACCCCAACTCGGGTCTGCAACTCATCGTGCCACTGCGTGACCGCCTCGACGCGATGGACGCCACAGGCCTGGACGCCACCTTCGTCATTCACTACGACGAAAGTATCTACACACTCAGCCCAGAAGATTTTGTCCGCATTTACCTGGTGGAAGCCCTCAACGTTGTTGAAGTCGTTGTGGGTGAAGATTTCCGTTTCGGTTGCGGCAATGTCGGCACCATTGACACACTACGTTCCCTTGGCCGCAGCTACGGCTTCGACGTCGTTATGGTCACCGACATTGAAGCCCCCGAAGGGCGTCGCTGGTCGTCCTCCTGGGTGCGGGAATTGCTGGCCGAAGGAGACGTCGCAGGGGCTGCCCGGGTCCTTGGACACCTGCACCGGATCCGCGGGACCGTCGAGCATGGCTACAAACGTGGCCGCGAACTAGGCTTTCCTACCGCAAACCTGCGTGGAGACATTGAAGGCGTTGTCCCCGGTGACGGTGTCTATGCAGGCTGGCTCGTGCGCCGAGTTCCCGACACGGTGGCCGCCGAATTCCTCCCAGCAGCAATATCCGTGGGCACAAACCCACAGTTTGACGGCGTCGAACGCACCGTTGAAGCACACGTACTTGGCCGCAGTGACCTAGACCTGTACGACGAGCAGGTCGCCATCACCTTCGTTGCGCGCATCCGTGAAATGATGTCCTTCGACACCCTGGAAGCGCTGCTGCTACAAATGGACGACGACCTGCGTTCAACAGCAGCCGTACTGGGTATCAGTGTGGCCACGCGCGTTGATCCAGCCAGCGTCACGGCAGGTGCCGCAGGCAACCGACACCTCAGCTGAGGATGCCTTCAATAAGGGCCTGCTCGCGCTGAGCCTGGGCAGGATCCAACAGCTCAGCAACTATCTCCATCACGTGAGATTGGCCCGGCCCAAGGTGAACCATCATGCCTTCCGCCGCAGCTAAATTGCGTCCCTGATGATGAGCGGTAGTCGGCAAACAGAAACCGGCTGCGACCTCGTCGCCTGTATTTGACAACCAGCGGATCGCATACGGCAGATACTCCACGCGGTAGCGCACACATGGTGCCGTTCCGTCATCGCGGAGCATCATGAAATGCGCCCACCCGTCGCCATCCGTTTCAGGACGCAGCAGCGCACAGTATTCCGGGTGCAGCGGTGTTGCCTGGTCAATTGACGAGGCCGCAGCTGGGTCGGCGGTGATCTGTTCAATGTAGGCGGCTGTGTCAGGCGTTGCCCCACCGGTGGGGTAGACGCGGAAATGCGTGTCGTCTAGGTGGCAACTTTGGACAAGCGTGGCAGCTGACAGTGGCCAGTTAATGTGGCACAAGTAGGAGTATTCGGCCTCGGTGCGCCGATGATTGGTGATGGTGGCACTGACATGCAAGGCGGTGGAGTCGCTGGACACCGTTAAGCGTGGTGTGAACTCTAAATCGAGGCTATGGGAAGAACGCACCGACGCTGACCCTGTGAGTGTCACAGAGTCGCTGGCCGTGCCCGTGCGCAACTCAAGGTTGGCCTGGTCAAAACGAATATTTGGCAATTCACCGTGGTGCGCATGCGTATCGTCGGGTCCGGGATGCCCAATGCCTGTGAGTCCACAGTGCAGCAAAAATGGGCCGTAGGTGGCAGCAAAATCGGTGGAGGCAGCCGGGTATTCAAAGTGGGTGCGCATCGTGAGGTTCTCACCATCGACGCAGTAGTGCCACACCTGTTGGCCACGGAAAGGCAGCAATTCAAGGACGACGCGAGGTGTGGTGACACGCAGCGCCTCCACACCACTGGGGTAAGTGAAAGCGGATACACGGATACGTTCCGTGCGCGCAATTTCTGTTTCCGCCTCGCCAAATAGGCTACGGCGCAGAGCAATGGTGACGGCGGGTGCTTCGTTGCATGGGGTCATGTCTCTATTGTGCTTTCCGAGGCGGGCGCGCGCAGCGCTTTTGGCTGCGGGGCGGTGTGAAATGGGGGGTGGTTGTGCGGGCGTGGTGCTAGCGGACTACCTAGCGCGGACGGGTAAGGTAACGAACGAACTGGCCTACCGCCTCGCCAAGAAATGCGGGCAACGTATAGATCACCATCCAAAAGAGGGCGCCGACGAGCGTGGGCAGTGGCTGACTCCTCCCGTCAAGCAGATACGTCATTTCATGCGCCACGAATATGCCGCCTGACAGCAAAGCGACAAAAAGGGGACGCAGGAATGACCACCCCACTCGGAATGACTCGATAAGGCACACGACGTAACCAATCAGAGGAAACACCAAGAGGACGCCCGACAAGCCCTTGTCGTCACCAACGAAGTTCCGAAATGCCTCGAATCCCAAGGCGTAGTTGTAGGAAAGGGCGCAAATCACGCCCAGAAGCAGTGCCAGCCACGAATGCCTCAGTGTTGCCATTTTTGCCTGCCTATAACCACGCTAGGTAGCTCATCAGTACGACAAGGCCCCACAAAACAGCCCACACGCCTACGCCAAACACCACCAACAAGGCGATTGCTTTGGGAGTAAATCGCCGAATGTCACGTACATTTCGCGGATACATGACTGTTCCTCCGTTAACTCAGGCATCGTTGCCGTCATTGCCAATTGTAGGCGCGGGCGGCGGCGTATGCTGTGTTGATTGCGTCGGCGGCGCCGTCGGCGTTGGTGTGGCTGACCGGGTTGGTACCGAAAGTGGTGCTGGTTGCTGCCCTTCATGCGGTGCAGGTTGCTGCCCTTCATGCGGTGCAGGTTGTTGAACTACATGCGATGCGGGCTGTTGAACTACATGCGGTGCTGTGTGTGGTGCCGTTGCGCCACTGCCATCCCCGCCAAGGCCCGAGCGCGCCACAGCGTCGGCAAAACGGCTGAGCAACCACTCAAGCGGGCCGCGTGCGAAAAAGAAGGTCCACACGAAAGCGAAGATCAACAACGCGACAACGATAATGACAAAGCCGCGCGTCGAAGGGCCAATGTATAGCAAATCGCCTGCAAAACCTATGGCCACAATATGTGCCACGTAGGCGGTCAGCGACATGGAGCCAAGGGCTGCCACGGGCTTAAGTGCGATACGCACATAGTGCTGCACCAGCAGCAACATGCCGACCAGCGCGAGCGACACCCCAATGGCGCCGAGGATTTCAAAGGTCGTATTGCTATGTGCGCTGGAACCAAAAAGTGTCTGCCACGTGTAGGTCCAAGCGCTTGGGTCACCTTCAAGAAGGGGATCTGCCATTGAGGAACCGAAATACTCCTCAGGATTAATTTTTCCGCCGTTGCGGGCAATAGCGTCGAGGTCAGCAAGGCGTTGCTTGAGGTAAGACTTTTCATCCGCTATTGCCTCTGGCGACATGATCCACGATGACGTATCGCCCGACAACGTTGGAGTGGAAGGGGAGATAGAACCTGAGCCGATCGAGGAGCTTCCCAAGCCGATGCTGGAATCGAAGGGGATGGCCGCAAACGAGTGTCCAGCGATCCACGAAAACCCGTAGCTCATAGTTGCAGTCACAAGGCCAACACCGATCATCCACAGTTTCACAGGAGTTTTAGCCAGGTCGAGGCGACCAACACCCATGCCAATAAGGATGACCGCAAAATAGGCCAGACCAGGGTACATGCCGGTGACAAAACCTTCAGAGAAAACCGCATGGAGGCCCGTTCCACCGAAAATATTGGCAAACAGACTAAAACTGCTGAACACCCACACTACCTGCGGGCCAACCAGCGCCAAGACAGTACCGCTGATGAATAATGTTTTCGCTGACAGGTGCACCTGCGGGATAGCCACAAGGAACCACAAGGCGTAAAAACCAAGGATCACGGCAACCGGATGGGCGAAGGTGTAAAGCAGTCCACCGATGAAGAACAGACCTAGTGCGCGGCCCACGAGGCGCAGCTTCGCCACCTGCATGTGCATCCCGGTGTAGGCAATATTGCGTCCAGTAATAATAGAAATGGAAACACCCGCAAGGAATGTGAATAGGAGTGCGGAACGCCCGTGCGGGATTGCTTCGAGAAAAATCCCCCATGCAGTGCTTGGGTAAATATGGACCGTGTGCGCCCATATCATCCCGATAACGGCCAAGGCTCGCGCAAGATCAAGGCCAATTAGGCGGCCAGCATAACGAGCTGGGGCAGGGATTGACAATGACGGTGGGGGCGTGACGCTGAGTTGCTCCATAGGTCCAGGGTACGCGTTTCTGATGATTTTTCATGAACTATCGCCGCGACCGTGTCAAAGTGACTGGTCGCGGCGATAGGTGAAATCTCAGGTCGGCTGTGGGCAAGTGGTGTCACCCATTGCTGGATGCGGCACTTATTGTCGGCGGGGTCGCCCGTTGCCGGCGGAACTTCGTACCACCGGCAACGGGCGGCGCAACGTCTTACCGGTCCTTGGCTTGGGCGTGAAGCTGGCGTTCAGCTACAGAAATCCGTTCACGGATAATACGTACCAATGCAGCAGAAGCGTCACGGTGTGTATCAATCCAGGCCCGTCCAGCTGCAACCACGTCGACACTGTCAACGTAGCCCGCCAACTGTGAGGGGAACATCAAGGTGACAATATCTTCGGCGGTGTGGAAGGTGTTGGCGTCCCAAATGGCATCCAACGAGGCAAAGTAGTCGTCCACAAATGGCGCGTAGGTGCACGGTGATGCACTCACCTGCGCCCAGAAGCCTGAAACCATAGACCAACGAGTGTCATTCGGAATAGAAGTATCGCGCAAAATGGCATCCCACACGGTCTTCTTCACAGTGGCATCTTCTACTGCGGCGCGCGCAGCAGCAGCATTTTGCTTACCCGTCATCGTGGGATCTTCAGCTTCAAGCGCCGCAATTTCTGACTCGCCTGCAGCCCCCACACGGACAAGGTTGAACAGCAATGCCCAACGCAGGTCCACATCAACGGTCAGGCCTTCCAGCGTCTGCTTCCCATCGAAAAGAGCCCGCAGCGCCTCAGACTGTTCCCCAACAACGGCATTACGAGCAAAAGCTCGCACCAATAGTTGCTGCGCGTCAGAGGCACTAGCAGCCGTGCGGGCCAGCAAACGCAACTGGCGACCAATCTTCTCCTGGGCCACGTCGCGCTTGTCGGGCGCAACAAAAGTACGCACAGCCTCGTCAATATGACGTAGCAGCAGGACCAGCATCTGCGTATTGGTTTCCACCGGCACAGCATTCAACGCCAAGTCAAGGTAATCCGAGGCAGGCATCTCACCGTCACGGCACATATCCCACGCGCACGCCATCACAACACCACGCGTCAGTGAATCAGTGAACAGGGCGATATTTGCCGTGGCGAAGGCCAGAGAATCCTCGTCGAGGCGGACCTTCGCGTAGGCAAGATCCCCATCGTTGACCAGAATGAAGTCCGGTCGTGCCTGGCCAGCAAATGACGTCACCTCAGTGGAAGCGCCATCCACATCAAGCTCTTCGTGCAGTACGCGGACAAGGGCGCCCGCCTCGTCAACGCTGTACCCCGCAACAGCTAAGCGATGCGGGCGAAGAGACGAACCTGGTGTAAACGCCGTCTGTTCAACGGTGAGGCGACGAATGAGGCCGTCACTGTCGCAGTCAATAGCGGGGCGAAGCATGGTGACACCTGCTTCTTCCAACCAGACTTTCGACCATGCGGCCAGGTCACGGCCCGAGGCTTTCTCAAGTTCACCCAACAAGTCAGCCAGGGTGGCGTTGGCATAGGAATGCTTCGTGAGGTACTCGTGCAGGCCAGCGAAGAAAGCGTCACGACCCACGTAGGACACCAGCTGACGCAGAACAGCCGCCCCCTTGGCGTAGGTGATGCCGTCGAAATTCACCTCCACGTCAGCCAAGTCGCGTATTTCAGCCTTAATGGGGTGCGTGGTGGGCATTTGATCCTGGCGAAGACCCCAGTCTTTGCGCAGCATAAAGCCCGTCCATGCGTCGGTGTATTCGGTTCCCTCTGACAGGGCAAGGTGGCTCATGAACTCCGCGAAAGACTCGTTGAGCCACAGGTCATTCCACCATTCCATGGTGACCAGGTCACCGAACCACATATGAGCCAGTTCGTGAAGGATGGTATTGGCGCGTGTTTCCAGGTCCGCTTCCGTGGGGCGTGTCCGGTACACGTACTGGTCACGGAAGGTCACGCAGCCAGCATTTTCCATGGCGCCAGCGTTGTATTCAGGTACAAAGATCTGGTCGTACTTGGTGAAGGGGTAGGCGATGCCATATTTGTCTTCAAAGAACGCAAAACCCTTGCGCGTAATGTCGAGGATACGGTCAACATCCAGGTACTCACGCAGGGAAGCGCGGCAGTACACACCCAACGGGATTTCGCGACCATCGGTGCTGGTCAACGATGACGTTTCGCCTACGTATGGCCCTGCAACGATTGCCGTAATGTAGGTCGACATTACTTCTGTCGTGGCGAAGCGATACACCCAGCGTTCCACGCCATCAACACCAGTGATTTTTTCAGGTTCTGGTGTCGGGCTATTGGAAAAGACCGTCCAACCGCGCGGTGCGGTCACCGTGAAACGGAAGGTGGCCTTCAGGTCAGGCTGCTCGAAGGTAGCGTAGACGCGACGCGCGTCAGGTACTTCGAACTGTGAGTAGGTGTAGGCCAGCCCATCGGCAGGATCCACAAAACGGTGAAGGCCTTCACCTGTGTGCATGTACTGGCAGTCCGCGTCAATGGTGACACTGTTGTGCTCAGCAAGTGGTGGCAAAACAATACGATGATCCTGGTGCGACAATGGGTCCACCCACTGGCCGTTCAAGGTAATGGAGTGGATATTATTCGACACGAGATCCACAAAAGTTTGGGCGCCTTCAGTGGCGTCAAAGGTGATCGTCGTCTTCGAGCGAAAATCGGTCTCGCCCTTCGTGAGATCCAGTTCCACATCGTAGTGGGTGACGGTCACCGCCTGTGAACGTGCGATTGCCTCTTCGTGGGTAAGGTTCAGGCCCGGCATCGGATACCTTTCGTGTATGCGTTGATGGTTCGCCAAACGGCACCTATTTCCCTATCTTCCCACGTTTTTGACGGCAAGGGCGATTCGAAGAGGCGCAGTTACGGCAAATGGAACAACTTTCAAACGGTTTTATAGTGGCTGAACAGTGCAGTTTCAGCACTATTGGGTTGCGAACGCGAATCGTATTGTTGCGAGAGTCTTCCGGTGGCCTTCGGTGTGATGTGCACATGGGTAATAGGTGACGCTGCAACAAAAGTGCCGCGGACAGCTGGCATGAAAACGCTGTCAGTCCTCACCTAGCGGAGCCCGTCTACCAGATACGAACGCGCTGATCTGGATCCAGCCACAAGGCGTCACCCGGCTTCACATTGAATGCCTGAACAAAAGCATCCATATTGGCCAAGACTTGATTGCAGCGGAACTCGGCAGGGGAGTGCGGGTCAACTGCCAACATCTGTCGAGCAAACTCGGGGCGAGCCTTCGTACGCCACACCGTCGCCCACGACACAAAGAAACGTTGAGCGGCGCTGAACCCCGCCTCGTTAGGCTCAAACACCTCGTCGTCACTCAGGCCGGAATACGCCCGAAAAGCCGACCATGCAATGGTCAAACCACCAAGGTCGCCGATGTTCTCGCCCACGGTTAAACCGCCATTGACGTGCGGTACGTCGATGCCTGCATCGGTAGCGGCGAGATCGGCGGGGGTGAGGGCATCGTATTGCGCGATAAGGGCGCGGGTACGCTGCTCGAAACGCTCACGGTCAGCATCATCCCACCAGTTCTTCAAATTGCCGTCCCCATCGTAGCGAGAACCTGAATCGTCAAAACCGTGTCCTATTTCGTGGCCGATGACTGCGCCAATTGCACCGAAATTGACCGCGTCATCGGCATCAGGATCGAAAAATGGTGGTTGCAAAATAGCTGCCGGGAAGACGATCTCATTAAAGGTGGGGTTGTAGTAGGCGTTCACTGTTTGTGGCGTCATATACCACTCGGCACGGTCCACAGGCTTACCCAACTTGGCGAGCTCTCGGTCAGTACCCACTGCCGAAGCGCGCCGCACCGCCTCGACAACGTCGTCGACCTGGGCAAGGTCGAGTGCAGAATAGTCCTTCCATGTCGCCGGGTGTCCAATTTTGGGCATAAAGGTCGCCAGTTTATCCAACGCACGTGCACGTGTTGCCTCACCCATCCAATCGAGGGAGGAGATCGAGCGCCTATAGGCGTCCAAAAGGGCATCGACGAGGCGGTCCATT
Organism: Schaalia suimastitidis DSM 15538; assembly: GCF_000429105.1. Lineage (GTDB taxonomy): Bacteria > Actinomycetota > Actinomycetes > Actinomycetales > Actinomycetaceae > Pauljensenia > Pauljensenia suimastitidis. The sequence goes on from NZ_AUBF01000007.1 coordinate 103,927, forward strand.
CGTTCCTTGGAATCGGCTGGGAAATAGCGTTCCACCCATAGGCGCCCCAGAGCCTCACCAACGCATCCTTCAATCAGTCCGAGGGCCCGCTTCCAACGGGGACGGAGCTCCTCGGTGCCCGATAGCACGCGCCCATGGAAATCGAAACGTGCATTGACGAAATCTGAGGACAAGAGCGGCGCGCGCGTGTCCAGTACTGAGGTGATAAGCCACTCTTTCAACACATTGAGGTCGGTATCTGCCCACAGTTTGCCAGCATTTGTCATATGTTCGGGCTGAGCGACGTTGACTGTGTGCACCTGGGTTGTGTCCACGCCCACTGCTTCAAGCCAAGCGCGCCAGGGGAAACCTGGGCACTGTTGTTCAAGCTGGTCCAAGGTGAAGGCGTTGTCGTGCGCAAGAGGATCACGGTCAGCCACCGCGTCACGATGGTGTGCTGCCACAGCTTTTTCGAAAGCAAAAACACGAGCAGCAGCACTGTGGGGATCTGCTGACCACACTTCGGGGCCAGCTAGCGTCAACAGTGTGGCCACCATGACTTGGTAGGCCTGGCGAATAGGTTCATGGGCTTCTTCGCGGTAGTACGCCTCGTCGGGAAGGCCAATACCTGACTGGCTGAGGTTGAGCATCGTCGCTGTTGAATCATGCGGATTGGTGCCCACCCACAATCCGACGAGGCCTCCCACACCCATGCGTTGAAGCGTGCCCATTGCCACCGCCAGTTCGTCGTGGGAAGCGGCATCGTGGATTAGGTGTAGTTCTGGAGTCAAAGGCGCGACTCCGCGGTTTTCAATGGTGGCTTCGTCCATGAATAGTGACCACAGGGTTGCGATACGGTCCGCATCCGGGTCGTGGAGTGTGCCTGCCGCAGCTTCCTCGCTAAGGAGTTTGCATCGCTCCTCAGACTGGTCACGCAGGGCGTGGAATGCGCCGTCAACAGGGCGGTCAGATGGGATTGTGTGTGTCCTCAACCATGTGCCGTTGACGTAGCGGAAGAAATCGTCTTGCGGACGGATGGTCAGATCTGCGGATGCCGGGTCAAGGAGGCACGTGTGCTTTGGTTCAGACATGGTCTCAGAGTAATCGCGTGAGTCTGCCTGTGCCTAAAGATACGCCGCATTTAAGGGGTCTGTTTTCGTGATTTGTGGCCGGAAACGGGGAATGTGTGACAAAGTAATCGGAATTAGAAAAGGTTTCTTTAGCGTAAATGGATAGAACTTTACAGGGGTTTTCGCGTGGTCTGCACATTTGTGCGCAAGGGGGAAAGCAGATGTGCAATACCGTGTTGATGGGGCACTATGGGGGTGGAAGCTCCTGAAATCTGACACAACTGGCAAGGGAGACAGGTGTGAGAACCATAAAAACCGACGTCGTCGTGATCGGCGGCGGCTCAACAGGTATCGGCGTCGTCCGTGACGTCGCGATGCGAGGCTACGGCACCGTTCTCGTCGAACGTGGCGACCTCGCACAAGGCACTTCCGGCCGCTTCCATGGCCTCCTCCACTCAGGCGGACGCTACATAGCCTCTGACCCAGAATCCGCCACCGAATGCGCCGAAGAAAATATCATCCTTAAACGCATCCATGCCTCGGCCATCGAAGACACTGGCGGCCTTTTCGTCACGACCAGCGTTGACGACGAAGAATACGCCGACCAATTTCTGCAACGAGCAGCCGCCACCAAAGTTGTTGCCCAAGAAATCAGCGTCAGCGAGGCACTCAAACGTGAACCCCTCCTTGACCCGGGCCTTAAACGCGCCTTCGAGGTCAACGACGGCAGCGTTGACGGCTGGCAAATGGTCTGGGGCGCAGCACGATCCGCAATGGCTCACGGCGCGAAAGTCCTCACCTACCACCGCGTCACCCAAATCCTTCGAGAAAACGATCGCGTTAACGCAGTGATCTGCCGCGACGAACGCGCAGGCGAAGATGTGCGCATCGAATGCCACTTTGTCCTCAACTGTGGCGGCCCGTGGGCAGGAAAGATTGCCGAACTTGCTGACTGCCACGGCGTCGAAGTCGTCCCAGGCGCAGGCATCATGGTCGCAATGAACCACCGCCTCACTCAACGCGTCATCAACCGCTGTGTGTGGCCAGCGGACGGCGACATCCTGGTGCCCGTACACCCGGTGTGCATCATCGGCACCACCGACCTCAAAGCTGATGACCCAGACAACCTCCCCATCCCCGCCGACCAGGTTCAACAGATGCTTGACGCCGGTGAAATCCTCATCCCAGGATTCCGCAAAGCCCGCGCAATCCACGCATGGGTAGGCGCGCGGCCACTGGTGAAAGACAGCCGCGTTGGCGCCACCGACACGCGCCACATGGCGCGCGGCATGAGCGTCATTGACCACGAGACCCGCGACGGTGTCGCCGGTATGCTCTCCATCGCAGGCGGCAAACTCACCACCTACCGACTCATGGCAGAACGTATCGTCGACATCATGTGCGACCAACTGGGCGATAAACGTCCCTGCACCACTGCTGACGAAGTTGTGCCCGGCTCTGAAGACAAGAAGCTCTACACCATCGGACACCGCCTCGGCGATGTCGAAAGCAACAACAAAGCGCCAGGCGGCGAACAGATCATCTGCGAATGTGAACTTGTCACACGGAAGATGCTGGAAAAAACCATGGACGACCTGCCCAACGGACAACTCGACGACGTACGTCGCCAGGTCCGCCTCGGCATGGGGCCATGCCAAGGCGGATTCTGTAGCCAACGCGCAACCGGCATCGCCCACGAAAGAGGCGATATCGACGCCTACCGTGCCAATGGCCTGCTTAAACTCTTCCTCAAAAACCGTTGGATCGGCATTTGGCCCATCCTGAACGGCGCTCAGGTGCGTCAAGCCGCATTGGACAACTGGATACACGAAGGAACCCTTGACGTGGAACACCTACCCGCCAGCGATAAGGAGGTCGTGCGATGAGAGACGCAGTTGTGATCGGCGCTGGGCTCGCGGGCCTAGCGGCAACCCTCAGGCTTGCTCAAGCCGGAGCATCCGTCACCCTTGTCACACGCGGTATTGGTGGACTTCAACTCGGACAGGGCACCATTGACATCCTGGGCTACAGCCCTGAGCGTGCCGACGATCCCTGTGAGGCGGCAGCCCAACTTGGCCAATCCAGGCCGCACCATCCGTACCAACATTTCACCGCCTCGGCAATTAACGAGGCCAGCACGTGGCTGAAAGACCTGCTTGGCCCAGACCTCCTTCAAGGCGACGCCACGCGCAACGTGCTACTGCCCACCGCCGTTGGTGCGCTGCGACCCACCGCCCTGTACCAGCCATCAATGGCAGCCGGTATCGCCTGCAACAGCCCTATCGCCGTGATCGGCCTACGCAGACTCAAAGATTTCCCGGCCGCTCTGATCGCTGACAACCTCAACAAACAACAAGGACCCGATGGAGGGCCAATACGTGCACGCGCCGATTGGATCGACCTTGAGGTGCGACCCGACGAAGCCGACACCAGTGGACTCAACCACGCCCGATACCTTGACACCGACGACGGGCGTAAACGTTTCGTCGCGGCGCTCAAACCGCTTCTGCGTGACGGAGAAGTCGTCGCACTGCCCGCAGTCCTTGGAATCAACGACACCCATGCCTGGCGGAAAATCCAAGACCTGCTGGGGCACGATGTCTTTGAAATCCCGCTGCAACCGCCATCAGTGCCGGGCATGCGCCTCAACCAAGCCCTCACCGCCATGGTCAAAGACAAAGCACGCCTACTCACCGGTGCATCAGTTGTCGGCTTCGAAACAGACGGAGACCGTCTGACATCAGTGAAAGTAGACAGCGCAGGACGCGGACGCAGCATTGAAGCGCGAGCCTTTATCCTTGCCGCAGGGGGCTTCGAATCGGGAGCCATTGAATACGACTCGTATATGCGCTTAGGGGATACCGTCCTTGGACTTCCGGTGGCCTGCCCCGAAGGCGCCCTTCTTCACGGCGACTTCTGGGGAGCGGACCAACCCCTTTTCCTTGCCGGATTCGACGTGGATCCCACCATGCGTGTCCTAGACGCCCAAGGACACAGCGTATATACGAATGTCTACGCTGCGGGTGGCAACCTCAGAGGCGCCATGCGGTGGCGCGAAAAATCAGGTGATGGCATTGCGCTTGTTAGCGCGGTGCGCGCCGCCGACTCGATTATCGGGAGCCTGTCATGACACTGGAACACATCAGCCCCATCGACATCACCACCGGTCATCTTAATTTGCGTGCCTCACTTGACGCCTGCGTCAAATGCACCATCTGCGAAACCCAATGCCCGGTGGCTCGCGTGACCGACCTCTTCCCTGGACCAAAATTCGTCGGTCCTCAGGGGGAACGTTACCGCAAAGACGGCGTCATAGTTGACGAATCCATCGACTACTGCTCATCGTGCGGCACCTGTACATTGGTGTGCCCGCAGGGCGTGAAAGTCGCAGAAATCAACCACCATGCCCGCACAGCGATGAAACAAAAGAAGGGTATTCCGCTGCGCGACAAACTTATTTCGCGCACCACCCTGATGGGTGCTGCCATGACACCTGTCGCACCAATCGCGAACTGGTTGCTCACCATTAAACCACTGCGTGTGGCCGTGGAGGCGGTGATCGGTATCCACCGCAGCGCTCCGATGCCAAAGGCTGCTGGGCGCACCTTTGAAGGCTGGTTCAAACGCCATACGCCACTGCCCAATGCCGGCACAAAGGGGCAGGTAATTTTCTTCCACGGTTGTGCAGGTCAATACTTCGAAGTGGAAACGTCAATACATTCCGTGTTGATCTTGGAGCACCTCGGTTACGAGGTGCTGGTTCCCAAACATGGGTGCTGCGGCTTGGCCCTTCAATCTAACGGCCTGTACGACGACGCACGTAAATATGTGTCGCGCCTGACGCAGGACCTGCGCAGCGTTAACCGGAATGCGCCGATCATCACGGCCTCGGGTTCCTGCGGTGGAATGCTTAAACATGAAGCCAAAGAAATCCTTGGCATGGAGACAGAAGCGCTCAGTGATGTGTCAGTCCGCACGTGGGATATCAGCGAGTTCCTCCTTGACCTTTATGATCGAGGTGAACTCGATATGAATATGCAGCCCATCGACGTGACAATCCCTTACCATGCTCCGTGCCAACTGAAATCAACGGGCATGGGTTTACCGGCTTTGGAACTGATGAACCTTATCCCCGGAGTGAAAGCTCTCGAGTCAGGTCAGCCCTGCTGCGGCATCGCAGGTACCTACGGGTTGAAGAAAGAAAAATACGACATCGCTCAGGCTGTCGGCCAACCAGTTTTTGACTTCATTAAACAGGTCAACGCTGAACTTGCAGCTTGCGATACGGAAACGTGTCGCTGGCAGTTGCGCACGTCGACAGGCGCCAATGTTGTGCATCCTATCTGGCTGCTGCACAAGGCCTACGGCCTACCTAACGGATAGAGGTCACGACGGCACGTGTCGCTGCAAATGAGTGATGCCGGTTGGGTGCCGACCACCGCCGCTTTGTGTGCCTTTGGCAGGTACCCTTCCTTTTGCGCGGCGCCGCAGCCTTGCCTGTGAAAGAATCAGGTCATGACTACCTACGCTGATACCACCGCCAGGCGCGCTATCGTCACCGGCGCTTCCACCGGAATTGGCGAGGCGACTGCGCGTCTCCTCGTTGCCCACGGTTGGCAGGTGGTGGCGGTTGCTCGGCGTGCTGAACGCCTGCAAGCCCTCGCCGCGGACATCGGTTGTCAATGGTATGCGGCAGACCTCACCGACGAAGCAGCTGTCGCAACAATGGCTCAGGAAGTCCTTGCCGACGGGCCGATCCACGCCCTCGTCAATAATGCTGGCGGCGCACTTGGGGTGGACAGTGTGGCTGATGCCGATCCGCAGCGTTGGGAGGCGATGTACGCCCGCAATGTGATGACTGCGCTGCACACCACGCGCGCATTCCTACCGGGTATGCGAAGGGGCGGGGGAGACCTCGTATTCCTTACCTCGACTGCTGCACACGACACCTATCCGGGGGGCGGGGGATACGTGGCGGCCAAGCATGCAGAACGCATTATTGCGACCACGTTGCGCCAAGAACTGGTCGGTGAGCCGGTGAGGATTATCGAAATTGCGCCAGGCATGGTGAAAACCCCAGAGTTTTCGCTCAACCGGTTAGGTAGCGAGGCCGCCGCTGACAAAGTGTATGCCGGAGTGGACGAACCGCTAATGGCTGACGACATTGCCGAGGCAATTGTGTGGGCATTGGAACGTCCGCGTCACGTCAATATCGACCAGATGATTATTCGTCCGCGTGCCCAGGCCACAAATACGCTGATTGCTCGGCGTTCGTAGCGTGCATGCGGGTCGTGGGCGGCTACAGCTGTGGGTGTATCTTCAGACAACTTGTGGATGTGACGTGCCGTTCACACGAGTAGGTAACGATCTGACAACGATACGGCTCTTGGAGTCGTAGTGGACACGCCGCGGTGCGAAACTGGAGGTGCCACATTGTTTAAGGAGTGCCGCCATGTCCCTGCATCGCATTACTACACGGCTTACCCTCCCTGTGCTTGCTGTCGCATTACTTGCGGGGGGTTGTAGTGCTAGCAGTCCCAATGCCATGTCTTACGAGCCCGCGGTTGAGTCGACGGTGGCAGATAGCACCTACAGCGTTGAAGGTGCGGTAGGGGACCGGAATGCAATTGAAGCGGGTAGCGCCACCGCGGAGGCATCCTCCACGGTCAGCGCGCAACACGTCATTGTCACCGGGTGGGCAACGGTTCGCGTTGACGAACCCGCTATTGCTCTGACCCAGATCACAACGTGGGTAGAGCAGGCGGGTGGCCGCATTGATTCCAGCCGTTTCTACGGCAGTGGCGACACTACGCGCGCCGAGGCGACGGTACGTATCCCAGCGCCTCGTTACACGGAACTGACCTCCTACCTGAATGAGGTGGGTACTGTCCTGAACCAAGAGACGAGCCGCGAAGACGTTGGCCAACAGGTGGCAGACCTTGAGGCTCGCATTGCAGCGTTGCAGACATCCATTGATCGTTTGACGGCATTGATGAACGAGGCGGCCAACGTCACTGACTTACTTGAGGCTGAACGCGAACTGACTTATCGCCAATCTGAGCTTGATTCGTTGAAATCGCAGCGGGCCTATCTGGCTGATCAAACTGAGTTGTCAACCTTGACGATCAGCCTTACGACATCGAGTTCGGCCATTGACTCCGATAAGAACGTGTGGGAGGGGTCGTGGACGCTATTCGTTGACGGGATCAGTCTTATCGGACGAATCCTGGTCTTCCTTGCTCCGTGGGCTATCTTTGGTGCAGTGATCGTGACACCGGTCGTGATGCTTATTCGGCGCCGACGCAAAAAAGGGCCAAAGGACCTCAAAGGGTCGCAAGCCGCCGAAAGCGCAAATCTGCCCGCCAAAGGTGCCGAGCCAGCCGAAGGTGCCGGGTCTATCAAAGGTGCGGAGCCAGCCAACGGTGAAGGCAGCGATACACACGACTGAGACCCCCAATTCTGCGGCGAATATGGATGATGACCGCTATTTCGGCCAATAGTTCCGATTCACCGCAGAATTGGTGTTTGAAGGTGTCAGTATCCCACTGGGTCGCGGCACCGTGGAGTTGGCTAGGACAGATACTGGCGTACCTGCTCCATATCCTTGTCGCCTCGGCCAGACAGATTGACGAGCAGAAGTAACGGTTCAGCGTCTTTCCCATTGGTTTGGACGTGTTCACGCGCCATCTTCAAAGCCTGTGCGATGGCATGTGAGGATTCCATGGCGGGAATAATGCCTTCGTAGCGGCTTAAACTCTTATACGCCTCAAGTGCTTCAGCGTCGGTGATACCGACATAGCGTGCCCTACCAGATTCGGCAAGGTAAGCATGTTCAGGGCCGACCGACGGGTAGTCCAGGCCAGCGGAAATGGAATGTGACGGTTGGACTTCGCCGTCGTCTGAGAGCATGACGAAGGAGCGCATCCCATGGAGAACACCCACACGGCCAGCGCAGATAGGTGCCCCGTGTTCGCCTGTGTCCAAGCCGTGCCCTGCTGGTTCTACGCCAACAATGTCGACTTCAGGGTCGTCAAGGTAGGCAGCAAATGCGCCAATCGCATTTGAACCGCCACCAACGGCTGCCACTACTGCGTCGGGCAGGCGACCATAGGAGGACAAGATTTGGGAGCGGGATTCTTCAGAAATCACTTCTTGGAAGTAACGCACCAGGGTGGGGAAGGGGTGTGGCCCTGCGGCAGTACCCAGCAGGTAGAAGGTGTCTTCTAAACGTGTGCACCATTCCTCTAAAGCTACGTCAATTGCGTCTTTCAAGGAGGAATCACCGCGCGTCACCGGGTGAACGGTAGCGCCCATCAGTTCCATACGTTCAACATTGGGTCGTTGACGCGCGACGTCCCGTGCTCCCATGTAGATGGTGCATTCCATCCCCATCAGCGCAGCTACCATCGCGGTGGCGGTGCCGTGTTGCCCAGCACCAGTTTCTGCGATAAGGCGTTTCTTTCCCATTCGTTTGGCCAAGAGTGCCTGACCAAGAACGTTATTGCCTTTGTGTGCGCCACCGTGCACAAGGTCTTCGCGTTTGAGGACGATCCGTGCGCCACCTCCAACGGGGAGGTTGCGGCATTCATAGATGGGTGTGGCGCGGCCAAGGTAACTCTTGCGCAACGCATTGAGTTCGGTGATGAAGGTGGGGTCCGCTAGAGCGTCAACGTAGGCCGCTTCAAGTTCGTCAAGAGCAGGAAGTAGAAAATCGGGCACTTCCTGTCCGCCGAAACGGCCGAAATAGGCCGGTAGTAGCGTTTGACGGATATTGTGCTCGTCGCCGGGGATGACCGAGGCGGTTGGCAGCGCATTCGCTGTCGGCGCAGCACCATTAGGTAGTGCGGTTGGCATGGGAACTCCTCTAAGTAGTGTTGAGGCGGACCCGGTGCCGGATAAGACAACTGCCCGCCATCGTGGCGAGCAGTGAATCAGGTACGACACATCAGGGGCTCGCCTATTGGCTGAGCCACCACCAGGAACGGTGACGCGTCATACAGCACACGCTATCGTTCGACCGATAGATACATCACGCCTCGTCCACAATGTGGATGGACGAGGCGCGTGAGCGCTCCCCAGAGCGCAAACAGTCTCATCGCACTGTCAACTTCACGTCGTATTGCGGCAACGCAATTGGCCGCGCTGAACCGATCCACGGCATGTGCTGCCCAAGCGTAAGGCGCTTCACGTCAAGCGGAATCGCTTCTTCGTCTTCCCGCCGCTACGATTAACCGTGCAACGATCCGGCCTGGATGCGATAGGCGTGCAGGGTATCACCGGGGAGCACTTCGGAAGAACAGTCAATGCATGCCAGTATTGACCCACTAGAACCGAACGGTCCAGGCCCGAAAGCCTGCAATGAGCGGTCGCCGGCCACGGCCTCGGTAATCGAGGGTTCGGCAACGGCGGCAAGCGGGGTGGTACCGCGGAGGCTGGCAACGTCAGCCCTCGTCCCTGTGCGACGCATGAGACGAGGACATCATGACCAAACATGGTTTCTACCCCCGCCACCGGGAAACAGAGGTCGAGGCATCTCCCTCATTCCCGCAGATGGAAGTCAGCACCCTCGCGTACTGGGCTGCGCATGACACCTTCCGTAAATCCATTGAGCGTCGCCCCGCAGGAGACTGCGGTTCTAACGAATTCGTCTTCTACGACGGTCCGCCCTTCGCGAACGGCCTACCCCACTATGGGCACCTGCTCACCGGTTACGTGAAGGATCTCGTTGGTCGCTACCAGACGATGCGTGGCTCCCGTGTCGAGCGCCGCTTCGGCTGGGATACTCATGGCCTCCCCGCCGAACTTGAGGCACAGCGTGAACTTGGCATTGACGACGTCACTGAAATCACCCGCGAAGGCGGTATCGGCATCGAAGCATTTAACAATGCGTGCCGTACCTCCGTTCTGCGCTACACCAAAGAATGGGAAGACTACGTGACGCGCCAAGCGCGCTGGGTTGACTTCGACAATGACTACAAAACCCTTGACCTGTCCTACATGGAGTCCGTGATCTGGGCATTTAAAACCCTCTACGATAAAGGGCTGGCCTATCAGGGGTACCGTGTGCTGCCGTACTGCTGGCACGACCGCACACCTCTGAGCAACCACGAACTCAAAATGGATGACGAGGTTTACCAGGACCGTCAAGACCTCACTGTCACCCTCGGCCTGCGCCTCGAAGAGCCTGTCGTTCCCGGTGCCACGCAGGGTGAACTGGTCCTCATTTGGACGACTACCCCGTGGACCTTGCCGTCTAACTCCGCTGTAGCCGCAGGTCCCGATATTGACTACGTTGTGGTCGCCGTCGATGCTGGCCTTGATTCTCCGGTGGCTGGCCACAATGTGCTTCTCGCCGAGGCGCGCCTCGAAGCCTACGCTAAGGAACTTGGCGAAAATCCGCATGTGCTGGCCCGTGTCAAAGGCTCAGAACTCGCAGGTCGGCGTTATTTCCCGGCCTTCGACTACTTCGACACTGCCGAAAACCGCGCAGAAAGTGGCGCACCTGGCCCCAATGCGTGGACGATCATCACTGGAGACTATGTCACCACCGACGACGGTACCGGTCTGGTCCATATGGCACCAGCCTTCGGTGAAGACGACATGCTTGTGTGCCAGGCTGCCGGGATCGGCACTGTTATCCCTGTCGACGAAGGCGGGTGCTTCACGGCGGAGGTAAGCGACTATGAAGGGCTGCAGGTTTTTGACGCCAATAAGCCCATCATCGCTGACCTGCGTGATGCCACTGGTCCGCTGGCACGTGTTGAGGCATCGCGTCGCGCGCTTCTGGTGCAAATGAAGTCTTACGTGCACCCTTACCCGCATTGCTGGCGTTGCCGCAAGCCGCTGATCTACAAGGCGGTGTCGTCGTGGTTCGTACGTGTTACCGCAATCCGTGACCGCATGGTTGAACTCAACCAGCAGATCACCTGGGTACCTGAACACACTAAGGACGGCATCTTTGGTAAGTGGCTGGCAGGTGCCCGCGACTGGTCGATTTCGCGGAATCGATTCTGGGGTGCGCCAATCCCCGTGTGGGTGAGCGACGACCCTGCGTATCCGCGTGTGGACGTCTATGGCTCTATCGCTGAACTGGAAGCAGACTTTGGTGTTGAGGTGCCAGATCTGCACCGCCCATTCATTGACACGCTTGTGCGTCCCAACCCTGACGATCCCACCGGTAAGTCCATGATGCGCCGTATCAGCGACGTACTGGACTGTTGGTTCGAATCGGGGTCGATGCCCTTCGCGCAGGTGCATTACCCCTTTGAAAATCAGGACTGGTTCGAGTCGCATTACCCGGGCGACTTTATCGTGGAATACATCGGGCAAACCCGCGGTTGGTTCTACACCTTGCACGTGTTGGCCACTGCTCTGTTTGACCGTCCAGCATTCACCAATTGTGTTTCGCACGGCATTGTTCTGGGTGACGACGGCCGCAAGATGAGTAAGTCCCTGCGCAACTACCCCGACGTATCCATGGTTTTCGACAAATATGGTTCGGATGCGATGCGGTGGTTCCTCATGTCGTCAACGGTTGTGCGTGGCGGAAACCTTGTGGTGACGGAAGACTCGATCCGCGACACGGTGCGACAAGTGTTGCTTCCGATGTGGAATAGCTACTATTTCTTCACGTTGTATGCTGGGGCAGCTAATCAGGGCGCGGGTTACGAGGCAAAGCGCCTTGATCTGTCAAGTCCCGAAGCGGTCGCCGCCTTGCCAGAAATGGATCGTTACGTTCTTGCCCACACCAAGCGTTTGGCCGATGCGGTGCGTGATGCGCTTGACGTGTACAACATTGGTGATGCCAGTGAATTGGTGCGTGACTACCTCGATGTGCTCACCAACTGGTACGTCCGCACGCAACGTCAACGCTTCTGGGATGAAGATCCGCTGGCCTTCGACACGCTGTACACCGCATTGGTGACACTCACGGAGATCACTGCCCCGCTGTTGCCGCTGCTGTCTGAGGAAATGTGGCGTGGGCTTACCGGTGGGGAGTCAGTGCATTTGGTGGATTGGCCGACCTTGCCGGAAGCTGCGGCTGACGAGGCGATGGTGGCCACGATGGATCAGGTGCGTTCCGTCGTCTCGGCAGCGCACGCATTGCGTAAGACGAATGCTTTGCGTGTGCGTCAGCCTCTTGCGTCGATGCTGGTGGTGACTCCTACTGCCAACTCGGTGTCGCGTTGTGGTGCGCTGGTTGCGTCCGAAGTGAATGTGAAGGACGTTCGTTTTGTGACGCCGGAGGATTCTGGTCTGGCGGTGTCAACGGAATTGTCCTTGAATCCGCGAGCCTTTGCTCCGCAGATTCGTCGTCACACGTCTGCGCTGTTTGCTGCTCAAAAGGCTGGCGCGTGGGAAGTTTCCGCTGATGGTGAGTCGGTGACGTTCCCTGGTGTGGATGCAGGCGAAGGGCCAGTGGTGCTGACGGGTGACCAATTCTCCTTGTCTACTCGGGTGGATGCTGAGCAGGGGCAGGTTGCTCAGGTCTTGTCTGATGGGTCGATTGTGGCGCTCGATACGACGCTTACCGCAGAACTTGAGGCGGAAGGTTACGCGCGTGACGTGGTGCGTGCAGTCCAAGATGAGCGCAAGAATGCGGGCCTGCATATTGCTGACCGTATTGATCTGCGCATTGAGGCACCGGAGGACAAGGTGGAGGCTGTGCGCACGTGGAGTGACATGATTGCCACCGAAACCTTGGCGCTGTCCGTGGAAGTCGTGGCTTCTGCCAGTGGGCAGCTTTTGGTGAGTGTGGCCAAGCGGTAGCGTTTCCGTCGCATTTGTCCTGTTTGACGAGGCCTGTGAACTTTTTGTTATGCACCTGACCTAGAGGTCAATGGCGGGCTGAGATGGGGTGGAGTTGAGTGTGCACTCAGCTCCACCCCCTACGCTTTTAGTCCGTGCGCATGGCACCTTATTGTGACGACGTGTGTTCAAAAAGAGGTGTGAATGTGGCAATAATTGCACGTCGTGCGGTTGGTTGTTAAGTAATTGTTGTCGTAGGGTGGTGATGCAGTTAGAAAGTAATCATCTTGGAGAGGGAAACGACGTATGGCACGTCCCGCACAATTCATCCTTACTGCTGCCGCAGCCACACTACTCGCAGCGACACTGCCTGCACATGCTGCAATGGCTGATACTGGACAGGATCTGTCCATCTCAGTTCCGAAGCTCACCATGTCGTTAGGGCATGAAGGCACACTCATTAGTGATGGAACGCAGCACGACGCTTCCGTCGGAAAGCCATACCGAATCGTCGTGACACTGACCAACAGTTCAGAAGACAACCTTGACAATGTGCTTGTAAATAGTCTGAATGCGCAAGGACTTGAAGTGCGTGTTGAACGTTGTGACATCTTTGAAGATCCACTTACGAAGCCTAGCGGCATTAGGTTAGAGCGGAACAACTCGTATACGAATTGCAGCTTCAATGTGACTGCAAAGGAAGCGGGTGTCAAGGTCATCACCGTTGCTGCGGGGGGGATGGTTTCCGAAAAAGATACGCCGGCCACGGGAACAGCCTCTGCTACCGTGAACTTTAAGGCTGCTGAAAACACTAATCCAGGGACCGATCCGAATACACAACCTGAGGACCCCAAGAAGCCCGATGTGAATCCTTCTGATCCCACGCCTCAGGACCCAAAGGATACCCCGAAGCCTGAGGATCCAAAGACCGAAACTCCAAAGCCACAGGACCCGAAGGACACTCCGAAACCTCAGGATCCCAAGGATCAAGATCCTAAGACCGAGAAGCCAAAGCCCCTGGATCCAAAGATGCAGGATCCGCAGGCAAAGCCTCAGGCACCCGCTGGTGACGCTCCTGCGCAGCCAAGGAAACCCGAGGTCACCCAAAATGGCGCTCAACCAGGGGTACCGCCGCAGGGGGGAAACCAGGGAGCGAAGACGAATGCTCCTCAAGGAGCCGGAAAACTTGCCAAGACGGGTGTGAATACACCTCTTGCTGCGACAGTGCTCATCGCTGGACTTGGTGGTGCAGCCCTACTAGGACGGCGCCTCGCCACTAAATAAACAGTGGTCGCAGCCCCTCGCGCGCAGTCGCTATGCAGGATCCGAAACGATTCTCAGGCGACTGCGCGCACCATGCGTTTGGTGGAACACTGTGACGCTTCGTCACAACACCGCCCCTAAGGACATCACGCGCGATAAGTCCCCAACACACTGTGAAAGGTACAAATATGACACATCGAGTAAAACAACTTGCTCTCGTAGGGGTGCTTTCGACATTTCTTGTCGCAACCGCACCGATAGCTGCATTTGCCGATACTGTGACACCACCAAGTGTTCCTGACTTGGCATCTATATCTGTGAGTTTGGGCAGTTCTGATGGAACGAACTTTAGTGATGGCGCACAACATATTCTCGCAACCGGGAAAGAGCACAGAATCGTTGTGACCATTAGTAATTTTGGAAAAGAACGGCTTTCTGGCGTACACGTCAGTAGCTTCGGTGGGGGCGCTGAAGGCATCCAACTTTCAGGGGGTGCTTGCAAGATCTTCGATACCCCAGGCATTATCGAGGGACAGCGACTCACACTTGAACCTACCGCGTCCGACACCAGTTGCAGTTTTACTCTCAAAGCAAATGCTGCCCAAACAATCGACTTTAAGGTGGGCGTCGAAGGCACTGGAGCTGAGACAAATAAGGTGGTCACGGCAACTGCGACCGCTAAACTTCGTTTTGATGCAGTCGCAGACAACGGACAACCGCCGGTTCCACCCGTAAATCCATCCGACCCCGGAACGCAAAATCCCAACCCTGCTGACCCAAAGCCACAGGACCCTCAAACAGAGAAGCCTCAGGAACCCCAAACGCCGGGCGCGACTAACCCCACGCAGCCGGGTGACGGTGCACAAAAAACATCCCCTGCGACCACGCCCCAGGTCACGGCGACAGCCACACAAGCCCCCCAGGGTGCAGGCAAACTCGCGAAAACAGGGGTCAATGTTCCCTTTGCTGCCATGATCCTTGTCGGTGGAGTTGGGGCTGCGGCACTATTGGGACGACGCCTGACCAAATAACGTACCTACCGTGCAGCAGGCGCCCACATAGTGCAACAACGCACTTGTTGTCACGTCACGCGCAGTTGCCACCACTCCAACACAAAGGATGGTGGCAACTGCGCGCATCTGAATCGACTCCTTAGGGCCTAGAATGGGACACTCAAGCCCACATATGGAGGTACCCCATGGCAGACGCCGGTAGTCACCCCGCGTTCTTCGGCAATCAACCAGCCCGCGACGCACAGGCAACCCAGGACACTGACGAGACCGCAACTCCCACCGTTCCTGCCGACCTACTGCCGTACCTTATTGCTGCAGACGACGACGATACGCCTGCCCCCACCTCGTCAATTAATAGCGACGAGGAAGCCGAAAGCCTGAGAGCAGCCGCGCTGCGTGCCCTGGTGGAAAACTCGATGCTGCTTGGCCCAGACCCCAGCCTCCTTGCTGAGCTCGACGGAGAACTGCCCGAAGGGGAGGAATGGCGCGAAGACATTGAGGAAGACACCGCCGACCGACTCCACGTGCACGCCCTCAACGACGCAGCAACACATGCTGACCTGGTCGCGAAGGTTAACGACATCTACCGAAATATCGTGGCCCGCGCCCCAGAACACAAAGTTCAGCCCTCAATAGCCCGCGTTGAAGCTGTCCTCGACATCCTTGGTGACCCCCAACACACCTACCCCAGCGTTCACATCACAGGGACAAACGGCAAAACATCTACAGCACGGATGGTGGACGCCATTCTCAGTGCTGCTGGGATGAAGGTTGGACGTTTTACCTCGCCACACCTCTCTGATGTGCGCGAACGTATCAGCCTCGAAGGTGAACCCATTTCACACCAAGCATTCATTGCCGCCTGGGAGGATGTTGCTCCTTATATCAGCATGGTGGACCAACAATCCGCTGCCGACCCCAGTGGGGCACAGCTGTCCTTCTTTGAAGTCTTCGCCGTAATGGCCCTGGCGGCATTCGCCGACTATCCGGTCGACGCTGCTGTGATCGAGGTGGGTATGGGCGGAAAATGGGACGCCACCAATGTTATCGGCGCAGACGTTGCCGTGATTACTTCCATTTCTCGCGATCACGAAAAATGGCTTGGGCGTGACCTCGAATCAATTGCCCAAGAAAAGGCGGGCATTATTAAACCTGGCCAAATCGTTGTCATCGAAAAACAAGACGAGGCGGTCCTTGACATTTTGCGTGCACGCGCCCAGCAGGTCGACGCCATTGTCCGCTACGAGGGTGTTGACTTTGAAGTCCTGGATCGCACCATTGGCGTTGGTGGCCAAATGATGACACTGCGAACACCCGCAGCGACTTACGAAGATGTCTTCGTGCCGCTATTTGGCGCCCACCAGGCACGCAATGCCGCTGCTGCCATCGCGGCAGCGGAAGCTTTCCTCGGTGGACGCAAACTCGACGGAAAACTCCTTGAAGACGCCATGCTGTCGGTGACGTCGCCTGGCAGGCTTCACGTCATTCGTTCATCGCCAACAATCGTTGTCG
This sequence comes from Schaalia suimastitidis DSM 15538, assembly GCF_000429105.1. Classification (GTDB taxonomy): domain Bacteria; phylum Actinomycetota; class Actinomycetes; order Actinomycetales; family Actinomycetaceae; genus Pauljensenia; species Pauljensenia suimastitidis. The sequence continues at coordinate 120,512 of NZ_AUBF01000007.1, forward strand.
ACGCCGCACACAACCCTGGAGGTGCGGCCGCCCTGGCAGACGCTTTGGATGAATCCTTTGGGTTTGCCCGCACCGTTGGTGTCTTCAGTGCCATGGCCGACAAAGATGTGGAAAGTATCCTCGCAGAAGTTGAACCCCACTTTGACCATCTTGTTGTCACCTCCATGGACACTGACCGTGCCATGACGCTTGATGAGCTTTTCGCCATCGCCTGCGACGTCTTTGGTGAGGATCGCGTTGACGCGCGCGCCGACCTTGTGGAAGCCATCGACCAGGCTGTCACGGTCGCAGAGTCCACTACCGACCCAACAGACAGCGCAGGTATTGTAGTCTTTGGGTCTGTTGTTTTAGCTGGAACGGTCATTGATCTCATTGAGGCTCGCAAGGGGTGAACAGACGTTCAGTGGTCATTTGTGCCGTTTCGCATGGTGAAATGCGCAAAGCAATGGCACCATGGTTCTGTGCTCGACATTCGGGCTGCGACCACTGAACCCTGCTGCAAGGAGGCACCATGAAGAAGCTGGTCAACGACGTTCACTCCGTCGTCAAAGAAACACTGGAAGGCTTTGCTCACGCACACGCCGACCTCGTTGACGTACACCTCGACCCCGACTACGTCACCCGCAAAACCCCCAAGGCTGAAGGCAAAGTTGGCCTCGTCTCCGGTGGAGGCTCCGGCCATGAACCCCTCCACGCAGGATATGTTGGCTTGGGTATGCTCGACGCTGCCGTACCCGGCGCTGTTTTCACTTCACCGACACCCGACCCCATTTTGGAAGCCACCAAAGCTGCCGACCACGGCGCAGGCGTTCTTCATATTGTCAAGAACTACACCGGCGACGTCCTCAACTTCGAAACAGCAGCCGAAATGGCTGAAATGGAAGATATCGAGGTGGCCACGGTCGTTGTCAACGACGACGTCGCAGTAGAAGACTCCCTCTACACTGCAGGCCGCCGAGGCGTGGCCGGTACGATCTTCGTTGAAAAAATCGCTGGTGCTGCTGCTGAACGTGGCGACGACCTTGCGGGCGTTGCCGCGATAGCTACCCGAGTCAACGCCGAAATGCGTTCGATGGGCCTTGCCCTTGGCCCATGCACCGTTCCTCACGCAGGTAAGCCAAGCTTCGACCTTGCCGAGGACGAAATCGAACTCGGCATTGGTATTCACGGTGAACCAGGGTACCGCCGCGGACAGATGGAAAGCGCCGACGCCCTCATTGAAGAGCTCTACACCAAGGTGCGCGATGACCTCAAGGTGGAAGCAGGTCAGAAGGTCATTACACTCGTGAACGGCATGGGAGGAACGCCCTCATCCGAGCTGTATATCTGCCATCGACGTCTGGTCGAATTACTCACGGCCGACGGTGTTGACATTGTGCGCTCAATGGTGGGCAATTATGTCACCAGCCTTGAAATGCCTGGCGTGTCAGTGACACTACTGCGCGTCGACGATGAACTACTCGAACTATTCGATGCGCCGGTGAATACACCTGCGTGGAAATGAGGACACCAATGGCACTGGATGCCGCATGGGCAACAACCTGGATGGCGAAAACCCAAGAAGTGGTTGCTGCCAACCGTGAACGCCTTATCGATCTTGATCGCATGATCGGTGACGGCGACCACGGCGAAAACCTTGACCGGGGATTCACACAGGTTCGCGCCGCCCTAGAAAGCGCCGAGGCTGCAAGCGTGCAGGACGTACTTAAAACAGTGGCGAAAACACTGATGTCCACCGTGGGCGGTGCAGCTGGGCCGCTCTATGGCACCGCTTTCCTGCGCGCAGCTAAGGCAGCCACTACCAGTGAGCTTGACGCAAATGGTGTTGCTGCCATTGTGGGCGCAGCCCTTGAAGGGATACAGGCACGCGGCAAAGCTGAAGAGGGCGAAAAAACAATGGTGGACGCGTGGGCACCAGCAACGCGTGCTGCCTCGTTAGCAGCAGCAGAAGGTGCAGACGCAACTGCTGTGCTGCAGGCAGCTGCAGCAGCCGCCCATGAAGGCTCCCTCGCCACCGAACCCATGCAAGCGACGAAAGGACGCGCCTCATACCTGGGTGCGCGCTCCATCGGCCACCTCGACCCAGGTGCTGTCTCCTCCGCGCTGATTCTGGCTGCGGCAGCTGAGGCCGCAGCGGAGCAATGAGTCCAAAGGTTGCTGTGGTTCTTGTGAGCCACAGCACCCTGATCGCTCAAGGCCTGGCTGAGCTTGCCGGGCAAATGGCGCCAGATGTGACGATATGCGCTGCCGGGGGTCGTGACGATGACGGTTTAGGAACCTCCTATGACCGTATCGAATCGGCTGTCGATACGGCGCTTGCTGCCATTGAAGGGCCCGGTAAGGGTGTGCTGATCCTTACTGACCTTGGCAGTGCCACCATGACGGCAGAGTCAGTGGTCGATATGGCTGACGAAGCTGAACTGCTCGCATTGGTGGACGCACCGCTCGTGGAAGGCGCTGTTGCGGCGGCGGTACGCGCACAGGTCGGTGACGGGCTTGACGAGGTGGTGGCAGCTGCCCGCGAAGCTGGCGCGCAGTGGGCTCCCGCACTAGGGGAGTGGACAAATGACGTGCCCGTACCTCACAGTGGTGACCCCGTTCAGTTGGACAGTGAGACCTTGTCTCGTCACGCAACGGTGGCCGACCCGGAAGGACTACATGCCCGCCCGGCTGCGTTGCTCGCTCGGCTTGCTGCCGAGTTTGACGCAGAAACCTTCGTCAACGACGCGGATGCTTCATCGGTCCTGGAACTTATGACCATCGGTGCACGTCATGGCGACATCGTACAAGTACGCTCCAGTGGCAGGCAGGCCGCAGAGGCCCTCGCGGCGGTCGTTGCCTACCTTGAAGGGCGCGAACTAAGCGCCTAATGCCCTGTTGGCTTCCTCTTCTCGTTCCCCAAGCATGGGCTCTATGCTTGGGGAACGAGTCATTCAACATTTACTGAAAGGTGGCAACGATGCCCACACCTGATCTGCTGGATCCACACAAGGAACACACCCTCGTTCTGGTCAAACCTGACGGGTATCAACGGGGACTTACCGGTGAGGTCCTTAAACGTATCGAGGCCAAGGGGTACGTCCTTAAAGGCCTCAAAATTAAAAAAGCTACCGTGGAACTGCTGACCGAGCATTACACCGAACACAAAGAAAAACACTTCTTTAAAGACCTGCTGGACTATATGACCTCCGGCCCGATCGTTGCCGCTGTTGTTGAAGGCGACCGTGTCATCGAAGGAGTGCGTTCACTGATGGGCGCTACGAATCCCACGTTGGCTGCCCCCGGTACTATCCGTGGTGATCTCGGTCGTGACTGGGGAGGTTCTGCCGTGTATAACATCGTCCACGGATCAGATTCGTCCACCTCCGCTGACCGGGAGATTGCCCTGTGGTTCCCTGAACTTGTCTTCCATAACTGAACGTTAATGTCTCGAAGTGCCCGCCGATAGCACCATACGCCTTCGGCGGGCACTATTCTTGACCTGTGCACCTGAAATCCTTGACTCTGCGGGGCTTTAAGTCCTTCGCAGGAACAACCGTGATGCGGTTGGAGCCGGGGATCACCTGCGTCGTGGGCCCCAATGGATCCGGTAAATCTAACGTCGTTGACGCCCTCGCCTGGGTAATGGGGGAGCAGGGAGCCAAAACGCTGCGCGGCGGCAACATGGCTGATGTGATCTTTGCTGGCACATCCAGCCGCCCCGCCCTGGGCCGTGCTCAAGTGGAACTCACCATCGACAATTCCGATGGGGCCCTGCCCATCGAATATTCAGAGGTCACGATTTCGCGCACCCTTTTTCGAGGCGGCGGCTCTGAATACTCCGTCAATGGTGCACCTGCGCGTCTCCTCGACATCCAAGAGTTGCTGTCCGACACCGGCATGGGCAGGCAAATGCACGTGATCGTTGGGCAAGGTCAGCTTGACGCAATCTTGTCGGCAACGCCTGAGGATCGACGAGGTTTCATTGAAGAAGCCGCAGGTGTCCTCAAACACCGACGCCGAAAAGAGCGCGCATTAAAGAAACTGGGTGACATGGACGCCAACCTTGTGCGCGTCCTTGACCTCACCAACGAAATTCACCGACAACTGGGCCCCTTGGCCAGGCAAGCAAAAGCTGCCAGACGTGCTCATCGGATACAGGCTGCTCTACGTGACGCGAAAGCGCGTCTCCTTGCCGACGACATAGTGTCTGCACGTGAACGCCTCAACGCGCGTGGGCACGACGACCAGGCCATGCAGGCACGTTTAGCGTCACTACACGAACACACGACGACCCTTCGGCGCCGCCTGGCAAGCCTTGAAGAAGAAGAACTTGCCGCCGCCTCGTCAGTCGAAAACGCTGCCAGTGCGTGGCAACGCGCAATGGCAGTCCATGAACGGCTAGGAGCAACCCTTCTGGCTGCGCAAGAACGCGTAAGCCTCCACTCGCGCTCCCTGGATGCTCCAACAGGCGACACACCCGAAGAGCTTGACCAGCGTGCCCAAGCGGCCAGCACCGAAGACGCAGCGATACTTGCTGAGGTTGAAACACACAAATCTGCGCTGCAGGCGGCAATTCGCACGAAAGAAGAAGCGGAAGCGCGTGACGAGGCCGCAGCGAAAGAACTCGCACGGTCACACCGCACCTTGGCGGACTATCGGGAGAAAGTCGCGCGCCTCACTGGTGACGTTGCTTCCGCGCAGTCCCGATTCGAGGCGGCCAGTGCTGAAGCGCAGCGTGCGGCCAAAGTTGTGGCCGATGCGCACACTCGCGCCCAAGAAGCTGCAGCAGCGCTGCCAGAGCATGACGAAACAGAAGATAATGACACGCCTGTGTCTCAGGCGCATCTACACGCCCAGGCGCGCCGTGATGCTGCACGCGCCGCAGTTGATGAACTCCTCGCCGTTGAACGTGAGGCACGTGCCGACCGGGCAAGCTGGGAGTCTCGCCGTGACGCTCTGGCGCAATCACTCACCCCAAGCGATGCGACCGCCGCACTCAAAGGGCGGCGTGGTGTCGACCGGGAATTGCCGTCATATCTGAAGGTGACACCCGGTTATGAGGATGCCATTTCAGCGCTCCTGCATCCTTTTGACGACGCGATGGTGGTGGATGACTTCGGTGTTGTTGTTGATCAACTGCGCCAAGGCAGACAGGAACAAAGTGGCCGTATCCGTATGGTGGTGGCCGCAGGTAGTCAAATGCCTGGCGACGAGGGTAGCCAAGCCAGTGCGGCAGGCGTTGCCACGACATCTGCGCATGGTGGCGCAACCGACGCCGCCACCATTGCCGAGGCGGGGCCAGGTCAGTCCCAATTGCTCCCCTTACCTCACGGCGCCGCATGGGCGATCCATTGCGTTGACCGCGCAGCTGTCGTGGCGCGCGCTGTCGACACACTTCTTGCTGGCGCGGTCATATGCGCTGACCTTGACCAAGCTGACGAACTCCTTGCTCGCACTGACGTGTCACGCGTGGTGACCCAACGCGGTGAAGTCCTTACCAGTGTCAGTGCCAGTGGGCAAGGCACAGTGACGAGCTCGCCACTGACCTTGCATGCCCACTACGACGAAGCTGTCGCAGGGGCACAGGCGGCTGAACAACGCCAAATGGAGGCAGCGCAGCGCCTGAGTCATGCCAATGCCGAACTTGATGAAGCAATTCGGGCAGCAAATGACGCCCTTAAGGCTTTGCGTGCTCACGACGCGGAGCGCGCTAAAGCTGCGCAGGAACGCGCACGCCTCACCTCTGCAGCGCAGGCTGCGGCCGCTGAAGCAGAGCGTGCCGCCACCGTGGAACAGCGGGCACAACAGCAAGTGGAATGGGCGCGTGCGCGTGTGGAAGAAGCACGTGAACGCCTCGAAGCGGCAACGCAACTGGCGCCACCCGAAAACCTTGCCCAAGCGCAAACCACAGCCGACGAAGCTTCCGCAGCAGCAAGGGCTGCGCGCGAAAACGAAACAGCTGCCCGCCTAGAATTACGTGCCATTGAGGAACGCTCACGCCAAGTGCAAGCCCGCGCACGCCACCTGCGCCAGGGGGCTGCGCGTGCGCGTGAAGAACGTGACGCTTATCGACGCCGCGAAGCCGAACGCCAGGCAGCTTTCCAACAGGCACAGGGCGTCGTTGACGGCACACGCAAAGCCCTCGACGCTGCTGTACGCATATTGGAAAAGGCAACGCAGGCACGTGACACGGTCGCGCAGAACCGCACACAACGGCTCCACGACCTTGCTGCGGCCCGCCAAGCCCTCAACGATGCTGCCACCCAAGAGGCGGAGCTACGTGAAGCGTCACATCGCGACGAAATTGCTCGCGCCGAGCTTCGGTTGCGCCTCGAACAGGTTGAAGCGCGATCCCTTGAAGAACTTTCCCTCGAAGCTGACGCGCTCATTACCGAGTTCGGGCCACACCTGTTAGCTCCCGAAAACCTCATCGACTACGACCCTGACTGCGATACCCAGCCACCTATGGTGCCGTATGTACGTGCTCAGCAAGAGGCAGCGTTAGAACGTGCAGGTAGAGAATTGGCGCGCCTAGGGAAGGTCAACCCCTTGGCTTTAGAAGAACATGAAGCCTTGGCTAAACGCCACGAGTTCCTGGTCTCGCAGGTCCATGACCTGAAAAAATCCAAAGCGGACCTGTTGCGAATCGTTGACGATGTTGATCGTCTAGTGGAAGAGGCATTCACCAAAGCGTGGGAAGATACCTCCGCCCAATTTGAAACCGTATTCGCCACCCTTTTCCCAGGAGGAACTGGGCGCCTCGTACTGACCGAACCAGAGGATATGCTCACTACCGGCATTGAAATCGAAGCAAAACCTGCTGGAAAAAAGGTCAAACGTTTGTCGTTACTGTCTGGTGGTGAACGCTCCCTGGCGGCGTTGGCTTTCCTGGTCGCAATCTTCCACGCACGCCCATCGCCCTTCTACGTCATGGATGAGGTAGAAGCTGCCCTTGACGACGTGAACCTGTCACGTCTCCTTGAAGTATTTAAGAAACTGCAGGAGAGCAGTCAGCTCATTGTCATCACCCACCAGAAGCGGACGATGGAGATCGCAGACGCCCTGTACGGTGTGACAATGCGCGAAGGTGTGACCCGCGTGGTCTCCCAACGTCTGTCTCAAGGGTGAGTGACCTCATGGTCACGAATACGTGACCGCGCGTGTCTGGAGATGCCGAACCTGCCCGAAGATGCTTGCATGGAACTATGACTGGTTTTGCTCTCCTCATGCTGTTCGTCCCCTTCCTTTTCCTTGCCCTTGCGACGGGTGCCTTGGCGTTCTACGCGCTGCGTCGCCGTCCCCTTGAACAATGGGCTGTGCGGGCGCGCGACGCTGTCAACGACGTCTCTGCACGCACGGAGACTGACAGTGAACCTATTCGTACGCGGACCGTGTCATTTGCCGAAATGATGAACGACCGTTCAGTTGAAGGCTCCGCCTACGTTGATCCTTCGCGTCTGCCTGGTTTTACCCAGGTGGAAGGGGTCGCTACTCGGCTGGAAGAACGTTATCGCTCGTCCCGCAACCGCTAGTGCTTCTGGGGCAAGACAGCGAAGTAGGAGATAATACGCAGTATGGATCAGTTAATTACCTTCCTCGGTGATGGTGCACTTCCCGTTGCTATTACGATGGCGCTCGGGGTACTTGTTGGCGGTGGCGTTCTCGTGGCGACCCGATCAAAGCGTACCCAGCAGCCAGAAGCCGACAGCTTTCCCGACCAAACAGCGCTAGGAAGCTCCGCCTCGTCACGCGAGGCGGCCACCGGCACCGCAGATGGTGAAACCCACGCCCTACCGGCGGATACCCCAACACACGAAAAGGCCGGCGACACCGAAGGACCAGGTACTGCTGAGACATTAAGCACTGGAAGTACTGCGGCCCTACCCGCTGACGCTATTACCCAGGCAGATACTGCCGCGGGCGCGCTCCACGCCGCAGAACACAACGAGGCCGAGCAGAGCGATACGGTACCAGCTGCGGCGCCCGTTGAAACGCCCGAGTCGGTGCCATCGCGTATGGAACGCCTCCGCGGTCGCTTAGCGCGTTCGGGTGCCATTGGCAAGGCACTGCTGTCGGTACTGTCAAAGGGCGAACTCAAAGCAACAGACTGGGAAGAAATCGAAGATACCCTTCTGGTTGCAGACCTTGGGCTAGCAGCCACAGAAGAACTCATGGACGCGCTACGTACCCGCGTCAAAATCCACTCCACAACAGATGCTGGCCAAGCCCGCAAGATCCTTGCCGAAGAACTGGAAAAACTTGTTGACCCCACGATGGACCGCACCTTGAATCTGGGTAAGCGCGACGTGGAAGGAATGACGGTGCCCGCATCGATCCTTGTCGTGGGTGTTAACGGCACCGGCAAAACGACGACAGTGGGTAAACTTGCCAGGGTCTTGGTTGCCCAAAACCAGACGGTACTTCTTGGTGCTGCTGACACCTTCCGAGCTGCAGCCTCTCAGCAGTTGGCAACATGGGCTGCCCGCGTGGGCGTTGACGTGGTGGCATCAGAAAAGGAAGGTGCCGACCCTGCGTCGGTCGCATTTGAGACCGTGAAGGCTGGTATTGATCGCGGAGTTGACGTAGTGATGGTCGATACCGCAGGGCGTTTGCAAAATAAAGCCGGACTGATGGATGAGTTGGGTAAGGTGCGTCGTGTGATGGAACGTCATGCACCACTGTCAGAGGTGCTGCTGGTCCTTGACGCCACCACCGGCCAAAATGGGTTAACCCAAGCAAAAGTTTTTGCTGAAGTTGCTGGCGTCACCGGTATTGTGTTGACGAAACTTGACGGTTCAGCAAAGGGCGGCATCGTTGTTTCCGTCCAACGCGAATTGGGTGTGCCGGTGAAATACGTGGGTCTTGGTGAAGGGGTTGACGATTTAGCGCCCTTCGATCCGCGCGCATTCGTTGAAGCAATCGTCGGCGCCTAAACGCGATAGGCTAAAGGCCAGTCCAAGCGCCTCGCGCTGCCCTAAAGTCAACAGGAGAACAACACCCGTGTTCGGAAACCTCTCTGATCGCCTGAGTGAATCCTTCAAACAACTGCGTTCACGTGGCGTCCTGACTGAACAAGACGTCGATCAGACGATCAGCCAGATACGTCGCGCGCTGATTGACGCCGACGTTGCCCTACCTGTGGTCCGTCAGTTCACCAGCCAGGTGCGCGAGAAAGCTTATGGAGCTGCGCGTTCCCGTGCCTTGAACCCAGGCCAGCAGGTCGTTCGCATCGTGCATGATGAACTCGTTGAGATCTTGGGCGGACAGACACGGGAGTTACATTTTGCGCAGCGTGGCCCCACCGTCTTTATGTTGGCGGGCCTTCAAGGCGCCGGTAAAACCACGTTGGCAGGCAAACTTGGTAAATGGCTCACCGAGGAAGGCCAACGCGTACTTCTGGTCGCCTCTGATCTCCAACGCCCCAATGCTGTCACGCAGCTTCAAGTTGTTGGGCAACGCGCAGGCGTGGAGGTGTGGGCTCCAGAACCAGGTAATGGTGTTGGCGACCCTGTCCGCGTTGCTCGCACGGGCCTCGACCATGCGATCACCACCGGCATTGACGTCGTGATCGTTGACACAGCAGGCCGCCTTGGTGTTGACCAGGAAATGATGGAGCAGGCCATTGCCATTCGCAATGCCGTCAACCCTCACGAAATCATGTTCGTCCTTGACGCCATGATCGGCCAGGATGCTGTGACAACAGCAACGGCATTCCGTGACGGTGTGGGCTTCACTGGCGTGGTCCTGTCCAAGCTCGATGGCGATGCCCGAGGCGGTGCAGCGCTATCGGTTCGAGGTGTCACAGGCGCCCCCATCCTTTTTGCCTCTACAGGTGAAGGTCTCGACGACTTCGAACGCTTCCATGCTGACCGCATGGCGGGACGTATCCTTGACATGGGCGACGTGATGACGCTCATCGAACAGGCCGAGAAGAAACTCGACGCTGAAGAAGCTGAAAAAATGGCTGCCAAAGCCATGTCGGGTGAACTCACCTTGGAAGATTTCCTTTCCCAACTGCAGCAGGTCCGCAAACTTGGGTCAATGAAAAAACTGCTGGGAATGATTCCCGGTATGGCGCAGATGCGAGACCAATTGGCCAATTTTGATGAACGCGAAATTGACCGTGTAGAAGCGATTGTGCGCTCCATGACACCGGCCGAACGTCGTGACGTGTCAATCCTCAACGGCTCACGCCGCGCACGTATCGCCCGCGGTTCGGGAACCACTGTCGCTGACGTCAATGCCCTGGTCAAACGTTTTGAAGGGGCCAAAGCAATGATGGGGCAGATGGGCGCCATGGGCGGTATGCCAGGGATGGGTGCCATGCCTGGGCAGGGCGGAAAGGCGAAACAAAAAGCTAACGCGAAGAAAGCTCAGGCTGAGCGTGCGCGCATCAAGAAGAAAGCGCGTTCGGGTAACCCCGCTAAGCGTCGCCAACAAGAACTTGAGGCACTACTGCCGAAGGAACAACGTGGTGGCGCACCAGCTGGCAGTGCTTTCGGGGTGCCTCAAACTCAAGATGTGCCAGCAGCGCGTCCGACATTGGATGATCTTCCTGACGACGTGCGACGTATGCTGCAGGGTTTGTGATGCTCCTCAAAGGTTGGACGCTATGGGGTGCCACAGCAGGCACGAAGGCCCAGTGGACCCACGGTGCGTGGATCGTTGCTGGTGGTGTTATTCGTCACGCCAGGCCCGCTGAAGCCGAGGCGCCAGCAGATTTGAGTGGCTACTTTACGCCAGGTTTTGTTGACGTGCACTGCCATGTCGGCATCGGCCCCCACGGCCCTGTTGCCAAGCGTGAACGTGAAGACCAAATTCGAGCTGATCTTGCGACGGGCGTGCTCACGGTGCGTGACTGTGGATCTCCGGTGGATAACTCTGAACTCGTAGGCCGTGCAGATCTGCCGACTCTGATTCGGTGTGGGCAACATATTGCTCGAACCAAACGCTACCTGCGGGGTTTGCCGCGTGAAGTGGAACCAGGTGATTTGCCAACGGCAATGGCTCAGGAAGCTCGCCGTGGCGGCGGCTGGGTGAAAATTGTGGGCGACTGGATTGATCGAGCTGGGGGAGCAGATGCTGATCTGGACCCGCTGTGGCCTCGTCAGGCACTGATCGACGGCGTCGCAGCTGCTCACGAGGCGGGGGCGCGGGTCGCTGTCCACTGCTTTTCGCATCGTGCAGTTGACGATCTGTTAGAGGCCGGGGTAGACGATATTGAGCATGGTACGGGTATGGACGCTGATCAGATGGCTGAGGCTGCGGCCCGCGGCATTATGGTGACGCCCACGCTTCTGCAAACTGAGTTATTCGGTTCTTTCGCTGACCAAGCAGGTACGAAGTTTCCTGTATATGGGGCAACGATGCGTGCGATGTGGATGCGGCGGAGGGAACATGCCCAGGCACTCTTTGACAGCGGAGTGCCGATTTTGCCGGGTACAGATTCTGGCGGCTACCAAGAACACGGTGTTCTTGGCGATGAATTACGTGCATGGGCAGCTATCGGCGTGGCTACCGAACGTATCCTCGACATTGCGACATGGCAGGCACGTTTAACGATGGGGCAAGACGCACTGGCGGATGGTGCGGTCGCAGACATCGTTCATTTCGAGGAAGACCCGCGTGGCGATGAGCGCCTATGGGGTGTGCCGACAACCGTGATCCGTGGCGGACAAGTAGTGTCTGTGAAGTAGTGGCGTGCTCTGTGAAGGAGTGACGGGCGAGGCGACGTTGTTGCTTCATCTAGTCAGTTGACAGGCGCGAATACACTGCGAGGTCGCTCCATTGGCCACGGCAGTATTGTCCTGCACGCCGGACTCCTTCAAATGTGCAGCCAGCAACTTCGGCCACGTGGCGTGAAGCCGCATTGTCAAGTGCAACGCAGACTTCAATACGGTGGATACCATTGGCGAAGGCATAGTCCATGAGCATTTGCAGCGCCTGAGTTTGCAGACCACGACCGCGTGCCCAAGGTGCTGTCACGTAGCCAACGGAGGCCATTTGGTGCTCAGCGGGTCGCAGGTCAATAGAGCCAAGATAGGCATCCGTTATCGGATCTGCCAGCGCCCACACCAATGTGGCGTTCGAGATCCAGTCGTGTGCCATCTCAAGGGTGTAGTCAGATGGAATCGTTGTCCACTGTTGGGTCCGAGGATCGTTAGAGGTCGTCATCAATGCTTCGGCATCACTTGCGCGCAGTGGGCGCAAACGAAGATTGGTGCCTTCTAGGACCGTTTGTCCGTTAAGGGTGTGGTTCATCGTCTCAGACTAACAGTGGCCAAGTGACCCCGTGGCCAAGGCGTCCCAGCGGCCCAGTGGCGCAGCCGCACAGCGGCCCAGTGGCCCAGCCGCCTCAGGCGTATGTGCTGCCACGCGTCTTTCGGGCGCTACGTGCGGAGCTGCCGCTGCGCCACAATCTGGGAAAAAACATTGGTCGCGGTCGGTAATTCGGCGCCAGGGGCGATTGCCAAACATGCTGGCCGTAGACCTTCAGGTAGTCCGGTGCCTGTATCAGGATTATGGACGGTTCCCCCTGCGATGCGGACAATGTGTACACCAGCAGCCAAATCCCACGGCCCAAAACCAAAACCCATCATTCCTGCACACCACGACGACGCAATATGGGCCAGATCAAGGGCAGCGGCCCCTGTGCGCCGCAGTGTCTGATGCGCCTCGAATAGTGTCGCCTCATAGGCAAGTGCGGTGGCGCCATCACGTTTGATGGTGCTGGGACCAGGGTAGTAACAGATAAAGAGCGCTTCTTTTTCAGTAAGTGGGCGGCCAGCCTGCAGGGGTGTGCGAATACCGCGTCCCTCATGCCACGCCTTAGCGCTGTCGGCAGCCCACGCTTGATCGAGGAGCGGTGCCACAACTACGCCTGCTACGACACGTCCATCGAGCTCAACACCGATGGACGTGCAAAACCACGGCATTCCAGCAGCAAAATTTGCGGTGCCATCAATGGGGTCAACGATCCAACGCACACGATTGCCGAGGCCTGCTACCGCACTGAGCGCCTCGTGCCACCTAGGGGAGGAAGGCAGTGGCGCGCAGGCAACGTCAAGGTCGCAGGTTGGGCCGCCAAGTGGTGCGGCGCCACCTTCTTCGCCAAGGAGGAGTGAGCCGGGCACAGCGCAGTCCAAGATGATACGTAACGCGGTTTCCACTGCCTGGTCGTGGATGGTCACAGGATCGTGATAATTTGCTTTCGTCGTGAAATCTGTGCCGCTGTGTGCTGCTTGACGCAGGTAGGCGGCAGGTGCCCATGCTGCTTCAAGTGCGATATCAGCTAAAGCTGAAGCCAGCGGTGTGAGCGTTGACGTGCTCATCACGAGACCATCCTTTGCTGCATCGGGAATATTTTCACCCTACCACGCGCGCACAGAGTTATTTCTCGCATGCAACCCCATTACCGTCACGGTCGAGTTTCCTGCTGTAGCCAGACTGGCCCTCATATATAGGTGGAACAGGGCCGCCATGAGGGTTTCGATCGGCGTTGCCACAGGCTGGCCCTGGTATATAGGTCTCACCGCAGCGGCGTGGGCCTCAGTGCAATTGCGATAGGACAGCTGCGCTTCCCCCTGAAGAGAGCGAATCTGAGCCTGCTGAACTGTAGTAGCCTCGGCTGCTCGTTGAGCCTCTTCAACGGTCATAGCAAGGAGCGTGGCGACTAAACGTAAACGATGGCAGGCGATCATAAACCTCCGGCAGTGGAATATGTTGTTAATGGGGTTTCTCGTCACTGAGAACGCGATGCGTCGGAAAAGATTGCCGACACTTTGCAGGGATGTGCCCATTTTGACACTATCCTTGAACCACTGTTGGCAATTTCTTGGACATATATGTGATGCGGTCACCTTTCGCTGGCGAGCCTGTAACTCATGTGCCACCTCAGTGACCAGTTCCACTGTGATAGGCCCGAAGTTAGCGCTGAAGAAACTTGGGAAATAAGGCGTATTCGTGGCAAAATAGTTCGCTGTACCCGAACATTCGGTGACCCTCTCACTCCGAATGAACGTGTCCTTGGGATAATACCTGCGATGTGTTTCCCACCATCGCGCGTGGCATCCCACCTCTATACGAAACAGGAGTGACCACACAAGTGGCAGTTCGCATCCGACTGAAGCGCATGGGCAAGATCCATGCACCCGTCTACCGTGTTGTCGTTGTCGATTCGCGCAAGAAGCGTGACGGCCGCGTCATCGAAGAGATCGGCCTGTACGATCCCACACCAAACCCCTCAATCATTCGCATTGAGTCTGAGCGTGCTCAGTACTGGCTCGGCGTAGGCGCACAGCCTTCCGACCAGGTCCGTAACCTGCTCGTCCTCACCGGCGACATTGCTCGTTTCAACGGCAAGAAGGACGCGGTGTCCCGCGTTAAGGTCGCTGAAGGTGACAAGGTTGCTGAAGCTGCTGAAGCCATCAAAGCTGCAGAATCCGCCGCTGAAAAGCGTAAGGCGGATGCATCAGCTGCGAAGGCTGCCGAAAAGGCTGCTGCGGAAGAAAGCGCTGAAGAGACCGCTGAGGCTCTGGCCGAGGCAGAGGAAGCCTGAGCATGCTTGCTGACGCGCTGGAACACCTGGTCAGTGGCATAGTTGATAACCCAGACGACGTGCGCGTGCGCACCCGTTCTCAACGCCGAGGTCAACTCCTTGAAGTTCGGGTTCACCCCGATGACCTTGGTCGTGTCATTGGGCGTGGCGGTCGCACCGCCCGGGCACTACGCACAGTGATCGGTGCACTTTCCACACGCGGACCCGTCCGAGTCGACGTTGTCGACACTGACAGGGAATAATTTCAAATGCGAAGGCCCGGGCCCTAAGGTCCGGGCCTTCGTTTTCTCCCTGAAGAACCCTTTGTCCTCGATCACGTACCATAGCCCTATGCAGATGACAGCAGCCCTTATTGGTCCCGCACATGGTTTACGAGGCGAAGCCATCCTTGATGTGCGTACGGACGATGCCGACCTCCTCCGTATAGGTGCGATCCTTGACACTGATTCCCGCACACACCCACGTCTGACCATCGCGAACCTGCGGACCCATAAAGACCGTGTCCTTGTTGTCTTCGACGAAGTACACGACCGGGAAACCATTGAAACACTGCGTGGTACGGCACTACTGGTTGACGAACACGAAGAAGTCGACGCTTGGTATCCCCACCAACTAAAAGGCCTGCGTGCACAAGACCCTGATGGCAATACGTTAGGCACCGTCACAGGCCTTCACGTGGGGGCAGCACAAGACCTCCTTCTGGTGAAGGCGCCCAGTGGCACCGTCATGGTTCCCTTTGTCACTCAGCTTGTCCCCACCGTCAATGTTGACGGCGGCTACGTCGTCATTGACGCTCCAGGCGGTCTTTTCGACGACGATGTCATAGATGGAGCAGACGGAGGCCGCTCCTAATGCGCCTCGACCTGATCTCAATCTTCCCCGACTATTTCGCCCCACTGGACCTTTCACTGATGGGTAAAGCTCGACAGGCAGGTTTGTTGACCGTCGCCGTCCATGATCTGCGTCGCTGGGCCACAGATAAACACCGCACTGTTGACGATACACCCTATGGGGGTGGCGCGGGAATGGTGATGCGGCCCGACGTGTGGGGGAAGGCTATTGACGAGGCCCTTGCTCAGCCCGTGTTACCGCAGAAAGGGGCTTCGCCTCGTCGAATCCTTGCCATCCCCACACCATCAGGTACGCCTTTCACGCAAAGTGTGGCGGAAGAACTCACCAGCGCAGACCACATCATCGTGGCCTGTGGTCGATACGAAGGTATTGACCAACGTGTCGGAGACTATTACGAAGCCGAAGGTATCGAGGTCCTCTACTTTTCTATTGGCGACTACGTCCTCAACGGGGGAGAGGTGGCGGCACTCGTTCTTGCCGAGGCCGTCGGACGTCTCCTTGACGGCGTGGTAGGCAACCCTGAGTCGCTTGTTGAAGAATCACATAGCGACGACGGGTTGTTGGAATATCCTGCCTATACCCGGCCAGCATCGTGGCGTGACTTTGACGTCCCTGAAGTATTGCGCGGTGGTGACCATGCGGCAATCGGGCGATGGCGTCGTGAGCGCTCCCTTGAACGTACAGCAGTACGTCGGCCCGACATGGTAGCTCGCCTTGACCCAGCAACGCTTGGTACTACCGACAGGGAAATACTTGCACGCAAGGGCTACGTGCTCGTACCGCGCAGCGCACGCCTGGTTATTCGACCAGCCACCGCTGACGATGCGGCTGCCATTTCTGCATTAGCATCACGGACCTTCCCTGACGCTTGTCCTGAGCATCTGCCGCGCCAAGCCATTGACGACTTTATCGCCACACAACTTGGCGTTGACGTTTTCCGTGAACTTCTTGCCAACCCGGACCGCAACCGAATCCTCATCGCGACCATTGACGGCGACGACACACATCCTGTGGGCTACACCTTGACGCATGTGGGCCCACACGCCCTGCCTGACGGTATGGTGCGGCCCGGCAAAATTGATACGACAGCTGCCTACCTATCAAAATGCTATCTGGATGCTGCCTGGCGTGGTTCTGGTATCGCAGGGGCACTTCTGGAAGTCGCCGTAGACGATGTCTACACCCACACGCAACACACGCAAGTGGTGCTGGGGACCAATATTGGAAATAAACGCTCGACTGCGTTTTACAAGAGACACGGTTTCCGTATCGCCGGGAGACGCCATTTTGACGTTGGTGGTGTGGACAATATCGACAACGTCTTGGTGCGCAATATCACCCGATGAGCGAAATATCTGCCCTTGGCGACACTTGGGTGCTGCCACAAACTGTGGCAAACTTATGTACTGGTCCGCCGTGGCGCAACCTGCCGCAGGGGGACGCCATACGCGGAGGACCATCACGAAATCGCAGGGTTAACCTGCCGAATCAGACGTGACTGACCTGCGGCAGGGACGTCGAGGAGTAAAAATGCAGAAGCTTGACGCAGTCGACGCAGCCTCGCTGCGCGATGACATCCCTTCATTCCGCGCCGGTGACACCGTCAAGGTGCACGTCAAGGTTATTGAAGGTAGCCGCTCCCGCATCCAGATCTTCCAGGGTGTCGTGCTCGCTCGTCGCGGACACGGCGTGTCCTCCACCTTCACCGTTCGTAAGGTTTCCTTCGGTGTCGGTGTGGAACGTACCTTCCCGCTTCACGCCCCCACGATCGACCACATTGAGGTCGTCACCAAGGGCGATGTGCGCCGCGCAAAGCTGTACTACCTGCGCGAACGTCATGGTAAAGCAGCGAAGATCAAGGAACACCGTTCCGGCTCCGCAGAGTGATCTGCTAAGGCCTGCTGATGTGGCCCGAATTGCCCCAAGCGGCAGTTCGGGCCACACTGTGTATACCACCCAGGTGAGGAGAGCCAATGGATAATGCAGGATTTACACCTGCGTCGAACCGTGCGCCGATGCACCTGCCCTCGCGCAGAGAACTCCACCGTGAGGCGCGTCGCCGTGCCTCATCACCATGGGAATGGTTCAAAGAGATTGCACTAGTGGTGCTCCTGGCCTTGCTTGTCTCCACATTGTTGCGCCTCTTTATCGTCCAAGTGTTCTACATCCCTTCCCCGTCAATGAACCCAACGCTGGTGGAAAATGACCGCATCGCTGTGTCACGTATCCACTCATGGACTGGCAATATTAAACGCGGCGACGTCATTGTTTTTGACGACGTTTTAGGGTGGTTACCGCCAGGCGAACAACCATGGTGGACAAAGGCCGGAGAGTTTCTTGGAATCATCCCAGCTGACGCTGGACAAAACTTGGTGAAACGCGTCATTGGGGTTGGTGGTGACCGTGTTCAATGCCCAACTATGGGTGGGCAACTTCAGGTCAATGGCGTGAGCATCACTGAACCCTATGTGATGGGACAAGCCTGCACGATGGTTTTTGATGTCACGGTACCTGAAGGAAAACTGTGGGTAATGGGGGACAATCGAGCCAATTCAGCCGATTCGCGCTATCACATGAGTGGCGACGAAACCCCGTTTATTTCCACCGACGCCGTCGTTGGAAAAGCAGTGGCAATTATCTGGCCCATAGGAAACTGGGGGACACTACCTGGACGCGACACTTTTGCTGCGGTCCCTCAAGTGCAGTAGGTGTAATGACACACAGCAACGGACCCACTCGTGACCTCGAACTGTCGCTGTGCGCGAAATGGGGAACAGTAATCGGCATTGACGAGGTGGGCCGAGGTGCGTTGGCAGGTCCCCTTGCCGTTGGTGTTGCCTTGGTTGATGCCCACTGTGGGCAAGCACCGCCTCGTTTAGCGGACTCCAAATTGCTCAGCGCCACTACGCGCACTGCTTTGGCTCCCCGCGTTGCCAATTGGGTGTGTGATAGTGCAGTGGGGTGGGCCAGCGCTGAAGAAATCGACCGGTGGGGGATCACGTGCGCTTTGCGCCTGGCAGCCAGACGTGGCATAGCGGAAATCGAAGCTCACGGGCACACGCTTGGCGGAGTGTTGCTTGACGGCTCACATAATTGGCTCACTACGCCCAATGACCTGCTGTCAGCGTTAGATGGTCCTACCTTGCCTGGCAGCGAGGCGCTTGACGTCCTTCCTGTTGTTACCCAGGTCAAAGGTGACCGATCGTGTGCGGTCGTTGCGGCGGCCTCGATCCTTGCGAAGGTGGCGCGTGATGACTATATGGCAACCTTGCCTGATCCTGGTTACGCGTGGGCATCAAACAAAGGGTATGCGTCCGCGGCCCATATCAGTGCGCTGCGTGAGATGGGGCCAAGTCAGTGGCATCGACGATCGTGGAAATTACCTGGCGTGGACCGCTAGCCGTGCGACGCCATCCCATGCGTGCGATCAGAAGCAACGCATCGTCGGCAATTAGCCGCGCGCAAGGCTGCGCATAGCGATTAGATGACCGCCGACTATGATGAGAGGGTGAGCCAAGATATTGAAAGCTACGAGAACGCCCTGGAATTGGAACTTTTCAAGGAATACCGGGACGTGATCGGGCTGTTCAACTACGTCGTTGAAACAGAGCGACGTTTCTACCTGTGTAATCAGGTTGATGTGCAGGCTCGTCCCGTTGGTAACGACATTTTCTTTGAACTGACACTCACAGATGCCTGGGTGTGGGATATCTACCGTTCCTCGCGGTTCGTGCGCTCGGTGCGTGTTGTGACATACAAGGATGTCAACGTTGAAGAGCTAGCAAAATCTGAGCTGCAAATTCCTTAATCGGTCTGGAAGGCGGGCGTTCGTCTGTCCGTGGGGTGCCCGCGGCCAAAGCGCAAATGGTGAAGAATGCGCGCGGCGACGGGGTGAGTGTTCGTCTGTCCGTGGGGTGCTACGCGGCGGTGCGGTAGCTGATATTGGACCAACGCGGCGGTGCGCCAGTGCCTGTCGAATCTACATATGTCGTGCCACTTCATGTTGAATCCACACAGTAGGCACACTGTGCGACCTATGCACAGCCTGGGATAGCAGACGAACCCAATCCACACTTCCAGCCCATCGTCGACGCATATATGCCACCACATGCCAGGCTGAATGTGGAGGTGATCAATATGCAAGCACAGACTCGCAGGGGCCTAGGCAAAGCAGGTGAAGCATTTGCTGCTGACCTGCTGGAGGAAAGCGGATACCAGATCCTCGCCCGCAATTGGCGTGCTGGACACAACGGAGAACTCGATATCATCGCACAAGATGACGCAGGCACGATCGTGATCTGCGAGGTCAAGACACGTGTCGGCACACTTTATGGCACCGCACTTGAAGCCGTTGATCCGAAAAAACTGCGACGCCTACGGGCACTGGCTGCACAATGGGCACGCCAATATGACACCAGCGCGCCGATACGTCTTGACGTCATTGCTTTGACGATCCCCGTGGAATACCGTCCACAGATCCTCGCCACGAGTGGTCCGATCGACTTTGACCAGTTCAAGGTACATGTGACCTGGGTGGAGGGCGTGTCATGAGCGCTTCAACACTTGCGGTCGCCCTTGTTGGACTTGAAGGACATCTGGTTGAAGTCGAGACGCATGTAGGCCGCGGACTTGTGGCCTTTACCCTGGTTGGCTTACCAGATGCCTCATTACGTGAAGCAAAAGATCGGGTTCGTGCTGCATTACAAAGTTGCGCATTGGAAGTCCTCGACCGGCACATCGTGGTTAACCTGTGCCCTGCGGGCCTGCCAAAGGCTGGGAGCGGTTTTGACTTGGCTATCGCAATGTCGATCTTGGCTGCGACAGGACGAGTTCATGCCGAACGGCTCCACACCACGGTGCTGCTGGCAGAACTATCACTCGACGGCACCTTACGTCCGATACGAGGCGTCCTGCCTGCGCTGGTCGCGGCGGCATCGGCAGGTATAGGCCAGGCGGTAGTTGCCACCGACAACGCTAAGGAAGCACGTCTGGTACCAGGCATGGACGTCACCGCCTTCGATCATTTGGCTGACGTCGTCACGTGGGCAGGTGGCGCAGCGCGCCGCACGGCACCAAGTGGCTATCGACCAAGTGTTGAGCAACAAAAAACCGTCACGTCAGACGAGTGGGCGGGACAAGGAAAAAGTAGCAGCGGTGATCTTGCCGATATCCGCGGTCAAGACTGCGCCATCGCTGCCCTTGAGGTTGCCGCAGCAGGTGGACATCATTTGCATCTTATTGGCGAACCAGGTTCAGGGAAAACAATGCTTGCCCGACGATTGCCCACTATTTTGCCGCCTTTGGACGACGCCACCGCCCTGACCGCCACGGCTGTCCATTCTCTGGCAGGAACACTTGGCACTAAAGGCGGTCTTATCCGCCAACCTCCATTACAAAACCCTCACCATAGTGTGACGACTGTGGCACTCATTGGTGGTGGCAGCACTCATATGCGCCCAGGCGCGGTTTCCTTAGCTCATGGTGGTGTCCTCTTTCTTGACGAGGCCCCCGAGTTTTCGCCACACGCCTTAGACGCCTTACGGCAGCCACTTGAAGAAGGAGAAGTGAGCGTGCATCGGGCGAAAGGACATGCTCGTTTCCCTGCGGATTTTCAACTCGTACTCGCTTCGAATCCATGTCCCTGCGGAGGTGGTAACCGCCGCACACAATGCACGTGCACCTCGCTCCAACGTCGTCGATACAGAGCACGCCTTTCGGGTCCGCTCCTGGACCGTATCGACATCACGATAGCTATGCGCGCACCGACGCGTGCTGATCTATTGCATTGTGCCGCACATACATCGCAGGGCAGTCGACAACGGGTGGCCAACGCGCGTAGCCGTGCAGCGCATCGCTTACGTGACACCCCGTGGATACTCAACCGCCAACTACCCGGCACATGGATGCGCGCACACCTACCAACACCCCGGTCGATTTTAAATTTGCTCGACGAAGCTATTGAACGCGCCGACCTGACCATGCGTGGTGCAGACCGTGTCCTGCGTTTGATGTGGAGTGTGGCTGACCTTGATGACTGTGCTGCCCCACACGAAGGACACCTCGCCACCGCCCTGTCACTGCGATCAGGAGGACCACATGCCTACCTGTAACGTGACAGACGACGAAAGGGACGCGATTTGGTGGTCCTGCGTTGCTGAACCCAGCGACACGATGGCCTCCCAACTGCGTCACCTGCTGGGCGATCATGAAGCCCGCCAATGGGCGAGCGCTCAGAAGCCAGGCGCCCTTCCAGCAGCAGCATATGCGACGATCGGCGCCCAGGAATGGACGACTGCTTGGAAACGATGGTATCCACGCGCAAGCAATGTCTCAGTGGACCAAGAAATGATGGTACTCGAACGGATTGGAGGCGGTATCGTCACCGCGTCGAATCCACGATGGCCGCAGGGCGTTGCTGACCTGGGGCATTGGGCACCGCGCCTGTTATGGGTACTTGGGCAACTTCCACTCTGCCCGATGGTTGCAGTAGTTGGTGCCCGCGCCTCGAGCCCCATGGGTGAACAGACCGCCCGTGACCTCTCAGTGGACTTGGCATCGCGCGGTTTCGGTACCATATCTGGCGGAGCATTCGGTATTGATGCAGCTGCCCACCGTGGCAGTCTTGATGCAGGCGCGCCAACCGTGGCCTATATGGCTGGCGGGATTGGTGTGCCTTACCCGCAGGCACACCGGGAACTATTTTCAGATATTGTCCGCGCAGGTGGCGCGATCGTCAGCGAAGTTCCGC
The DNA here is from genome assembly GCF_000429105.1 of Schaalia suimastitidis DSM 15538. GTDB lineage: Bacteria > Actinomycetota > Actinomycetes > Actinomycetales > Actinomycetaceae > Pauljensenia > Pauljensenia suimastitidis. The sequence goes on from NZ_AUBF01000007.1 coordinate 142,651, forward strand.
CAAGTTGGCGGCCTGCCCGGTGGCGTTTCCTCGCTCGCAACCGGCTTATTGCCGCCGCAAGTAACGGCATTGTAGTTGTCGAAGCGGCGTTGCGTTCAGGTGCATTAGCGACCGCACGGCAAGGCATGGAAATTGGCCGAGAGGTTGGAGCAGTGCCCGGTCCTGTGACGGCCACGATGTCGCAAGGCTGTCACGAACTGATCCGCAACGGCGCCACCCTCATTCGACACGCGGCTGACATCGCAGAAATGCTCGCCCCGTACCATCGGGCAATCCAAGAACACGAAGCACCGATATTTGGTATGCCAGTCGAAAAAGATCACGGCGTCGATGCCCTCCCAATTGCCCAGCGACGCGTATGGGACGCCCTCCCTGCGCGTTCAGGGTGCAGCACAGACACCTTAGTTAACGCAGCGGGCCTGTCCCGCCAAGAAGTGTTGGCTGCGCTTGCACGACTGGAATTATCAGGATGGGTGTGTGGCGATCCTCGAGGATGGCGACGCGCACCACAACGAAGTCGCAGGGGCGACATCATGCCGAAGGACGTCAAGCAAATATGACAGGTTAGCATTGATACGTGAGTGAGCATCCGCCGTTAACATTGTGGCTTCAGCATCTTCAACACAGGCGTGGGCTGAGTGCACATACTGTTGCCGCATACGGGGCTGATATCCGCTCCTGTTTTGACAGCCTCGGATTGGAACACACCGCCGATGCAGCAACACTTAACACCGAACTGACCACGCGTGCGTTGCGTCGTTGGCTTGCTCAGTCCCACCAGCAGGGCGCTGCACGGTCAACCATTGCTCGCCATGTTTCATCGGTGCGAAACTTCACCGCATGGTTGAAATCAGAAGGACTGCTTGACTATGACCCCGCAGTCGTACTGGCAACAGCACGGCCCGATCAACGTCTACCTCAGGTTGAAGACACTGAAGGAGCACATCGTTTAATGGAAACGGCGCGTGAAGTAGCGCTTAATTCTACGGCTAGCCTGACCGCTCAGCGTGACTGGGCAATCCTCGAAGTGTTGTATTCCAGCGGAATACGTGTGGCAGAACTGTGCGGACTTAATGTCGAGTCGTTCAACCAAGAACATGGGACGCTACGGGTGCGCGGAAAAGGCAACAAAGAACGGACCGTCCCACTGGGCGATCCCGCCATCGACGCACTTAATCATTATCTGACGCGAGTACGCATTTGCCTAGTCAAAGACAGTGGACAGCGTGCCCTGTTTTTGGGCGCTCGCGGTGCACGAATCGACCAACGAGTTGTGCGCACAATGGTCCACCAAGCCTGTGCCGCAGCAGGGGTCAAGGACTTGGCACCCCACGCGCTACGCCATACGGCAGCGACCCATCTCCTTCAAGGAGGAGCCGACCTGCGTGCAGTCCAGGAGCTACTTGGCCACGCCTCACTCAACACCACCCAGCGTTACACCCACGTCGATGCACAACGTCTATCGGCGATATACCGACGCGCTCATCCAAGGGCATGACAGCGTTGGTAGCTTCGCGATATGCCACGGTTGACGGGGAAGGCCACTGCGGAATACTTACCAGTAATTGTCCCAAGGTTTCAGTACGGACCGGCCCGCGAGGAAACGCAAAGGATTCACCCAGTGTCGAGATGAGGTTTTCGCCCCCCAATGCAAGTTGCCCGGCGAATGTCCTTCCACGACATACCCAATGTGCTGACCAGCCTCAACATACTCACCTGCCGCCACCACCGCCTCGACTGGTTCGAAGGTCGTGCGCAGCGGGTATAAGTGCCCGCCTACATCAATCGACACCACCGGACGATCGACGATGACACCGGCATAGACGACAGTGCCAGCGGCAGGGGAGAGGACAGGGGAGCCAATCGGGACATCAAGATCAACCCCACGATGCCCAGGGTGCCATGGTTGTTCAGGCGGATCAAAGGCGCGCAGAACCCGAACAGGTCCGCCAGTTGGCCACAGCCAGCGTGGCAATGTCGACGTATCCGCCGCTGAGGCTGCCACAAAAGAATAAAGCGAGCCGACGATAAGCAAGAACGCTGCGGATAAGGTAGCGGTGCGTCTCATACGTCAATTCTTGACGGTGTGCCCACTGACTACGCTAACGAAGCGGGGCTTTGTGGACGTGCACTCACACTGTTCCACAGACGGTCCACGGTAATCGATCTGCGGGACGAGGCTCACAAGCCTCATGGTCAAGGCAACTTCCACAATGGGATAAAATAGACGGGCATCTGCCACGGCAGGTGACTACGCGCGCCATTACCGCATCAGCCGCCTCGTGTGGCACAAGATCGGAGCTACACCCGACGCGGTCCTACGGGAGTCGGGTGGCTATGGCGCTAGGGCCCAGGCTGGGACTTCCAGTTCACGGGCGACAACCGAGTTCGGGCGACTACGCCCACAAACCCGCATAAGCGGGGGAAGGACGACCAATGGCAGTCGTAACCATGCGCCAGCTCCTTGAGTCCGGTGTCCACTTCGGTCACCAGACACGCCGCTGGAACCCCAAGATGAAGCGCTTTATCCTTACCGAGCGCAACGGCATCTACATCATTGACCTGGCGCAAACCATCGCCGATATCGACATTGCGTACGACTTCGTCAAGCAAACCGTCGCTCACGGAGGCACCATCCTTTTCGTCGGCACCAAGAAGCAAGCACAAGAAGCTGTGGCCGAACAGGCATCCCGCGTTGGCATGCCCTATGTGAACCACCGCTGGCTCGGCGGTATGCTCACCAACTTCTCCACCGTGTCCAAGCGTCTCCAGCGCCTCAAGGAACTCGAACAAATCGACTTTGATGACGTCGCCGGTTCGGGCCGCACCAAGAAGGAACTGCTGATGATGCGCCGAGAGATGGAAAAACTCTCGCGTACCCTTGGCGGTATCCGTGACATGAACAAGGTGCCCTCCGCTGTGTGGATCGTGGACCCCAAGAAGGAACACCTCGCAGTCTCTGAAGCACGCAAGCTCAACATCCCAGTCGTGGCGATCCTTGACACGAATGCTGACCCGGACGAAGTGGACTACCGCGTTCCCGGCAACGACGACGCCATCCGCGCTGTCGGCCTGCTTACCCGTGTCATTGCTGACGCTGTCGCTGATGGTCTTCTTGCACGCTCGGCCACCCGCAAGGGCGCTACCGGTGAAGAAGCTGCCCCCGCAGCTGAGCCGCTGGCCGAATGGGAGCGCGAACTCCTCGAAGGTACCGAAGCCAACGCTGAAGAAGCAGCTGTTGAAGCAGCCGTCGAAGAGACCGCTGAAGAAGCCCCCGCACAGGACTGACTTTTAGGAAGGAAACACAGCAATGGCGAATTTCACCGCTGCTGATGTCAAGGCGCTGCGCGAACAAACCGGCGCCGGCATGATGGACGTCAAGAAGGCTCTTGTTGAAGCTGACGGCGACGCTGAAAAGGCACTCGAAATTATTCGACTCAAGGGCCTCAAGTCGCTGTCCAAGCGCGAAGGCCGCCAGGCGTCAGCTGGTCTGCTGGCTGCCCGCGTTGAAGGCACCGTCGGCGTCATGGTGGAAGTGAACTCTGAAACCGACTTCGTCGCAAAGAACCAAAAGTTCATTGACTTCGCTGCCAGCGTCCTCGACGCTGCCGTGGCTTGTGGCGCAGCTGATGTTGAGACACTGCTGGCTGCCCCCATGGGGGAAGCAACCGTTCAGGATGCTCTCAACGAAATGGCCGCTGTCATTGGTGAAAAGTTGGAGATCCGTCGCGTCATCCGCGTCGAAGGCGAAAACGTGGATCTCTACCTGCACCAGACCAGCCCTGACCTGCCCCCGCAGGTGGGTGTCTTCGTCGTCACCGACGCCGCAGGCGCATCCGTGGCGCACGACATTGCGATGCACGTGGCTGCCTACATGCCTGCCTACATTGACCGCGACGCCGTCCCAGCTGACGTGCTTGAAAAGGAACGCGCCACCCTCGAAAAGATCACCCTCGAAGAAGGCAAGCCTGAAGCCATCGTTCCTAAGATCGTTCAGGGACGTCTTGAGGCATACTTCAAGGAAAACTGCCTTGTTGATCAGGCTTTCGCCCGCGATCCCAACAAGACCGTTGCCCAGGTTCTTAAAGAAGCTGGCGCATCCGTCAGTCAGTTCGTCCGCGTTCACGTTGGCGCCTGATATGTCCTAATGGCCCCGCCCCAGAGGCGGGGCCATTACTACAAGCACTTTCCCCACAATCTACGAGGAGCGTATATGACCCGGCAACGACGAGTCTTACTGAAAGTCTCAGGTGAGGCATTCGGTGGAGGTGCAGTCGGCCTCGACCCACACGTTGTACGCGATATCGCCACACAAATTGCCGAAGCTGTTAACCAAGGCATCCAGGTGGGCGTTGTCGTTGGCGGCGGCAATTTCTTCCGAGGCGCCGAACTGTCACGCTCAGGTCTGGACCGCTCCCGTGCAGACTATATGGGAATGCTGGGCACCGTCATGAATGCATTAGCGTTGCAGGACTTCATTGAACAGGCCGGTGTGCCTGCACGTGTCCAAAGCGCCATCGCTATGCAACAGGTAGCGGAGCCCTATATCCCGCTTCGCGCCATCAGACACATGGAAAAAGGTCGCGTCGTGGTCTTCGGTGCGGGCGCAGGTATGCCGTATTTCTCAACCGATACGGTCTCTGCTCAACGTGCACTTGAAACACATTGTGATGAACTGCTGGCTGCCAAAAACGGCGTTGACGGGGTGTACGATTCTGACCCTCGGACGAACCCCGACGCCAAACGCCTCGATTTCATTACCTACGCTGATGCCCTCGCGCAAGGCCTCAAAGTTGTCGACGCCGCCGCCTTCGCCCTATGCCAAGAAAACGGCCTCAATATGCGCGTCTTTGGTATGAGTGAGCCCGGTAATGTCACCAAGGCACTTCTTGGCGAAAATATCGGCACCTTGGTTGCTGCAAAGTAACCAGTAGAACCTCACTGTGTCGATGCAGTCTCGTATACTGTGACGAGGCTGCATCGCCATTAGGTAGGCTTGTGGCGACTGTGAAGAAACATAATGAAGGAGTTCCCGTGATTGACGACATCTTGCTCGAAGCAGAGGAAAAGATGGACCGTGCAGTGGAAGTAGCCCGCGCCGAATTTGGAAATATCCGTACCGGTCGCGCTAACTCCGCGATGTTCGAACAACTCCTTGTTGAGTACTACGGTGCTCCTACCCCCATGCAACAGTTGGCCTCCTTCCAGATTCCAGAGGCTCGCACCGTCCTCATCACCCCCTTCGACCGCAGTGCTACAGCAGAAATTCTGCGGACTTTGCGTGAATCTGATCTGGGTGTTAACCCCACCGATGATGGCAATGTTATCCGCGTGACGCTGCCAGCCCTGACTGAAGAACGCCGTAAAGAATACGTTAAACAAGCCAAAAACAAAGGCGAGGATGCGCGCGTGGCCGTTCGTGCTGTTCGCCGCAAGGCAAAAGAAGCACTGGATCGTCTGAAGAAAGATGGCGAAGCCGGTGAAGACGAAGTGGCACGTGCAGAAAAAACACTCGAAGAGGTCACCAAGTCTCACGTCGACCAGATCGACAAGATGCTTGCCACGAAAGAAAGCGAATTGCTGACAATCTGATGCCGGACCAACCCAGCTCCCGCCTCGTGTCGCGCCTGCTGGAGCCCACCCCTTCGCGGGATCACCCAGCTCTGGCAGCTACCGGCCGTGCCGGACGTAACCTCCCCGCAGCGGTGGGGACCGCCGTTGTACTCATCGGCTTACTTGTCGGCTCCCTTTTCTTCCTACCTGAGCTATTCGTTGGCCTCGTTGCCACCCTCAGTGTCCTAGCGATCTGGGAACTCAGTGGTGCTTTTGCGCGCGTCGGAGTACGTATCGCATTGCCGCCCCTTTACGTCGGCACTGTTGGGATGCTGATTTGCGTGTGGACGCTCAGTTCTGAGGCGCTGCTAGCTGCCCTGGTCCTCACCTGTTTTTCAGCAATACTGTGGCGTCTCCTTGACGGCAACCGTGAAGGGATGCTGCGCGACATTAGCGCCTCCGTATTCACAGCAGCCTACGTGCCCTTCCTTGCGTCCTTTGTGGTCCTGCTGGTGTCAGCGCACGCGAACCCGTGGATCGTGCTGCTACATGTGGGGCTGACAACCCTGAGTGACACAGGCGGGTGGCTGGCAGGCATACTTTTTGGCAGACACCCTATGGCGCCGCGCTTGTCTCCCAAAAAATCGTGGGAAGGTTTTGCAGGTTCCATACTGTTATGTACCGGCGGGGCAGTGGGTGCCTTTATTTACCTGGGGCACCACTGGGCATGGGGCGTGCTCGCAGGTACCGTCATCGCTTTCGTTGCCACTGTTGGTGACCTCACGGAATCGCTCATTAAGCGGGAAGTGGGCCTGAAAGACATGTCGAATCTGCTGCCAGGACATGGTGGCGTCCTTGACCGCGTTGATTCGATTCTGATGACAGCCCCCGTCCTGCATCTGCTTCTCCTTGTCGCCCAAGGGGGACCGAGGTGATAAAGAACGTGTCAGCGCGCCGAGAAGTACGGCCCACCGACCAGCCGCCAGAAGGGGCCACACGCCCGGATGCGCGCCCAATCCTGTCCTTTACGGCCAAACGGCGAGGTAAAGCTCCAGCCCATCTGGCAGATTTTGACCATGCGGACCGTAAAGTCTTCGTTAAAGAAGCAGGGCTGCCGCCGTTTCGTGCGGATCAGCTCTCGCGTCACTATTTTGAACATAACCTTGCTGACCCAGAACGCATGAGTGACCTGCCACTTGCGGCACGGCCAGTGGTCGCTGAGAAAATCCTGCCCAGCCTCGTCAAAGAAGTGACAGTGCTCCGTGCCGACGGAGGAACAACACTGAAGCATCTGTGGGAACTCTACGATGGTGCCACCGTCGAGTCGGTGCTGATGCGCTACAGTGACCGCACGACACTATGTGTATCCTCCCAAGCAGGATGCGGTATGGCCTGCCCATTTTGTGCCACAGGCCAAATGGGGCTGACACGCAACCTTTCGACAGCGGAAATTATCGACCAGGTACGCTTGGCGCGAGCCGCTTGTGAGTCAGGTGAATTGACAGGTGGCCCCACACGTCTGAGCAATATCGTCTTTATGGGTATGGGCGAACCGTTGGCGAATTACAAGGCCGTCATGGCAGCTTTGCGACGCCTTATCGAACCCAGCCCCCACGGATTCGGAATGTCGGCGCGTGGTATCACAGTGTCAACGGTCGGCCTTGTGCCTGCTATCAAGAAACTTGCTGGCGAAGGAATCCCCGTGACCCTGGCAGTCTCCTTGCATGCTCCTGACGACGATTTGCGCGATGATCTCATCCCCATTAATTCCCGTTGGAAAGTGGCTGAGCTGCTTGACGAGGCACGCGCGTATTTCCGCGCGACAGGTAGGCGTGTTTCCATCGAATACGCGTTGATTAAAGATATGAACGACCAGGCGTGGCGTGCCCAACTTCTGGCTGATGAACTGAATAAACGAGGCCACGGTTGGGTTCACGTCAATCCCATTCCGCTGAATCCGACACCAGGATCAATCTGGACCGCCTCGACACGGCGCGCTCAGGACGAATTCGTGCGGATACTGCGAGACAATGGAATATCAACTACGATCCGTGACACTCGCGGCTCTGATATTGACGGGGCTTGCGGACAGCTTGCCACCGCAGTGAAAGAACGGCAGACACAACAGGCGTCTCAGGAGGACTCATGAGCATGACATTCCCGCGCGTGGGATTTTTCAAGCACGGGTATGACCCTGCCGGTGTGGATGAATTCTTTGAAGATGCCAAACGTGCTTATGAAGGTGGTGTTCCTGCCGAACAATTCAGTTCCGAGCAGGTACGCCGCGCCACCTTTCTGCTGAAACGGCGTGGCTATGACATCAACGCTGTTGACGCTGCCATGAATCGTCTTGAAGCTGCCTTCGTACAGCGTGACCGTAGTGATCATGTGGCGGTCAATGGCGAGGCGGCATGGTTCGAAAAGATCGCTGACAGAGCAACAACCCTGTACCCGCGCCTACGGCGCCCCCGCGGCGAACGTTTCGCGCGTCCACAATCAGGACGCGGCTATGATGCGGAAGCCGTTGACGATCTTCTTGACCAACTTGCCGCTTATTTTGACGACCGTGGTGACATTACTGTCGACGATATACGGCATGCAATTTTCCGTCCTGCACGCGGTAAGAAAGCCTATGCGGAGGGTCCGGTGGATGCCTACCTGGGCCGTGCCACCGAGATCTTGTTGGCGGTTGATTAATGACACGCGAGGTTGTGCTCCTTGGCTCGACCGGGTCAATTGGGACACAAGCACTTGAGGTGATTTCGGCGCATCGCGCCCACTTCACTGTGCGCGCACTGGGTGCCGGAGGTGGCGACCTTGAACTTTTGGCCCGCCAAGCGGTGGACTATCGGGTCGAAGCAGTAGCAGTTGCACGCGATTGTGCTGACGAATTAGCGGCACTGATCACCGCCCTGCTCCCTACAGGTACTGCTCTGCCAGAGATTTTTGCAGGACCAGATGCTGCCACGCATATTGCCGGACTATACCCGTCCGCCACTGTTCTTAACGGCATCACAGGGGGAGTGGGCCTGGGTCCGACGCTGGCGGCACTGGAAGCAGGCAGCACACTTGCCCTGGCAAATAAAGAATCGTTGGTTGTCGGCGGACCACTCGTCCGCGCCGCAATGCAACGCGCAGGACAAATCATTCCTGTCGATTCAGAACATAGCGCGATCGCGCAGGCACTGTTGAGCGGTGTCCACGAAAAAGGCTTGACCGCCCCCGTTGTCACAGGCCGTAGTGAAGTTGCTGCCCTTGTTCTGACCGCTTCAGGTGGACCCTTCAGAGGTAAGAAACGAAGCGACCTCGCCCACGTGAGTGCGCAAGAGGCGCTGGCTCACCCCACCTGGAATATGGGACCTGTCGTCACCATTAATTCGTCGACCTTGGTCAACAAAGGGTTGGAATTGATCGAAGCGCATCTCCTCTTTGATGTCGCCCCAGATCAAATACACACAGTGATCCACCCGCAGTCCATCGTCCACTCCATGGTGACCTGGCAGGACGGATCAACCATTGCCCAAGCATCGCCACCCGATATGCGTCTACCCATTGCACTGGGAATGACGTGGCCGCAGCGCCTGCCGGATATTGAAGCACCCCTGACGTGGGAAGCGCCGCAGGCATGGACCTTTGAACCGGTGGATGACCACACCTTCCCCGCGATAGCGTTGGCACGTCAGGCAGTTGCCGCATCTGCCACCCACCCTGCGGTGTATAACGCTGCCAATGAAATCTTCGTTGATGCGTTCTTGCGGGAGGCTTTGCCGTATCTGGCAATCGTTGATCTTCTTGGCCAGGTGCTTGAGGAACATGACGGGGTAGCTCAGCCAGATCTTGCTGATGTAATGGGAGCACAAGAGTGGGCGTGTTCCAAAGCACGTGAACTTGTTGCGCAGTTAGGTGCCTAATGTCGTCTTTGTGGGGAATACTCGCAGTTATTGTCGGTCTACTTGTCTCAGTTGCTGTCCATGAACTGGGGCATATGTACTTCGCGAAGCGTTTTGGGGTACCTGTCCCAGAGTATTCGATTGGTTTTGGCCCCAAGCTGTGGTCCACTTCGTGGCGTGGCACCCAGTATTCTTTCCGCGCTATCCCATTAGGCGGATATGTGCGCATTCCAGGGATGTTTGCGCCTGCAAAAGCAGGCACTCGACTGACACGCAATAATGGGCGACTCACTCTGGCTCAGGAAGCGCGTGTCCAGTCCGCCTCGGAGCTACCAGCGGGCACTGAGCACCGCGCGTTTTACCGTTTGAGTGCGCCCAAAAAATTCCTCATCATGTTCGCAGGTCCTGCTACCAATCTCATTCTGTGCGTAATTTTGGCTGCTACGGCAATGATTGGTATTGGTTACCGTAGCGCCACCACGGAAATTGCCGAGGTGCTGCCCACGGTCACCACAGCCTCGGGCAGCCACACTCAAAGTCCCGCCTCCGCTGCTGGACTGATGGCTGGCGACCGTGTGCTTGAAGTTGATGGTGTCGCAATCACAAGTTGGAGTCAATTCCAACATGCCATCGCCGACACATCAGTGTCGACGAAACCGTCAATCGAAGTGCTTGTTGACCGGCAAGGACAACATCTTAAGGTGACGTTGACACCGGTGCGTGTATCAGATGAAACGGTTGCGATTGGTGTGCGCTCAGGAACAGAATATCGGCCGGCGACCCTTGGACAGGTGGGACAGACTGTTGTGTCGATGGCTCGCGACACAGCTGCCCTAGTTGCGCGTCTGCCCATGTCAGTGTGGAATGTTGCTACGTCGCTCGTGACAGATGAACCACGAGAACGCACAGGTTTAGTGTCAGTGGTAGGTGTTGGTCGTATTGCTGCGGAGGTGACCAGTGGCGATGCCTCCTCCCTTGGAATCACTGATGTGCGTCAATCAGCGTCTGTTTTGCTCATGCTTGTCGCGTCGCTGAATATGGCGTTGTTCATTTTTAACCTCTTGCCTCTGCCTCCTTTAGATGGCGGACATATCCTTGGCGCAATTTACGAGGGCACGCGACGCCAGGTGGCTAAACTGCGTGGCGCTGATGATCCTGGGCCCGCTGACACTGCGCGTCTGATGCCGCTGACCTACACGGTCGCTACGTTCTTTATTGGCATGACGCTGATCCTTGTACTTGCCGACATATTTAATCCGATCACGTTGGGTTAGGTACGTCCAGCGTGCGAACCGAGTCCAATTGGCAGATGCTGTGCCCAGTGCTCTCAGCATGACCGTGCAGACTAAAGGACTCGTGTTTCCGTAAGGTGCCTTACAGCAGCAGCTGAGCCAAACCACTTCCGACGAGGCATCCGACACCGACACAGATAAGACCTGGCACGATGAAGGAATGGTTGATGATGAATTTTCCAATCCGTGTTGTCCCTGTGCGGTCAAAGCCGATGGCTGCAAGGTCCGATGGGTAGGTTGGCAATATGAAATACCCGTATGCTGCTGAGGCAAAGCCGATCATTGCCACGGGATCTACGCCAATGGCAAGACCGATGGGGGCCATCGCAGCAATGGCTGCCCCCTGCGAGTTGACGAGTTTCGACACGAGGAACAGTGCAATGGCGTAGGTCCATGGGTACTGTTCGACCATGCCTGATAGTGACGTTTCAAGGGCGTCAATATGGGCGCCGAAAAAGGTTTCACTCATCCACGCCACACCGAAGACAGATATTAGGGCCACCATGCCTGCGGAAAAGACGTTGACGGTAGGCACTTCTTTTGCGGGGACTTTGCAGACAATGAGGATGAGAGCGCCCGCTACCAGCATGAGCATCTGAATGATGAGATTCATTGAGAGGCGAGAGGCTTCGCCATTGTCACTGACGAATTCGGGGCGGAGTACTTCAAAGGCGCCAAGGAGGACAACGATGCCGATGGCACCAAAAAAGATCCACGTCGAAATATACGCCGTCTTAGGAAAGACTTTGTCGAGCAGCGTTGCGTCTGAGCCACCTGCGTAAATAAAGTCGCGGGTGGTAGGGTCTTTGAGTTTTTCTTGGAATTCCGGGTCTTTGTCAAGATCTTTCCCACGTTTCATACTCCAGAAGGCGGCTGCGATAACGCCGCATAGTGTGGCAGGTATGGTCACCTGAAGGATCTGTGGAATGGAGTACGCCACGCCACCACTTTCCTCAGCGTGGGTGGCAAGAAGGGATGCCAGCGTCACAGTGGCGACGGATACAGGTGAGGCGGTGATGCCGACCTGGGAGGCGACCGATGCGGCAGCCATCGGACGTTCAGGGCGAATATTCTTTGACAGCGCGATGTCTTCAATAATGGGAAACATGGTGTAGACGACGTGGCCAGTGCCGCACAGCATCGTGAGTGTCCATGTTGTCAGCGGTGCCAGCAGCGTGATGCGTGACGGGTGACGGCGCAAGAGCCGTTCAGCAAAACGCATGAGGACATCGAGGCCTCCCGCTGCTTGAAGCACCGACGCACTGGAGATTACTGCCAGAATTGTCAGCATCACCGAAATTGGCGGGTCGCCAGGTGGAAGATGGAAGATGAAGACAAGGATGACCAGGCCAAATCCAGAGATGAGACCAAGTCCGAGTCCGCCGTAGCGGGTTCCCAGCAGTAAACACAGTAGGACCACGAGAAGTTGAAGCCACAGCATCACGGACCCCCAACCGTTTATGTGTGTTCTATCACAAGCGTAGGGGTTTTTGCTGCTATGTTAAAGCCCTTACATGACAACGTATGCGTGTCTGCGATGCATGCATAGGAACTGCCACCGTCCCTGCGCGTGTAACAATAACGAAAATTCGCCTGTGATAGGCGCCTAGGATGTGCCTACCAACGATGGTGCACGTGCGGACGAATTGCCTCGTTATACAGCTCTTCGAGGGCATCCAACAGTTCTGCATCCAGGGCCGGTAAAGCCGCTGCTGCCGCATTGGCCTGCACCTGTGCGGCATTGCGTGCACCGGGTATCACCGTTGTTATCCCGGGTGTTTGTGTAATCCACGCCAAGGCCACTTGTGTAGGTGTTGCGCCCTGTGGGACGTACTGGGCGCACAGCTGGGTGAAGCGCGCTGCTGCTGTGACACCTACATCAAAAGGAATACCTGAGAAGGTTTCGCCGATGTCAAATGCGCTGCCATCCCTGTTATAGGTGCGGTGGTCGCTCGCTGGGAATACGGTGTGAGCGGTGTATTTTCCAGAGAGGAGGCCTGAGGCTAAGGGACACGGGCGATAATGCCGACACCCTTTTGGGCGGCCACTGGTAGCACTTCTTCTAGAGGTTTGCGGCGGAAAACATTCACAATAATCTGAATGGTCGAGGCTCCCTGTTCCATTGCGATAAGTGCCTGCTCGCAGGTTTCGACGGAGGCGCCGTAGGCATGAATTTTTTCAGCTTCGACCATACGTTTAAGCGCGTCCCAAGTTCGTGTATCGGTCAGTACCTCGGTGGGAGGGCAGTGAAGCTGAATAAGGTCAATCGTGTCGACGCCCAGCAATTGCCGGGAGCGCGTATTCCACGCTTCGAATGCGTCGGGCGTGTAGTTGCTGGCTACTTGCACTGCGCGACGCCCCATTTTGGTGGCGATAAACGGGCGGCCCTTGGTGCGGGTAGATAGCCATGTGCCAATGATGCCTTCAGAACGGCCATCGCCGTAGACGTCGGCTGTGTCAAAGAAATTGACGCCACTGCCAAGCGCAGTGTCGAGCAGTGCTGTGGCGTCGTGTGTACTGACATCACCCCAGTCAGTGCCGAGCTGCCATGTGCCCAGTCCAATTATCGAGACTTTAGCTCCGGTGGATCCGAGTGTGCGCATTTCCATTATCTTCTCCTTCGGGACACCATTTTTAATAGTATCAAAAGAAAATGGTGGTGGAGATGTCACACCGTCACTATTAAGACGCCTGCACGTATCTACGGAATAATGGACAGGTGACTGAAATAGCCCTTGGTATGCCGTCGGTAAAAGCTTCGCCTTTCCCGCGTAGGAAGACCCGTCAAATAATGGTGGGCGATATTGCCGTCGGTGGAAGTGCACCGGTCTCGGTTCAATCGATGACGACAACGAAAACACACGATATTGGTGCCACGCTTCAACAAATTGCGGAACTGACCGCTGCAGGCTGCGACATCGTGCGCGTCGCCTGCCCAACGGATAAAGACGCCGAGGCGCTGCCAATTATTGCCAAACAGTCCCGCATTCCTGTGATTGCTGACATCCACTTCAACCCAAAGTATGTCTTCGCAGCCATTGAAGCCGGATGCGGTGCGGTGCGTGTTAATCCAGGAAATATCCGAAAATTCGACGACCAGGTCGCAGAAATCTGCAAAGCAGCCCGTGACCACGGTACCTCACTGCGTATCGGTGTGAATGCGGGCTCACTTCACCCGAGCCTACTCAAAAAGTACGGGCGCGCCACACCGGAAGCCTTGGTTGAATCCGCCGTATGGGAAGCCTCCCTCTTTGAAGAAAACGACTTCCACGACTTCAAAATCTCGGTGAAACACCACGATGTGCTCACAATGATCGAGGCCTACCGACTCTTGTCGGAAAAAGGCGATTGGCCGCTTCACCTGGGGGTAACCGAGGCTGGCCCTGCCTTTCAAGGCACAATCAAATCCGTCTCCGCATTTTCGGTACTCCTTGCCCAAGGCATTGGCGACACAATTCGGGTCTCCCTGTCAGCGCCGCCGGTTGAAGAAGTCAAAGTCGGCACCAAAATGTTGGAATTTATGGGACTGCGTGAACGCACGCTGGAAATCGTCTCCTGCCCCTCATGTGGGCGCGCACAAGTCGATGTGTGGACCCTGGCTGAGGACGTCACAGAAGGGCTAAAAGATCTCAAAGTACCGCTACGTGTAGCGGTGATGGGATGTGTCGTTAACGGTCCAGGTGAAGCCAGAGAAGCCGACCTTGGGGTGGCATCAGGCAACGGAAAAGGTCAGATTTTCATCAAGGGTGAAGTCGTGGAAACAGTGCCTGAAGACCAGATCGTCGAAACATTAATACGTCATGCCAATATCCTGGCAGAAACAATGGAAACAGACGGTCAAGAAGGTCCTGTCGAAGTAATACCAGTTGTCCGATAAATCGAAAGTAGTTCCTATGCGTCGCCTTACCTTTGCTGTCCTCGGTGTCGCGGCCGTCGCCTGCGCGATCCGTGCAACAGGCTTTCCGTCACGCATCGGCCTGACCCGCTCTCAGGCGGCCCTGTCGCTGCCAGGTGATCTGCTTGCGCCTGGCGCCGATGTCGTCGTTGACCGTGCCATCGTGGTCCATGCTCACCCTCAGGCCGTATGGCAGGTGATTGAAACCGCATTCCACGCCCACGGCGATGATGTGATTGCCTCCGAAGAAGAGGACTGCCTGATCCTGCGCGTTCCATTGCCAGGTCTTGACCATGACGATGACCGCAGCGGTGTGTGCACCCTCGCTCTGCTTCCAGAAGCCAATGGCACCACCCGCATACACCTGCGCGAACGACATACATCAACGCCAGATGTTCCTGCCTGGCGACTTCGCACCCTACTGGCAGCGGAGTCCGCCTCGGCAATGCTGATGCTACGAGACATCAAGGCCGCTGCCCAAGCAATGTGAACTACGCGGCTGAGTTTTTCGCTCAGCCGCCTTGTGAACTACCCTTGAGGCTATGCTTAGGACCCTTTCCTCGTACTTCCTGCGCACACTGCGTGAAGACCCGGCTGACGCCGAAGTTGCCTCCCATAAGCTCCTCGTGCGTGCAGGCTATATTCGCCGCACCGCTCCGGGTGTCTACACCTGGCTGCCTCTGGGGCTTCGAGTTTTGCGTAAAGTCGAGGATATTGTCCGCGAAGAAATGGACCGCATGGGTGGACATGAAGTGCATTTCCCTGCCCTACTGCCTGCCGAGCCTTACAAGGCCACACACAGGTGGGATGACTACGGTCCAACCCTCTTTACCTTGAAAGACCGTAAAGACGGCGACTACCTTCTGGCTCCCACACACGAGGAAATGTTCACTCTTTTGGTGAAAGATATGTACTCCTCGTACAAGGATTTGCCGCTGACGCTGTATCAGATTCAAACGAAGTACCGTGACGAGGCACGCCCGCGCGCGGGCCTTATCCGAGGCCGCGAATTCGTCATGAAGGACGCGTACAGTTTCGACGTTGACGATGCTGGTCTTGACGCTTCCTACCAAGCTGAGCGTGACGCCTATGAGCGGATCTTCCACCGCCTCGGCCTCGAATACGTGATTGTCTCGGCGATGTCTGGCGCGATGGGTGGCTCACGTTCAGAAGAATTCCTCCACCCCAGTGATATCGGTGAAGATACCTACGTATGTTCGGCAGGCGGATATGCAGCCAATGCGGAGGCGGTGACCACGCCCGTGCCCGATGCGCTGCCTATGGACGGTATTCCTGAGGCGCAGGTGCTGCCCACTCCGGATAGTCCGACGATTGAATCTCTGGTCAACCTGGCCAATGAGTTGCATCCGCGTGCCGACCGACCCTGGCATGCAGGCGATACGTTGAAGAATGTCGTGGTGACACTGACCCACCCTGGCGGCGACAAGGAACTGCTAGTGATTGGTGTTCCCGGTGACCGTGGGGTCGACATGAAGCGTGTCGAGGCTGCTGTTGCTCCAGCTGAAGTTGATATGGCAAGCGCTGAAGATTTAGCAACGCACCCTGAACTGGTGGCCGGTTATATCGGCCCGCAGGCTATCGGCCCGAATTCGCCATTGCGTACGGTAGACGAGGACGGTGCTATCGGCGGTTCCGTGCGCTACCTCCTTGATCCACGCATCGTAGACGGGACCACGTGGATAACCGGGGCCAATAAGATCGACCACCACGTTTTCTACCTCACCAAGGGCCGTGACTTCGACGGCGACGGTACCATCGAGGCGGCTGAGGTATGTGAAGGAGATCCTGCGCCGGACGGCTCAGGCCCACTGCACCTGGCTCGCGGCATCGAGATTGGGCATATTTTCCAACTTGGCCGAAAGTACGCGCAGGCCCTTGGACTGACGGTGCTGGACGAGAACGGCAAGGCCCGCACGGTGACGATGGGTTCCTACGGTATTGGCGTGTCACGTGTGATGGCTGCGCTAGCAGAGGCAAATCACGACGACCAAGGCTTGGCCTGGCCTGCCAATATCGCTCCTTTTGATGTGCATGTGCTGGCCACTGGCAAAGGCGATGAAGTCTTTGACGCTGCCGCGAGTATTGCCGCCACCCTGGATGAACTGGGCTTTGATGTGCTGTATGACGACCGTCGTAAGGTGAGCGCCGGCGTGAAATTCGCCGATGCTGAATTGGTTGGCATACCTGTGGCCTTGGTTGTTGGTCGCGGCTTAGCTGACGGTAAGGTCGAGATCCGCCTGCGTGCTTCTGGCGACAAGGTGGAGGTGCCTGTGGCGGAGGCAGTTGACACTGTGCGCCGCCTGCATGCTTCATTGTTGGTAGGGGAGTGAACTGCGTTGGCTATCCGTGATATTCGCATTATTGGTGACCCTGTACTGCGTACACCGTGTGACCCCATCACCACCATTGACGCCCGTGTTAAGGCGCTTGTCGAAGACCTACTTGATGGGGTTGCATTGGATGGCCGTGCCGGTCTTGCGGCGAATCAGATTGGTGTTGGACTGAGGGCCTTTTCGTGGAATATCGACGGCAACATCGGCTACGTGCTCAATCCGAAGATCGTCGCGTTATCCGAGGACGAATTCCAAGACGGCGACGAAGGCTGCCTATCGGTCCCTGAACTGTGGTACCCCACCCGGCGAGCGTGGTATGCCCGCGTGGAAGGTATCAACCTTGACGGTAAACCGGTCGTGGTTGAAGGCGAAGAGCTGATGGCACGGTGCCTCCAGCATGAGTGCGACCATCTCGACGGAATGATCTATATTGACCGCCTTGACCGTGCAACTCGCAAACAAGCCCTGCGCGATATCCGCAATAAGGCGTTCTAACATTAGGCGGGCTGGTGTGCTGGCATTTTTGGCTTGTTATGAGGCATAATGAGAGCACGCCGTGTGCAGTGACACTGCATCGAATTGTGAATACCGCTCCAGATAGAGGACGTAGGGGAAGACGATCCTCAACTGACTGGAGGTCACAATGAGAGGGACATACACCCGCGGTGTACTTTTTGTGCACTCAACACCTGCGGCTCTATGCCCACATATTGAGTGGGCTGCGGGCACTGCCCTCAATCAGGAACTTCATCTTCAGTGGAGTGCCCAAGATGCTGCGCCGGGGATGCTTCGTTCTGAATATGCATGGGTGGGACCTGTTGGCTCTGGTGCGCGCCTCGCCTCGGCCTTGCGCGGCTGGGAGCATTTGCGCTACGAAGTGACCGAAGAATCGACGGCCACAACAGATGGTGGGCGCTGGTCACATACGCCATCTTTAGGGATTTTTCACTCGCAGATCGACACCATTGGCAACGTGGTGATTCCCGAGGACCGTATTCGTGCTGCGCTGGCCAGTGCCACATCCTATGAGGAATTGCGCGACGGCCTTGATTTAGCGCTTGGCCAAGCATGGGACGATGAGCTTGAGCCTTTCCGTTACGCCGGTGCGGGTGTGGCTGTGCGCTGGTTGAACCAGGTGGGGTGACCGCGACAATGGGAACTATTGCAGACCTTTTGGGGTATCGGATTGACGATCCTGACGACAATGCGGCCACAATTATTGACGAGGCCGCATCCGCTATCGCTGACGACGCGCAGTCGAGTGTTGCCGAGCGTGCCCGAGAAGCTGCTATTGAGGCTGTGCTGAATGAAACCGGATTGGACCCCAGTGCAGCGCGAGCTGAGCTGCGCCTCGTCGAAGACCTTGACCTAGACCAACTGGCCTTATATGCCATCGTTTCTGCTGTGGAGCATGAGACGAAAAAGACGCTGAAAGATACCGATATTGCGTCATGGGTCACATTGGGTGATCTGCTGGAAGGTGTTTCTTAGAGCCTTCTAATTTTTATCAAAGTCTTATCCAATACTGGATGCGTAGGCTGAAGGTATGAACACGAAGAATATTTTCATCGCTGCCACTGCCGTTACTGCATTCTCCCTGGCTGCCTGCTCGGGCACAGCCTCAAATACCACCACAACCGATACTGCCAGCGCCAACACCTCGTCAAGTACGACGAGCGCAACTGATAGCTCCACCGCTGGTGGCACAACTACCTCCACCACTACCACCACGACGACCACGGGCGGCAGCATTGAAAGTGCCCAAAAGGCGATTGAAGCCGCCCTTGCCGCCAACCCGGGCTACACCGTATACGAACTTGACTGGGACGATAACCAGCAGTGGGATGTCTCCCTCGTTGGTGCGGATAAATCCGATATTGACGTCTACGTCGACGCCAACGGCACCATCGTAGCCACTGATCGTGACGACGATGCTGATGATGACGCCGATGATCGTCTGATCGATGATGACGAGGCGGCGCTTCTTGCCGAGGCCAGCATTACCCTAGCCGACGCCCTGATTGCATCCGGTGCTGACTTTGTTGATGACGTGGATCTGACGCGCTCTAACAGCTCGGTCCTGTGGAAGATTGACGAGGTTGATGACGTGACAGTTGTCCTTGTTGACGCAAAAACAGGCGATATTGTGAGCTGAATTTCTGCAATGTCATTGTTTCGCCCTATTTGAAAGTGTGCCGAACGCTCAACTGTCCACTCAAAATGGCAGATTTTCAGGAGATTGCTCCTTGAAAATCTGCCATTTTGGTGTTTGTGTCGACTCTCGCCGCCGTAGTGTGAGCTAGTTCAGGCTGGCGGTGTTGGACCTGCCAAATGTTGGGGCGGTTCGCGTAGTTGGTGGAGGAGGTCATGGGTTTGGGAGGTGTGAGCGCATGTAGTCACGATCACCAACACGTCGCATTTGTGCTCTAGGTCACGTAGACTGATGTGAAGGGGGTGCGACATGGAGGTCCACGGTCAGCAGGAAGTACAGAAACAGAAAAAACGGCTACCCTCTTGGGTGGCAAAAAGCCTCATGGGTGCCACCGGCCTCATCATGTCTGCCTTCGTTCTTATTCACATGATCGGCAACCTCAAGCTGCTCATGGACCCGGCCGACCTTGATTACTATGCCCAGTGGTTGCGGGAGCTTCTTGTGCCACTGCTGCCATATGAAGGTTTTTTGTGGCTCTTCCGCATCGTGATGACCGTGGCCCTGGCCACCCATGTGCTGTGCGCATGGAGCCTGTGGCGTCAAGGACGTGCCACCAAGACACCAGGCACAAGGAAACGCGCCTTTCAAGGCCGTGTTGCCAGCATGATGTTACCCACCGGGCTCATCCTCCTTCTGTTCCTCGCCATCCACCTAGCGGATCTGACGCTGGGTGTTATCGTCGCCTCGGAAAGTTTCCAACACCCTAACCCCGCCTTCCACGTCGCCGCCAATGTCATCGCCTCTCTGTCTAGGCCACTGGTGGCCATCACTTACCTAGTTGCCCTAGCTGCCCTTGCTCTCCATATTGCTCACGGACTACCGCAAGCCTGGCAAGATCTTGGGGGCACATCCAGACGCAGCCGACGCCTCATCCATGTCGTCAGCGGGATCATCGCACTAACGATCCTCATCGGTAACGGCGTCGTCATCGTGTACGCACTGATTGTTGGAGGCAACTGATGCCCACACCACAGATACGCCAAGGACACGCCCTAGATGCACGCGAACCCCAATGCGCACCCGAAAACGCATGGGAACACTACATTGCAAATGCCAAACTGGTCAGCCCCGGAAACCGCAAACGCTTCACCATCGTCGTCGTCGGGACAGGACTGGCGGGCGCTGGGGCTGCAGCCGCACTGGCAGAATTAGGCTACACCGTTGATGTCATCACCTTCCACGACACCCCCAGACGTGCCCACTCGGTCGCCGCCCAAGGTGGTATCAACGCCGCCCGGGCGCGCCGCGTCGACGGAGACACATTGGAACGCTTCGTCCGCGATACCCTCAAAGGCGGCGACTTCCGAGCACGCGAATCTGAAGCATGGCGACTTGGTGCCGAATCGAGCCGCGTCATTGACCACATGAATGCCCTCGGCGTACCCTTCGCTCGCGAATACGCGGGTTCACTATCGACGCGCTCCTTCGGCGGCGTCCAAGTGTCACGCACCTACTATTCTCGCGGCCAAACCGGACAACAACTTCAAGTTGCCACATCCAGTGCCTTAATGCGGCAGGTTGGACAAGGTCGCATCCGACTGTGGGTCCGTCACGAAATGCTAGATCTGGTAACCAAAGACGGTTGTGCTGTCGGTGTCGTCACCCGTGACTTAAGGACTGGCACCATTCAATTTCATCCCGGGCACGCCGTTATCCTTGCCACTGGCGGCTACGGCAATATTTACTTCCACTCCACACTGGCGAAAAACTCTAATGCGACTGCAGCCTGGCGATGCCACCGGGCAGGTGCTTATATGGCTTCGCCTTCCCTCATCCAATTCCACCCAACCGCGCTACCGGTATCATCTCCCTGGCAGTCGAAAACGACCCTCATGTCCGAATCACTGCGCAATGACGGACGTATCTGGGTGCCACGTCAAACAGGTGATACGCGGCAAGCAGCCGACATTCCCGACAGCGAACGTGACTACTACCTTGAACGCCTCTACCCAGCCTTTGGAAACCTCACGCCGCGCGATATTGCCTCACGCGCTGCCTATGCTCAAATCCAAGCAGGCAACGGCGTTGGTCCACTGAAAAACTCTGTCTACCTGGATTTTCGCGATGCCATAGAACGCCTCGGAACGACCATCATCGCCGAACGCTACGGCAACCTTTTTGCGATGTACCATGATGCCACAGGGGAAGACCCCTATATACAGCCGATGCGTATCGCACCAGGGGCACATTTCACCATGGGTGGACTATGGGTCGACTACGATCTGATGACGTCAATACCAGGGTTGTTCGTCGCAGGAGAAGCCAACGCTGCCTACCACGGTGCCAACCGATTAGGCGCCAACTCTCTCCTTGCGGCCTGCGTTGACGGATCCTTCACCCTGCCACGCACCGTCCCCAATTACCTTGCCACACTCCTTGGACAACCACTGATCACCCAGGACCATCCGGCTGCCCTTGCTGCTATCACACGGGTGCGCCACCGCCTCGACAGGCTCCGCTCCATCAACGGAGACACACCCGCGAAAGTCTTCCACCGCGAATTAGGCCGCATCCTCTACCGCGACTGCGGCGTCGTGCGCAACAAAGAGGGGCTACTTCGTGGAATCAACGATATTGCTGACCTGAGACATGCGTTCTACGACACCCTTCGTGTCAGCGGTACCAACGACGAATACAACCCGGATCTTGTCGAGGCAGGCCGCGTTGCAGACTACCTTGAACTTGCGCAGCTGATGTGCGTCGACGCATTACACCGTGAAGAATCCTGCGGCGCTCACTTTAGAAGCGAATACCAAAGCGACGGTGAAGCCCAACGTGACGACGAACGGTGGCAATGCGTGTCAGCATGGGAAAGCCAAGCATGGGATCAGGATCCGATATTGACCCACCATCGCGAAGAACTCACCTACCGCAGTGTCACAGTAGCAACGAGGAGCTACCAATGAATATCATCCTCAAAATCTGGCGACAAAACGGCCCCAATGAG
Source organism: Schaalia suimastitidis DSM 15538 (assembly GCF_000429105.1). Lineage (GTDB taxonomy): Bacteria > Actinomycetota > Actinomycetes > Actinomycetales > Actinomycetaceae > Pauljensenia > Pauljensenia suimastitidis. The sequence continues at coordinate 164,794 of NZ_AUBF01000007.1, forward strand.
CGCGGTACATTCGTGGAGTACCCCATCGAATGCGAACCACATATGAGCATCCTCGAAGCACTGGATTCCCTCAACGAAATACTCACCAAGTCCGGAGGCGCACCTGTCGCTTTTGAATCGGACTGCCGCGAAGGAATATGCGGCGCCTGCGGCCTAACGGTAGATGGCAAACCCCACGGATGGCACGACAATCTACCTGCCTGCCACCAACGCCTCGGACAAGTCCCACAAGGGCACGTCATCACCATCGAACCGCTACGATCCGGTCTGTATCCGGTCATCAAAGACCTCGTCGTTGATCGCAGTGTCCTGGACCACGTTACGATGGCCAACGGATACGCCAGCGTCGACACTGGACTTGCCCCAGATGCCGACAGCACGCCCATCGGACATGACACCGCAGAGGCCGCACTGGATTTTGCCGCCTGTATCGGCTGCGGCGCATGTGTCGCTGCCTGCCCAAATGGGTCAGCGGCCCTATACGCGGGTGCACGCTTGGCACACCTCGCACGCCTCCCCATACCCGCAATGGAACGCCGTCGTCGCGCTCGCGCCACCGCCTCGGCGCTCGATGAATACTTCGGCGCCTGCTCAGGATACGGCGAATGTGTGCGCGTATGTCCAGCCGGAATTGACCTGGGTGCAACCAGCATGGTGGGGCGCGAACGCTGGTGGGCCTTCTTCCATCCCAGCCATGGCTAACGGTTACACCTGAGGTTGGCGCCGAATAAGGGAGAGGATCGGCACTCCTCGTGGTCCACGCGGCGCACGGTATCGCGTGCGAGCATTCACCAGGTGTACTGGGGGCGACGTACACTAGTTGTGACCGATGCTGCGACGAAGGAGCCTAGAGTTATGAATACGCGCGTTGAATACGACCTACTTGGCGAACGCGATGTCCCTGCCGATGCATACTGGGGGATTCACACACTCAGAGCTATCGAAAACTACCAAATCTCAGGACGCACCATCTCCGATGTGCCTGAGATGGTGCGCGCCATCGTCCAAGTAAAGAAAGCAGCAGCGTTGGCCAACCGTGAACTGCGCGTCCTTGACCCAGCGGTGGCCGACGCCATCGTTGAAGCCTGCGACGCCATTGTCAACGACGGGCGTTGCATGGATCAGTTCCCTGTCGATCAATTCCAAGGCGGTGCAGGCACCAGCGTCAATATGAACGCCAACGAAGTCATTGCCAATCTTGCCCTTGAATTGACCGGACACGAAAAAGGGCAGTACGGCATCATCAACCCTAATGACGACGTCAACCGTTCCCAATCCACCAACGACGCCTACCCCACTGCATTCCGCATCGCCTTGCATCGCGAAGTGGCACGCCTACGCACAGCTGTCGATGCGCTCGCGGATGCCTTCGCAGCAAAAGGACAAGAATTCGCTGACATCCTCACAATGGGACGCACACAGCTTCAAGATGCAGTGCCGATGACGCTTGGCCAAGAAATGATGGCATTTGCTGTGACCTTGCGCGAAGAGGACGATCGTCTGATTAACAACTCTGACCTGCTGTTGGAAGTAAACCTTGGTGCCACCGCCATTGGTACTGCGCTCAATACGCCGCCAGGATACCAAGAGGCCGCAGTGCGTCACCTGCGAATGATTACGGGCCTACCCATTAAAGGCGCTTCGAACCTCATTGAGGCCACATCCGACACGGGTGCCTACGTTTCGATGCATGCCACCATTAAACGCACTGCGGTGAAACTGTCGAAAATCTGCAATGATCTTCGACTTTTGGCATCGGGCCCTCGAGCGGGACTGAATGAAATTAATTTGCCCGAGATGGCGGCAGGTTCGTCCATAATGCCAGCCAAAGTTAATCCGGTCATCCCTGAAGTCGTCAATCAGGTGTGCTTTGAGGTGATGGGTAACGATCTGACAGTGACGATGGCTGCCGAAGCCGGGCAGCTTCAGCTCAATGTGATGGAACCGGTGATCGCCCAAGGACTATTTAGTTCCATCAGCCTGCTCACCAATGCGTGTGACACACTGCGTGAACGTTGCGTATTAGGCATCACCGCCAATAAGGACGTCTGCTTGGGGTATGTCACGGGGTCCATTGGGGTTGTCACATACTTTAACGACGTTATTGGGCACCATAAAGGCGATATCGTCGGGCGACGCGCAGCAGAAGAAAACCGCACTGTGCGCGACATTATTCTAGAAATGGGTTTGCTCAGCCCAGAAGAGGTCGATCAAATACTCTCGCCGGAAAACCTGGCAAATCCCTCCTTCCGTGGACGTTTGATTGGTTGATTACCAGCAGGAAGTGGTACGCCGTGTCCGCGCCGCAGCAGTTGCGCCTGAACACCTGCCTCGCCACGGTATGATTCGGGGCGAATGAAAGGATCCTGTGGTGGCCAAACTTTATTTTCGTTACGGAGCGATGAACTCTGGTAAATCCACGGCCCTGCTGCAGGCAGCCCACAACTACGAGGAACGTGGACAGCGTGTCCTGCTGCTCAAACCGTTTATCGATACCAAAGGTGGTGGCCAGATTGTCTCGCGTCTCGGAGTGAGCCGTGAGGTCGATCTGTTGGTTGACAGCGATGCTGACCTCATGGCGCTTATTTCCGAGGCGGTGGCAGGGCCAGGGGAGTCGGTCGCGTGCATCTTGATAGATGAGGCCCAGTTCCTTACCGAGGCACAAGTCGACGATCTGATGACGGTTGCCGTTGAGCTGAATATCCCGGTGATTGCTTATGGCATTCGGACAGATTTTCGAACTGTGTCATTCCCCGGTGCCCGACGTTTACTTGAGGTTGCGCACTCGCTGGAAGAACTGAAAACTATCTGCCGATGCGGCCGTAAAGCCATGTTCAACGGCCGTAAGGTCAACGATGCCTACGTTTTCGATGGCGAGCAGGTGGCCATCGATGGGGTAGCGGTCACCTACGAGTCGCTCTGTCCGTCGTGTTATCTCAACGCGGGGGGTCGTCTACCATTTCGTTCTGCCCGCCCGGCGCCAAGTGCTGAGGGGACACGTCTGCGAAACGAGGCGTTGCCCGAGTTTGCTGAGTCGGTGTAGAAAAGTGCGGCGTCCGCCCGTCATACACAAGGGGGGGCAGTTCACCACATGTGAACTGCCCCCCCCTTGCATTGTTAGTCTTCGTGGACCACTTCTGCAGCTGGAATGTTGTGCAGATCGTAGCGTTCGATTGCCTGCTGAAGGACCGAATGGTCCATGCGGCCTTCTTCTACCAACGCCTGCAATGTGCGCAGCACAATTGATTCAGCGTCAATATGGAAGTGGCGACGTGCAGCTCGGCGCGTATCGGACAAACCGAAGCCGTCGGCACCCAACACATGGTAGGTGCCGGGAACCCACTGGCGTACCAGGTCAGGCAACATACGATCGTAGTCGGTAGAGGCAATGAACGGGCCTTGTGCACCGCCTAGGCGTGTGGCAATAAAAGGTGTACGTTTCTCACCATTGGGGTGAAGGAAATTGTGTTCGTCAGCTTCCAACGCATCACGACGTAGTTCTGTCCACGACGTCACAGACCACACGGCAGCGTCCACACCCCATTGTTCGGCGAGGATGCGTTTAGCTTGCCGTACCCACGGTACCGACACGCCCGAGCCGAGCAACTGGACCTTGTGCCCGTAGCCGGAATGATCTTCCACCTTGTAGATACCCTTGAGCAGGCCCTCGCGGTCAAGATTCTCAGGTTCAGCAGGCTGCTGGTATGGCTCGTTATACACGGTGAGGTAGTACAAGACATTAGGATCGCGGCCATCACTTGGGCCGTACATGCGCTGTAGGCCATCAAAGACGATATGGCGAATCTCGTAGGAATACGCCGGGTCGTAAGCGACGAAACCGTGGTTGGTGGCAGCAATCAGATGCGAGTGTCCATCGAGGTGCTGGAGGCCCTCACCGGTCAATGTGGTCTTGCCAGCGGTCGCACCGATAACGAAACCGCGGGCCAACTGGTCGGCAGCAGCCCAGAACTGGTCGCCGGTGCGTTGGAAACCGAACATCGAGTAGAAAATGTAGAACGGTACCATCGGCAGGTTATGTGTCGTATATGCGGTGCCGACAGCTTGCAGCGCAGCTGCTGAACCAGCTTCGGTAATGCCCGTGTGAAGTACCTGTCCTTGCTCAGATTCCTTGTAGGACAGCATAAGGTCAGCGTCTACTGGCGTGTAGTTCTGCCCGTGGGTGTTGAAAATCTTCGCCGAGGGGAAGATTGCGTCAAGACCGAAGGTGCGTGCCTCGTCAGGAATAATCGGCACCATGTAGCGGCCGACGTTCTTGTCTTTAAGCAGGTCCTTCATCAGACGTACCAACGCCATGGTGGTCGCCACCTCCAACTGACCTGAACCCTTGGCCAGCGCTTCGAAAGGCTTTGCAGGGAGTTCAGGAAGCTGAGGATTATGGCTACGACGCTCTGGCACCCATCCGCCCAGTTTCTCACGCAACTCCTTCATGTAAAGTAGCGCAGGGTGATCTGCTGGGGGCATGTAGTACGGAGGCTTGTAGGGGTCAGCTTCAAGTTGTTCGTCAGTGATGGGAATCTGCAGACGATCACGCAGCATCTTGGCGTCGTCCAGCGTCATCTTTTTCATCTGGTGCGTGGAGTTACGGCCAGCAAAGTTCGACCCTAATGCGTAACCCTTAATGGTGTGCGCCAAAACCACGGTGGGCTGTCCCGTATGTTCCACAGCGGACTTGTATGCGGCGTAGACCTTCCGGTAGTCGTGCCCACCACGCTGAAGTGCCCAAATCTGGTCGTCGGTCCAGTTTTCCACCATCGCCTTGGTGCGAGGATCACGGCCAAAGAAGTGTTCGCGCACGTAGGCGCCGTCATTGGCTTTAAAGGTTTGGTAGTCACCATCAAGGGTGTCATTCATCAGGTGGACCAGTGCGTCGTCCTTATCTGCTGCGAGTAACTGATCCCAGCCGCGACCCCAGATCACCTTGATGACATTCCAGCCAGCGCCCTTAAAGAAGGCTTCAAGTTCCTGAATGATTTTGCCGTTGCCGCGAACCGGCCCGTCCAAGCGCTGAAGGTTGCAGTTAATGACGAAGGTCAGGTTATCTAAGCCTTGTTGGGCAGCCAGCTGAAGCAGTCCACGCGATTCTGGTTCATCCATTTCACCGTCACCGATGAACGCCCAGGTGCGCTGTTGGGAGGTGTCTTTAAGGCCGCGCAGGTGGAGGTATTTGTCGAACCATGCCTGGTAAATAGCTGCAGCTGGCCCAAGTCCTAACGACACCGTGGGGAACTCCCAGAAATCGGGGAGTTGACGGGGGTGCGGGTAGGAGGGCAGTCCTGAGGGGGTTGACACCTGCTGACGGAAACCGTCCATTTCTTCTTCAGTGAGGCGGCCTTCAAGGAAGGCGCGTGCATACGGTCCAGGGGAGGCGTGCCCTTGGAAGAAGACATGGTCGCCACCACCGGGGTGGTCTTTGCCGCGGAAGAAGTGATTGAGACCCACTTCGTACAGGGTCGACACTGACGCGTAGGACGAGATATGTCCACCAACTTTGACGCCTGGGCGTTGTGCGCGTGTTACCTGGACGGCGGCGTTCCATCGGATCCAACGACGATACTGGCGTTCCATCGCTTCGTCGCCGGGGAAGTACGGCTCATCTGCCACTGGGATCGTGTTGACGTATGGGGTGGTGTAGTTCTGCGGCAGTTGCACGCCTGCGCGGCGCGCCTGCTCCAGCATGTGGATGAGGATATAGCGGGCCCGAGGTCCACCTTTTTCGTCGATCAAACCGGCCAGTGACTCGACCCATTCGGCGGTTTCTGCGGGGTCATTGTCAGGGACTTGGCTGAGTAGGCCATTGACTACGGGATGCAACTCGCTCATCGGCTCTGAATATCCTTCGTCTCATCTGTGTTGGCGGCTGAGGTGTACGCCTTTGTTGCTTGCCTCTATTGTCTAACGTTCGTCGTTCTTTTTCACCCTTGTAGGGGACTTCCGGCCTATGGGAAAAGCCTCATTTAGTTCGAATTCATGTTCAGGACTCAATTGCGCAACATTTTGATCGAAGAGATGTGCGATGCGCCGCAATGTCATACGATGTGCATGTGTTTTCCCGTGGAGTACATCAGACTCAATGCCAGGTAGTCGGGTGGTTGTCATGACCGTCAACCTTGGATTCGCTGCAGGGCAGATTGTGCAGGAGTTTTACCTCGACGATGACTGCGATGAGGCGTTGCGTGCCTCAGTCGAGTCGCACACCGGCGAAATGCTCGTCGATGTCGACTACGGAGATGTCGTCGATGGTGTCATCGTTTGGTGGCGAGCAGATGACGCCGACGAAGAAGATTTGGCTGACGTGCTGGTTGATGCCGTGTCAAATCTTGATGATGGTGGTGTCGTGTGGGTGCTGATCCCTAAGCCGGGACGTGCGCAGGCAGTACCAGTGTCTGACGTGGAGGAAGCAGCAAAGGTTGCTGGTTTGAACTCCACGTCGGCTGCCTCTGTTGGTGCCGATTGGTCGGGGATTCGCCTTACTGCCCGTCCGCGAGGCCGCTGAATACCATCTCACGGTGCTGGTGCCTCGGCAATAATTGACGAGGCGTCGGCGGCCTTTGGGCGGATTTCTTCCTTTCGGGGTGGGGCGCACGCAAGGCGACCGTGTGAGGCTCGCAGCTTTTGTGGGTGTGGGGCGATTCGGATTTGTCGAAACGATTATTGCCAGTACACTTATCTGGTGCCCTTCGGGGCAAGGGCCTGTAGCTCAGTTGGTCAGAGCGCTGCGTTTACACCGCAGAAGTCGTCGGTTCGAACCCGGCCGGGCCCACCATATACCAGGCGATAGCGTGCGAATCGCCTATCGTGCTTTGTCGATATCGTCGGCGTCAGGCGTGAAAATTTCTTCCAGTGCGACGGCGAAAATTGCTGATATCTTAAAGCTCACCCTAATGATGGGTCGTATTTTCCGTTCTCAATAGCGATGATTGTTTGCCCAGAGGCACCGAGTTTTTCGCCAAGTTCTGCCTGTGTCCAGCGTTTTTCAACGCGTAGCTCACGCACAGTGTTTTTCATCGCTGATACCTCCACCATGTGATGAGTGCGGCGATTAGCCATGCGCCCAGAAGGATGGCCCCTGTCCACAAATTGCCAATAAAGGCTGCGGGAAACCATGTGACGATAATGACCGCTCCGAAAAGGAGTCCACAGAGGATATCGCTGCCGTTAAACGGGGTGAAGAGGTCTGCGAATGTCTGACCTTCAGCTTTCATGAGCTGGGACAGTACAAGGATTGTCACAAGATTGACGCCGATCACGGCCAGGTTTAACCATCGGGGCGGTGTATTCGTCAGGATGAGGAGGGTGCCGACTTAACAACAGTGTTAAGTGCATTTGGCATGGGTGGGCGAATTGGCGTTAATCTGTTATTGTGACACTATGTCAGAAACTTCGGTGAAGTCGCTCCGCGCACAAAAAACCTTGGTGATCCTTGCGTCATTTTGGGCAGCCCTGGGTTTGACAAGCGGGATTGCCTTTCGTGAACTCACCCGTCACGCTGAATATGACTCTGGCGTCCTTGGCCTCACACATGGACATACCCTTACCTTAGGTATGATCCTGATGCTGATTGCCCTGCTCCTTGAGCGTTCGATGCTGCTGAGTTCACGTAAAACCTACCTGCCATTCCTTGTCGCATGGAATGTAGGTCTGTTCTTGACCATCATTACCCTATTTGGTCGAGGCTTCCATTCGGTACGCGGGATGGATATTCCATGGGTGATGACGCTGGTATCGGGTGTGGGACATACAGTACTGACTGTCGGGTTAGTGCTGTTCTTCGTCACCCTTTTCAAAGCGCTTCCTGCACAAAAATAGCGCTTCCTGCACAAAAATAAGGTGACCTATCCGGTCGGTGACTACCGCGTCGCGGCAGTGCTGGCTCACCCGTGTGGACATATATGCAATGAGTGGGTGTGGAGCTAATTCACCATGCGTGAGGCACCTGTGTGCGATGTGCAGCCACTAGTGCTAGGTACTCGCTGATCAGCGGTTTCTTTTCGGGTGATCTGTCTACAGGGTAGTTTTGTCCTCTTCGGCGTTACCAGGCTGATAGCCGCTGGTGTCAGGTTCATCGTTGCTGGTGCTTTCGGTGTCGGTACTTTCCTGAATGTCCTGGGCACTATCTGTGGTGGCAGTGGCAGCACCTGCAGTATCAGCTTTGATAGTATCCGCAGCGTCAGCACTGGCGTCGGCGTCGATATCATCAACAAGCCGCTCGCCCGCAACCAGGCGCCCTGATGATCCAGTTCCTAAACTTTCCAACGCCAAGCGACCTACCAACTGCTGATTGGTTGTCGTGCGTTGTGGGCGCGCGCCCGACATGAAGGCCACGAGCCAGTGAAGCAGGGTTCCGATCTGCGATTTGAAGCCCACAATGTAAAGCAGATGGAGGAAGCACCATGCCACCCAAGCCACGAAGCCGGTCAGGCGTACCTTCCCCATCTTGACAACGGCCTGGAAACGGGAAATCGTTGCCATCGATCCTTTGTCGAAATAGGTAAATATTTCTTGGCGAGGCTCCCGTCCCGTGAGGCGGGCCAGTATCGTATCGGCAGCAAAGCGTGCCGACTGAATTGCGCCCTGAGCGACGCCAGGCACGCCTGGTACGCTCATCATGTCACCGAGGACAAAGATTTCTGGGTGGCCTGGGATGGTGAGGTCTTTGTCGACGACGACGCGCCCCGATCGATCCAATTCGACACCTGTGCGCTCAGCCAGTACCTTGCCCAAGGGAGAGGCTTGGACGCCTGCTGCCCACACCTTACACATGGAGTCAATGACTTCGACGTTGCCATCTTTGTCGCGCAGAGTCACCGAGGTGGCATCAACGTCGGTGACAAATGCGTTCATCCGCATTTCTACGCCGAGTTTCTCAAGATTCCGTCGGGTGATATGGGAGAGGTCTTCGCCAAAGACAGGCAACGGCCCGGGTGCCCCATCGACGAGGATTACGCGCGCGTCGGTGGGGTCAATATTGCGGAATTCTCCGCGTAAGGTTTTTGCCGAGAGTTCACGTATCTGTCCAGCCATCTCCACACCGGTTGGCCCAGCGCCCACCACAACAAATGTCAAAAGCTTTTCAAGCTGCTTTGGGTCGGCTTCGATCTCAGCCAGCTCGAAAGCGCCGAAAATACGTGCGCGCAACTCAAGGGCGTCGTCGATACTTTTCATGCCGGGCGCAAAGACAGCGAAATGATCGTTACCGAAGTAGGACTGGCCCGCACCTGCAGCGACAATCAGCGTGTCGTAGGGGGTTTCTTCCCAACGGTTGTGGTTACGCCAACGGACAACGCGGGCATCAGTGTCAATATCTTCAACGAGGGCCTGTAAGACGGTCACATTCTTTTGGCCGCGAAGGATTTCACGAGTCGTTGGGGCAATATCACCTTCGGATAAGATGCCGGTGGCTACCTGGTACAGCAGGGGTTGGAAAAGGTGGTGACTTGTGCGAGCAAGGAGCGTGATATCAGCATCGGCTTTTCGGAGACGACGTGCCGCCACAAGGCCAGCAAAGCCAGAACCGATGATCACAATGCGATGACGAGCCATAGGAAAACCCTCCTTTAATTACGACACATTGATGTTACTCAAATCGATGGGTGCTGCCTATGGGTGACCATGTGACTTATCTGATGGCGCCGCCCGCAACGCTCACGGCACCAAAACCCGCAACGCTGACGACACCAGAATTAGGCCTCGATTGACGCGCGTGTCTGTTCCAACTGGGCGGCGGCAGCCGCAATATCAGGCTTGCCCGTCGACGTCAGTGGCAATCGTTGTGTCCACACCACATGGCGCACCTGTTGCCACGGGGCCAGTTCGCCAGCAAGTGCACTCCGTATCGCGTCAACGCCCAGCAGCATACTCTCGTGCCTTGACGCTGCATCAAGCCCAGACAAAGCCTCGTCCCCGTTGTCAACAGCGCCTCGGACCTTAGCGGTGTTGGCAGGGACCAACAGAGCAGCAACAATCTGTCCCCAGCGTTCATCGGGTAGGCCAACGACCAATGCATCGCGCACCTGAGGAAGGGCACGTAGTGCTTCTTCCACCACCGCAGGAGCGACCAATTCTCCGCCCGTGTTAATCATGCGCGAAGCGCGTGAAACAAAATGGAGAGCCCCGCCATCATCCCACTGCGCTAAATCGCCAGTATCAAGCCAGGTTGACTGCGTGGCGGATCCTTCCATCGCTGATGTAGGTGGGGTTGAAACGACCCCGGGGCCGCGTACCTGAAGGGTACCGACAAGATTCGGGCCGGTGATCACTGCCTCGTCCTGATCGACGAGGCGCAGGTCCGTGTAGGGGAAAGGCTGACCGATAGTGCCCGGGTGCGCCTCGTACATCTCTGGGGACGCAAAGGTACCAGCCCCACCCGTTTCAGTCATTCCCCACACGTGGATGGGGGAAAGTCCTGCTTTCTTCATATCTTGCGCTAAGACAGGGGAGAGCTTTTCGCCGCCAATGAGTGGTCGAGTCCACGTGGACAAATGCGTACCCAGCCGTGTGTGTGCCTCTATCAGGGCATAACACATGGCGGGAACAGCGAACATCATCGTGATTCCATAGTGATCAACGCTGCGCACAATGAGGTCAGCATCGAAGGAATCAAATACGACAACTGTGCCACCATGACTAAAGACATCTAACGACGTGCCATTGAAGCCGCCAATATGTGACAGAGGTGCCGCAACCCCCACAATATCCGTGCCGGGGGAGTACTCAAAGCCATCACGAAATGATGCGCTTGCCCACCACAGGTGCCGATGACTGAGCGTAATCCCACGAGGTTGGCCGGTACTTCCCGAGGTGTAAATAATAGCTGCCGCATGATGATGGCATGGCACAATATTGCCGTTGAACTGAGGTGATACGCGCGCTGTCAACTGCGCAAAATCCTGTACGGACATCACCATGTCTTGATAAAAAACGCCCTGATTCACCAGTGAATCCTCAGTGAGAATGAGTCGGGGTTGACAGTCATCCAGTAACGCGCGAAGTTGGCGGCGAGGCAGGCGCGGCGACAGGGGAACGGTGACACCGTGAAGTAGCGACGCAGCGACATGCACAATGAAATGCCACGGCGAATTCGAGGCAACGACTGCAACGCGGTCTCCAGCACTGATACCCGCGTCCTGTAAAACCTGTGCCGATTGACACACAGCGCGCCATGCTTGTGCCACCGTCCACTGCTGACCGGTGGAGGCGTTCACCAAGGAAAGGCGGTGTGGTCGCTGGGCTGCGGCACGTGCCAAGACCCGTGCAGGTGAGTAGTCGGCAACAGGAACCGCGTCTACTGCCGCAGGGTGAGCATCTACTGACACAGCCGGTAAGGACACCGGTGATATCCCATTAGGCATGACACAACACTAACCAGCAGCTTCAGCCATAGCTCGTTTGGCTTTCACTGCCTCCCGTGCTGCGCGGCGACGATGCAAATCCGTCAGTACTGTGCGCGCTTCCTGCAACGTGGTACCTGAGTCTTCCAAATGCGCCAAATGCTCAGGGATCTTTCGTCCAGCACTGCGCATCCCTTTGGCCCACAATGAGCCTGCCCTATACGACGAACGCACCAGAGGGCCAGCCATGACACCGACAAAACCCATCTCTTCAGCCGCAACCGACAGCTCAAGGAACTCTTCTGGATGTACCCAACGGTCGACCGGATGATGCAATGGGGAGGGACGCAGATACTGGGTGAGTGTCAGCAAATCACAGTGTGCACTGCGTAGGTCAGCCATCGCTGACAGTATTTCGTCGCGGGTCTCACCCATCCCTAAGATGAGATTCGACTTTGTCATCGCCCCGAGGCTGTGCGCATGGCGAATCATTTCAAGGGAACGCTCATATCGGAATGCGGGGCGTATCTGCTTAAAGATCCGCGGAACCGTCTCCAGGTTATGGGCAAAAACCTGCGGGCCAGCACTGACCACGAGTTCGACACCGTCGAGTTGGCCGCGGAAATCGTCAACCAGTAGTTCCACACCGGTATTGGGGCTGAGTTCGTGAATGAGGCGGCATGTTTCGGCGTAGAGCCACGCGGCGCCGTCGGGCAGGTCATCGCGTGTCACACCCGTAATGGTGGCATAACGTAGGTCGAGGTCACGCACCGACTCTGCGACACGGCGGGGTTCGTCGGTGTCATATTCGGTGGGGCGACCTGTGGCGATATTGCAAAAGTCGCAACGGCGGGTGCATAGACGCCCTCCTAAAAGGAAGGTTGCCTCACGATCTTCCCAACACTCGTGGATATTAGGGCAATTGGCTTCTGCGCAGACCGTATGTAAGGTCTTGCCAGCCGCGAGGGCGCGCATATCCATATAGTTTTCGCCCGAACGTGCGTGAGAGCGAATCCAATCCGGCTTATCCTCAATCGGCGTTTGTGAGTTCCGCGCTTCGACACGGAGCAACTTTCTGCCTTCAGGGCTAGGAAGAGTGCTCATACGGGTTCTCCTTGAATGGGCGGCAATGCCATATCGGTGATACGTGTCACGGTAGTGGCTGGGCGGGCAAGTTGCCCAGAAATACTGGCAACAAGGTGAGTAACGACATGGTTGGCAGCGCCGACAACGGTGGTGGTGACACCTTCGCAATGTAAACTCGCCACATCGGCATCAACGAGGCCGCAGGGGATAATCCCAGAAAAGGCCCGCCCCATGTCGATGGAGACATTTAAGGCGATACCGTGAAGGGTGGCTCCGCGCGCCACCTTCAAACCGATCGCGCATATTTTCCTGTCCGGCAGGCCCGCCTCGCGAATCCACACCCCCGCGCGGCCGTCAATACGTTCGACGTCAAGCCCCCACACGTCGCGTAATGCGCTGAGAACTCCAGCCTCGACACTACGAATCCACGCCAGCGTATCGACCGGTTCTTTCAACTTCACCACTGGGTACACCACGAGTTGCCCAGGGCCGTGCCACGTCGCTGAACCTGCCCGATCAACCGGGATTACCTCAAGTGTCGTATCAGGAATATCCTGCGGTTTCGTGTGTCGGCCCGCCGTCCACGTCGGCGTAAATTCGGCAACAATCAGCGCATCTTCACCTCCGGCAACCACCTCACTGTGAAGAGCACGCTGCAGGCGGTCCACCTCCAGATAATCAGTGAGGCCACGAGGCAATAAATCAACGATACGCACGGCAGACAATGCTACTCCGCGCCACCACGATGGGCAGTGCTAAACCGGCGGTATGGACGAGATGAAAGGAATGTCATGCCCCGATAGGCTTAGGCAATGACGAAGCAGTGGACACTTGCCGACGTAATCGGCCGCATCGAAGCATGGTACCCGCGCCACAGCGCTGAAGAATGGGATCGCGTCGGCCTCATCCTTGGTGATCCTCAGCGACATATTTCTCGGATACTTCTTGCCGTGGACCCAGTGTCGGCTACCGTCGGGCAATGCGTGGACGGCAACTTTGATCTGCTACTCACCCATCATCCGCTGTATCTTCGTGGCACATCTTTCCTGCCGGAAAATGACCCGAAAGGAAAGATGGTTGCCGATCTAATCCGTGCAAATGCGGCGCTGTACTGCGCCCACACCAACGCTGATGTGGCACATGACGGTGTTGCCGATGCATTGGCGCGTCTGGTCGGACTGACTGAGTGTCAGCCTCTTGTTCCCCACGGTGTCGATGCCCATGGATACACCATCGGGCTTGGTCGCATCGGCACAATTGCCACGACTACCTTGGCAGACTTCGCCAACCGCGTTGCGGCGGTCTTACCGGCAGGTCCGCACGGACTGTATGTAGCCGGCGACGAGGCGACCCCCGTCACGCGTATCGCGGTCAGTGGGGGAGCCGGCGATCATTTCCTTGCCCAAGCACGTCAGATGGGCGCCGACGTATTTCTTACCGCCGATCTGCGCCACCACCCTGCTTCAGAACATATCGAAGGCGGTGGGCCTGCTCTGCTTTGTGCAAGTCATTGGGCCACAGAATGGCCGTGGTTGCCGCTACTGGCTGACAAACTTCGTGACAGCGCCGAGGCCGATAATGTGTCGCTTGGCGTAGAAGTCTCTACCATTGTCACTGAACCCTGGACCAGCCATCGACCCACCACCGGAGGACTACGGTGAACGTCTCTCACGCCGACCAACTTCAACTTCTTGAGCTTCAAGCACTTGACCAGCGTGAATCTGCTCTCCGGCATACGCGTGATCATCATCCTGCTCACGCTACCGTGCGAGAACTTGCTGCCCGCGCCGACGACCTCAAACGGGCAATTATCAACCAAAGCGCAGTTCGTGCAGATATCACACGTGAGGCAGCACGTATTGAGGCAGAAATCGAAAAAGTAACTGCCCGCAGGGACCGTCAACAGGGTCGCGTCGACAAAGGTGAAGTGCCACTGCGGGACATCAGCGCAATGCAGCATGAAATCGCTCAAATGAACCAGCGTTTGGCCTCGCTTGAAAGTGACCAACTCTCCGCTGAAGAACGCCTCGAAGCTTCCGACAAAGCAACAAGTGACATGAAAGCCCAGATGGAGGCGATCACCGCTGACGCGGAAAAGGTGAAGGCAGATTTCTTGGCCGATATGGCCGATGCAGATAACGAATTGCGTGCTGTCATAGCCAAACGGCGTGAGTTAGCCGCAAGCCTTGGGCAAGCCCTTGTTGCTGAATACGAACGGTCCCGTGAAAAAAATGGTGCACTGGCCGTCGTGGAGGTGCGTAATGGTCTGGTTCAAGGTATTGGAACCGATTTGTCGCCCGCTGAACTCGACGTGATTCGACGTACCCCTGCTGATCAGCTGTACTGGACCGAAGACACAGGTCAGATTGTGGTGCGCACTAACGGCTAAGATGGAGGCTCGCGCTGTAGGTGAACTGAGCCAATGCACGTATTTTGGTCTGTGACCAAGGTGGCTAGGTGTAGGCGATCTAGTCTGTGACCAAGGTGGCGATACGGTGGCTACCACCTTGTTTGGTGTATTTCGCCTGCGTGAGTTCAACGGCGATGGCATGATGATCGACACCTTTAGCGTCGGTCGCCACAATCGCATCAAGATGGCTGTGCAAGTGGGACGCAAGTTCGTCGGCGTCTTGAATGTCAGCAGGACTCGTCGGCGCTGCAAGGAAGGCCGCAGTTGCCAACCCACGCCAGCGTTTTGCGTCGTGCGAAATCACGCACCGCTTGCCGCAGCTTTGTCTTACCACCGCTAATTCGACGACATGCGCCCAAGGTGCCCGGCAAGCAGTGCGGTATGCGCCGGAACGGCAATCAAGGATGAGGTCCTCAGCTGCCTCGTTGGCGAGCGCAAGGTCCAGGTGTGGGCGCCAAAATGTGGCTAGCGAACCGAGGCCCGGGATCGTTGTCGCCATAGGCAAACGATGATCGGGGACGAGATCATCGGGGAGGACAACACCGAATAATCCGCTAAATATGCGCACCGTTTTCAAGGCCCGAGTATGTGCCAAAGGTTCCAGATGCGACAGGCGCGCTGCGGCAAATAACACGCCGCTAAAGAGTGTCCTGGCAGGTGCGCAAGGGGAATGAAGTATCGCACCATTGACCGCGTTGCCGACGTCACCATCGGTAGTAGCAAGAATCGTGGCGAGCTGACGGCGCGCCTCGTAAAGCTGGGGGAATGCTAGATGAGCATGGTCGAGGGCAGGGCCTGTTGCGGGAGCAGTTTTTCCTTCGGATGGGGGCAGCCAAATGAACACGTGGTCAGGATACGGCACGTGGGCGCGTTGCGCGGTACCATGGCCAAGCGGATGAGGTAACCAGGCGGCCGCGCCACCCACTGAGGTGTCGAGGAACGTCCGGGCTCCACAGGGCAGGGTGGTGGCTAACAGCCACCCGGGGTGACCCGCGGGATAGTGCCACAGAAAACAAACCGCCGTCGCAGCTGTGACGGTAAGGGTGAAACGGTGGGGTAAGAGCCCACCAGCAGCGCAGGTGACTGCGTTGGCTTGGTAAACCCCACTCGGAGCAAGACCAAGCAGTAGACGCTAAGGGCGGCCCGCCCAATGTCTGCGGGTAGGTCGCTTGAGGCTGCTGGTAACAGCAGTCCTAGATGGATGGTCGCCACCGCGTACGTGATGAGCGTCCGCGGAACAGAACCCGGCGTACGGTTGCCTCATCCGCCACATGTATTCGCCGGGAAAAAGGCAGGTAACGCAGCTGGAGTGCACAGCCGGGTGAAGGCTGGTCGCGTTGCGCCTGCGCAATGCAGCGGTGGTTTCGCATGGGACTGCAGGCATTATGCGCAGTGCAACAGTGGTTTGGTGTAAAGCGGTGGGCACCGCGCAACGCAACTGTCGTCACGTACAAAACGGTGGGTCCCGCACCATGCAAGACCCACCGTTATGGGCGTTCAGCAGCCCTAAATTACGCGCGTGTCGCCGCCCAATACGCGGCACCAATGATACCCGCAGTGTTAAAAAGCACAGCAGGTACCATTGGTGTGCGCAGATCTAACAGCGGCATGAATTTCTCGTGGTTCTTCGATACGCCACCACCGACAACAAATAAGTCGGGTGAGAACAGCATCTCCACATGGGAGTAGTAGCGTTGGAGACGTTTGGCCCACTTTTTCCACGACAGGTCCTGCAGCGTCTTTTGTCCTGCTGAGGCACGTTTCTCAGCGTCATACCCGTCTATTTCAAGGTGGCCAAGCTCAGTATTGGGAACCAACACCCCGTCAACAATGATGGCAGAGCCAATGCCGGTACCTTGGGTAGTAAGAATAATGGTTCCCTTCACACCTTTAGCGGCACCATAAGCGACCTCGGCGATACCAGCCGCATCAGCGTCGTTAAGAGGTGCAACAGGGCGTCCCAGGTGTTTGAGCATCAATTCGTTGACGTCAATGCCTACCCAAGAGTCGTCGAGGTTGGCCATAAATGGAATGACACCCTTCAAGACCGGGGCAGGGAAGGCGATACCAACTGGAATGTCAGCACCAACGTCTAGTTGTTCAAGGAGTTGGCGGCACACATCAGCCACAGCATCAGGTGTCGCAGGTTGAGGTGTTTCGATACGGATACGGTCGCCAACGAATTCGCCTGAGTCAAGATCGACAATGGCCGCTTTGATTCCTGAGCCACCAATATCGATACCGCACGCCACGTTAGCCATTACTTTCCCTCTCAGGTTAGTTGGGTGATTCAATCCACACCATAGCCTATGTGGTGGGCGCCATAATGCCTAGTCCACACTCGTGAGAATACGCGCACCATCTTCAGTGACAACAACCGTGTGTTCAAATTGGGCAGTACGGCCCCGGTCCGCGGTGACGATGGTCCACCCGTCCTCCCACTGCTCCCATTCAACGGTGCCCAGGGTCAGCATAGGTTCAACAGTGAATACCATGCCGACCTCCATCACCTCGTTGTGTCGAGGCGCTGCGTCATAGTGCGGAACAATGAGACCTGAATGGAAGGCTTCTCCAACACCATGGCCCGTGTAGTCTTTGACGACACCGTAGTGGAAACGTTTCGCGTAGGCTTCAATCACTCGACCGATCACGTTGATTTCACGGCCAGGGCGTATTGCTTTGATGCCACGGAGCATCGCCTGGCGTGTGCGTTCAATAAGCAGATGAGACTCTTCGTCGACAGTACCAACCTCGAACATCGTGCATGTATCACCATGAACACCATCAAGGTAAGCAGTGATATCAACGTTGAGTATGTCGCCTTCGGCAAGGGGCCGGTTGTCGGGGATACCGTGGCAGATGACCTCGTTAATCGAGGTGCATATTGACTTAGGGAAGCCCATATACCCCAGGCACGATGGGTATGCGCCGTGATCACAAAGGAACTCGTGCCCAATCCGGTCGAGCTCATCCGTTGTAACGCCGGGCGCAACAGCCTGACCAACTTCAACAAGTGCCTGTGCTGCGAGCTTGCCTGCAGCGGCGATTCGTTCAATGGTTTCGGTGTCTTTGATATCTGATGCGGTGACGACCTCCGGTCCGTCATGGAACATATATTCAGGTCGATCAATGTGGTCCGGGACGGTGCGTGTGGGCGAAATAATGCCGGGGGTGAGGGTGCCCAACGGTGCGCGGCGAGCCAATGCGTCAAGGTCAGTCATGAAACCAGGATACGCCGCATAGCGGGGCAGCGACGTGCACACTTCATTGGTCATAGTGGCAAAAAAGGAGGAAAATGGCGGTGGTACTTCGCCCTGCAAATAGTGAGGACACATATGTCACATCATGCGGCACCTATGGCACGCCCTAAGCGTTTCCGTATCCATCATGTTGCCGAAGCCAAAGCGCAGGGGCGGCCGCTGACAATGCTGACGGCATACGATGCACTTACGGCCCCCATATTTGAGGCAGCTGGTGTCGATATGTTGCTTGTTGGCGATTCTTTGGGCAATGTCGTGCTTGGGCATCCTTCCACCCTCCAGGTGACGCTGGCCGATATGGAGCGGGCTACAGGCGCAGTGGCCCGAAGTGTTGAGCGTGTCATGGTGGTTGCTGATCTGCCTTTTGGTACCTACGAGGCCGATTCCACGCGGGCTTTTGACAACGCGGCAGTACTCATGCGCGCGGGCGCCCATGCTGTGAAATTAGAAGGTGGCGCCGCGCGTGCCCAGACAATTCGTTTACTCACCCAAGGGGGTATTCCTGTGATGGGACACCTTGGGTACACCCCTCAGAGCGAAAATGCCCTTGGTGGTCCCCGTATGCAGGGCCGAGGCCAAGCCGCTGAACGTCTTTTTGAAGATGCCTGTGCGCTACAGGAAGCGGGTGTCTTTGCGCTGGTCTTAGAGATGGTGCCAGACGATATTGCCTCGCGTATTACTCGGGAGCTTTCAGTGTCAACGATCGGCATTGGTGCCGGACCACATACCGATGGGCAAGTGTTGGTGTGGTCGGATATGGCAGGTATGGGTGATTGGGCGCCTAGCTTCGTGCAACGCTTTGGTGAGGTCGGTGCTGCGCTTGGCGAGGCGGCACGCGCTTACGTTGCTTCGGTAAGTGAGCGTTCCTTCCCTTCTAGCGGCCACTACAAAGAGCACTAAATCGCTCCTGCTATGGGCAGCGCTGCCCCTACGGTGGTGGCACAACTATGATGTTCACGGTGCACCCTTGGTGCTTGTTGAATTGACGACTGAGGAAATAAGGATATGGACGAGCGTTCACCCAGCCTTAATCCCCTTGATGAGACGGCCGTCGCCCGCCTCGTCAATGAGGGACTAGATGAGATCACGGCCGCAACCGACTTGGCTCAATTGAAAACTGTGCGTGCTGCTTTCCTTGGGGATAATGCTGCGCTTGTCCTCGCCAACCGCACGATTGGTAGCCTCGATGCGAGTGATCGTGGTGCGGCAGGGCGCAATCTTGGTGCCGCACGTAAAGCACTCACCGACGCATTTGCTGCCCGTGAAGATGTGCTCGCGGCCCAGTACGAGGCGCGGGTGCTCGTTGAAGAGTCTGTTGACGTGACTGCTACTTACATGCGCCATCAGGTGGGGGCGCGTCATCCACTTGAGACCCTGCAGGAAGAAATCGCGGATTTCTTCGTGGCAATGGGATGGGAAATCGCTGAAGGTCCCGAGGTTGAACACGAGTGGTTTAACTTTGACAGTTTGAATTTCGACATCGATCATCCGGCGCGCCAAATGCAAGACACGTTCTATGTTGACGGAACGACTGTCGGCGGAGAGC
The DNA here is from genome assembly GCF_000429105.1 of Schaalia suimastitidis DSM 15538. GTDB lineage: Bacteria > Actinomycetota > Actinomycetes > Actinomycetales > Actinomycetaceae > Pauljensenia > Pauljensenia suimastitidis. The sequence goes on from NZ_AUBF01000007.1 coordinate 184,444, forward strand.
ACCCTGCCGATGGGAACCTGGTGATGCGTACTCACACGTCGCCGGTCCAGTCGCGTGCCATGCTTGAACGAGGCGTTCCCATTTACGTTGCGTGCCCGGGCAAGGTTTTCCGTTCCGACGCGCTTGATGCCACACATACGCCGGTCTTCCACCAGGTCGAAGGCCTTGCGGTGGACGAAGGGCTCACGATGGCGCATCTCAAAGGTGTTCTTGACCATTTTGCTCAAGCCATGTTTGGTCCTGAGGCAAAGACGCGTCTGCGCCCAAGTTTCTTTCCTTTCACCGAACCGAGCGCCGAGATGGACCTGTGGTTCCCCCAGAAGAAGGGTGGTCCCGGTTGGATCGAATGGGGTGGCTGTGGCATGGTGAATCCCAATGTGTTGCGAGCCAATGGGGTTGACCCGGAGCGTTACACCGGTTTTGCCTTCGGTATGGGGCTTGAGCGCACGTTGATGCTGCGTCACGGTATTGCCGATATGCACGACATTGTTGAAGGCGACGTGCGTTTTTCCCAGCAATTCGGCATTCACGGAAAGGGTCGTTGATATGCCTTTAGTTCCATTGAGCTGGCTTTCAGATCATGTCGATATCCCTGCCGGTACCACTGCTGAGCAACTTGCTCAAGCGCTGGTAAAGGTCGGTCTCGAAGAAGAAACAATCCACCCCGCGAAAGTTACCGGTCCACTTGTTGTTGGGCGCGTGCTGAGCATTGTGAAAGAAACGGCTTCCAACGGGAAAACCGTCAATTATTGCCGTGTGGACGTGGGGGAGCATAACGATGCGCCCGGTAGCGGCAAAGAGCCTTCTGACCTTCCTAGCCGCGGCATTATCTGTGGTGCCCATAATTTCGTTGAAGGCGACCTTGTTGCTGTTTGCCTGCCGGGTGCAGTATTACCGGGAGATTTTGCCATTGCGGCGCGCAAAACCTATGGGCACATTTCTGATGGCATGATTTGTTCGGCTCGGGAGCTTGGTCTTGGAGATGAGCACGACGGCATTATCGTCCTCACCGAACGTTATCCTGACCGCGATATCCCGGCCGTGGGCTCTGATCTTCTTGGGTTCCTTGGTTTAGGTGAAGAAATCCTTGAAATCAACGTCACTCCTGACCGCGGGTATTGCTTTTCGATGCGTGGTGTGGCCCGCGAATATTCGCATTCCACGGGGGCTTCTTTCCGTGATCCAGGTGTTGTTGGCACCATTATTTCCGAGGTGCCTGCCGCCACCGCTGATGGCTTCCCGGTGAAGGTGGCCGATCGGGCGCCTATTAATGGGCGTATTGGCTGCGACCGTTTTGTTGCGCGTATCGTCCGCGGCATTAATCCACAGGCCCCAAGCCCACAGTGGCTTGTTGACCGTCTTGAATCGGCAGGTATGCGGTCCCTTTCGTTGGCAGTAGACGTGACCAACTACGTGATGTTAGATCTTGGTCAACCCATGCATGCCTACGATCTTTCGGCTTTGGTTAGCCCAATCGTTGTGCGGCGCGCAATGCCCGGCGAAAGCCTTGTCACACTTGATGATGTCACGCGTCCCCTTGACGGCGAGGATCTACTCATTACTGATTCACCACAGGGTGAGGGGACACGCATTATTGGTCTTGCCGGTGTGATGGGCGGTCAGTACTCCGAAGTTGAGGAGCATACGACGGATATTTTACTTGAGGCGGCGCATTTTGATGCGGTGTCCGTTGCGCGCATCTCGCGTCGTCACCGCCTGGTTTCGGAAGCCTCCAAGCGTTTTGAACGCGGTGTTGACCCGAGACTGCCTGCGGTGGCTGCGCAGCGGGCGGTTGACCTTCTGGTTCGCTATGGCGGTGGGGTTGCAGACCCTGCGGTCACAGACCTGGACGATACATATTCACCTGCGCCCATTCGTTTTGCCTGTGACCATGCTCAGCGCCTCACCGGGGTTGAATATAGCCAGGAGCGGATCGTTGAGTTACTGGAAACCATCGGATGCAGCGTCACATATGTGGATGACGCCTTGCAGGTTGTACCACCGTCGTGGCGACCTGACCTGGTGGGACCGGCACACCTGGTTGAGGAAATTGCCCGTTTAGACGGCTATGACAATATTCCGGTTGTCCTACCGGCTGCACCCGCAGGTAAAGGCCTCACTCAGGCGCAAAAGGCGCGACGTATGGTGGCGCAAACCCTGGCTGAGTCAGCGCTCGTTGAGGTCAATTCCTACCCATTTGTATCGGACTCTTTTGATCGTCAACGCCTGACTCCTTCCGATACGCGTCGCAACGCACTGCGTTTACGTAACCCGTTGGCTGATGACACACCGCTATTGCGGACATCCATTATCGATACCTTGTTGGATACTGCTGCGCGTAATATTTCACGAGGTATGGAAGGCGTAGGGCTTTTCGAATGCGGCATGGTTGTGCGCCCTGAGGGGTGCCAGCCAACACCACTCATTGGTGCTGACCGCCGTCCTGCCGATGAGGAACTTGCGGCACTTATGGCAGGTACCCCACGCCAACCGTGGCATGTGGGTATTGTCCTTGCGGGAAAAACAGGATCCGCGTTGGAGGGCCAACGTGCCTATGACTGGCATGATGGCGTGGACGCTGTGAAACGTGTGGCAAGCGTACTTGGTGTTCGCGTCGAGGTGTGTCGCGCTTGGGAGGCGCAAGTGAGCACACTAAAGGGCGCTCCTATGCCGAGTCCTGCAACTGATCCGGCTGATGTGGCGCCGTGGCATCCTGGTCGCGTGGCACGTATTTTTGTCCGGCGGGGCCGCGACCTCGTCGATATTGCCATGGCTGGTGAATTGCATCCGGGTGTGTGTCAGGCGTTTGCTTTGCCGCCTCGCGCGATCGCTGCCGAAATTGATCTGGATGCGTTAATCGGTGCGATGGACGAGGCGCCCGTGCAGGTTCGGCCAGTGTCCACCTATCCGGTCGCCAAGGAAGATTTTGCTTTCGTCCTTCCCGCTGATATTCCAGCCTCCCGCGTTGAGCAGGCGGTGCGTCAAGGCGCGGGTGCCCTAGCGGAAAGCGTCACCCTTTTTGATATTTATCAGGGTGATCAGGTTGACGCGGGATATCGTTCGTTGGCCTTTGCTGTGCGTCTACGCGGCGACCACACACTGTCAGCGCAGGAAATTGCGGCTGTACGCCAAAATGTTATTCAACGCGTGACCAAGCAACTTGGTGGGCGTCTGCGCGCGTGAGGGTCTTGCGTCACTTGTGATGCTGTCTGCGCGCGCGAAGGGATCGGCCTAGGTGCGGCTTTGCCATAGGTGAGCGAGGGGCGTGCCTAAAGACCCTTTTGTGCGCGCAGATTACCTGTCACGCCGTTGAGAGGGATAAGAGTCGGGACTTTGTGACGGGCTTTCGCTTCGAAACTCTGTCACACTTATCTCATGCACATCCTAGTTACGGCATCCTCGAAGCATGGGGCGACAACCGAAATTGCTGACGCGTTGGCTAAACATTTGGTGGAACGCGGATTTGAGGTGAGCAGGCGCAGCCCTGAAGACGTAGAGACGCTGGACGGCTTTGATGCTGTTATCTGTGGCTCGGCAGTCTATATGATGCAGTGGATTGAGCAGGCGCACGAGTTTATGATGCGCTTTGAAGAGGAATTGGAACGCATCCCAGTTTGGGCCTTTTCTGTGGGGATGAATGGAGTGCCCAAGCACGTTCCGCAGGACCCATCACGTATTGGTCCGGTGTTGACCAGGGTACGTGCCGTTGAACATAAAATGTTCCCAGGGCGTTATTTCCCGTCACTGCTTTCATTGCGTGAACGAACTATCGTGCGTTTGGCGGGTGCGGTCGAAGGTGATTTCCGTGATTGGACCGAAATCAATGCCTGGGCGGACTCGATTGCCACGCAGTTGGAAGGTGCACAGTAGGCGTTGACGTGGGATGATCACCCTACGGACACACAATATGAATAATATTCATGCACATGTATAGTTATGTGCATGATTAAGGCGGCAGTTGCGGGCGCATCCGGTTACGCAGGTGGAGAAACGCTGCGTTTGCTGGCGCAGCACCCCGAAATTGACATTGTGACCGTTACTGCAGCCTCCTCAAGTGGGCAACCTCTGGGCAATTACCAACCCCATATCCCGCAACTCGCTGACCGCATGATTCAGGAAACCCGTGTGGACACCCTTGCAGGTCATGATCTTGTCATTCTGGCACTGCCGCACGGTCATTCTGGCGCGATCGGCGACGCGCTCGCAGAATCAGGTGACAATGGGATTGTTGTTGATCTCGCGGCGGATCACCGCCTCGTCGATGCGGATGAATGGGCGCGCTATTACGGTGGCGAATACTGTCCAGCGTGGACATACGCCATGCCGGAACTCCTCCACGCCGGTGAAAGTCGTGCTGTAAAGCAACGCGCATTAATCGCCAACAGCACCAGACTGGCTGTACCGGGATGCAATGCCACAGCTGTTACCCTTGCTGCACAATGTGCAGTCAATGCAAATATTATCGATACACAGTCACTGGTTGCCACCCTGGCAGTCGGATACTCTGGAGCAGGAAAAACGCTGAAGCCACACCTACTCGCATCGCAGGCAAGCGGTACCTTGGCGCCATATGCCGTGGGCGGCTCTCATCGCCACATCCCGGAAATCCTTCAAAACCTGCGCCTCGCCGGTGCTACTGGCGACGCGCGCCTGACGTTCACGCCTGTTCTGGCACCACTGTCACGTGGCATTTTGGCGACCGTAGTTGCCCCGCTCAAGTGTGGGATCACACGAGCCGATGTTGACCAAGCGCTAGCAGTTTACGACGAAGAGTATCTGGTCACTGTCACACAGGCACCTACATGGCCGACCACGGGCCCACTCACCGGCACTGGAGCAGTTCAAATTCATTGGAGCATAGACGAGCGGGCAGGTGCGCTGGTCATGATCTGTGCCATCGATAACCTCGGTAAAGGCACCGCCGCGGCCGCACTTCAAAGCGCAAATATTGCCCTCGGCTTGCCCGAATATACCGCCGTTCCCACGATCGGAGTAGCACCATGACCTACAGCGGCGTCACCTATCCACGGGGCTTCACAGCAGCAGGATGCTCAGCAGGCATTAAGAGCAGTGGTGGCAAGGACCTCGCCATCGTCATTAACAACGGGCCGGTTCCTGCAAGTGCAGGTGTATTCACCTCGAATCGGATCGTTGCCGCACCTGTCACGCTCACACGTGAACATCTCACCCACGGCCCCCTTGGGGCCGTCATATTAAATTCTGGTGGCGCCAACGCCTGCACTGGAACGCTTGGCATGGATAACGCCCGCACAACGGCAGCAGCTGTTGGCGCGCATATCGGCATCGCTCCACAACACGTGGGCGTATGCTCCACAGGCATTATCGGCGTACCGCTCCCCATGGACCGAATCCTTGGCGCAATCCCCACACTTTGCGCAGCAGCATCTGCCCACGCCCAGGCAAGCCTCGACGCCGCAGACGCGATCCGCACCACAGACACAGTGGCGAAAACATATGCCAGCGAATACGCCGATGGTTGGCGAATCGGCGGCATGGCCAAAGGTGCGGGGATGCTTGCACCGGGACTTGCCACCATGCTGTGCGTCCTCACTACCGATGCTTGTCTGGATAATGACAATGCCGCAGCCGCTTTAGCCGAAGCGGTACGCACAACATTTAACCGGACAGACTCGGATGGATGTATGTCCACGAACGACACGGTGCTCCTTTTGTCTTCAGGTTCAAGTGGCCTTACACCACGAATCGAGGACTTCACTGCCGAATTGACAGTTGCGTGTGCAAACCTCGCTCGGCAACTGCTTGCAGATGCCGAAGGTGCAAGCCATGACATCGCCATCACCGTCACCGGCGCCACCAGCGAGGAGGCCGCTGAAGCAGTGGGACGCGCAGTTGCCCGCTCCAACCTGTTTAAAACCGCCGTTTTTGGCAACGACCCGAACTGGGGACGCATTATCTCTGAAGTAGGAACCGTCCCACAGTCCGTTGCCCCATACGACCCTAATGCGATCGACGTCATCATTAACCATGTCATGGTGTGCCAGGCAGGCGGCGTAGGGCAAGACCGCGCGCTGGTCGACATGTCAGCCAGGGAAGTGTCGGTCGTCGTCGACCTCCATGCGGGCAATGCAAGCGCCACGATCTGGACCAATGACCTCACACACGACTATGTCCACGAGAACAGTGCCTACACATCATGAGTACTATCACCGATAGCCCAAAGGGCTGGTCCGCGCGTTACGACAATACCTTCATGCCAACCTTCGGCACACCGTCACTGATGCTCGTTCGCGGCGATGGCACCCACGTATGGGATAGCGAGGGCAACAAGTATCTCGACCTCTACGCAGGTATCGCGGTCAACGCACTAGGGCATGCACACCCCGCGATTGTTGATGCCGTGAGCCAACAGATCACAACCCTGGGCCATATTTCCAATTTCTTTGCAAGTATTCCTCAAGTGACGCTGGGGGAACACCTACTTGCCATCACTGCGCCCGATACGCCAGTGTCGGGCAAAGTATTTCTGACAAACTCCGGCACCGAATCAACTGAAGCAGCCCTCAAAATCGTCAAAGCCTATGCCAATACTGCCGACACGCCCAAGACGCGTATTTTGGCCCTCGACCACTCCTTTCACGGACGTTCCACCGGTGCTTTAGCCCTGACGTGGAAAGAAAGCTATCGCGCTCCTTTCGCGCCACTTCTTGGTCCTATCGAGTTCATCCCAGCAAATGATGAGACCGCGCTTCGTGACGCAATGAGCGACGATGTTGCGGCTATATTCATTGAACCCATCCAAGGCGAAGCGGGCGTACACGTAATCCACGACAGCTACATGCGCCTCGTCCGTGAACTCACCACCCGCTACGGCGCACTGATGGTCATTGACGAGGTGCAAACCGGGCTTGGACGAACAGGACAATGGATGGGACACCACTGGTCGGCAATCACGCCCGACGTCGTTACCCTGGCAAAAGGACTCGCAGGAGGTATGCCCATCGGTGCCTGCATAGCCTACGGACAAGCTGCGCAAATACTAGGACCGGGAATGCACGGCTCCACCTTCGGTGGAAACCCTGTGTGCGCAGCTGCGGCCCTTGCCGTCATCAACACCATCAAGCAGACAGATCTGGTGAAACGAAGCCGCGACCTGGGTGCACGCTGGCGCGCTGACCTTAGCCAATACCTCGGCACGTCACTGCGTGAGGTACGCGGACGTGGTCTGCTCATCGGCATTGAACTGGCAGAACCTGTCGCACCCGCAATGGTCACAGCCGCCCGACGCAACGGATTTCTCCTCAACGCCACAAGCGAAACGACGCTCCGCCTCGCGCCTGCCCTCACTATCACTGACGAGCAGGTTGACATCTTCACCCAGGCACTGCCTACGCTCTACGATGCCGCACGAAAGGAGAATAACGCGAAGTGAATACTGCAGCCGTGCCACGAACTAAAGCAGCACGCCAGGAAGCGATCCGTGACTTGCTCGCTGCCAATCGCATCAACTCGCAGCAGGAACTGCGAAGCCAACTACTCCGACACGGATTTGAAGTGACACAGGCGACATTGTCACGCGACCTTGTCGAAATGCAGGCAACAAAAGTGCGGTCACATGAAGGGCTTCTCGTTTACACCGTTCCTGACCTTGATGGTTCCCCTACACATGAAGGCGAAGCCGGTAGAGAACGCCTCGTACGGTGGTGCCAAAGCCTGCTCACCGGCTCCACCCAGGTCGGCAACCATCTTGTGCTGCGCACGCCAGTTGGCGCCGCATCACTACTGGGCAGTGCCATAGATGCCGTTCGAATGGACGAAGTTGCAGGCACCATCGCCGGAGACGACACGATACTGGTCATCTGTCGCTCGGTTGACGACGCCCAGGCTGTAGAACACACACTCCTTGAAATGTCCCAGCCGGGATATTCAACGGAGAAATGAAAGGAAAATACTCAATGACACCGTCGAAAGATCGCGTCGTACTTGCTTACTCTGGTGGCCTCGATACCTCCGTGGCCATCGGATGGATTGAAGAACAAACCGGAATGGAGGTCGTCGCCGTCGCCGTAGACGTTGGCCAAGGAGGCGAAGACCTCGAAGTCATCCGCCAACGAGCCCTTGACTGTGGAGCCGTTGAAGCCTATATCGCTGACGCAAAAGATGAATTTGCGCAGGATTTCTGTATGCCAGCACTGCGCGCTAACGGCCTATATGAAGGCGTCTACCCGCTCGTGTCGGCACTTTCGCGCCCACTCATCTCCAAACACCTTGTCCAAGCAGCACGCCAATTCGGTGCCACAACCGTTGCCCACGGCTGCACCGGCAAAGGCAACGATCAGGTGCGTTTCGAAGTGTCCATCACGTCCTTTGCTCCTGACCTGAAATGTCTGGCACCTGTGCGTGACCTGGCGCTGACCCGCGACGTGGCCATCGACTATGCCAATAGGCATAATCTGCCCATCGAAACAACTAAACACAACCCGTTCTCCATTGACCAAAATGTGTGGGGACGAGCCATTGAAACGGGCTTCCTTGAAGACATTTGGAATGCTCCCACCAAAGATGTCTACAACTACACGGATGATCCGACATACCCACCGCTTCCCGACGAAATCGTTATCACCTTCGAGGCGGGTATCCCAGTTGCCATTGATTCTCGGCCGGTCACGCCCCTTCAAGCGATCCAAGAACTGAACCGTCGCGCGGGCGCGCAAGGTGTCGGCCGCATTGACATGGTGGAAGATCGACTCGTCGGCATCAAATCGCGTGAGGTTTACGAGGCGCCCGGCGCGGTTGCTCTAATCACCGCACACCAGGAACTTGAACGGGTCACTATTGAGCGAGAACTGGGTCGCTACAAACGGCAAGTTGATCAACGGTGGAGCGAATTAGTGTACGACGGACTATGGTTCTCACCGCTCAAACGTGCTCTTGACGGCTTTATCGCTGATACGCAACAGTACGTCAGTGGCGATATTCGCATGGTGCTCCACGGAGGGCGCGCCACAGTCACCGGTCGACGTTCTGAATCGTCTCTTTATGATTTCAACCTTGCGACCTACGAAACTGGCGACACCTTTGACCAGTCTCATTCGCGTGGCTTCATTGAAATCTTTGGGATGACGTCACGGTTGGCTACCGCCCGTGACGTGCGTTTTGGGCGTGGCCCTGAACTGGGTGAAGGCACCCTCTAGGTTTTTCGCGCCCATGGTCGTAACCCTGGGAACAATGCGATCTGATGGGCCATTAGAGAGCTTCCCACACCCATGATCGCAACCGAATCGTAACCGGGAACCCCGCATATTTGTCGGGGTTCCCGGTTGTTTTCGTCTACTATCGTTACCGTTGGGCACCGCCGCCGTGCGGGGCCTCGTACCCGTTACGCAGTGCGGTCCTAGTTTGTCATTAACCGTTGGAAGGAAGGACTACGGATGGCCGCTGGTAGCCCCTTGCGCACCAAAGCCTCGGCCATCATTGCCTTTATCTGCGAATATCTTCACGATGTGGTGTGGGATCCACTCAGCTACGCGCTCCACGACGTGCGTGACACCATGGTGGAACGCCACCGGGTATTTGCACAGCGTGCCCTTCCGCCAGTGGCCATTTGGACGATCGTGCTTACCTTCGCCGGTCATGGCGTGCGCAATCTATTGGGCTGGTGGGGTTTCGGTATTGTCGCAGCGCTTACCCTGGTGGTTGCCTCGGCACTATTCGTGATCGCGGGACGGCGTTTGCTGCTGCGCCGCATTCCACTTTTGCCAGCCACCTTCGTTCTGTGGTGCACGCTGTCAGTCTTGTGGTCGCAGTACCCATTGGAAACCTCAGTTGCATCCATGATGTCCATCGCCACCACCTTGGGTGGTCTGCTCATTGCCATCGCGTTTCCTCTGCGGGAACTCCTGGACATCTTTACCGCTGGTTTTAAGTGGATACTGAGCCTGAGCCTTGCGCTTGAACTCTTCGTTGAAATATTTGTTGGCCACCGCATTCCGCCGTTCTATATGCGCGATTGGCCCTATGTTGCCGACAGCCAGTATTGGGTCAATGCCCTCCTTTTCGAAGGCGGGCCTATACAAGGCTTTGTTGGCAATCGCAATCCACTGGCCTTTGTTGCTCTTTTATGCCTGTTGTGCGTGATCCTGATATGGCTTGACCGGCGAGAAAAGACGCTAAGTAGCCTCGTGTGGATCGCTGTGTGCATTACCGTGCTTGCACTGACACGGTCAGCCACCGTCATCATCGCCTCGCTGATCTGTGCGACGGTACTTCTTGCTGCGCTGGGATTGCGCCTATTGAAACCCCCGATGCGTCGTTACGTATTCATTGTGCTGCTGGCGATGGCCGCACTCTCGGTAGTCGTATCGTTTTTCGCCCACGAACACATCAGCGATTGGACGAATCGCAGTTCAGATCTCAGCGGACGTGGTCTGATCTGGAGTCGCCTCTTCAACCTTTGGGAGCGCCACCCGATCCTAGGGTGGGGATGGATTATGTATTGGGCGCCGTGGATTCCCATGTTCCGTCGCCTCGTCGTGCGTGGAGACGGCACCCCCACAATGTCGGCACATAACGCGTATATCGAGGCACTTTTTCAGACCGGAATCATCGGCGCGGCCATACTGATCATTGCGGTCATCGCGGTCAGTGGCAGCGTTATTCACGTGGCTTACTCCAATATTTCCCGCTCTTACCTCACCTTGGCTCCGATGCTGCTGGTTTGTGCGCTGGTGGTCCAGTCATTTACCGAATCGCGATTGATTTCAGAAGGTAACTGGGTGCTGTTTGTCGCCATCGCCACATGGCTGGTGGTACGTGTCTACCCAATGAGAGCGACAGCTAAAGAACCACTGATCGCTGTCCACGAAGGGGACCGCGACGCCGTTTAGCGACGAAAAAAGGCATCATCGTTATATGACGTCTTCTTCTGATGCCTCGACATTTGGCCTGTGGGGTGGTCGTTTCAGTGGTGCCCCCGCAGATGCGCTTGCCGCATTGTCGGTGTCCACACATTTCGATTGGCGCCTCGCGCAGGCGGATATTGCTGGCTCCCACGCCCATGCCGACGCGTTATATGCAGCCGGTTTACTTGATAGCGACGAGATTGCTGCGATGCACGATGCCCTCGACGCTTTGGCCGCAGACGTTGCTTCTGGCACATTCCGGCCCTCGCCAGCAGATGAAGACGTCCACACCGCTTTAGAACGTGGCTTATTGGAGCGTGCAGGCGATCATTTGGGTGGTAAATTGCGGGCAGGGCGTTCCCGCAACGATCAAATCGCCACACTTATTCGCATATATCTGCGTCAACATGCGCGACTCATTGCCCTGCGCACACTCGCCGTCGTGGAAGCCCTAACGAAACAAGCACATCAAGCTGGTACCGCGATCATGCCGGGCCGCACCCACCTGCAACACGCACAACCGGTGTTGGTGGCCCATCATCTGGCAGCGCATGCCTGGCCGTTAGTACGTGACGTGGACCGCCTCGTCGATTGGGACAAACGGGCTGCCATTTCTCCCTATGGTTCTGGAGCGCTTGCAGGAAATACCTTGGGTATGGACCCGCAGACAGTAGCGCACCAACTTGGTTTTAGCCGAAGCGTTGCCAATTCGATTGACGGGACCGCGTCGCGGGACATTGTCGTCGAATTTGCTTTCATTATGGCGATGATTGGCGTTGATATTTCGCGCCTATGTGAAGAAATTGTTATATGGAATACGAAAGAGTTTCACTACGTGACCCTTGACGATGCCTTCTCGACAGGCTCGTCAATTATGCCTCAAAAGAAAAACCCGGACGTTGCCGAACTCGGGCGTGGTAAAGCTGGACGCCTTGTTGGCGACCTCATGGCACTGCTGACGATGCTGAAAGGTCTGCCACTGGCCTATGACCGGGATCTACAAGAGGATAAGGAACCCGTTTTCGACCAGATTGACACCTTGGACGTTCTTCTGCCTGCTGTGTCAGGCATGGTCGACACGATGACGCTGAACCTTTCACGTATGGAAGAATTGGCGCCCCAGGGTTTCTCACTGGCCACTGACATTGCAGAGTGGTTGGTACGCCGCGGTATTCCCTTCCGTGAGGCACATGAGATATCTGGTGCCTGTGTGAGAATCGCTGAGGCCCGCGGGGTGGAACTCATTGATCTCACGGATGCAGAATTGCGTTCTGCCTCGCCTTACCTTGAACCTTCCGTAAGGGATGTGTTGACGATTGAAGGCTCTGTTAATGCCAGGACTGGCCGAGGAGGTACCGCTCCTGTTCGGGTCTTCGAACAGCTCGCAGAGCTTGAGCGCGCCGTGGCAGACCTGAAGGGGTGGGCCGAGGCGACGGAATAGGCACGGAAGCTGTGGCAAAGCTCTGCGAAGCGCATTCGTCACCTACACTTAAATGGGCTTCTGCGAGAAATGCTCAGGGTGCCACGAGATCTCAGTAGGGTCTTGTAGATCCCAACGAGACAAGGGTCTGTAGAAGGCCGCTAATAGATTGATCATCGACTGTAAGGAAACGATTGTGACCGACATTCTGGACGACCTCCAGTGGCGTGGGCTGATTGCTCAGCACACCGACCTTGACGCGCTGCGTGAGCACCTTTCTCAAGGGCCGGTTACTTTCTATTGCGGTTTTGATCCCACCGCACCGTCGTTGCATCACGGGCACCTTGTTCAGGTCCTTGTGATGCGGCACTTGCAATTGGCCGGACACCGCCCACTTGCATTGGTGGGGGGCGCGACCGGACAAATTGGTGATCCTCGTCAGTCGGGGGAGCGGCAACTCAACCCCACTGAAGTGGTGAAGGAATGGACTGGCCGCCTCAAGGATCAGATTGCACGTTTCTTAGATTTCGACGGTCCAGCAGCTGCAACTATGGTGAATAATCTGGACTGGACACAGGAGATGTCAGCCATTGACCTGTTGCGTGGTGTTGGTAAACATTTCCGCATCGGAACGATGCTTTCGCGCGATATCGTGGCGCGCCGCTTGGCATCTGAGGAAGGTATTTCCTACACCGAATTTTCCTACCAGGTCCTCCAAGCCAATGACTACTTGGAACTATTCCGCCGTCACGGATGCACTTTGGAGACCGGCGGTAATGATCAGTGGGGCAATATGATCGGTGGCGTGGACCTTATCCGCAAGGTTGAAGGTGCCACGACCCATGTCTTGACGACGCCGATTATTACCAAAGCCGATGGGACAAAATTCGGTAAATCAGAAGGCGGCGCTATCTGGTTGGACCCAGCAATGATGAGTCCCTATGCCTTCTACCAGTTCTGGCTACAGGTTGCCGACGAAGATGTGATCCGTTTCCTGAAGATTTTCACCTTCATTACACGTGAAGAGGTGGCGGCACTTGAAGTGGAAGTTGCCGAACGACCGCACCAGCGCGCAGCACAGAAAGAACTTGCCGCCCGAGTTACCGCGCTCGTACATGGTGAAACGGAACTTGACCGCGTGCTAGCGGCTACCGCTGCACTGTGGGGTAGTGGCGACCTTCGCCAGCTTGACGAGGTGACGCTACGTAGTGCAGTGGCCGACCTTCCGCGTGCCCAGGTAAAACTGGGCGAAGGAACCGTCGTTGACGCGTTGGTCGGTGCAGGTGTTGAAAAAGGTCGTTCTGCGGCGCGACGTACGGTAGCTTCAGGTGGCGCCTACTTGAACAACATCAAGGTGGACGATGAGGATGCGCCAATTGGTCACGCCGATGCGCTGCCAGGAGGCTTGGCACTTGTCCGTAAGGGGCGGCGTAATCTGATCGTCGTTGAATTGACCGACTAAAGGGTCAGGTGAGGCTGAACGATGACACAAGAGTCGATGGACGGCAACGATCGTACAGAGCCTCAACGCTCCAAAGCAGCTCGCGCATAGCTCGTCGGTTCTGTTGGGCGGGCTGCACCGATCAGACAGAGCGTCAACGCTCAAGTAGATAATGGTGCGACAGATGTTTTCGACATCTCAGAGCTCACATATGTGGCGGATTTTCTGGGTGTTATGCCCCGAAAATCCGCCACATTGAGGTTTGGATGATGTTTTAATTGTTGCGGATTGAATAAAGGTGACTAGGGTCGCAGTTTTCGCCTTGACATGCAGGTGCCAAACGTCCTAAAGTTAATACCCGTCGCCGAGAGCGGAAAATGCTCCGCGACGATCACCAGGAACTAACGCTAGCAATAGTTGTGGGACCCGTGTGGTTGTTGTTTGTGAACTCGATAGTGTGTTTGTTTGTTTTTGTTTTGCCTGTTTTTTGTTTTTGAGTTTTTTGGTTGGGATTGTTTCTGGTTGGCTGTCTGCGCGTGTTGTGTGTGGGTGGTTGGCTGGGGTTTTCCGTTTTGTTTTTTTCGGAGAGTTTGATCCTGGCTCAGGACGAACGCTGGCGGCGTGCTTAACACATGCAAGTCGAACGGGCTGCTTGGGCGCTTGCGTCTGGGTGGTGAGTGGCGAACGG
>NZ_AUBF01000008.1 GCF_000429105.1 Schaalia suimastitidis DSM 15538
GTCCTTGCTGCTGCTCTTCTTGTCGTACTTTCGGCATGTACCACCACCCCAGCAGCACAAGAAGAGGAAACACCCACCCCCGTCCTATTTACAGCCACCACCATGACCGCCGACACCGTCACCGCGACACTGCCGGTCGGATGGAAAGAAATCCCCCAAGGACAATACGGCCTCGGAAGCTACGTCGCCTCACCCAACGGAACAAACGACACTTCCGTACCATCCATCAGCCTGATCCAGTTTGACCCACAAAATATCTCATTAAGTTACGGCCAAATCGCACCCGACACCTACGACCTCGACGCCATTGTCAACCGTTCATTATTCGATTTGCGAAAAGACACCCAGTATTCGAACCTCACTGACCTTGGCACCCGCACCATTGGCGGTGCCCCAGCCAGAGGCTACGTCTATGTTTATACCGATGATGGTGTATCCCACCGCACCGAAAAATGGCATGTAGGTCGCCACGACGGACTATGGGATGTCCAACTTAGGTCAGCAGACAACGACACCACATTCCCACCCGAAATCTACGACATCCTCAACACCATCACCTGGGCCACACCGACACCCACCCTATTTACAGCCACCACCATGACCGCCGACACCGTCACCGCGACACTTCCGGTCGGATGGAAAGAAATCCCCCAAGGACAATACGATCCCGCAAGCTACGTCGCCTCACCCAACGGAACAAACGACACCTCCGCACCATCCATCAGCCTATTCCGTTCTGACCCAGAAAATCTTTCATTCTCTTACAAGCAAGCCACACCCGACACCTTCAACCTCGACAACATCTTCGGCAACAGATTCGCTGACATATGGAGAAATGAAAACAACTCAGATGCCACTGACCTTGGCACACGTACCATTGGCGGCGCCACTGCACGCGGCTGCTCTTTCACTGAAACCGTTGACGGCATATCCCACCGCACCGAAATATGGGAGTTAGGTCGCCACGACGGACTATGGACCATCCAACTCAGATCAGCGCTAAATGACACCACACTCCCACCCGAAATCTACGACATCCTCAACACCATCACCTGGACCACCCCCACACCGTAACGCCCAGCACGCAAAGATCCGCAAGCGCCACCTATGTCCAACGAATGCGGAACTCTATGGATACGCCTTCACCAAGATCAATGACGTCTCCATCAGCCAGGGTCACGGTATTCATGGGAGCCACTTCTTCCAATACCCCCTGTGCTCGCCGCAGAAGCGTTCCATTGACCGACCCTAGGTCCATCAACGACCATGCCCCTGGGTCAAGTGCCAACACTGCGCAGTGCGAACGCGAAATTTCATTGTCGGGGCTAGGGACTTTTAAGGCAATTGCCTCCATTCGCCCAGGAAGCTTATGCGTATCCGGGGCTCGCCCAATCACCACATCTCGTAAAACCTCCACTGGTGCCGATCCCGCGTAAATCAGAAAAGCACTGGACTGCGCCACAGGTAGTGCCTCTGGCCGCCGCATCACGGTCGCTTCGACATCTATCTGGTGTTGCATACTGTTCCATGCGTTTTCCAATGCCTGTGGGGTGATCGTAGCTTCCAATGCTTCCGGATTTGCCAACGGCTCGCTTGTCGAAGTTGCTGTTTGGTTGCTCGCTGGTGGTTCGACCTCCATCTGTGGCAGCACGGGATTGGGCGCAACGTCATCGGGCACCCATAACTGCGGCGCAGGAACAGGCAGCTCTACCGCCTCGTGGAAGACACCCGTTGGTGGAGCGAAGGACGATGGCTGTGCCGGGCCTGGAGCAGGTGAGGAAGGCGGGGTAAATGCCACTGGATGACCAGTTGGTGGAGCGAAATCCACTGAAGACCATGCAGTCGGCGCAACTACAGCAGATTCAATGGGTGACAATGATTCAGCACCAGGCACACCCTGGTCTGCGATAGGTTGCGTAGTCGGAGTCGGCCCTGCAACGGTTGACGTATTCATCAAAGGCGCCGTATTACCAGTGGGAGTACCGATACACACCTCATTCGCGTGCGTACCAGATTGAATCACAGGCATCCATGCAGCCAGACTGGGGTCGCCGATACGCATCATGATGCAGTCGTACAGGGCTGGATCAATGGGCTCCCCCCAAAGATGATCTCGCACCTGTACAGGAGCACCAGAGGCAGGAACCAATTGCACGGTCGCTCCTCCAAACACACTAAGATACGCCACAGGGTGCGACGTATCGAGGAACGCAAGCGGTGTCCCTAAGGCCCTGTGGTGCTGTAACCACCCAACAACATCTTCCCGCCCGTTCAACACCTGTTGTGCACTCGCCGCAACAAAAACGGGGACAAGGGCGACGCCAGACACCCCGTAGACAGCCACAGAACCGGCGCCTCGGGTCATGTATTGACTGATGTGCAACATATTTATTCCGCCTTCTTAGGCTTTGCGACGAACCGTCGCAGTGGGAATAGGAGTGACAGAGTAAATGGGACGCGCAGTACCTTGGATCGTGACCAAAGAGTGATCCCCCACCACACGTTGCGCCTCGACGACGATGACAGTGGCGTTATCGCGCGTTCCTGCACCCAATGCCCGTCGTATTAGTTCAGCAGCAATGCTCTGCGGATCTTGCCCTTGTGTCACTACCTCAGCAATCACCTCGTCGGTGACAGCACCGTGCATACCGTCGGAGGAGATCACCAGGTAATCGCCTTGGCGCATCGGCACCCGAAAATAATCAGCACTGGGGATCCCAGCCATCCCCGCCCCTAAGGCACGCGTGACGACATTGCTAGGCGGTAAAGGAACAGATATTCCGGTGGCAGCTTCGAAATCGCGCGCCTCTTGTCGGGCCGAATGATCTTTAGTGATTTGCTGAATATTGCCATCGGCAACCAAGTAAGTTCGCGAATCGCCGATATTAAAAATTAGCCAGTATGGCACAGGCGGTCCCAGGAGCGCCATCGCCCCCGTTAACGTCGTACCTGGAGAACGGTAGGGATCCGAAGAGTGCGCCAAAGCTGCAACCTGCTGCGCCGCCTCGGTAATCGCCGCTTCGACATCGTCAACTGTCGGCACCTTGCCTTCGAGCGCTTCTTGCCCCAGCCGTTGCCGAAGCACCCGCAAGCCCGTCTGAGATGCCCGTTCACCGCCCGCATGTCCGCCCATACCGTCGGCGACAGCAAATAGCGGCGAGGCAGCAACCCACGCGTCCTCGTTCATTGAGCGCACGGGACCAATATCGGACGCAGCACCCCACCGTGTTGCTACCACCGATCCGAGTCTGGATACGTCCATCCAAACCCCCTCAGTATTGCTGGCCTGCACAAGGTACTACGATACAGCCTTCCGCGTGCGGCAGCGGGCACTTATCCACAAGTGTCATGTCGCAGCCCATCCCAGCGTGGCGTCGCAAAGTGGGTACGAGCATTCAGGTGACGGATTCACATTTGCCGAGGCGTCCACAACATTTGTGCCATGAACTTTCCATTGTCGCGGGACACGATTTGCGCACGTCCTGGGGGTAGTTTCATTGGCTTGACACCGCCCGCGATCGCACCTTCAACTGGATCACCTGATAGCAGGATGCACGTTGCACCCAATTCGCCAAGTGTCTGCACCACAGGCTCATAGAGTGTGCGGCCAGCACCTCCGCTTCTGCGTGCGGTCACAAGGTGCAGACCAATATCGGAGGCTTGCGCCAATAATGGTACTAGCGGTGACAACGGGTTGTTCCCTGTCGAGGAAATGAGGTCGTAGTCATCGACCAGTACCCATATGTCGGCGCCTGACCACCAGGATCGGTCGCGAAGCTGTGCTGGGGAAACATCATCTCCTGGTAGGCGTGACTGTAGGTACAGCGCTAATTGCGCGATACCTTCGGCTGCGCTATCGCGTGTGGTGTGGGTGCTGAGAAGGTAGTCGTCGCTGATATGCCCCATCATTGTGCGCCGTGGGTCAATCAGGATAATTGCCGCCTGTTCAGGCGTATGTGTACGCATGATTTCTGAGGCCAACGAACACAGGAAAGTCGTCCGACCAGACTTGGAGTCACCAAAAAGATACATATGGGACTCGCGTGCAGTGTCGAAAAGTAATGGCCCCAAGCGGTTTTCTTCGATACCCAAAATGATGGCCTTGTCAGCCACGTTGGCCTTCGCCCGCACATCTTCACTAGTAACCCGCTCTGGAAGCAGACGTAGTTTCGGGCCAGCCACGGTGTGGGCAGCAATCTGTTCCAGACAGTGCGCCACACCTTCGGACAGGGTATTTGGGTCATGGTCGCCGTCAATCCTTGGCAGTCCAACCAGTATGTTGAGTTTGGCGGTGTTAATTCCCCTACCTGGTCGTTCCGCTGGAATGAGTTCTGCCCGCTTACGGTCAATCCTGGAGTCGGCAGCATCGCCCATACGCAATTCGATGACGGACCCAAATGAGTCATCCATCTGCATTCGAATATCATTCCATCGACTGGTCGCCAGGATAAGGTGCACACCATATGACAGGGCTCGGGTGAGTAATTCTTGTATGCGCACATCAAGGCCGTCGAATTCCACACGCATTGCGGCCCAGCCGTCAACAACGAGGAATACATCCCCATAACCGTCGTCCCATCGACCTTCGGCGCGTCCTTTCCGGTAGGCACTCATTGAGTCGATCTTGTGACGCCGGAAGTAAGCTTCGCGATCAGCGATGATGCCTTCGATCTCTGCCAGCATTCGGTTCACTAGGTCTTTACGGTCACGAGTGGCCACCGCTGCAATATGTGCGGCACTGTCGAAGGGGGTGAATGAACCGCCACCTAAGTCAATGATGTAAAACTGTACTTCCTGTGGTGTGTGCACAAGTGACAGCGCCATGACGACGCTGCGCAGCGTTGTCGATTTGCCTGACAAGGCACTACCGATTACTGCCATGTGCCCGTTAGCACCAGAAAAATCAAAGGTGAGCACATCACGGCGCTGTTCAAGCGGCACGTCCACGACGCCCAGTGGAATCCTCAGCGGGCCACGTGAGCGCCAGGAAGGAGACAGCAAACCGTGGCCGTCAACTATTTGAAGGTCAGGCATCAGCGAATCAAGCGTATCGGGCACATCCAATGGTGGTAGCCACACCTGATGAGCTGGTGTTCCTTTTCCAACCATGCGTGCCACCGCAATGTCCATCTGCGTCATATCAGCCCACTGGGCATCGCCTGGAAGTTCAATCGTTTCGCTTACTTGGGGGGCGTCCACTGGATCTCGTTGCAGGACGGGGGCAGTCGTAAAAGGTAGGACCCTGATGGGTGCTGCCGCCATCCCCGCTTGCTGGGTGGCAGCTTCTTTCCGAGGCGGTGGCGGGGCAGCCACATAGGATGCCCTGAAGCGAATCATTTCGTCAGTACCGGGCTTGAGGTAGCCGACACCAGGAAATGACGGCAACTCATACGCATCGGGCACGCCGAGGACTTCGCGGGATTCACCGATCGAGAAGGTACGTAAACCAATTCGATAGGACAAATGTGAATCAAGTCCACGTAAGCGCCCCGACTCAAGGCGTTGTGATGCGAGCAGAAGATGGATTGACATTGAGCGACCAACGCGGCCCACCGTGGTAAAAAGTTCCAAAAACTCTGGTTTTGCGGTGAGGAGTTCCGAGAACTCATCCAGAATGATGAATAAGGCAGGAAGCGGCGGAAAACTGTGTTTTCCGCTCAGTCGATCCGCTTCATAAGTGGTGACATTGGCATAGTTCCCAGCGTCCCGTAGAAGCTCTTGTCGACGAAGCATCTCTCCGCGAAGAGCATCTTCCATGCGATCGACCAGCGACAACTCTGATTCAAGGTTAGAGATCATTGCTGAAACATGGGGAAGATCAGCCATGCCTGCGAAGGTTGCGCCGCCTTTAAAGTCCACCAGCACAAAATTTAGTTGCTCCGGCGAATGCGTCAGCGCCATAGCGATCACCATCGTGCGGAGCACTTCGGATTTGCCTGAACCTGTGGCGCCGATAAGCAATCCGTGCGGACCCATACCAAGCTGCGCTGACTCTTTGATGTCGATGACGACTGGCAGGCCTTCGGGGGTGACCCCAAAGGGGACACGCAGGCGATCACGCCCTTCACGCCGTCGCCATTGGGTATCGGGATCGAAATCTCTGATATCCCCCAAGCCAAGTAATTCCAAAAGGTCCGCTGAACGTTTCGGGTCCGATGTGCCAAGGGGTGTATCGGAGCCAGGAAGTTCTGTCTCGTCCCACGCGGTCATCCGACGTGCGATTGCCTCTGCATGTGCGATACCCATAGTGTCTGGGGATGCGATGATGGGTTCTTGGTCGACGAGAACAAGTTCCATTTTGCCGGGGTCATCTTGGTGTTGAGCGGGATGAAGGATCATGCGCAATGTCGCTCGTGATGTGAGTGGCCCCCAGGTACTCATTGCTTTAATAACTGTTACGCCAGCAGTGCCTTCAGTTGAGCCGAGACGCTGAGTCAGCGGCAAATTCGCACCATCAGTGATGAGCACAAGGTGTGGCCAGTCGGTATCTGCTGACCGTGGCCTGAAGGCTGGACGTTGGGAATATTCTTCGCCGAGCATGTCATAAAGGTCAGCGGCATCTGTGCACACCATACGTGCTGGACCTAAGGCGTCACTGACGTGGGCTGATCGTGCATGAGGAAGCCATTTCACCCATTCCCATTGGTCAAGGTTATCTTCGGTGCACAAGACGGCAATTTTTAGCGAAGTCGGTGGAACGAAGGTACACAGGTGCGACACCATTGCCCGAATTTGGCTGCGGGTAACGTCGTCTGATCCTGCGACTTCGATGGTGGAAAAATCACCGATGACGATACCAAAAGGAAGGTCGTCAACGGTGGAGAATGCGTCAAGGAACCGCTTCATTGCTGAGTGGCATACAACGTCAGGCTGCGCCAGTGGTGGAAGCTGCGGTTCTTCCAATTCCATTGACAGTGTTTGGGTCGATGTTCCAATACGCACCTTGAGCGCAGCATCATCGCCGACTTCGCGTTCCCACAGGCGGGACTGTTCGTGGGCAATAAGGACAAGAGCATCAGGGCTGGGAAGGAACCAGTTGATGTATCGGCGCTGTTGTGTGGCAATAGTGCGCACGCTTGTGCGCGTTTCGGCCAGGTAGGCCAGATATTCCCGTCGACTATCGTTTACCTTGCGCCGATGGCTGCTGATTTGCCGATAGATATTGAATCCGATCATTGACACCATTGCGACAACCATGGCGCCTGCCATCAGAAGCATGCGTGTATTCGTTCCTTGAGACATCGCCATGAACACCATGACGCCCATGGAACCAACCATCGGGATCATCGTGGCAAGGATATTGCCCATGCCGCCAGATTCAACTTGATCAGGTGGCGGTTGTATTGGGATGGTCCCTGTGGGTAGCTCTGGTGCCGTATGTTGGGTGCTTTGGGTACCAAACCGGGCCATTCCAATTCTCCTGCGCAGGTATGTGCGGCTACGCGCTGAAGATGCATAGCTCGGTACTCATCCTATCGTCGCAGCGGCGACTTCTTGCGAGTAGAGTACTGAGTCTAGATGTATATCCCTCCACAACACACATCCTGAGCAGACACGGAGGACCCTGTGGGCAGTGCGATGGCTTCAGCGACGATCGTTGACGGCGAACAACGTACCGACGTCGCAGTGCCGCGTGGGACAACTGTTGCTGGGATAATGGCAATGTTGAAGTTGAATGCCTCTCAGCCTGGGACTCACCTCACGCTTTCCGATGGCACCCCTTGTGATCTTTCCAGTGTGATTGGTCGCGATATTCCTGCCGGCTCCGTATTGGCTGTGGTTGATCGTCCTGCCCCACATGGCGACCGCATCACTGCTGGTGGCAATGTTTCAGGACGCTCTTTGCGACCACTATTAGCTGCAGTGTCTCTACTGTTTCTTATGTATTCTCTGCAGCTGCTCGTGCTCGTAGTCCCTCTTGCGCTGCCCGCCGTTTACGGGTCCTTGATTGCCGAGGCGCCTCTGCCCGTTCCGCTTCGCCTAGCGGTTGCGCTTTTCACCGCTGCGTTAGCATGCGCGGCATATACTCGCCTGCGTGCCTATCCGCTAACGAGCCTGTTTTTCCCTCTCACTGTGGGGATTTCCGCACTTGCTTTGTTGGACCCAAAGTCACCAACCTCGTTCTTGCTGGCATTTCCTGTCGTTTTCTGGGTCGCATTGGTAGCCTCTGTGATCCTGTGGTCTTTTGGCCGCAACGAAGCTGATGCCGCTTCAGGTGCCGTCTTCGCGACGCTTGCTGCCGTTTCTACAGCGATTGTTGCCACGTCCATTGCATACACGATCTGGGCGCCTATTGTGCTGGCGCTAATCGTTGCAACGTTGCCTTTACAACCGTCGGCAGCGCTGCGTATCCCACAGTCTCAGCTGATCGATCTTCCGTTGGTCCTCACTTCGGCGCCACGTGTACGCTTTTTTAAGACCACCGCCCCATCGCGCATCACCTCCCGCAGGGTGGAGTATTCGCGGACCACTGCAGATACACGCGCGTTGGTGCTGATGACAGCATCTATGCTCCTCGTTATTGGTTGCATACCCGCACTTAGCGGCATCGTCGATTTTCATAGTTGGTCCGGTATTGCAGGTGCAGGCGCAATGTTATGTGCCGCTGGCGGACTGTTTTTAGTACCGCGCACCTGGCGAGCTCCCCTGCTGCGCGTTTTCCCACGCATTGTCGCGTTGCTTATTGTCGTAATGTTCTTCGCGTCGCCTCCTGTACAGGAGGAAGTAGGGATTAGGCTGGCACCGGTGCTGTTGTTCGCCTTGGCAACCGTGGTGATCGGCGGACATATTCTTCACATACGTATCGGACAATCGGCACTGCTGGGACGTGTCGGCGATATCTTCCAAAGTATCGCCTTAACCTGCGTGATTCCAACCGCAGTTGCCAGCACCGAGCTATTCCATCTTGTCAGGCAGGTGGCCTCATGACTTCTCCAGCACATCATTCGCAATTCGGGCAAGCATTTATGCCAACCGTTGCAGCGCATTCGAAGCGGCGTGGTCTCCATGACGAGACTCTCCCAGAGAACTTTGCTCAGCCTGGCCAGCGGATACTCGCCTATGTCGTTGATTCTGCGTCTTTCTCGCTCGCCCTATTAGGCACATGGCTCTTTGTTCCATCGCTCCCCATTGTCGCCATTGTCGCCGCTGAGCTTGTTGTTGTGATGGCATTGGTGTGGGCGAGGACAGGTCGCACGGTTGGTGCGTGGGTTTCACGCATCGCGTCAGTCCAGTCCGGTTCCTCTGTTGCCCCAGGTTTAAAGCGAGCATTCGCCTACTGGAGCGTGTGGACCCTATTCCACATCACACTCATCGGTCCGTTGTTGTCTTTGGTGTTGAGTAAGGCTGGACGGACGTGGCTTGATTCTCTTGTGGGCACGACGACGGTTGACATGCGTCATCCCTTTGGCCGGAATTATGACGCTGCACTTCAGCATTCACATGGTGTGTCTGCTGGTCAGTTGTCGGTTGATCCAAGGCAGGGTCAAGTAGACGTTGACCGCCGTTCGAGCGTTGCGCGGCCAGACGTTCCACTTCCTACCCGGGCCGAGGTGCAGCGCGCTGCCACTGCGCGCGCGCAGCAGTGGACCGTTGGATATGGGCCAACTTCTACCCCACCAAGCCCCGCTCACGCCAGTGAGGCGTCTCCTATTAGCACTTTGCCACCTACGACCAGCAATACCCCACTGGCCGCCACCACTGTGCCACCTACAACCAGTACGATACCGCCCGCGCTTACTCCACCAGCACCTCTTCCTGCTGCAGCAACTCCGGTGTCTCCACCTGTAGTTGCGTTGGACACTGGGGAACGTATCCCTTTAACAACCCCCATTGTTATCGGGCGGGCACCAACTGATCAGCCGGGTTACACGACGGTCGTCATACAGGACGCGACCCGCTCTTTGTCGCGCACACATCTGCGTATCGGATTCTCTGACGCAACTGTGTGGGTTGAAGACACCCATTCAGCAAATGGCTCGTCGCTTCAAGTGTCCAATGGACATCTTGTCAAGCTGGAACCTGGTCGAAAGGTGACCGCTGAAGTTGGTGCAAAGGTCATCATGGGCGAGCGTACACTCGTCATTGAAGCGTCTGGCACTGCATCTTTGTGAGTATCAGTCGTCGTGTCTTTTGCGCCACAACCATCGCACCGTGTCGCCCAAGACGTTACTTAAGTGAGTTGGCAAAATGTCGGACCTCTTGGCCGAGTGTCATTCGGGTAGACGATACGCGAGTAGAACGGGCGAGGTATTGGACGAAAGTGGCGTATCAGTAGCCGAAAATGGCGGATTTTCAGGACACAAATCCTTGAAAATCCGCCATTTCGTGTGGCTATTGAAGTGCGAGAAAACGCCTGTTGACACAGCCGCTTTCAGTGTTGGTGACGCTTAGGCATCGCACGTTCAGTCGAAGCGAACCGCTCCACGGCGATCCATTGACGAGTAGTCTTGGCCAGCGGCATCCACCATTTGTGCGATGCTTGCCAGAACTTCGCGCATACCGGACATCCCTTCGTCCCACTGCGCCTTCGCTGCCGCATACGCCTGCTGTGCATCACCTTCCCAGGACGTCCTGAGTATCTCAAGGTCCCGGGTCATCGTTGCCATCGTATTTTCGATTTTGGCAGCGCCCGACGCAATATCAGCAGAGGTGGTGGCCACGGTTGCAAAATCAACCCTCAGTGTCATCTTCGTTCTCCTTCAGTGATGATTCAGCCTAGACGTGCAGCAAGACGGTTAAGCGCTTCCTGCTGCTGTTGATCGGTCGCATCGAAATCGGCTTGTGTACCGCGCAGGTTTTGTTCGAAACCTTCGAGAGCCCCGTTCACCTTTCGCGTGGACGCATTCCACGTCTCCATCAAACGGTGGAATGCAAGCGCTGCTTCACCAGTCCACCCGGAACCGATGCGGCTTACGACCGCTTCAACCTCCGCGATATGCTTTGCAAGCTCTTCGCGTGACGCTGCAACGACATCTGCACCACGAATAATTGCACCGTCTTCAGCAAGAATATGACCTGCCATTATGTCCTCCATGTTGTGGGTCGAGGTCGGCCACGGTAGCCGTGCCCAACATGACAGCTCTCACACTACCCACTCAAATGCCCTTTCGTCTACGTGCGCCACGAAGCGAATCCACAGGAGGTTGTGGCAAGCATGTTTGCGTCAGCCATGTAGCCTTAAGATCGGACCTTCACACCGGCGACTGTTCTCAAAGGACAAGCATGCTCAGTTCGACTTCTCGCAACACAGCGCTACTACCGCTGACGGTGTCACTTAACACCCAAAGTGCGGATGTCACCGTTCCGGCGACAATTGCTCTGGCGGAACTGCTCCCGGCGTTGGTTTCGCGCCTCGCACCACTTGACGCGCAGAATGCCTCCCTGGGCTTTTCTGTATCAACGGCAAGCGGGCGCCGCCTCGACCTCACAAAATCCTTAAGAGAACAAACAGTTCGACCAGGATCCGTCCTTACGCTGCATCCGCATGGCACAACTGCTGAAGAGCAACGCTATGACGATCTCGTTGAAGCAGTGAGTACCATCGCCGAGCGCGATCAACAGCCATGGGAGGCACAGCATTCGCTGCAATTATCCGCCCATGCTGCTGCGCTCCTCATTCTTGTCGCTGCTGCGCTGCTCACCCTTGACCAAACTATGAGCGTCATTTCGGCTGGGGTAGGTATTGTTGGCGCGATACTCACCACCTTGGCGGCAATGGTGGTCAACAAATCAGGTAGCACCCCCGGTGCATTATCGCTCGTCCATACTGTGCCAGTGATATTGGGGGCTGCGGCCTTTGCATTAACCCCAGGCGGATGGGTGGGTATGCCACTGCTTGCCGCGGGTAGTGCCATCGCAGCGTCAGCGACAGTTCTCCTGGTGCTGCCTCGACGAAACTGGCCCTCGGCTGTAGGTCCGCTGACCGTCGGCCTTGCCTATCTGCTCACAGGTATCCTTACCTTTGTCTTCGACGTGCCGACTACACGAGCAGTGGCACTCTCCTGCGCATTACTTGCGATCATTTCCTTGGGTGCACCGTGGGTCGCAATGGCAGCGTTTCCCACTACCGTTGGCACTAACCGTGACCTGGAGCAGATCGATCCGACTGTTGTGGGAGCCGTTGTGGAGGGTGGGCATATCTTTACAATCGCGCTGAAGGCTGGCGCCACGTTAGCACTTGTGACCTTCGCTCCGGCGCTGGCAACTTCGACATTGGGTATGGCATTACTTGGCGCCATCGGTGTCGCATTGATGCTCACCACCAGGGCTTTGCGCTCACGTGTCGAGGTAGTGATCGGTGTTATTGGAGGCATGGCCCTTAGCCTCATCGCGGTTGTAGCTGCACCCACCGTCGCCCCATGGACACTTCCGTGGGTCATTGGGGGCATGCTCACGGCAGCGATCCTCCTCCTCGGCATCAATGTCATTACCCCGAAGCTACGACCCTGGTTAACGCGATGTGCTGACGCCCTGACAAGTGCGGCATTGATCAGCATCATCCCACTCACCGTCTTACTGTGGGGTGTTTTCTAATGGCGTCAAATAAGGAAATACTTGAGGCTCAGCGTTACAACCGGCGTCGCCTCGTAACCGCGTTTTCTTCAGGCACGCCAGGTGGGAAAGAACTCGAATCGCGTTCACTCTTTGCCCCGCTCCTCGTTGGCATTGTGATCTCGGTGGTCATGCTTGCCATTGCTGCCGTGATGGGTCGTTTTTCTCCGGTGTTACCAAATGGATGGGAGAACTCCACCCTCATCGTTGTGAAAGGCACCGGTGCGCGTTATTTCACCATTGATGGCGTGCTGCGACCAGTAACGAATATTACGTCAGCACGGCTTTTATCTGACGCAGGGTCGTATAAGACCAGCGAGGTATCAGCCTCGCTGCTCGAAGGTATTGAGCGTGGGTCCCTCGTTGGTCTCACCGATGTGCCTGACGACGTTCCGGCCGCGCAGGCCCTGAACTCTGACCAGTGGTTGAGTTGCGCGATACACGATATCGCGCACACATGGGTGGCCGCAGTCCCAGATAATGTGCAACCACACGACGCTGCGATTGTGTCGAATGAGGGCGCAACCTTCCTGATTTCAGGAGGATTCCGTTATGAGATTCCAACCCAACACCGAAATGGTGTGCTTTTCGCGCTTGGCTTGGAAACGCTTACCCCCACTCCTGTCACTGGGCAATGGTTGAGTTTATTTGAGCAGGGTCCTGCACTTGTTCCTTTCGAGATCCACAATGTTGGTGCGTCTGTGTCGGGGATGCCAGCCTCTCTGGCGACCGCTGTGGTGGGTACGGTAATTGAAGTAAAGGAGTCTTCATCGATTCGTCGTTATATTGTCACTGGCAATGGACGCATCGCACCACTGAGTGACGTGGCTGAACGACTTTTTCGAATTAGCGAGGCGGGCATGCATTTGGGCAGCCCCCTGTCGGTTGCGGTAGCTGACCTCACTGACGTGACTGTCGATACTATTGGTCCGGTTCCACCTCAATGGCCCGTGTCAATATCGGCTCCTATTACCTCCGACTCGCTTCCGTGCGCACAACTGGTGGCAACCGTCGAAGGACTCCCCGTGACAAGACTCGTGTCCTTGACGCAAGCACACGCTGAAAAGGAACTGGGCGTGGATCTGTCTACTCCACGTGTGCTTCGTGCCAGTACGATTCGAGGCGGCTCAGGAGCACTGGTTCGCGCGACTTCAGGCGGTAGCTTCGGCGCTGTCATGCTGGTATCTGATGCCGGAACGATTCACGGGTTGGGGGCGGATCCTGACAACACATTGATGCGTTTAGGGTACACGAGTGATGACGTCGCCACGATTCCTTCTGCATGGACGAACCTATTGCCCCAAGGTACCCCGCTTGATCCTGAGGCGGTGTGGAACACTGTGAGGGAGCAATGATGCGGATGTCACGTCGTCAAACGCACATTGGGGTGATTGCGGCGTTACTGTTTGGCGCCTCGCTACTGGGCGCATTGCCAGCATCCTCGGATACTTCAGTTGAACCATCGTCCAAGGTGGTGTCTTTTGCTGGTAGTGTGCTTGGCGTTGACGCCCTTCAGGAGGAAGCCTGTACGCCAGGAAACACGAGCTTCATTGACCAACCGCCTCATGCGCTTGCCCAATTGGGAATTCCGCAAGCCTGGGATCTGTCATTGGGCGACGTTACAGTCGCGGTAGTTGATTCAGGAGTGGCAGCGATCAATCCCCACCTGCGCGACGCTGTACTTCCTGGTATTGATCTGGTCACTGGCGGAGACGGGCAAACTGATACCCACGGTCACGGAACTGCGATTGCCGGGATCATCGCCGCTCGCAAGGTTGAAGGATCTGGGCTTGTCGGTGTCGCACCCCAGGCACGGATTCTGCCGGTGAGGGTGTATGTCGATACGACTCACGAGGCCATTCAGGCCGGGATTGCGCCTGATCCTTTACGCACAGCTGAGGGGATCCGCTGGGCAGCTGATTATGGTGCCGCCATTATCGTGATAGCGATGTCCACCGCTACTGATGTCACCGCATTACGCGAAGCGGTGACATATGCGCACGACCGAGGTTCGTTGGTGGTGGCATCAGCGGGCAACGTTGACGATCAGACGGTAGACACGTCAATTCGCTTCCCTGCCGCGTACCCTCAATCATTGTCGGTGACAGCAGTAACCTCAGCAGGACTACCAAGTGACACAGTCCTTCATGGGACCCATGTTGAGGTAGCGGCGCCCGGACAAGACGTGTTGACAACCTACATGGGGTATGGCGACTGCATATTTTCACCCAATGAGCCAATGACCTCCTACGCCACAGCCTACGCCTCAGGCGTTGCCGCTTTGGTGGCGAGCGCTCATCCGGCGGAGTCACCAGCAGATTGGAAGTACCGGATGCTGGCGACGGCTTTGCGCCCAGCAGGTGCACTACATGATACGGCGTTGGGGTGGGGCATTATTGCCCCTTTTGATGCCATCAATTTTGTCAATGATGGGATGCTACCAGGCCCTGATAACCCTCGGTTTTCTGAACCTGGCACACAGGTATTGCCAGTGATGTCGCGGACACAGAATAGCGATTCAGGCCAAGTGATTGTGGGGTTGTTGCCTTATGTGATTGCCGGTGGTGGTACTGCGATAGTTATTGCGACGCTTCTGGTCTCGATTTTGATCAGGCGAAATCGGGCCGATTAAATGCGCGAAACTGGCGGCACCGCACCACAGTGATGCAACTGTTCAGAATAGTCGGCAGCACTCCCGTGGCTGTGCGTTTCAGTACCGGCAAATCTTCGCGTTGGTTCGGGACACTGTACCGTCTTCTTGCCGCGGCGTGTAGGCTGTGGGTGGTGTGGTAGTTGCCTTCTTCCTTGGAGGTCATATGTCTGAAGTTTCGGTGGATGTCGAGCAGAACGCTCAGGCGTGCCAACAAGTTCTTTTAGCAGAACAGGACGCCGCGCAGGCAGTAGCTCGCCTGGATACCGCCTACCAGGAACAGACTGCGGCGAAGTGGGGGGTACAAGTTGGTCCGCGAGCTTTTCAGTCCGTATATTCAATGGCGCTGCAAGATGTCATGAACTCTATTGGTGGTTTGGAATCAGATCTTGCAACATTTGAGGCGGGTATGCGTCAGGTACGGGAAGAGTTTGCTGATCTTGATACCGCATGGGCTGCTTTTGCCGACGGGTTAAATGGTGACCTTGAGCGGGCAGGACAAGATGTTGCGCAAGGTGACGGTTCAGTGAATCACCGACCTAGTGATGCAACGTCGGGTGTTTCGGTTGCTGATTTGTTGAGTAATGAGATTCAGTAGGGGGCATAGTGGCTGGTAGTCCCGCGTATGAGATGCTGCGTGCAGTCCATAACTTAGTTTATGGCGACGTCGCCGAGGAGTCGGCGGTCCGCAGTGCTATTGCTCAGCTGGCTGATATTGACCGTCGCCTGGCCCAGTTTGGTGGTGCTTCTGGCTTTGTGGGCCAGGTTGAGGAGGCTGTGCAACGGTGGGTGAGTGAAAGACGAGTAAAAGTTCAGCATCTTCAAGGAATGTTGCAGACAATGCTTACCCGTCATAGTGTTGTGCGTAGTGTAATGGAGGCTGCGCGTGATCGTTTCAGTGAGTTGCCGTCTGAGCTGCTGACGCCTGCGGAGCAGTTTTTGGGTGCGACGGTATCGATGGTGACGATGCCGACGGTCTCGGTGCCTGTGTCGGTGTGGTTGGGGTATATCCGTGATGAGCGGAATCAGGAGCGCGAGCACATCGCACAGGGCATCCTTGACCAGATGAATGCGGAAATAAAAAGTCTCAGCCGCCTGTCGATGAACACTGACGACTACCAAAGGTACGACTTTCCTGGGAATGATGAGGGCGATGACGTGCCGGGTGGTGGGTTAAGGGATGCTGGGGTGATGGGGCGAGGTGTTGGCGGTGCCGTTTCTCCGTGGACTCCTCGTGCTGTGGAACAGGTGCCCTCCTTTGGTGAGGGAGGAGGATCGGGCGCTGCAGATCCTCGAGCGTACCATTTTGGTGGAGGTGATCCTTCGCGCGTGGCTCCAGTCCCTAACGATCGCCTTGTTCCGGGGGACAGGCTTGTCCGCGGGGCGCCTGTACCGTCTATGGTGCCTAATAGTAACGCAGTGGGGTATGTGCCGCCGCGTGTAGCTGATTTTCACGATCCGAGGTGGCGGTCAAGTTATCACATTGGGGACTTATCATCGCCAGCGTCGGGCATATTCCAGGGTGGAATCGTAGCCTCTGGGGCGGGTCTTGCGGTGGCACGGGTGTCGACCGGGCCCGGTATTGCTGGTTTAGCGATTTCGTCCACTACGCCTTTAAAGGGGTCCTCTGCTGCTGGTGTGACACCTCAACTGGTGCGTGCAGCAGGGGCGTCGCAGGGAGCTTCAGGGTCGCTGCTTTCGGCTTCCGCGGCAAGCACGTCTTCTTCTGTGCCTGCTGGGGGGTCTGGCGCATCGCGAGGGGGTGCGTTGATGCCAGGTGTCGGCACCTCTTCGTCGACTAAAGAAACTGATCCGAGTCGGCGGCGTGTGGGCTATCATGTAGTGCGCGTCGATGACGCTTCAGAAGGTGCAGTAGTGGCTGGCGATGCATGTGGATCAGGCTGTGCTGCTGAGTTAACACCATTGGGTGACGATGAGCGAGGTGACCGTTGGTGAGGCGCACATTATGGAGCACCGCGTTGGTGACGTGCATAATGCTATCGGCGGGCGTATCGGCTTATGCGCAAGGGTATGTGCATGAGGGGTATATTGATACTCAAAGTTACGTGTCTGCTTACGCGATTGATCAGCTGCGCGCAAAGGGGTATGACGGGCAAGGTGTCACCATCGGAGTGATTGACGGCCCAGTGGATGTTACTGCGCCAGAGCTACAAGGCGCGGACATCGAAGTGAAGTACATGTGCGACGAAGAGGATACGAACAACGCTAGTGAACTCGCCCACGGCACTGCGATTGCGTCAATTCTTGTCGCTAAAGACTGGGGGTGGGTCCCCCAAGCAAAAATCATTAACTATGCACTCCCCGATGGAGAACCCTCAGTGTCGTCTGGGTTTAGAAAACCCCCCACGAGCTGTAGGGGAATCCATCCGGTAGCGTACGCGATTCATCAAGCGCTAAATGACGGTGTTGACATTATTTCCATGTCTTTAGGTGAAAGTCTCACAGAGTTTGATGAGGCTGCGATTGCTCGCGCTGCAGCGGTGGACGTTCCTGTCATCGCGTCGATGGGGAATGATAGCCGTGAAAATCCTGATGCCTCCTATGCCAGGCTCAGCACTGTGGTGGGTGTTGGTTCAATTAACGCTGAAGGGTATTTGTCGAGTTTTTCTAACTACGGCGATGGATTAACGGTTCTTGCATTTGGGGAAGGCATCACTTTACGCAGTTTTGACGATAGTGGGTACTCGACACCTTCTCCTGGAAAGCAAGGCACCTCGTATTCGGCGCCGATGGTCACTGGCGCGATGGCGGCAGCGAAGTCGAAGTGGCCTGATGCTACTGGACGGCAGTTGATTTATTCGTTGATGCGTACCGCTATCAGTGACTCAGATGGATGGACACCGCAGCTTGGGTATGGGGGGATGTCCGTTGAGGGCTTGTTGAACACCGATCCAACGACGATGCCCGACACAACGCCACTGCTTGGTCGTAATGGACTTTCTATTGAGTTGACTCAAGCTGATATTGATGACTATGAGGATGGGTTGACTTCCCCCTACTACCTTGAAGGTGACACGACGTACATTTATCGTGGTACTGACGAGTTAATCATCGCACTCTACCCAGAGATTTCACAGCCCGGCACCTCACCTCGATATGCCAATTCGCAAGCTACTTCAGACACTGATGCGGGGGTGCCTGTGTGGGTATGGGTACTCGTTGGTCTAGGCACAGTGATCACCCTAGCGATAGTGGTGCGGTTTTTTAGCCGAAACAAAGGTGCTGGCCGTCAAACGCTCCCTGTGCCAGCATCACCATATGCGCATATTCCTCCTTCACAGGCATCGACAATTCCGCCACTCCACGCACCCCAGGCCTCGCCTTACCCACCATCAACGCCATCACCAACAGGGTCTGCCTCCCCCACATGGCCACCACCGTCGGCTCACCCTGACCAGCAGACGCCTCCTGCATAGCAGGTGTGGGAGCGGTTTCATGTGACGGGGGTCGTGCGTGTCGTTGCGGCAGAAGGAGGTCTGTGAGCGGTGGTGACCATTCGTGTTTCTTGGCGGGAAATTGCCACCCGTGGAAGGGATGTGCGCAATGTCGGTATTAGAGGTTGATCCGCCTGAATTGTTTTATTTTGCCTCGCGCTTGGATGATGTAGCGCAGGTATATGTTGATGCCCCATTGGGCGATGGTGCACTTGTCAGTGCGTCGATGCCGGGGGCAGAGTCTTTGGCTGCTTTTATCGGTGCTGTTGGAGTTCTTGAAGAATCGAATGCGGACCTGGTGGCAGCAATGAAGGATATTGCTGCTAATGCGCATGCTTGTGGTGCGGCATTTGCTTATAGCGATGATCAGGCTGCCAATGCGTTGTTGTCGTGTGTAGGTGTACTCAATGAGATGGTCTGATATTGCGCGGTGGGATCCTCGTGCATTAGAGCAGTTGGGGCGCGATATTGCTGCGTATCGTCTGCGGGTTGAGCATGCGGTTGAGGAAGTGTGGCGTGCAGAGAATCAGGTGCACGGTTCGGGAATGGCGTTAAGTGCGATGTTGGCTGCTTCGGGCCGTGTGAGGCTCCGAGCGGAGTGGTATGCGCAGCAGTTGGCGCAGTTGGCTGCGCTCACATCTGCTGCAGGTGATGGCGTGCGTGAGGTGAGGCGTCGGGTGTTTCGGTGCCAAGATTTTGCTGATCAGCGAGACTATTTGACGCTTGACAGTGAAGGAAATGTGCATTGTGTTATGCCATCGGAGGATCCTGAGGACGGGTACAGGAATCCGTTTGAATCAGACTATCATTCGGTGGCAGAAATGGCTGTCCGCACTAGCGCGCGTGATGACTTAATGCTGATGGTGGCAGAGGTGCATGCACTTGCTGAACAGGTCGATCACAACTACCGGTCGGGCTTATTGAGGATTATTCGAGGCCAGGAATCCCCGTTGGGTGCCGGAGATGGTGCACTTGATGGGCGCATCACCAAGGCGGAGCCTCATCAGCGGGTGTTGGATCTTGGCGATATTTCCTATGCCATATACCAAGACCACCTCACCCGCGCCCATAACCTTCCGAAAGGGTGGTCTGAGGTTGGGGTTGATGAGTTAAGGCATATGGGGTTGGATCCTAGTGATTTTGTGGATCCAGTAACAGGGTTCACTGCGGCATTATTTCGGCATGAAAATGGTGATTTTGTTGTGGCTTTTCGGGGGTCAGATGAGGGTATTGACTGGCCGAATAATCTGGCGGGGTCGCTGAGTGTGTCGCCCCAACAAATTCAAGCGATAGATGTGGCTATGCGCGTGCGCTCTGCTCTTGAAAGCGCGGGTATAGGGATGGACCGCCTGCATTTTACTGGGCATTCTTTAGGTGGTGGCCTTGCGGCGCTGGCAAGTGTGGCAACAGGTAGCGCGGCAACAACCTTTAATGCGGCAGGGAGTTCTGACCTTGCGCTTGAGGCAGCTTTTTCTGCACGTAATAGCTCTTTTGGTGACCCGGATGCCGACGACCGTCAGCTAGCCGCACAGCGTATTGAAGCTTTCACTTCGGTCGATGATCCGCTCAGCCGTGCCCAGGGCGGGTCTCGGGCACCTGATGCTTTCGGCACCAGGATAGAGGTCGATCCGCCTGGGTCCCCGGAAGCTGCTGCTGGTGAGTATCGTGATACTCACCGGTACGTCCCGCCACAGGTCAAGTCTGCCGTGGATGCTCAGACATTATCCATACTGATCAAACAAACACTAGAAGCCCATGGGGTAAGACCTATGCTTGATAAACTTGCGCACGATTGGGGGATACCACGATGACTCCTTCGCCCTGCCTTTACCCCACACGGCGTGCCGGATTCTCTGTGCGTCGGCTTGTTGCTACCGCACTGGCCTTCCTCCTTGGGGTGAGCACGCTGGCTGGATGTAACGCAGTAGCACCGCCAGAAAAAATCGAAGAAATCAAAACAGCAATCATGGACATCGGCGCCCCCATCACCGACGTCTTCTTAGTTCACTCCGACCTCGGAGAAATCGGGACTGGACTGACCTTAGCAGTCACCGTTTCAACCCAGGAAGTCAGCCCTCAACTTGTCCGAGACATTGTGTTAACCCTCGACGAACACGTCAACTTCACTTTCAGCTCCGGCCTCATCAGAATCGAAAGACAAGACGGCACCAGAATCCACATCCAAGACGCA
Organism: Schaalia suimastitidis DSM 15538; assembly: GCF_000429105.1. GTDB lineage: Bacteria > Actinomycetota > Actinomycetes > Actinomycetales > Actinomycetaceae > Pauljensenia > Pauljensenia suimastitidis. The sequence goes on from NZ_AUBF01000008.1 coordinate 20,849, forward strand.
GCACGCGCCGCAGGCGTACCCATTCGGTTTAGTCGCATCCCCGACGGCATCAACTGGTTTAACGATGAAGAACTCATCGAAATAGCCAAAGCCGTACGCGCCACACCCCTCAACAACTAAAGCCCACCACACAAACATGAGCCTGCGCATACCTTCCTGCTTCAATGACGTCACCATCCGACATACCTTCGGCAAAAAACATACGATCACGGAGTGAATGCTTCACAGCCCATCACACAAGGACCTTTGCTACCCATCGGATTCATCACCCTGTATATTCATCACTTCGGTATGATCGAAGCATTGTGAGCAACCACTAGGGGGATCTATGTCAACACCATCCCAACCACCGTGGGAGCCGCTAGGACCAGCACAGCCACGACAACGTCCTGATCATGGTAATGGCATGCGCCCAGCGACAATGTGGGCACGACTGTGCGCATACATGGTAGACCTCCTATGCGTTCTCATCCCGACGCTGACCTTACTGTTAGTGAATTACCCCTTATGGCTAGCATCCCTCCCAGCAGGCGGCATCATCATTGGGGGTACCCTTCTGAGGGCATTTACCGGCTACACCCTTGGTGGTGCCCTCACAGGTATTCGTGCAGCACGCACCAACACTACCCAGCCACCAGGTTTTGCTCGCCAACTCGCCCGGACACTTGTCACACTCTTCCTTCACACCACGATTATCGGCCCTGCCATCAGTATCATCTTTGGCATAGGTGGCAAAGACTGGGTTGACCGCCTGTGCGGAACGTGGATGATCGCAGCCAATGACATCACCAGTACACCTCACCCCACTTATCGTCCCTCCCCGACCGTAAGCAACACGCACTTGGCCGCAGAGCCACCGGCCGTTCACACACAGGTTCGTCGCACCCCGACGCCTTGGCCCGCTCCCACGCACGCCAAACCCACCGCTGCCCATATGGCAACCACTATTCCACAGGGTCCTTTGCCAACACCTTCACCCCAAAAGGAACACGACCGCGCGCACTTCGTCGATCCTATGCCCACCGTGTTAATGCCCACCATCGTTGCTATCTCAGGCTCCGACGGACATACCGCATCATCATGGTCGACACCACGGATTGTTCCCGCAGCTCACGTACACCACAGGTCAAGCCAAATCCCAGCCGGTAGGCTACGGCTCGTTGTCGATAGCGGGCAATGTGAAGAGATCAGCACTCCCCTCATCGTTGGCCGTAACCCCAGTAACGTCGATCCTCAGGCAACCATTGTTGCAATCCCCGATTCCACACGAACACTATCGCGCTCTCACTTCTTGCTACGGCCGTCTGGTGATGGGGTCACCATTGAAGACACATATTCCGCTAACGGCACCTGCGTGCGTTATCCCAGCGGCGAAAAAATCCCCCTGACACCAGGAACAAAAATCCAAATTCCCCCCGGCACGACAATCCTGGCAGGTGAACGGTCGATGCTCCTCACCTCCGATGCGGCGCCTCGACACTAAGATGCCAAGGGACAGAGGTCCTACTACTCGGCCCTAAAATACGGTGTTCGGATAGCGCTTATGGGACCTGAATGCAGGTACTTGCCGGACTGGACTGACGCCCAGATTCGCCAACTGCAATCACCTCAATACAATGTTCGCCACTCATCGCCTCGGTACTCGCGTAGTTGACATTGACTGACCGCGTAACCTCTTCACCGTCGGGACGCGTAACGGTGTACAGATACGTTTTCACTTCACCCGCAACGGTCACTGCAGTCTCGTCAACACCCTGATTTTGGATATCGGCTATTTGCTCATCAGCACCCGCGACACCCGCCGTGTCCTCTGTCGGCACTGTCTCCACTTCGCCAGGTACCGCCTCGCCACGTTTCCACGTCCAATGAATCTCTGTTTCTTGGACAACACCACTAATGTCACGCACAGGTGCTGGCGCAGGCGCAGCAATATCTTCCAACGACTCCTCCGCTGGTGAGGTATCCCCACTAGTGGGCAGAACAATACCACCGCCACCAGTCAACATCGCCACGATCAAACCTGCTGCAATGACCGCACCCAGCACAACAAGAAGTAGCACGGTCAGCAAGCTCCTCCTATGCTTCGTTTGGCTAACACTACCGTTTCTGCGGTCGTCAATAGGGTCGCGCGTCACCTCACGTACTGTCCATTGGTCTTCCACAACCGAAGGAACATGAGCAGCAAAGTCAACAACCGGAATGTCACTCACGCGCGTGCGTTCTGCATCGATTGACGCAATGCCACGCAACCGCGTCGCATCGTCAAAAGAGTCGGCACTCAACCCTCCAGGGACTCCACCTCGTCCAGCAATTGGCAGGTCACGGAGCTCCATCTGCGTCACTTGGCGGCCCATGATCTCTTGGACCTGCTGTAACGCACGACCAAACTCAAAAGCACTCGGTGTACGTGTCAATGGATCTACACGCATTGCCTCACGTAACACCACTTCAAGATGAGGCGGCGCATCCCCACGTCCTAATGCACGAAGAGCACCTGAACGCACCCGCGTCGCAATAGCCACCGCAGAATTATCGCCAACAGGGTCTTCAAATGGGCTACGGCCAACCAACAGTGTCCACAACGTTGCCGCTAAAGCCCACACGTCCTGCGTGGGATGGGCGTGTGTGGACGCATGTTGTTGTTCTGGCGGCGCCCACAACACCGAAAAACCGTCTAGCCCACCCGGGCTCAGCATGCCGATTTCCGCCGCAACGCCGAAATCGCCAAGCACTGGTTTGCCGTAGGAATCGAGCATAACATTGCCGGGCTTGATGTCACGATGTACCAACCCTGACCTGTGCATCATCTCAACGCCACCGCATAAGCGAATAATCGTGTCTATCGCTCGATCAACAGCCATGGGACGTGCACGTACTTGAGCACCAATATTGGCAACCGGACAATATTCCATCACCAAATACGGTCGTCCGTCACCTGCGGTTCCTGCCGAAAACAGCTCAACAACCGCTGGATGCCCTGCCACGGTGGCCATCGCATTCGCCTCACGGCGAAGCTCCCGAATACCCGAGGATTCACCGCCAAAACGCGCCACCTTAATGGCGACATCCCTGGCAGGCACATGCTGACGATACAGGTGAACATCCGCGAATCCACCTGAGCCAAGCAGACGAACCCACGTATACCCGTTCAATTCAGGTGCAACTGCTCCCTGCGATGTCATCGTGTCTTCCCCTTCTTTGACCACCTACGCCTCGACCGCGTTCCCATCGCGTCCGCGGTAACTGCATGACGCCGTTGATGGTCGAGGCGTTGTGTGCGGTCGCGTAGTCGTTCTTTCTTACGCTGTTCACGTTGACGCTTGTGATATTCGCGCAACGAACGAATAGAGAATGTATACCTAAGACGCTCCCACAACGACGATGCGCCAGTAAGCTCAGCTGACAACTGTTCCACTTGACTCCATGTTGCGTGGGCAACTTCTGTCGTCGGCTCATCTGGCCCAAAATCCGCGCGATCAGCAGCCCTGGCAACTGCCACCGTGCCGGGCAACGCAGTTCCTTCGATACTCCACCGTGAAGAGGTATGAGCCGATGGGGCCTCCTCCACAGTGTGGCTGGCCCACAATGTTTGAGACAGAATCCACGCAGTCTCTTGGCGTGTCAGCTCTGGTTGGACGGTGTGGCCTGCATCGATCGCCATGTCCACCACCTCGGCCCATGAACCTTCAATGGCTGCCCTCGCTGGTGCTTTACGGCGACGTGAACGTCTCCGCGCTTTAAACACAAGGATAAGGAGCAGGGGAAGCAGGAACAGGACGAGCGCGCTGCCACTGACTGCGATCAGTGCCCACGGCAGATGAGCGGTCTCGTCATCTTGTGGGTCAGCGTCCTTATCAGCCATCGTCGGCAACATCTCGGCAGGCTCTTCTGGCGGCTCAGGTGGTTGCAGCACCTGCGGACGTGGCACTGACCGCGGTTTCGGCACATCCGTTTGCGGAACTTGGTCGCGCGGCGGTGTCGGATCAAATACCGCCCAGCCGACGCCGTCAAAGTGAACTTCAACCCAGGAACGTATATCCTCGCCCTGGAACTCCACCGTACCGCTTTCCTGCGGCGCATACGCGCCCATCACGACACGCGCGTTAATACCTAATGAGTGCAACATTAATGCCATCAGCACTGAGTACTGTTCGTCATCTCCGATGAGTTGCGCATTGTCAAGCATCCGTGTCAGTCGATCGGTGCGGTGCCCCGGTCGCGACTGTGCGCTGCCCTCATTCGAGAAAAATCCTTCCTCAGCAAGGTATCGTTCAATCGCTCGTGCGCGGGCTAGCGCGCCTTGTTCTTTGGAGGCAATTGTCGAGGCGAGTTCCGCAACCGCTGGCGGCACACCTGTTTCGGTTCCCACGTACGGTGTTGCTTGTACGCCAGAAAGTTGACCATCAGTCCACGTAGGAGCGATCATCGTCTCCATCGTGTATGACAAAGGACCCTGCGGCGCCGTCGTCACCGCTGCATCTGCCCACAAGTCCACATGCAAGCCATTTTGTTGCTTCCGAGCATCTGCTCCATCAAAGATCAGAGATGACACTGTTCCGGTCAACGGTACCCACGGGCCAAGGAGACGATGTGTTGTCACGTGAATGGTCGCTTCAACGGAACCCTCAGGAACATTTCGCTCAGGAAATTCGGTCCCAACCTTGGTATATCCACCATTGTCGTACACACCCACTGGGCTTATGCGCATGGCAGTGCCGTCATACACATCCATGACGCCAATGCGTAGGCGAGCGTCTTTAGGTAATCCCTCGACGGTCGCAATCGTTTCACGTTCAAGGTCGGTTGAATAGTGTCTAAAGGCTGCTAAGGGTGTCGGATATTCCTGAACATCCAACGGAGGGTCGACGAGGTCGCGCAGCACAATGCGGTTCGTTGGCCCGTTGACGTAGCCAACGTAACCTAAGGACCCAGCACCAACAACGAGGACCGTAAGGATCCCCGCCATGACGCGTTGTCCGGCGCGCACCGCGTTACGCGACGCGCCTTGATGAATACCAGTGTTACCCGTATGCTCCCCGTTACCTCTGCCGATACGCACATCAACACCACGGTCGAAACGCCGTCGCTGCGCTGCCCAGGCCCACCACAGAATTACCGAGGCGGCCCACCCAATCGCCAGCAACGGCCTCGGCTCGCTGGACGATTCCCCCCATGCGATACCGACAATACCCATGAGCGCCACCGGTATCGTCCCAGCGATCATTTTGCCTCGGGCCGTAAGAAGACCCGAAACGGTGGCACAGACGAGTCCCGTGATCCACGGAAGAACCGCGGGACCTACGTAGGTCCCAGCCGGAGGTGTCAGCGTCAACAGGTCCATCCAGGCATAAGCGGACTGAACCACAAGGAGCTGGAGCGTGTGAGCCGTAGGCAATACACCGAAAAGTGTTGTTTCAGGGAGCGCGGCTACACCTCCCAGCAGGAAATATGAGGCAAGGACAGCCGCAATGGTCGAAAGTGCATCCCAACGCCACCAACGCGCTGCGGCTGCTATGGCCAAGCCAACCACGACGCCGCATCCTGCCGCTCGTAAGCCCACGAAACCACCAAAAACTGGTTCGTGGACGACGATGACAGGGACAAATAGGGCCAGTAAAACCAGAAAAACCCACCCCGGCTGAGGCACTATACGGCGACGGAACATTACGATAACGCTCCTAATGCCACTATTCGACCAAGGTGATCCAGACTCGGGCAATCCACCACGGACACTGCGCCAAGTCGGTGCCGACGCATCGCAGTTCCTGGGGCGATTCGAAGCACGCCACAGACAATATTGGCACCAATCACCGCGTTGAGTCGCGCAATTTCTTCATCGGTTGTCAGCGGACCAACCACCAGGGTCAGCACAGAAATATCGGGCCGTGCCGTGATCACTTCACGTAGCCGACGTCGAAGGCTGGCGCCAATCCTCACCTCAAGCTCGGCAAGTTCGTCAAGCATTCGCATAGGCGACGAGGTGGAAATCCAGCCCTGTGACGTTGCGAAGGATATTTTGCGCGAAGCAGTAAAGCCTGACAAGCCTAACGATGCAGCAACGGACACTGCCAGTTCAAAATCCTCCCCTGCCCAGTGTTCTACACGCGTGTCAAGCATGATGAGATGGTGGCTTCGGCGGGTTTCTTCAAAAACCCGCACCACAAGGCGTCCGGTGCGCGCAGTCGTCGGCCAGTGCACATTTCGCCGATCGTCGCCTGGGACGTAGTCTCGCAGCGCGTGGAAGGACACGTCTGAAGACGATAAACGTGCCGTCGTCACACCCTCAACATCAACCAACGCACCCGTGGCGTCAAAAGGGACACGGATTGTTTTCGGATGCACGTGAAGGCGCTGCGCGTGAGACCACTGACGTAAGCGGCGTAGTAGACCCAACGCATCGGTTCTTACGGTGCGAGGCGGTCCGATCGTTATCACGCCTCGTTTGCGGGCCTCGACTGAAAAAATCTCCTCCCACTCTTGTTGACCACGAAGCGGCGGAACAATGAAGCCTACCGCTGAGGAACCAACGGGGAGTTCGACCACACCGGTCGAACTGCGGCGATGACGGGTATTACGGACACGTACCTCACCCATCGCGCTTTGTCCCGCAACGATACGGGACTGCGGTAGCCTCACCTTCACTGCATGTGGGCTTGGAACAAAGACCCACACTGCCGCTACAAACAACAACAAAAGAGCGAAGATCGCTAAAGCATAAGCCTCGACCCATCCGAACCACTGAGCGATCAGCGCCGCGAGTATGGCGCAGGCCAGTACCGCCCAACCTGTGAGGCTCACCCACGCCAGGCGTGTACGTACCCAAGCGATCCATCCGATGCTGACAATTCGGTCGCCAGCCTGCCGCAGCGCATGCCGCAGCATTACGAGGCGATGAATTCTCTTGAGCTGATTCACCAGATCACACGCCCACTGCAGGAGATGGCACGGTTGCCAATGCCCGCGCGATAATACCTGATGCGGTTGCCCCTGAAAATGAGGCATCCGGGTCGACGACAATGCGGTGTGCCCACACAGGTGCTGCTAGTGCTTTCACGTCGTCAGGAAGAACGAAGTTACGGCCCTGAGCGGCTGCCCACACTCTAGCACAGCGCACCATGCCAATCGCACCGCGTGTGGATACACCTAGGAGACTCGTCTCATCTTCACGCGTTGCCTCTGCAAGGGCCGCAACGTAATCCAAAACAGCCCGGTCCATATGGTTGTGTGCTGCCAGCGCAGCTAAACGTGCCACATGTTCTGTGGCAAGTAATGATTTGAGGAACTTTGAGCGGTCAGGGGTTGCTGCGCCTTCGAGGATATCGACCATGGCCCCTCGGGATGGGTACCCCACAGATGTCTTCATTAGGAAGCGGTCAAGTTGCGCTTCAGGCAACGGATATGTTCCAGCTTGTTCCACCGGGTTCTGTGTCGCGATCACCATGAAGGGAGTTGGCGCCGCATGTGCCACACCGTCAACGGTCACCTGAGCTTCTTCCATCACCTCAAGGAGTGCCGACTGGGTTTTCGGCGACGCGCGGTTAATTTCGTCAGCAAGGACGATTTCAGCAAAGATCGGGCCGTTGTGGAAACGCCACTGGTTGCTTTGTTGGTCGTACATATTCACGCCGGTAATATCACTTGGCAACATGTCTGGAGTGAATTGAATACGTGAATTCGTACCGGAGATAGTGGCTGCGATTGCTCGCGCAAGCGCGGTCTTGCCTGTCCCTGGAGCGTCCTCAAGAAGCAAATGCCCGCCAGCAAACATTGTGGTGAGTGCAAGCCGAATCACATGCTCTTTGTCAAGCAAAGCTTGGGACACTCCTTGCACAAGGCCGTTGAATGTCTGGGAAAAGCGGCCTGCATCTTCGGCGGTGATTGCCATCGTTTATCTCCTGAAGGTGATGGGGTGTGAGTCAAGGTCTTAACGCGGGCGACACGATAGTGAGGTTGTCAAAGCGGTGTCACCGTAAGGTAGGCGAATGAGCGGAGTTGGCAACGCTTTTTCCTTATTGGCCGCAACGATGAAGGTTTGCCCATTGGCTGGACCAGCGGTCACTGTGCAACGCAATTCGGTCACAGCATGCCAGTCACGACTGCTTACTTCAAGCAGTGCGCATGTCATTGCAGGATTTTCCTGTTCCTGAGCTGTGCAGGCGCGGGCCGAAGCAGTGACCGTCCCATACGGGTAGGCGCTTTTTTCTGGTGAGGTTGCCGTATTTCCAGACCTGTTGGTACCGGTCACCTTCACAGTGAGTGGTGTTCCAGGCTGGGCGGGTATGTCAATTGAACCTGTGGCACTTATTGGCCCTTGAGCAGTGTGGAAGAGTGCGCCATTAACGTAAACCTGGATACGTTCGATCCCTGCAAAATCGGCACCCGGATCTGCGGTCCACGATGCACTCACTTTCCGTTCGCCTGGAACCAGAGTAACGTTCACCGCCCCCATTGGCCCTGTTGGCTGTGCGGTGGCGCTTATCGCTGGGCTTGCAGTATTGCTGCCAGCAGCCGTCGAGGCTTGCCGGAAGTACACGGTCGTGAGTTGGTCAGAGTTCACCTGAATCGTTGAGCTCTGCAGCGGTAACCATGTGGCCTGATCAAGACTGTATTGCAAGGCTAATTGACTTGCTGAGTACCCATTCCCTGGTCGCAGTGAGACTCCAGCGACACGCAACTGGCCGTGTGTGCCGGTTGGTGTCAGACGAGGAGTACCTGTAAGTGCGGCAGGTGTGCCGAGGGCTTGGAATTGGAAGGTTTGCGGTATCGAAGTTGCACCACCGCCGTTTGTCACCACGAATGTGGCATCGACACTTTCGCCGGCATCGATGGTGAAGGAATCTGACGTGGGCAAGGTTGAAACATCGGAGGAATATGTGCGGGTTTGTCCAGCCACGGTCACATGGACAGTGGTCAATGCCGGGCCGTTAGAACTGAGGTAATCCCAGTTCAATGTGACGGTCGACTGAGCGCCATTTCCTTGGGTGGCGGACACTCCGATCCACGACACACCAGCAGGCACGCCATAGGGCACGGTTCGTGCTGGTTGCGATACTGCTGATGGCTGTTCGGAGCGATTGTGGGCCTGGATTGACACCTCATAAGGAACACCATTTTCAAGGCCACTTACCACGTGCGTAGTCGTACGCCCATCAACCTCAACAGTGCGGCTGCCTCCAGATCCTCCGTTGATGAATAGGACATACTTCGTGATGGCTGAGCCCTTCGTCTCTGCGGCCTGCCATGTCACGGTCATTTGAGTGTCACCCGGTATTGCCACCACACCGGTTGGTTCCCCTGGCTGCACATCGACAAGAACAGGGGCTGACGCAGGTGAAGGGTCAGATGTGCCCATGCGATTGTGTGCCACCACGGTAAAGGAATGGCGATTCCCGTTTTCAAGGCCGGTTGCGGTACAAGTGGTCGTTACACATTCAAAGGTGGCGCCGCTCGACGTAGCGGTCAGGGTGTAGCCCGTAATTGTCGAACCGTTATCAGCCCCTTGTCGGAAAGTAACGACTGCGGTCCCCGGACCTGTTGGTGTGACATCCGTAATCGTCGGAGCGTCAGGACGGTCTTTTACCGCCAAACGAACCTTACCTTGAACGATACGAGCTGGATCACCGGTGGCATCCATCAGTCGATACACCACCGTCATCTCACCACGGAATGCTGCTGACGGGGTGATATTCAGTGTCGAACCCTGCGGATCCACTGTGCCTTCACCCAATTGAACCGAGGCATCCATTATCCGCACCGGCACATCGGGGAATGGGTTCATTGTGTAGTGGGTCAGATCGATCCGTTGTGTACCACCCGCCTGCGCGGCCTCGACAATGGCGTCAGATGTCTGGATAAGTGGGCGCGTTGACGCGATGACTGTAATCGGGATCTGCGTTTCCACTGCACCTGACCCGTCATCAACAGAAATCACCACATTGCCCGCTGGCCCCTTCGGGTGGTCTACACCAGCCGAAACCTCAAGCGTGTGCTCATTCAACGTCACGTCAATCCCCTGAGGAGAACCTGCCAAAGCGTAGGTGAAGTCGCGGGGGTCTGCGCCGTCAGGGTCGGTGACCATTAACGACAAGTCGAAGGTGGCGGGTTCTTCACCGGGTGCCACGCTAATGGGGGTGGGTCGCAATGACGGGGGTTGGTTTTCTGTTGCCGTTACTTCAATGGGCATTGTCAGCACTGCCGACAATGCCGAATCGTCATCACGAGGCCCATCGCTGACAGCGAATGACACTGAGGTTTTCCCCGACCATTCGGGTGTTGCGGTGAAGGTAATACTCCTGTCGCCTGACACCGAAATATCTGGTTCGATGCCAACTGATCGACGCACAGTGGTTGCGTCAAGGATGCGTGGGCTGCGTCCTTGCCTGACCACAACATATTCGCCAATATCGATCGTCATTGATTCGCCGGAGCGCATTTTCAGTGGGACCTTGGAGGCGTCAATGGTGGGGTTTGTGCGGTCGATACCTGCGACGGATACCAGTGCCGATGCGCTCAATCCATCGGGGTCTGTCACTGTGTACACGACGAGGCGACGCTGCGCTTGCGGGACAATAACCAGTTTGTTGTCAACAACGTTGACGTCATCAGTGTGGGTTGACACGACGAGAGCACCCGCATCGCCGTCGGGATCGGTGTCGTTGGCCAACACTGAAACGGTGACGTCACCACCTTCGGGAGGCAGATCGGCAAGAGAGACAATGTCGTCGCGTGCTACAGGTGGCTGCAGCTCTGCATCTGGAGCAACATTGACAGTGAGTGTTCCAGTGCCCAGACCGCCTCTTCCATCGCTCACGGTGTACGACACGAGGTACGTGCCCGCCTGAGCGGGTGTGGTCATTGTGATACTGGCGTGATTGACGCGCGCGTCTATTTCTGGCGTATTTGTCTCAACTTCAGGCAGCAAGGAAATGGGGTCACCGTCAGTGTCAATGTCATTAGCCAGGACAGGTACCGTGAGGCGACGTTCAGGTCGCGCCAAAACAGTGTCAGGTACCGCGATAGGAGACGCGTTATATTCTCCTGGAGCGGCGATGCCGACGCGTACCCTGGCGACAGCCTGTTTTCCTAGGCGGTCTTCCACAATGTAAGTGAAGACGTCGGTGCCCGTCACATCTGTCGCAGGCGTGTACTCAAGCCAGTCAACTCCCAGAGTCACAGTGCCCTTGGTTGGCGACTGTTCAATACCTACTAGGCTGACTGAATCCCCGTCGGGATCAATATTGTTCAGCGGAACTGGGATTTTCGTGGATTCGCCTGCAACAGCCCATGCGGTGAGTGCTTGTGGGCGTGGAGCAGCATTTGTTTCTTGTAGCGGCACAACTTGGAATGTGACGAGCGCAGTGGCCATATTGCCTGCACTGTCGCGCACAACGTAGGACACGTGCAATGTGCCTGCTTTCGTACCTGCCTCTAAGCGCACAAGATTACCGGTAACAAATGGCGTACCCACTTCAGGGTCAGGCGTGTATTGAAGGACTGGATCAATCGTGAGTGCTAAGCCTGCTGGGGACCGATCATTAGAGAGAACATTTACTGAGGCTACGTCGCCAACACGGACGCGGGCATGGTCGGGCTGAAGTTCAGGTGGTTTGGTCGTATCGAGCGCACTTGTGGGCACAACCGTTACCAGGGCCGATGCTGTATGCGTCCCATTGGACACCCAGTATTGGAACGACACGGCATTTTCAAGGCCGGAAGGTGCAGTGATTCGAAGCAGATGCCGATCGACCAGCGACACTTCGAGTCCAAGATCTTGTGGGACCACGATCCTTTGTACGACAAGTACTCCACCAGCTGGATCAGAGTCGTTATTCAGCGGAGCACTGAGCGCTGACCCCCCTGCAGGAAGGACAACCAGGTCGTCTTCTGCAACAGGCGTAGCCTGGTCGTCCGCGTTCACAACATCGACACGTATCATTCCGACCGCGGTCGCCGGACCATCTGTCACCGTGTACGTGAATTGGTAGGACCCGGGCGCCTGCGCGCCAAAGGTCACCGTGTCCAAATCAAGATCAGGTGTGAGTGTGGAACCAGGGGGAGCTGGCGATACCGCAACAAGGGCGATGGGGTCGCCATTAGGGTCTGTGTCGTTAGCTAATGGCTCAATGAGGAGTGTTTCACCTGCGCGGGCGACGACGAAGTCGGCATTTGCGATCGGAGCAATATTGCCCGCAGGTTGAACATTGACGGTAAGCGTTCCATACCCTGTTTGTCTGCCATCGGACACTTCCAATGCGATGGCGTGCGGGCCGGGCGTCGCACCAAGATCACGTATGACGAGCGTGCCTTCTTCGCGGAATTGCACGTCGAGGCCATCTGACGCTTGGGCGTTGGCGAGGAAAATAGGGTCCCCATCTGGGTCTAGCCAGTCAGTGATGACGTTATATTCGATCTGTGCTTGTGCGCCGATCTTGATGGATGCATCGCGTAGTTGTTCTGGTGCACTGTTGACACTCCACGGGTGGATATTGACTGTGACCGTTGCTGTGTCGACTGCTTGTCCGTCGGATGCTTCGTAGGTGAATGTGGTGGAACCTGTCGCGTGGTCAGGTACACCCGTTATTTGGAGGGCACGACCACCTCGCGTTCGGACAACTTGAGCGAAATGTGGGTCAGAGATATTCCGTGCTGTCAGGACGTCGCCGTCCGCATCACTGTCATTCGACAGTACTGGCAGTGTGGTCGTTCGTCCAGGACGCACCCCGAATGTGTCATCTTGAGCCTCTGGGGGCGTATTTTGTTCTCGACGCTGTGGGTCAGCAATTTCCTCGGTAAGATCTGGGGAGTCTTCGAGTTGTTCGTCCTTGTCGAGCTCTGATTCAATTTGATCCCAGTCATTCATGAGGACCATTTTTTCTTCAGGAAGCCAGACTGCTCCGCCTCGTACATCGTTAAGAACAATACGGGTACGGTTGGTGCGGAAACGGGGTTCGCTCGCATTTTGCAGTGAGTCTACTTGCAAAGAATCTGAGTCCGCAGTGTTGTCACATGCACGCAAATACGATCCCGACTGTCCCCACGCAGCATAGGTGCAGCTCTTGTGGCGAACTGGGGGTGCCGCAATGCCGGGCGTCGAAGTGGTGTTGGCTTCAATGATCTGTGGCGTGGAGCCATCGAGTGGGACCAGGATGAGCGCCGAATCACTGGCCAAAGCCACCGTGTCGGCCTTCGGTCCAGCCTCTTGAAGAACAAGGTTTTTTGGAATGTCGTATTCGGTCAGGGATACCGCTCGTCCGTCAGGTAAGCGCAGACTATGGGCGGTGTGGTTGTAAATGACCGGTTGGTTTCCCACCGCAGTAACATCGAGTGTCGCTGCACTATCAACATTGTCCAGCGAGGTTTCAGTGACACGTTCAAGCGTGCCTTCGATAGTGACAGACGTAAGCAGCTGGTTGCGTGCTGAAGCAGCGAAAACGGTCCCGTCAACCGCTGTCACTACGACACCACTGTCAAGTCCAGTGGCAACAGCAGCTTCGTCGGTAAATGAGATTGCCGACGGCATATCTGCTTGCGTAGTCCAGAGATTTCCTTCGGCTGTGTCGAGTACGCCGAGGCGTTGTCCACCTTGGTGGACCACAGCACCTTGTGGCAGCGATGTTGCTGCTTCGACGGTCACCTGTGCGACGTCAATGGGTGCCAGAGTGTGTGTGGTGCGATCGGTAAGGGTGACGACATCTGCGGTCTGGCCAATATCAAAATCCGTAGTTTGGGTCCGAAGCGCAGCATCAAGTGTCCGCGAATCGTAGTTAAGATGCCCGACCAAACGCTTTGAACCATTGGTCACCCAAATGCCGCCGTCATCAACATCAACCTCGGTGGTTGTCACACCCTGGTGAATGATCGCGAGTACAGAAATGACCAGGCTCACGACCAGAATGACAGCCGCCGGTATGCGGCTCCTGATCGCGTATTTCCCGACACTATTTCGAGACGACATTCACACCTCTGAGGCTGAGGGGACTACAGCAGTGTCAGTTTCTCACATGTCGACTAGGGCATGCTCAGGCTGTTACCTGACAGACAGTTTTGACATCCACCGCATGCAACCTGCAAACGACCTAGTCCATTTCGACGCGATATTCGACCTGATCACGGTCATATCCAGCCACACACCGCGGTAGGCGGGGTGCCTCTTGATGTCTTCATCACTGCCACAAGTGGAACAGCGTAACTCTTCTAGCGGGGCGCTCCTAATATCTGTATCCACATACGACCTAACGGGCGCTCCACAATCAGTTCGGCATTGCCAAAACCGGTACTCCATGGGCGACTAATCGTAGAAAGATCAATATCAGGTGTCTGGGTATCTTCTTGGGTCACAGTGGCGTAAGAATCTATCGCTGCTCCTAAACCCGTGTGTTTTTCGATGTAGGTAACGATTGCCTCAGGCTCTGCCTTCAACGAAATTACGTACCCCCATCCTCCCGGATACGATTCGGCAAATTTGAGCGCAGGACGTACTTCAATGTCGTAGGCGCCCTCAGGTAAGTCGGCACCTGGCGATAGGGCCAAAATACTATCCAAATATGCTACTGACGCCGGGTAGGGAAAATTCTCCAACAATTCTTCCTCCACAATTCCACTCTCCTTCGAGTCATCATTGGTCACTGGCGATGAAGCGTCGTCGGCCCCAGCGTTACCTGCAACAGGATGAGTGGTGTCGTTACCACGATCTGTTGAAACGAGGCCACAGGCCGCCACCAATGCTGAAGCCATCAACACAGTAATCAACACGCGTAACTTCACGGCCCACTCCTTACGGTTGACACGCCTGACAGATCATATTCTTGCGCAATACCCGCTCTGTGCAATTCTTGCAGCTGCGCATCGCTCACTGCCACAGGTCCGATAGTCACACCTTTGTTTCCATCCCAGTTATAGCGGTCAGCCATGTGCACCTGGTAGTCGTAGCGTGAAGACCACTCGCCGTTAGGCGATGAGGGAGGATAAACAGTTACCGTACCTGCGACTGCGTATTGAAAACCACCGGTCGCGTAGTACCAGTTCTCACTTTCCGACTTCTGCGCATAGTGGCTTTGCCAGTCGGTGGTAAACGGATACGTCACAGGGCCACTAGCTCCTGCATTTTGAGCTGCTTTGACAGCATCAGCAGCAACAGCATTCAGACGCACATCCACTTTACCCTGCAATGACGGTACTTCAGTTAGAAGCCGATCGACATTAGCATCCAACGGTTTGCCACTATTTCCAAGAAAATGCGTCAGATTCTTTGACGCATCAGGCCACACTGCCTTTAAACCGTTTGCTGCCTGCGATGCTACCTCATGCACCAGTAGGTCATCTATCGTAGGAGAGTACTGCCCATGAGGCCCTGAACCGTCTTCAGGTGTATCACCACCGTACTTCCAGGGCGTTATCTTTGGAATGGGCGCATCTTCACCAGCAACTGGTTCACCCAATCCAAAAGGCGCTCCAGTACTATCTGTTTCCCCTTCGCCTTGCGGCTCACCAGCGCCCTTTCGACCGTCACGAGCACCGCCAAGTGAATCTCGCCTCCATGCGTCAGCAAGCAAAGCGCGTCCCGCAATGCGTGTACCGCCCAAACCAGCAATAGCAGCTCCATACATGCTGATTACGTACGCACTGGAAGAGAAGGCCGCAGCGGCATTCTCAATGAGGGTATGGATGTGAGTCGTCTTCGCACTTACCCAACTGGTGACCTGAGCTAGCTCTCCAACAGTTGGGACCGTGTTTCCCGACGATATCAGTGGCGTGAAATGAACCAGCGCGTCGTCAACGGCGGCTTTGGCATTACTGTGCAACCCCTGCGCAATATTTGCCTGCTTTTCAAGAATCACGGACACGCCATACGCTGCCTGCGCGTGCGCGGTGAGGAGCGAGGAGAGTTCCTTGGTTCTACTCCGAAATGCGGTTAGAGTCATAGCTTGCTCACCATCAAGCACACCTACACAGGTACGAATGTCAGCAGCGTTCTCTTCAAGTTCTTGAGCAAATCGCCGCCAAGCAAAAATCGTCGCATCGACTGAAGCCCGATCGAAATCCAACCGTTCGACCAATTCCAACAACGGTGAAAGCATCGTTGATAACCACACCGGCACCCCATAAGTACTGGTATTGACATATCCCGAATGTTTCAAATCTTCGTTCTCAGCCCAATGAGAAACACGTGCGTTCTCTGCAAAATCAGTAAGTGCTTGCGTCGCGCGCTCAACATCATTCATTATTGACAACTCTCAATATTGGCGATCATTGTTTCAGCCCGACGAGAAATCTGAGCTTCAGTTCGCAGAAAATCGTGCGCCGTTTCCTCCAAAGCCTCCGCAACCCGCTCGATACGGCATGCAACGGTTTTGTTTCCTGCACAAACATCCCTGACTAAGTCGTCATAAACTGACGCAACAATTGGGGATAGAACCTGTCCGAAAGCATCAGGTTGAACTCTACAGCGTTGAAACGAATCGAACGCTCCGCACCGTCTGGCGATCACATCGAGATTTTCGGAAACACTGAACCATCCTTCTGGTGCACAATCGATATTGTCCATTCAGGATTCCCTTCGGTTCGCACGGCGCGTCTATTCACACAATATACGTGTCATCTTCTTGGCACACAACGACACGACATAGGGCTCTGTCGCCTAGTGTGCTGGTACCTGATGTGAGCGCACGCGGTCGGGTTCTGGAACGGTGTTAATTACTCCAAGGGCCTGCTTAAAAGAGTGGCTCGAGGATGTCGTCATGATAGCTCGCACTAGTGGCGAGCCGATTCGTCAGATCGCCCAGTATTTCCAGATCACCGCATCGTACGTGCGCCGCTCGGATTATGTAGCTGAGCAGGCTGAGCACCTAAGTGCCGTTGCCGCATCCCAAATCTGCTGGGTTGCGTGCCCTCAAACGCTTCAACCACGTCCTCGAACATAAAATGAGATCTAAATAAAGAGCCACAGCGCATGCTGACTGCAGAACTCCCCAATATGAAATATCCGCTTGTTTGCAAGCAGGCATGCAGCGCATCGGGGTCACGCTCATGTCGGGTATTGGGATTGCAACACCAGCACTACTGTCGGTGAATCAAGTTCCCCATCAGCACCAGCGAGCCCACACTGGCTACTGGACGAACGCCCAGATTGACGCTCGCCGTAATGATCCAAAATGCTGAATATCGCATCCTCGCCGCCGATCAAGCCTTGTCGGATAGGCCAAGCGGACGATCGCCTCCGCTAACGGCTGGTGGAGAGAATTAGACAAGAAACGCGACACAAACACTCAACCAGGGCCCGCAATTCACAATATCTGTGTGTCATCAAGGACGTGTTGCTCAGCCGAATCGTCGGCTACTCACACTCTCAATAACGCAAATCCCGGCTTGCCGTTGTCGCGTTAGACAACAGCATCGTCCTGCACAGCGATGTTGTCGGCTGCATTTTCTAAACAGAGCTGGGCAGAAAGCTCCGATAGAGCATACGCGCAGCATTGATCTTTACCTAGTGCAGGGGCGTCGATCGCCAACATGCAGCTACACTGCCGCAGGAAAACAAAGGGCCTACGCCTCGATAATACGAACGCTGCCTTCAAGGACACGCACACCTGCAGGGCCTGCCTCAATGACAGCACGCACGCGGTGCGGCGCATACACGGGTGAGGTGGTTGCGATGCCACGCCACAGAGCAACTTCTCCTCGGGCCACGTCAGCATCGCGAAGGCCGAGGCGCTGGCCACGTCGCACCGGATGGACTTCACCTGTGGGGGAGGCAGTGAAAACACGGTTTTGACGTTCGTCGAGTTCATCGAGTTGGCGGCGCATAAGTGCGCATTCCGCTTCGAGGTGCTCGACTTGTCGCTCAAGGTCAAGGATGCGTTTAATACCTTCGAGATTGATGCCTTCGTCCTGACTTAAACGCTGAATTTGTCGGAGGCGCTGAATATCTCGCCCGCTATAGCGTCGTCCGCGCCCTTTGGTGCGTTGAGGAATTACCAGGCCAAGACGGTCGTATTGGCGTAACGTCTGAGGGTGCATACCTGCGAGTTCAGCAGCGACGGAGATGACGAAGGTCAGTCCTGCGTCATCTGCGCCGCCACGTCGATGGTTGCGCACCATACTAGTTCTCCGCCTGCGTCATGAGATCATCGCGGATACCAACCTGGCCCAGGGCTGCATCAAGGGTTTTCACTGCCGCAACCTGTTCGGCCGTCAACGAGTGCGGGACCTCAATGCGAAGTTCAGCAATCAGGTCGCCCGTTCCCTTGGAGGTGTGCACGCCCGCACCGGGTACGCGCACCTCAGTGCCCGAGGAGGACCCTTGTGGGATCGTCACCATTTGGGTGGTGCCATCGAGAAGTGGCACAGTTACCTGCGCACCCAGAGCCGCCTCGGCAAATGTCACCGGCAGAGTAAAACGCAGGTGGTTTCCGTCGCGCCGGTAGAGCTTGTGTGGGCGCACCCGGACGGTGAGGAGAATATCGCCCGGCCCTCCCCCGTTACGGCCCGGTTTGCCTTTGCCTGGTAGTTTCACGGTTTGACCGTCTTTGACCCCGGCAGGGATGCGCGCCGAGATCTGTTTACCGTCCACGGTCATACGCACGGTGGCGCCCGACAGCGCCTTCCTGAAACTCAGCGTGGTGCTGGCTTTCTGGTCGGCGCCTCGTTCTGGGGTGGCACTATGCGCGCCGTAATGGGGCTGTCCACCGTAGGTGCCTGCGCGGTAGCTCTGCCCGAAGGGGTTTGACGAGGCGCCGGCGAAGTCCTGCGCACCACCGAACATTGAGAAAATATCATGAAGGCCGGGGCCGCCTGCGCCGCTTGCGTTGCCTGACGTCGAGAAGCGCACATTGGCGCGTCCTTGGCCAAACATTGAGCTGAAGATATCTTCGAAACCGCCGCTTGCCCCACCTGGGCCTGCTGCAAATCGCGCTCCACCACCTGCCATTGCACGGATGGCATCGTATTGTTTGCGCTGCTCTTTGTCCGAAAGGACCGCGTAGGCTTCACCGATTTCTTTGAATCGTTCTTCTGCTTGCGTATCACCCGGGTTTTTGTCGGGGTGCCAGGTGCGCGCAAGTTTGCGGTAAGCCTTGCGGATTTGTGCGCTGTCGGCGTCTTTACTCACGCCAAGGATCGCGTAGAAATCCTTTTCAAACCAGTCTTGTCCGCTCATTGCGCGTCACCTCCTTTTGCGTGTTGCTTTTCGTTGTTCACTCCGGGTTGTCGACGAGTACTTTTACGGCCCGCAAAACCTTGTCCGACCGACGGTATCCCGGCTGTAAGACCTGGGCAATGACCGGGCGGTCAACCTCAGGGTTGACGTTGGCCATGAGCGCTTCGTGGCACTGTGGGTCGAAGTCGTCACCCGCGGACCCAAAGCGTGTCAATTCAAAACGCACATTGAGTGTGTCTTCAAGTTTGGTCGCGATTGCAGCGAAGGGACCTTCTTCAAGGTCGCCAGCCTCTCGCGCTGCATGTATGTCGTCTAAGACCGGCAGAAGGGCTTCAAGGACATCCGTTTTACCGCTGTCACGCGTTGCCCCTGCTGCCTCCTTGGAACGTCGAACGTATCCGGCGTACTCCTGTTCGAGGTTATACAGGGACGCACGTGTACGTGCCACCTGGTCTTCGAGTTCGGCGATTTTTTCCAAGGCTGCAGCTAGGTCTGAATCACCTAACTGGTCCTCGAAGGCACTCATGTCGATGTCACCGTCGCTTGGCTCGGCCTGTGTTGCTTCGTCTGACACGGCGTGGGCTGACTCCTCTGGCGCGGCCTGTGCGTAATCGCCTCGCGCGTCGTGGGTAGCCTCGTCAACGTCTTCACATGCGGTGGAGTGCGTATTGGACGAGGCAGATTCCCTGCTATTGGGGTTTACTTGTGTTTCGTCAAATGCACCGTGAGCGCCAGCATCGGGCGCGGCGGCGCCGCCCGTGGAGGCGGCGCCGTTTAGGTCCTGCGGCTGGTCTGTTGACGAGTCGGCGTGGTCGAGACTCACTTCTTTTCGTCCTCGTCCACAACCTCGGCGTCAATGACTTCATCTTCGGCTGCAGGTGTCTGAGTGTTTTCTTCAGCCTGCTGGGCCTGGTAGACCTCTTGTCCGACCTTCATGCTGGACTCATTGAGTTTGGCCACAGCTGCTTTCACTGCCTCAATGTCGTCACCTTTAAGGGCTTCCTTGACAGCGTCGACGTCGGCCTGGACGGTAGCGCGGGTATCTTCGCTCACCTTGTCGGCATTATCTTTGAGGAGCTTCTCGATGGAGTACGCTGCTTGTTCGGCGCCGTTGCGCGTTTCTGCGTCTTCACGGCGTTTCTTGTCTTCGGCTGCGTGCTCTTCAGCTTCGCGAACCATGCGTTCGATATCTTCCTTGGGCAGAGCCGAACCACCAGTGATGGTGACAGATTGTTCCTTACCTGTACCGCGGTCTTTTGCGGAGACATGAACGATGCCGTTGGCGTCAATATCGAAGGTGACTTCAATCTGCGGCATACCACGCGGAGCTGGCGCAATGCCGGACAGTTCGAAGGTACCCAGCGGCTTGTTGTCGCGGGTGAATTCACGTTCACCTTGGAAGACTTGGATCAGTACTGACGGCTGTCCGTCTTCCGCGGTGGAGAAGACTTCCGAGGCTTTGGTCGGGATCGCGGTGTTGCGGTCGATGAGCTTGGTCATGATGCCGCCCTTGGTTTCAATACCCAGGGACAGTGGTGTGACGTCGATGAGGAGGACATCTGTGCGGTCGCCCTTAATGACACCAGCCTGCAGTGCAGCACCGATTGCCACGACTTCGTCGGGGTTGACGCCCTTATTGGGTTCACGGCCACCGGTGAGTTCTTTAACGACAGCGGTCACTGCGGGCATACGGGTGGATCCGCCAACCAGGACGACATGGTCAATGTCGGAAACCTGAATACCGGAGTCACGGATGACATCATGGAAAGGCTTTTTGGTGCGGTCGATGAGGTCGGAGGTCATTTCTTCGAATTTGGCGCGAGTCAGCGATTCATCGAGGTGAATGGGGCCATCAGCCGTCATTGACAGGTACTGCAGGGAAATATTCGTGCTTGTTGCGCTGGAAAGTTCCTTTTTGGCCTGCTCTGCGGCTTCCTTTAGGCGCTGCAAGGCGACAGGATCTTTGGACAGGTCCGCACCGGTCTTAGTCTTGACTTGCTGAATCAGCCAGTCAACAATGCGTTGATCCCAGTCGTCACCACCGAGGCGGTTGTCACCTGCGGTTGCGCGAACCTGAATGGTTGAGAAGCCGTCATCTTCCTTACCGATTTCCAGCAACGAGACATCGAAGGTGCCGCCACCGAGATCAAAAACCAGGATGAGTTCGTCTTCTTTACCTTTTTCGAGGCCGTAGGCCAGTGCCGCAGCGGTTGGCTCATTGACGATACGTTGGACATTCAGGCCCGCAATTTGACCGGCGTCCTTTGTTGCTTGACGCTGAGCGTCGTTGAAGTATGCGGGAACGGTAATGACAGCGTCGGTCACGGGTTCACCAAGGTATTCTTCAGCGTCCCGCTTGAGTTTGGTGAGGATACGGGCGGAGATTTCCTGAGGGGTGTAGTCTTTGTCGTCAATTTTGACGGTCCAGTCGGTGCCGATATGGCGTTTGACTGAAGAAATCGTGCGGTCAACGTTGGTAACAGCCTGACGCTTTGCAATTTCGCCAACGAGTACTTCGCCTGTCTTGGAGAATGCCACGACTGAGGGGGTGGTACGCAAACCTTCTGCGTTGGCGATAATCGTGGGTTCGCCACCTTCGAGTACCGCGATTGCGGAGTTGGTGGTACCCAGGTCAATACCTACTGCACGTGCCATAAACGTTTCCTTTCTGTGCGCCGCACGAGGCGGAGCGAGAAGAATCGGGTGAGGACCGATTCATACTTGAGTCTGATGGACTCAATGTTACGCACCGTGCCACACAGGCGCAACTTCAATGCCGAAAGTTGAGTCAAGTACGCTCAATTTTTTCAGCTGTTAGCCACTTGATCTGCACTTATCCTCTGCCCCCACTCTTACGCCACCCCGCACTAACACTGGCAAATACGCTTATGGTTGCCCGCACACTCGCAATAGCGGCATGCGGCGCAACACCACAAAGATGCTGACTTTAGGGCACACAGCCACGACAACGAGGCCTAATGGCCAAGACCGCCCGATCTGTGCCACTATCAATCCATGCGTTGCGAACACTGGGAGCGATCTGAATGCCGCTCGTGCACGTGGCTAGATATTCCTCTGGACACACAGGTGCAGATGAAGGATGATGCCGCACGGCAGGCGTTAGCGGCACTTCCCTACGCCTCGGCAATCGAGTGGCTTTCTCCTGCCACCTCTAGCGAAACGGCCTTTCGCACCAAAGCGAAACTAGTTGTGGGCGGCACACCACGCCGCCCCACCTTAGGGACCCTGGATCACGAACGCGCGGGGGTTGATCTGCCTACCTGCCGCATCCAGCACCCAGCCATTAATTCGGCTATTCCCGCACTCAAACGCATTATTCGTGCGCTGCGCCTGCAACCATATGACATCACTCAAAAACGTGGCGAATTGAAATATATCCACATTAACGTTGGCACCGACGATGCGTTGATGCTGCGATTTGTCTTGCGCAGTCGGGAGCGTCTCAATGATGTGCGGGCAGCGCTAGGACTAATCCGTACGTTAATCCCCTCAGCCAGGGTCATCTCAGCAAATATTCACCCTCGACATGAAGCCACCCTTGAAGGGCCTGATGAGATAATTCTGACGAAACGCAAAACCGTGCCACTTTCGGTGGGCGATGTTGAACTACTGGTGGGTCCGCGATCATTTGTCCAGACGAATACGCATGTTGCTGGCGAGTTGTATCGGCAGGTCAGCATATGGGCCGCCCTTGCTCTTCCCAGTGGCGAGGCACCGCACAGTATGTGGGATTTGTACTGTGGAGTAGGCGGTTTCGCCCTGTCATGTGCAGCGCGCGGCTTTGAATACGTCACGGGCGTGGAGCTCAGCCATGAGGCGATTGCCTCGGCACGCGAAGCAGCCAAGGCCGCTGGTATTGGACGCAAGCGATCTGATTTTTTGGCTGCCGATGCTACCGAGTGGGCTCGCACACGTGATGCCCTCGCCCAGCCCGATGTCGTGGTCGTTAATCCCCCGCGACGCGGCATTGGAAGTGACCTTGCCAACTGGATTAACGAAAGCTCCGTGCCTCGCCTGGTCTACTCTTCGTGCAACCCCTTGACGTTGGCGCAGGATTTAGAGGCAATGCCTGCCTATCGCGCAACGCAGGCACGCCTATTCGATATGTTTCCTCATACCTCCCACGCGGAGGTCGCTGTCGTATTACATCGCGCGTGATACCCAACGGCAGGCAGCTTTCCAGCATTTCCCGCCATCCCTACCCCACCGGCACCTACCCCGCAACCGTCACATTGCCTCGGCACACCCCGCACACCAACGGTCACGCACGCTGACGGTCACACACGCTGACCACTACGCACGGTGACCGCTACGCATATCTCATAAGACAACGGATAGACCTTTTCACCTCATATTCAGCTTCCACAGCTAACGCACAGCATTGGCATAAGGGCACCACAACCGTGGCCGCAATAGTTATGGGCATGGAGAACACTGCAGCCCGTAACACAGTCCGCTCGACGCTGATAGCTCTGGTGACACGCTTCGCTCAACCGTTGCGGTACGTCGCCTCGTCACTGTCATCGACCGGACTGGACTACGCTCTCCTGCTTGGACTGAACGCTACTGTTGGCGGCCTGTTCCTCCCCGTTGTGGTTGCGCGTGTGTCGTCGTGCACGATGAACTACCTGCTGAACCGGAAGGTATTTGCAACTCAAGGCAAGATGTTGTCCACCGGCCTGAAATACGCTGTGATGGCATCAAGCGTCATGATGCTGTCCTACCTTTCTATACAGGCACTGGTTGCTGTCGGCCTGCCGTTATGGCTAGCAAGTCTGACTGCTAATACGTCGCTCTTCGTGGTGAACTACCTGGGGCAAACCTTCTTTGTCTTTGGTAGCCCTGCCGATGTCGTACCTGCTTTTGCGGCACTACGCTCACAACTTGCGTCCTTCGCCGAGGCCGTGGCAGGACGCTTCCATCGCCCAGCCTCCGTTGTACTGGCAGCCTAATCAGTGTTCCCCGCGTGCTGATCACTGGTCCTCGGTGCGGCGATCGCTGGCACCCGCGTGCTGATCGTTTGCCCCTCGTGCGCTGAGGGGTTACTCACCGGCCCCGTTGCAGCGGTAGCCTGATCGCTGGCACCTCGTGTGCTGAGGGGGTGATCCCCCAGCCACGATTACAGTCCACCTAGCCAGTGCGTGCAGCATGAATTGTGTACGAGCTGGAATGCTTGTGATATTAGCTGCGGGCACTGAAATCGCCCTCGATTGTGTGCATTTGAAGATGTGACGTAGACACGAAGCCGCCCGCGGAGATTGTCCGCGGGCGGCTTGTCCGTTACTTGACGCTGAGGTCAGGCGCTATAGTCACGCGCTCAGGCGTCGGCGGATGGCGATGGTGGCTCCGCCAGCAAGGAGAAGCACGATACCAAAGCCTGCGATTGTGACACCGTCGGTACCGGTCTTAGCGACCTTCGATGGTGCCTTCTTGACGTAGCCGAAGTCGAGGGTAAGGTCTTCGTCGCCGTCGTTGGTAAGGTCGCGTGAGACCTCAAATCCACTTGACGAATCCCCAGCGGCGTCACCTTGCTTGGGTGTCGTCGCATCGTAGCCCGCAGGTGGCGTCACCGTCACCTTGTACTTGCCTGGCACCAGGTTCGGGAACTCGTAGTAGCCATTGCCGTCGGTCTTCACCGGGTTCACCGGATTGCCGTCAACATCCTTGATCAGGTTACCGTCAACGTCAGTGATGCTCAGCGTGACATCTTTGATACCCGGTTCGCCTGGATCTTGGCGTCCATTCTTGTTGGTGTCTTCCCACACGTAGTCGCCGACTTTGACCTTGGGACGAATGTACCCGAAGTCCAACGTTGGGTCTTCGCCACCGTCAGTGGTCAGGTCGGTGGACTCAGCCTTGCCAGCCTGGGCGGAGGAATCCTTCGCAGTGTCGCCGCCTTGAGCATCCGTGGTAGCAATGAAGCCCTCAGGAGCAGTCACGTTCACGGTGTAGTGCTGTCCAGCAGGCAACACCGGCAGATTAGCGAAGGTGTACTTACCATTGGCATCCGTGGTGGTTGGACCGACAAGCTGCCCAGCAATATCGCGCACCTCCTGATCATTAGGACCAACGATCGTCAGCGTCACGCCCTTAATACCAGGCTCGTCATCATCCTGCACACCATCACGGTCACGGTCTTCCCACACATAGTCACCCACCGAAACACGTGGACGCACATAACCGAAGTCAAGGGTAAGGTCCTCGTCACCATGTTGGTTCAAACCAGTCGAAGCAACCGTACCAGCCTCAGCCGACGAATCCTTCGCAGTGTCACCACCTTGAGTATCAGTTGTGGGAATGAAACCTTGCGGAGCAACGACGGAAACCGTATACGACTCGCCCGCACCCAAAATGGGCAGATGAGCGAAGACATACTTGCCATCATCATCAGTGGAGACCGGCCCTACAGCGTTACCTTTGACGTCGGTAACAGGCTGACCACCAGGGCCAACTATCCTCAACGTCACACCCTTAATACCGGGCTCGCCATCATCTTGCACGCCATCGCGGTCAAGATCTTCCCACACGTAGTCACCCACGGTAACTGAACCCGGAGTCTTCGCATGCCATGGATCATCATCAGTGACAGGCTTGCCAGAAGCAACACCCTTACCACCAACAGTCACAGTATCAGCATGCACAGTATTTGCAGCCATACCTTGGAGTGTGGCGGTACACGTATAGCTTTCTCCCACTGCAAGGACAGTCGCAGCATCGAAGGTGACCACGCCGTTGGTTGCGGTAACTTCGTTGCCTTTCAGTGTGCACTTGAGGTCGGCAAGGGTCGGACCGGTGGTGGTTGCATCTGAGAAAGTAAGTTCCTTCAGACTTTCATTGCCATTATTGGTCACATCGAAGGTAACGGTCTTAGATTCTTCAACCTTAAGTTGAACCGCAGCATCAGCAGTATCAGCATCACCAACGGCAAGGGTATCGGAATACTTCTCCACCAAGATGCTAGGAGCAGCCTTGATGTACCCGAAGTCCAACGTGAGATCTTCATCCCCGTTGGCGATCAAATCCTTCGATTCGGCCCGTCCAGCTTGAGCTGATGAATCCTTCGCCGCGTCAGCGCCAGCATTTTCCTTCGCAGGAATAAAGCCAGCAGGTGCGGTCACAGTGACAACGTAATGGGTGCCGGCTGGCAGCACCTCCAGGCCTGCGAACAGGTATTTACCGTCAGTACCAGTGGTCGTTGTTGTCGTAGCATTGGTGCCATCAGCGTTTTTCACTGTGGCTCCGTCAGTGCGTGAAATGGTGAGGGTAACGTCTTTGATGGGGCGATCAGTTGCGTCCTGCAAACCGTCATCATTGACGTCTTCCCACACGTAGTCACCTACGGCAACTTGCGCGCGCACATAGCCGAAGTCCAACGTGAGGTCCTTTTCGCCATGAGTAACCAGGCCCGTGGTTGTCGCAAAGCCCGCCTGAGCTGAAGAATCAGTGGCGGTGGTTCCTTGCCCATCTTGGGTGGCAACGAAACCAGCAGGAGCAGTCACCGTCACCTTGTAGTGGTCGTCCGGGCCAAAGGTTGGCAGGTTTTCGAAGAGGTACCTACCTGTGGCGTCGGTCGTAGCAGGTCCGACAAGATTGCCCCTGACGTCCGTTACCTGTGCGCCCGCTGAATTGGTCAGCGTGAGCACAACACCTTCGATGGGTCGATCGGTGCCGTCTTGGATGCCATCACGGTTGACGTCTTCCCATACGTAGTCACCCACTGTGACAGAGCCTGGGGTACGTGAATGCCACGGGTCGTCGTCGGTTACTACCGTGCCTGAACCTACGCCCTTACCTGTGACCGTAGCCTGGTCAGCGTGGGACTTATTGGCTGGCATGCCGGGCAAGGTAGCTGTACATGTGTAGCTTTGCCCAACCGGCAGCACCGTATTGGGGTCGAAAGTAACGACACCGTTCGCGGCGGTGACAACTGTGCTTCCTAGGGTGCAGCGCAGATTCGTCAGGCTCGGTCCGTCACCGGTATCGTCGCGGAAAGTGAGTTCCCGCAGATCTTCGTTGCCATTATTGGTGACCTCAAAGGTCACGGTCTTAGATTCGTCGACTTTGAGTTCCACTGCGTCGTCTGCCGTGTCGGCATCACCTGTGGCGAGCGCGTCAGAGTACTTTTCGACCTGAATACTTGGTGCGTGACGTACGTAGCCGAAGTCGAGGGTGAGATCCTGTGCACCGTCAGTCAAAAGCGGCGATGCGGTCGCATGGCCAGCAACAGCCGAAGAGTCCGTGGCAGTGTCAGCACCAGCGGTTTCCTTCGCTGGACGCATCCCCGCAGGCGGGGTCACGGTGACCACGTAGTCCACACCCTGCGGCAGGATTTGCAGGCCAGAAAACAGGTAGTTGCCCTGGTCATTGGTAGTCTCTGTGGTGTCTTGTCGAGGCGTTCCATCCGCATTATTGACAGTGTTACCATCGCTGCGCGAAACGGTGAGCGTAACGTCCTTAATGGGGCGGTCGGATGCATCTTGCACACCATCGTCATTAACGTCTTCCCAGACGTAGTCACCGATGGAAACAGCAGCGACTTTTGTAGCGGTGTTTTTGATATTTACTGTCGTCACCTGTTGATCACCAATGGTGAAGTTGACTTTGTCAATCTCAGGTGTTCCCCATTGGACAGTACCGCTTGGTGCGGGTGACACCGTAGTCGGGTCTTCCGTTACAGCAACACGGGTTCCAACAGGAAGCGTAACGATCGGGTCGAAGTAAGCAGTTTTACCAGGGGATATTTTCATTACACCTCGACCTGTCACCCCATCCGTATCCATTGCGAAACCAGCCGGTGGTGTCCACTGTGGCGTGAATTGCGTGAAATGCTGTGGAAGGGTGAATACGACACCGAGGTCGAAGGTTGTGCCATCTTGAAGCAATGACGCCCCATTACCATCAACAAGTTTGGCCACATTGAATGTACCGAAGCCCCGTTCCATACGGACGGTGATCGTCACTGCTTCAGTGTAGAAGGTGGTACGGGTGATCTGTTGATCAATACCGACCACGGAAGCCGTATTGCTGTAGATGATGCCTGGGCGCACTGGCGTATCAAATTTAACTGGCACGCGAACCACCATATTGGTGCTTGGAGGGAAGGCACCGGTGATGATGATATCAACGTTGGTACCGTCGGCTGACGGAGTCATTTGAAGACTCCAGTTCTCGCCGGGCGAGTTGTAGACGTTGTTGATACCCCTGAGCACGATCCATTGAGCAGGCGATGCAGCGCTCTTGCCGAGGATAAGTGTTGCATCCCATGGGCGTGACGCATCGTAGGTTTGGCCTGGCCCCAGCGCATCTTTAATAGTGAGAGTTGAGCGTGTATGTCCGTCAGCAATAAAGGTTCCGCTAGGTATGGAATGTGCAAGATAATCCGTACCCCACACGATTGACCACTGACCAGTACGCGCACCCTGGGTGAGCTGCTCGGCCCATTTTTCGAATTCCCACCCAACATAGGGTTCGGGCCTAATCGGTTGCCCACCAGGTAGACGTACCTGTGTCACAACGCCGTTGAGGTTGAAAGGCACCGTTGAGGTTGTTGTGGCAGCGATCGCGGTCAGTAGGACTGTAGCGTTTCCTTGAAAGGCTCTAAAGCCACTGTCATAGAGTTGAGCCGCAGTTTCGTTGAATGTGCACACCATTTGTTTCTGTTCGGACACGCAGGTACCGACGTTATGGGAGACACCATTGGGCGCGGGAACGACCATCGCATCTTGACGCCCGATTTCTCGAATATCGAAGGCGTCAGGAAGAATAATGCTGAACGACATCCCGCTGGTAATAGGTGCAACGTTGCTCGCGTTCCAGTCAAATGCGAGTTTCGCGACATTCCATTCATAAAGCTGGTCGTCGACAGCACCGGAACCGGTGGCGTCTGTTTTTACCAGGGTCGCGTTATTCACCACAATATTAGGATTATTGTCAGCCAGGGTTGGACGTGCCCCGATGAAGACCAAAGCAAAACACAGGGCCGCGATGAGGACACCAAGAACCCCCTTTCTCAAATTTAGGGGGCCAGACAAGACGTTGGGAGTCATGGAGTCCTCTTTCGCCGGGCGTAGAAGCCGCTATATGTGCACTAACAGGGATTCACTCAATAGTCAATGAACGCTAACGCCTCAAAGAAATGAGCATGATACTTCATAGGTAATCCTAACAGGATACTGTATTGATATCTATGCCTCTTGCACATGACGCACACTTCACACGGATATCTTTGCGCAATGCCCTTAACACGACATGTCCCCAACATTCGGCGGTGGAGCATCCCATTCGTCGAAGACCGTCGCAGATACCTCATGGCAACACGCACAGCAAATCCAAAACACCCCTGAGTCGAATACTCTCGTTGTCGTGATATTTCGCAATGTTGGCCAGATTCTTCCAGATATTCGGCCCTTTTGGACGATTAAGGCTGTATCAAAACCCAAAATGGCGGATTTTCAGAACAAAAGTCCTTAAAAATCCGCCATTTTATGTGGCTTCCAGTTGGATCTCCGGTGCAGAAAACACCTTTTGATGCAGGCCCTTTACCAAGGGGCAGACGTTCCAAGAACATCTGCCCCCGTGCCTATTTAGCTGCGATGGACTCGACGTCGCGTGACCATGGCGGAGCCGATTGCGAACAGCACAAGAGCGCTGCCTGCGATCATCATGAGCAGTTGCCCATTCGCACCGGTCATTGGTAGTGCTGGAACCGACTGCTTAGTGTTTGTCACTTGAGCATCCGGTGCAATGGCAATATCCGTGGTGCCAACCTTCACCGTCAGGGCCGTACGCGCATTGTCGCCTTGAGGCAACGTGTACCCCGTTGGGGCTGCAATTTCTTCAAGGACGTAGCAACGGGTATTGTGCTGCGGCTCCGCGTCGGCGGTGCCAGTGGCTACACCAGAGTCGATGAAGAGACCTGGGATGGTGACAACGCCATTAACTGAGGTGAAAGTGTCAACAACCTGGTTGCCAACGAGCACCTGGACCGGGTCGGTTTTATCTGCGTGCTTTTCCTTGGTGCAATTCTCAAATTCTTGCTTCCCAAGGTACACCTTGAATTGTGCACCATTCAGACCTGTGGTGTTATCGTGCGCGTCAACCTTCTTCACTTTGACGTCGCCCCAAGCGGTGACCACCTTGTTGGTAGGGATATACGGCGGAGTTGTTGGGGGTTCTTCCGGGTTCGGTGGAGTGTCGGGATTCGGTGGCGTATCGAGGAGTTTTGTATCCGAGGCAATGCTCGCTCCGTTTTGAATCTTGCCTTCAGCGACCGCGCCAGTGACTTTACCAGAGAAAACCGTCACAAGGTTCTTACCCTTGCCGTTCTTTGCTTTAATGAGACCCGCAGCGGTAAGCTTCACGATCCGTTCGTTATTTTGAGCTGTCACTGTGTAGTCAGTGTTGAGCACCAGTACATCGTCGCCAATCTTGACTGACTCGACTGCCACCTCGCTGAAGCGAGAGTCCAGAACGTCACGAACCCAGTAATACTTGTAGTACGAATTGTCGGCGAGTTTTGGCAAAAGTGCGGTCACGGGGAACTGTACTTTTGCCCCCAGACCAAAACCATCCGGCGCTTCAACGGCTTTGGTTGGCGCAGTCTGCACTGCGTTCTTGGGGTAGACATGTACGTCATACAACCATTTACCACCGGAGGAAATGGTGTCGGGGAATGGGATGGTGACGACGAAGGGGGCTGCTTTATCCACAACATGATTAGGAGTGGCCGTTTCGCAGATCAGGTAAGCGGCAACCTCCAGATTAGAGAAAGTCGCCTCACCACCACCAGCCGTGACTTGAGGAGTACCAACGGGGGTCAGCGTGGCGTTCACCTGCTGGCCGAGGTTACCGGATGTACATGCATCTAGTGGAATCTTGTTGGCAACTTTAGCCAAGCTATCCCACCCAGCGGCAGTAGTGAGGTCGACATTAACCTTGTAGGCAGTAAATGTTACGCCATCAACGCCTGCCGTTGTGAGGCTATCTGGACCCTTTGGTGTTGAGGTAGCACTTGCGCCGTCTGGCTGGTGCTCGTGTTTGTGAACGTGGATCGTGCCTCGTTCATTGACCTTGATGTCGCCGTAGTGCGGATCAACCGCAAGTGCAGCACCCCCGAAGACGGTGGTGAGACCCAGTGCAAGCGCACCAGCGGTGGCGAGCAGACGCCCAGCGCGTGTGCGAGTGACGGTGGTCATATGTGATCACTCTTTCTTTTCAGATGCAGCGTTACGCTACAGTACTTGTCCTTTATATTCCCGTGTGAGAGACGGATTGAATCTGAGGTCAACCTGAGTTACTCAGGAAGTTATCCGCCTCCTTCCGCAATGCCCGACCAGCAGTGCCAGCGCAGTTATGCCTGCACCTGCGACAAGGAAGTAGTCGGCACCCATTCCGCCGGTCAAAGGGATGGATACTCCTTGTCGTGGATGGTTAACGATATTTCCTACGTTCACTGTGATGTCGCGGCTATCAATGACGAAGGTTTTCGTTTCGGATGACAGACTGTAGCCAATGGGCGGTCGCGCTTCGACCAGTGTGTAGCGGCCGAATGGCAGTGCCCGCACATGTATGACGCCCTTGGTGGGGTCGGTGTCCCTTAGTGCTGCGTTACAGGGAGCAGCAATACAATCTTCAACGGTGATCGCGGTACCTGTCGGCTGCGTAGGTGTGATGGTCCATGCCGAGCCGCCGAGAAGATTAGCAGGCGTTTGATTGTCGGTCTTTCGCCATGTGACGGCACCTTCAGCTTTCAGGTTGCGAATATTGCCCAATGCGATAGTTTGTCCATCGGTCATCACATTGACGTCTCGAATGGCCGTATCACGCAGGTACCCTGTTGGGGCTGTATGTTCACTCAGGGTGTACCTGCCGAATATGACGTCGACTAGTGTGAAATGTCCGGGCCGCGCATCGGTGTCGTATCCTGTTGACGCACAGGGCGCTTGGGTACAGTCCATGATGGTAAGTGCTGGCCCAGAAGGATTCGTCGGCGTGAAGGTCCATATTGACCCTGCTAATGCGTCATTTGCTTCGCCGACCTTCCTCCAGGTAACGGATGCTTTAATCTTACGGTTCGGTAATGATCCTAGGTTGATGGGGTTGTGATACGACGAGCGCGTGACGACAATGCCCGTCTTTTCTGGTGCAGCAACATAACCCACTGGGGCCTGTATCTCTTCTAATGTGTAGGTACCTGGGGGTATTTTGCCTTCAACGAAGATCTTGCCAACTGCAGGGTCGGAATCATTAGTTCCATTGTCAGAGACACTGTAGACGGCGGAAGGATTGCTTTGGTCTTTTAGACGCCATTGACTGCCGGGCAACAGTGTATTTGTTCCAGATTCCACTTTATTCCACCGTAATGACCCAAGTGCAGGCTCATTAGTGAAAGTACAGGTGATGGCAGTTCCGGGACGGACATATGGCACAGTCAATGTATGGCGTGTCGGTGTCTGCCGTATCGTTTCTACAGGTGTATTAGTCCCGTCTTGGACCACGCATGTCAGCGTGGACTTGTACTCGTTAATGTTGGTATTGCTATCGTTCGCCGCTTCCCAGATGGTATATGTCGTTCCTGAAAGTACGATCTGCGGACCAGCTACCTGCGGTTGAATACCTGTGATATTTCCACTGGTTGCTGTAGCCAGTTTCTTGTTACCTAAACTAATACCATATTGGAAATGATCGCTCGGCAAAGCGCGTCCAACAATATTTTTCTTCACCTCAATGGTCACCGGCGAAGCACAGGATGCCAAATCTCCCGACTTATACAGGCCTCCCGGAGCTGCCACATATTCATCAATGATTGAACTTCTTGCAATCGGCTCATATGTGAACGGATCAAGTGCTTTGATAACGGATCGATTGGTTGCGCTACTCGTGTTTTGCACGTACACGCGACCACGAGAGTCCAAGGCAATGCCGTTATAGATGTCAGTCGTAGGGTCTTCAGTTCTCTCGGTGCGTGACTCACCACTAGGAATAACGGCATTGCCATTAGCCGCATTTAAGTCTGCCGCCGCAACGGGAACGACACCTTGGTCGCCACCTTTGCCATTATTCCAAAGGATAAAGAGGTCACCGTGGGCGTTCATGGCTATGTCGCCGTTTAGACCTTGGCGTTTCCCATCGGCGCCGTATTTAACTGGCCCGATTTCGACAATGCCGATTCGCTTCAAGTTCACGGTGTCAACACGGAAGAGTTCAAAGTATTCCTTGCCTGCTTCAGCATAGAATCCACCAAAATAGTACGGGGACGCTTTCACTGGATTTGTTGCGCCACCAACAATTTGGTAGGCATTCGGTATTTTCGAACCGTAGTTACCAATATCAAACGCTCCCCACAGTCGTTCTACACGATTAGTGCTTGATGTCCACATGTAGAGCTGTAGCGCACGCTCGGGCGCAATATTTGAGCCTGCGGGTAGGGGTGGACGCCGCGTGAGGGCATAGGCAAGCTGTCCGTTATTTCCAATGGCAAGCCCATTGAAAGATGTTCTAGCCTCTGCAATTGCATCGATATTAAAACTAAAGACATCCGCACTGGTAGCGCCTACTTGTCCGGTGTTAGGATCTATGGACAGACGCCTCATGTTGCCGCTTGCCGTTAAGCCATACATCGTATTGTCTTCACAGCTCAGCGCGTCAGAGCTGCGTAGGTTCATCGCCGACATTGAACGAAAGGTGGTTCCTCCCGTCTCAGGAGCAAGAGTCTCGGCACTGTCAGCTGTTGACATGGAAGATGTCATCTCCGGGGCATTTTCTGCGATGGCAGCTTCCATTTCCTGCGCAGTTTCCGCAGTAGTGTCATCACCGACGCCCACTACTTGCATATCGTCGGCAGTGGACGATGCCTCAACATCTGGTGACACCTGTGACAGTACATCTGACGGCTGGTTTATCGTAACAATAGGCTCGTCTACAGGCTCAGGGCTTACGTCATTTGCCACTGCCTGAAGTGGCATGACGAGACTTCCTGATATACCTGCAAGTAAAAGCAGGGCAACGAGCGAGCGATGTCGCACCACGACACCCTTTCGGCGCCCAAGTTCTAATGGACGCATTATCCCTCCTTGCAGACAAGCATCAAAACTTACCTGATGGCCAGTATCTAACTTACGCTATTTGCCAAAACCTAAGCATTTGCCACAAGCTGACTTATTTACTTATGTTCAAGCAGTTTTAATCATAGCGATTTCAAGACATATCTATCTGGGTTTTGATGGACTGTTGCGCAAGTCATGGCTGACACCTGGCTTTATGCCTTGCATTCCTGTCAAGTTAACCACACAGCCCCGGAAGCATATTTGCTGAAAACCTGCCGAATACTACGACGCAAATCACCTACCAACCGGTAACTAATTTCGTTAACTTTAATTAATTCCACTATTTGGACGAATGAAGTATGCCGCCCTCACTACCTTCGCCTTTGACCTACCTCCCTTGCAGCAAGGCGGAAAATACAGCACCTCGTGACACTTCTTCATTCTTTTTATTCTCAAACCCGTCAAAAGCAAACAAATTGCCACCTACTGGCAAGTTATCCATGAAGATACTGCTACGCGAAGCTCACCTCGCCATCAAGGCCCCCACTAAATACCCTTTGCTCGACAATCGACACCGCTACCCGAGAATCCCACTTACAGCAGCAAAAGAGCATTATTTATCGCGGCAAATACACCTCAAATGTCGTGCCATGTGCCTGGGGATGCTCCTTCAATTCGCCTGCACATACAGTCCGCATTTCCACACGCCCGCCCATTGCCTCGGCAATCGACGAAACGATGGAGAGCCCAAGGCCAGATGAGCCTTTCCCATTTGCCCGTGTACGCGAAGTATCCCCGCGAACAAAACGATCAAACACGGTGGTGCGTAACTCCTCGCTGATGCCTTCGCCGTCATCACTCACCGAAAGCACCACAGAACCCGACGGTCCAACGCCAGCTCGCCACTGCCTCTGCCCGCTCTGCGTAATCTCCACATCACTGTCGCGCACTGCCTCAAGGCGTACACCCACACGGACCGCCGTACCAGAAGCCGTGTGCACCCGAGCATTGTTGACCAGATTCGCCAACACCTGTCGCAGCGCAGCTTCGTCTCCACGCACGATACACTGCGTGGCCGCTTCCCCGTCAGGTACATCAAGGATCCACTGATGATCAGGACCAGCTGCGTGTGCGTCCATCACGGCATCCACCACAAGCGGCACTACGTCAATGGCGTCTTCAGCAAGTTCCCGACCAGCGTCCAAGCGGGCCAGCAATAACAGGTCTTCGACGAGGCCCGACATCCTCGACGACTCAGAGGCAATACGTGCCAGCGCGGTCGGCGCATCAATTGAGTCACGTTGCAAAAGCTGCGTATAGCCCGCAATGGACGCCAAAGGGGTACGCAATTCGTGGGAGGCATCGGCAACGAATTGGCGGAGCCGTTGCTCTGATTCGGCGCGCGCCTGCAGGGCCCCTTCAACGTTGTCAATCATCGCGTTGAGTGCTCGGCTGACGTCCCCTACCTCAGTACCCTCGGATGCCTTATGCGACACTCGTTCAAATGGCGCAATCTGCGCCGTCGATTGCAAATCAAGGTCACTAATTTCACGCGCAGTCTCAGCGACATCCCCCAGGGGCTTCATTTCCCGTTTCACCCAACGGCGCCCAATAAAGGCCGCAGCCGCAATAATGACCAGCGCCACACCTGCTTCGACAGCCAAGAGGGTCCGGGCAATGCCATCAACTTGTTTCAAC
Organism: Schaalia suimastitidis DSM 15538; assembly: GCF_000429105.1. Classification (GTDB taxonomy): domain Bacteria; phylum Actinomycetota; class Actinomycetes; order Actinomycetales; family Actinomycetaceae; genus Pauljensenia; species Pauljensenia suimastitidis. Next base: position 56,765 of record NZ_AUBF01000008.1, read on the forward strand.
GACTGACCAACCACAATGAATGAGCCGTCACTTGCATGTTCCGCCAGCACACGAAAGCGTCCGTACTGGCCAATAGAGACGGTAACAGGGTGCTTCCCTGCCTTAATATCTGTCAGCTTCTCCACCTGCTCATCGTCCAGAGATACCACTTCAAATCCCCAGACAATACCTGCACTCACTTGCCCATTTTTTGAAACAACCTGCAGTTGTCCTTCATTCGACCCAGGACCTTCCAGACCGTGGGGAGGACGAGGCGGGCCGTCGCTATCAGCGGTCTCCTCAGACTGGGTATCGTCGGTGGGCAGCGTCGCATCTTGCGTGTATTCACTGACTTCTTGTTGTAGCGGGTCACTCACCCCACGTGCGACCTGCTCAGTAGTACGGTGAAGCTGCTCAGCTAAACTGCTATCAACCTCGCGCATCATCCACGTCACCATTGCAACCGTGGCCGCAGCCGCCATCAATGCCAGTGCCGTTGCGACGATCAACGCCACAAAAAGGGATAAGCGCGCCGACAGCGTCCATCGGCGGCGATTTTTGGGCTCAGGCACAAGGGCACCTTTCATCTGTTGCTATGACGGGCACATGTTGGCAGGACGCAAGCGAAGGCGTGCGCTGGACCATTACTTTTCTGCCGCAGGCCGCAAAATATACCCTGCGCCACGAACGGTGTGAATCATCGCTGGCCGATCTGCCTCAATCTTCTTGCGCAGGTACGAGATATAAAGCTCGACCACATTTGCTTGTCCGCCAAAATCATAGGACCACACGCGGTCAAGGATCTGCGACTTTGAGAGCACAACATTGGGGTTTTCCATCAGGTAGCGCAGCACCTCAAATTCGGTGTTGGTCAACACGATGGCTTCACCGGCGCGAGTGACATCGTGTGAATCCTCGTCAAGGACGAGGTCACCGACCGTCAGCACATGGCTCACGGTATTCGTCGCCATCCCCGCACGGCGTAATAGTGCGTCAATACGTGCAGTCACCTCGTCAAGGTCAAAAGGTTTGGTGACATAGTCGTCAGCACCTGCGCGCAGCCCCGCCACTCGGTCAGCCACGGCATCACGCGCCGTCAGGAAGAGAACCGGCAGGTGTGCCTTCTTTTTACGCAGACGCTCCAGGGTGGCCATTCCGTCAAGTCCTGGCATCTGAATGTCAAGGACTACAACGTCAGGGTCGAAGGCATCAGCTTCATCAAGGGCTTCCCACCCATTCGAAGCAGTGTGGGTATCCCACCCTTGGTGGCGCAGTGCCGCAGCCAGTAAGTCCGCAAGCATCGACTCGTCGTCAACAACGAGAATACGGGCAGGGGTACCATCGGGGCGCACAAATGTGGATTCATGTGGTGGTGTCACATAGGTGATTCTTCCATGTTTGACGCCACTAAGTACATGCACTACCTGTGAAGGCCCTGTGAAAGCTGCAGCTTTCTTGGCTCTACGTCACACGAGTTGTCGTCGACCTTCGAGTGCCCTACCAAGGGTGAGGGCATCGGCATACTCCAAGTCGCCACCCACAGGTAGTCCCATAGCCAGGCGCGTTGTCTCGACCCCGATAGTGGACAGCGTGCGCGCAAGATATGAAGCGGTGGCTTCTCCTTCGATATTGGGGTTGGTGGCCAGGATCACTTCGGTGACCTGACCGTCCTGCAGTCGCACAAGCAGCTGACGGATGCGCAGCTGTTCGGGTCCTATGCCGCGTATAGGGTCAATGGCGCCGCCCAGCACGTGGTAGCGTCCACGAAAAACGCGGGCAGATTCGATGGCGTGGATATCTTTTGCTTCCTGCACTACACAGATTGCCGAGGCGTCCCTCCTTGGGTCTCGACAGATCGTGCACTCGTCACTTTCTGTGAGATTGCCGCAGGTAACGCAGTGTTTTACGCGGTGGCGAACGGCAGTGATCGCCTCGACAAGGCGGTTGACGTCGTCGGGTTCAGCGTCAAGGAGATGCAGTGCCATACGTTGCGCAGATTTTGGCCCAACGCCTGGAAGTTGTCCTAGTTCGTCAACGAGGTTTTGTAAGGCACCTTCGTACACTCTTAGAAGCCTCCTTGGGTGGGTTGGGTTTCGATAATGGTGCCGCCAAGGATTTCAAGTACAGCGCCGACGCCGACCATACCTGAGTTTTCTGCGTCTTCGTCGTCCATACTCGCCGAGTCGTCATCAGCTGCAGAGATATGCGTAACTGTCGCATACGGCGCAGTTTCATCTGCCTGGACCGTCGCGTCACGCTTACTGTCGACTTCCATCGCGGCAGGCTGCGACATCGCAGGCCATGCGCCACTTTGGTCTTGTGGCGACGCTGAAGTCCAACTTTCGCCCGGGTCGTCCGGCGCCACCTCGTCCCAAACGGCAGGTTCCTCTAGGTGTGTCACCATCGGAGGCACCGAGGCCTGGTCATGTGGCGCCACCGGCAATGCGGAGGTCTGGTCATGAGGAGCTTTCTGCGATGCAATAGTCCCGTCTCGTGGCACTACCGGCGATGCAGCCGACACGTCACGTGGCGTGTCATTGTGGCCACCGACGGTATCTGAGAGGGGACCGTGAGCGTTGGCCCCTGCCTCATTGATCCGCCCATTTTTTACAGGAAGACGGCCCCATTCCGCTGCCGGATCCCCTGGCAGGTAGTGACGATCGACCTGCGGCGTGGCGAGGTTGGTGGGCGCAGTATCTGGTACCTGCGTCAATTCTTCGCGCACATTGCTTATCGGTTCGCCGATGCGTGCCGTTTCGCGGAGTCGATCGGGGTCGGCTAGGCGCGACGGTTCAGGTATCCGGGGTTCTTCTGCGTGGTTTGACGCTGGTCCTTCGTGCCCAAGACGAGGCAGTGTCGGCCAGTCGCCCTGGTCGCCGCTAGGTGCGTAGCCCGGATGCGCTGGTATATGACCTTCCGGGATGGGAGCAGCTTCAGGCCATCCGGTCTGTTCTTGGTCAATATGCGCGTCGCCACGTGGCTGGTCAGTGCGCCCATCCTCATGCGGTTGGTCAACATTCCCATCCCCACGCGGTTGGGTTGGTACCTGTGCTGCGCCCAGCGTGTCCTGTGCTGCGAAGCCGCTCACGGCTGCCTCGTCAGCCTCAGTGACGAGGCGGTGCGACGAATCTGGTAGACCTTCTGATTGCGGCTCCTGTGCGGCGTGGCCGCCTTCATCAAAAGGGTGAGGCTCACCGCCGTGGGACGGTTCGGGCCAGGGGGCGTGCGTCGCGCGCGCATCCGTCAAGGGGCGGCCACCGCCCGATTGTCCCACTTCAGCTCGCACCTGCAGTTGAAGACCGGTAACCTCATGGATTGCACGTGCAACGATGTCACTGCGACCACCAGACGTAAAGTGAGCAACATGGCCTGGTGTCGGTAACAGGATCACAGCTACCTGGGCATCAACAGCGCCGAGCTGGCCATTTTGATGCAGCATCGACCATACGACTCGACTGGTATTAGCGATCGAATCAACGACTTCAGCCCACCGGCTCCGCAAGATGTCAGCATCACGACCCTGGGCTGTTTTCTGAGGCAAGGGCTGCTGTTCAGCAGTTACAAGGGGAGGTTCTGGCTCTTTGGCCGGCGTCGCAGGTATTTCTGCCTCGGTAAAAACTTGATGCGTGCCTACCATTTGCCCTGCATCTTGGGCAGAATCAGACACAGCCGCAGGTGCCACAACCTCGGGGGCCGCTGCGGGAGCCGTTAGTGGCGAAGCCGCAGCAGAAGGCGCCTGAATTGGGGGTGGTGAAGGAAGCGTGGATGCTGCCTGGTCGACAGGTGGTGAAGGATGCGCGGGTACCGATTGGGCTGAGGTAGGTGCCGTAGGGTCCTGGCGTGTGGGGGAGGTTCGTTGGGCTTGTCGGCGCCGCGCAAGTTCTTCGCGCGCCTGCCGCGCACCAAAACCTGTGGCAACAGGCGAAGCTTGCTCCACGGGTGCACCACCACCTGGTAGACCCACTGCGCCAGGCACCGGCACCTGAGTGCCACCAACAGCGCTGCCCTGCGCCCAAGCCTCGGCAGGCACAAGGATGCGGCCAATAAGTAACTCCAGTTGGAGCCTCGGTGATGTCGCCCCCGTCATAGCACGTAACGCCTCGTCAACCAGATCTGCCGCACGCGACAGCTGGCGTGGACCCCAATTGCGTGCCTGGACGAACATGCGTTCAACCTGGTCGGAGGGTGTTCCTGCGAGCACCTCCCGCGCCCCGTCACCCGCCACGGCGATAATGAGCAGATCACGCAAACGCTGCAGAAGATCTTCAGCAAAACGCCTGGGGTCGTGGCCCGAATCCACCATTCGTTCAACGACTCGGTATGCCGCAGCTCCATCTCCGCCAGCAAGCGCATCAACACTTTGATCAAGAAGCGCCTGGTCTGTATAGCCCAAAAGTGCAACTGCCGTGTCATAGGGCACGTGCATATCTATCGCACCAGCCATGAGCTGATCAAGGACAGATAATGTGTCCCGCACGGATCCGCCACCAGCGCGCATCACCATTGGAATTACCCCGTCATCGACGGCGACATGTTCCTCTTTACACAGCTGCGTAAGGTAAGGACCTAAGACGTCGGGGGGAACGAGTCGGAACGGGTAATGGTGAGTCCGCGAACGAATCGTGCCAAGGACACGTTCCGGCTCGGTTGTGGCAAAAACAAATTTCACGTGCTCAGGTGGCTCTTCCACCAACTTCAGCAGCGCGTTAAAGCCCTGGGAGGTGACCATATGGGCTTCATCAATGATGAAAATCTTGTAACGGTCACGCACCGGTGCAAATGTGGCACGTTCCCGAAGATCACGCGCATCGTCGACACCACCATGTGATGCTGCATCAATTTCAACAACATCCAAAGAACCCGGGCCACCCGTGGCAAGTTCACGGCACGAGTCACACTGCCCGCACGGGGTGTCCGTCGGGCCGTCTGCACAGTTGAGGCAGCGCGCTAAAATGCGTGCGGACGTCGTTTTTCCGCATCCGCGCGGCCCCGAAAACAGGTAGGCATGCGTGACGCGGTTGGCCCGTAAAGCCGCACGCAAAGGATCGGTCACGTGTATCTGACCAATTACCTGTGCGAAGGTATCGGGTCGGTAGCGGCGGTACAGTGCTGTGGTCACCCTCCAACCCTAAAGGTAGAGGCCGACATTTGCGTACCTACCCCAATAATTTGGCGAAGTTTTGTGCAAAAACACGAACGGCCGCCCAGTCGGTGTAGTCCACTTTGACACCTGGCCCATGAGGTTTACCGGAGCGAGTAAGGATTTGCTCCATCAAAAAGGTATCGACACGGTTATACAGATCGAAGTTAATCTCCCCTGTGACCAGTGTTGACATCGTCGGATTCCACGGGGTAGAGGCGAGGAATTTTCGCGAGTACACATTTGTTTCAACCTCAGCTCGATCAGCACGTGCTGACGACAGGCTCACCCCAACAAATGCGGTGGGCATCGCGTTAAGGCGTTCGGCATTGGCCACAGTGAAACGCTTGAGACGCGGAGAATAGAAACCGTAACGAACCGATCCTGCAATAAGGACCGCCTCCGCTTCAGTCGGCACCGTACGCATGACGTGCGCTGGGCGTGTATCAACTTGGTGCCCACAATCACGCAGAACCTCCGCCATCGTGTGGACGATACGTTCTGTATGTCCAAAGCGACTTGAATGTAACGCAAGGATGTTCATTGCCTCGTATCCTCTCATTGTCGTTCAGTGCGAAGTCAGTGTCGCAAAGCGCGAAGGTGTGCAGATTACCGAGGCCTATCCACGCCTGTTCGGTAATGCGACGTCTTAGGGTATCGCGGTCGCTAGACACGGCATATGACGGGGTGTCACATCCACTGCTGCTTCCCGTTTCGCACATTGTCGTGCTGGATTTGTGCGAGGCAGCGGTACGGTAACGGAGTGCTTGCCATTATTTGGGGGTGGAATTACGTCACAACCCCATGACTTAAGTGACATATTATGAAATTGTGTCAGTTTATTTTGGGTGGCTATTTTTCGTTGACGACAAGCGACTCCGACACGCTGTCACCAACATTGCACCATCGAAAGCCCATCATTACTCCCGTACACATGACGCAAAACACCACATAAAACAGAAAGACAAAAATGCCCGCATCACCATCGCGCCGTACCACAGCCCTCGATGCCCGCAGCCTCGTCAACGCCGGCGTATTCGCTGCCCTATACTTTGTCATCCTTTTCGCAACCGCTCTCATCGGCTTCATTAACCCCGCATTACACCTTCTTGGAATCCTTGTCGGCACATTGATGAATGCGGCAGTCACCCTCTTGTATATGGCAAAGACACCACGCATGTGGGCAATGACCATATTCGGCACAGCCATCGGAGCAACAATGGTTTTGCTCGGGCAATTCTGGGGGACAGTCATCCTGTCAGCACTCTGCGGCCTAGCTGCCGACCTCATTGTGCGCGCAGGCGCATATCAAGGCCGCCTCCACGTCTGCATTGCCTACGGCGTATTCCAGTTTTGGACAATCGCTCCACTATTCCCGGTCATCTTCGGGTCGGACGCTTTCTTCCAACGCATCGCACTGCGCCAAGGCGTCGAATACGCCGACCTTATGCGCAACCTATTTACCCCGTGGTTCCTCCTCACATTCCAAGTTGTCGTCTGTCTCGTTGGGTGCATCGCCGCATGGCTAGCCACACGCATCCTCGCCAAACACTTCACCCGCGCAGGGATACTGTGACAACCGCTTCGAGCCGCCTCGTCGATCCGCGAACCAAAATCATCGCATTACTGGCCATCAACGTACTGGTGATGGGGCCGGGCCCCTTTTCGCTGACCCTCACCTGCGCGCTCTTACTGCTCCTGCCGTTGTCAACCCTGGGCACACCACGTGCCGTCCTCACTTGGGCAATATGGACAGGACTCTGGGCCGGGCTGTACCTGGCATTACCACTGCTGTGGCACGGCTGGGCCCCAACGATCGTCGCCGCACTAGGGTTTTGGATGACTCGCTTTAGCGTTGGCTTTGCCTGCGCGTGGTATGTCATCGCTTCGACACGAGTCAACGAACTCGTTGCAGCCTTTCGTTGCCCCCGCGCCGCCATCATTCCATTGGCCGTGATGTTGCGCTTTGTCCCCGCTCTGGCCATCGAGTTTCGAGCAATCATCGACGCGATGCGTCTTCGAGGTATCGCCACATCACCCTTGCGTCTTCTGGCGCATCCCGCACAGTGCGCGGAATACATCCTTGTGCCACTCTTGGCCTCGGCGACGCGTATGGCAGACGAGTTAAGCGCCTCAGCAATACTTCGCGGCCTGGGCAAAGACGGGCAGCGGACCTCCATTGTCCGCATCGGTTACACATGGGCTGACGCGGCAGTCGGCCTCGTACTAGTTGCAGTTTGTGCCCTGCGTTGGGCCCAGTGGGAGGTCCTGCAATGATTGAACTTTCCGACGTGTCATGCACCTACGGCCCTTCTGGAGCCGCTGCCCCAGGGTGGGCTTATGCTGTCGCCGACAACGAGGAAAAGCCCACTGCTGAATCCGCACTCACCAACGTGTCACTGCGCTGCAAGGCAGGGAGCATCACGCTGTTATGCGGCCCCAGTGGTGGCGGCAAAAGTACACTCCTTCGCCTGCTCAACGGATTAGTGCCACATTTCCATTCAGCCCACGTCACCGGAACCGTGCGGGTAGCAAATATAGACCTTGCCAAGGGCGACCTTATTGACGCAGGCCAGTATTCAACGACCGTATTTCAAAACCCAAGGACGCAATTTTTCAGCACCCATGTTGGCGACGAACTTGCCTTTAGAGGCGAAAACTACGGTGTAGAACCTGACGTTTTACGTTCTCATATCGCCATTGCTGCGCACGACATGGCGATTACGGCTCTCCTTGATCGACCATTGTCACAACTGTCAGGCGGCGAGTTACAAAAGGTAGCCTGCACGCAGGCATTGATCGCCAATACACCGGTAGTACTCCTCGACGAACCCACCTCAAACCTGTCGGCCTCGGCAATAACATTGCTACGCGAAGCCCTTACTCAACTCAAAGCCGCGGGGAAAACCGTCGTCATTGCCGAACATCGTCTGTATTTTCTGCGTGGCCTTATCGATCGCGTTGCCCGCATAGCCGGAGGGCGCCTCACTCATGAGTGGAGTGGAGAGGAGTTTTTCGCACTTTCTGCCACCGAGCAGAGCAGCCTGGGCTTGCGCAGTCTGAGCGATCCTCATCGGCAGTTGCCGAATCTTCCTCGCCCGCAAACGCGACGCATCTTAGATCCGCAGACCCCGCGAATACCCCTCCCCCTACCGCACACCATGCACACCCCTGCGACCGCCTCGGCAATCGCAGGCATACACATACGCGACCTGCATTTTGCCTACGGAAAAACGCCGGTCTTAGCTATTAAGGACCTCCGCATTCCCCGAGGGGAGGTCATTGCGCTCGTAGGCGCAAATGGGGCAGGCAAAACCACCCTGAGCCGTCTTCTGACAGGACTCCTTGACATTACGCGGCACGGACGGCACCGCCGTGGCTCCATCAGTTTTGATGGCAATCCTCTGTCTGCGCCCGAGCGGGCCAAGCGGTCGGCTATGGTAATGCAAGACGTTAACCGGCAGCTGTTTTGCGCATCGGCGCTCGACGAGGTGCGCCTGGGCAGTATTCCTCCTCTTGACGAGGCGGTCGCAGGTACGCTTCTGGAGCGATACGACCTGGCAGCGCAGAGCACGCGACATCCACAATCGCTATCAGGAGGACAAAAACAACGGCTCGCAGCAGCTTGCGCCGTTGCCTCCGGTGCAGAACTTCACGTGTGGGACGAACCAACATCTGGCGTTGATGCACGACATATGGCTGAGATTGCACGGCAATTGCGTGCTTTGGCCGCAGATGGACGCATTGTCATGGTGGTCACACATGACTGGGAACTTATCGGCGCGTGCGCTGACCGTGTTTTGACGTTGCATCCACTCTGTTCCCTGTCACCCGGCCATTCGCAGGCTCGGTGGCACGAAGCCGATGATGAGTGAAGATATGGATTGCCGCCAACCTTGGTAGCCCTGTTCTCCACTTATGGCCAGTAACCCGGTAGTCCTCATTGACACAGTGAGCAGCAATAGAAAATAAAGGACCCTCCGCGTACCCGGCAGCGCGCCCTTATCCTTGCTGCCTTCCGGCCCTGGGGAGGTTCGGACGATACCGTCACGCGGAGGATCAGCTCGATTCTACACGCCTTTGCTCAATACTCCACATAGGGTGAAATATTCACCGATGTGATATCGCCTGTCGTCGACTGCGATGCCGACAGGGCAGCCGCCTCGACAGCGCGAGATACCCGTTGGCAGGTCATCGCCTCTGGGCATCGGCGCTTGTTTCACGCGGGCGCTAATCGGGATCTATTGCGGATCTAGAAAAAGGTGTGTACATGAACGCTAATGAGTCACGCTGAGGGGAAACGCTAGACACTCTTTCCGTGTCATTTCAACGAAAAGCCCCGCGATTCCAATGGAATCGCGGGGAGAGCGCGGAGGATGGGGGATTCGAACCCCCGAGGGCTTGCACCCAACACGCTTTCCAAGCGTGCGCCATAGGCCACTAGGCGAATCCTCCAGCTGCGCGAAGTTACGGACACCGCAACGACGTGCCTGGCTAGTTTATATGGAGACAGCCAAGAAATGCCAACCGGCATCCAGCGTGACGGTGGTGTCATCGCTCACGAGGCCCACCTCGTCAGGCAAGCGAACGGCTGAGTCGCACAAAATTGCGGATCAATGCACCTGCTTGGTGACGCCCTTGGCCACTACGTCCCATCATGACAAGTGTCTCCAAGTCGTCGGTACCGGGATAGCCTGCGTCCTCAAAAGCTTGTAGGCGCGCACGTATGGCATCCGAATCCAGCTCCGGGTTAAATTGTGTCGCCCAGAAACGCTCGCCTAGTCGAATCATTTGGTACGGGCATGTCAGGGAGCGAGCTAGTACTACTGCGCCTTCCGGTAATACCTCAACGGCCTCACGATGTCCTACGTAGGTGGCGAATTCGTGCGGAAAGCCTTCAAGTAGGGGATCTTCGAGGCCTTCTCGGGTGAGCATAATGTCAACGATCTGGGACCATTCACCCCATTTCTTCGACACGAGGCCACCACGAAGAACAGCTGCCACCTCTGAGCCGAAACCAGTTGTCAGGCACGGAACCCCGTAAGTTTCGACGTCGCGAAAGATTTGGAGAAGTTCGGCTTCAGTTCGTTTTTGTGTTGCTGATTTGCGGTCATCAGGTGTCGTAGTTCCGTAGGGAGAGCCCGCCACGATAATGCCAGCGTAGTCTCGGACCTCAATATCGGGCAGGCCAAGCATATCGAGGCGCACCTGCTGTAATTCATCGGCTTCAAGCTGCGAGACCGTGAGAAATATTCGGTATTCCGCTTCAATAGCTTCATCTTCGGGTCGAGTAGAGACCAAGAGAAAAGGCAACATGTTTCAAGCCTAGGCAAAGAAAAAGGAAGGAGATAGCCCCAATGGTCCTATGACAAAGCACGCAAAGACACCCTGAGCACGGGAGCCAACACCGACCAAAAGGAGCGCCAACTTGGACAAACACCATGGCACTACGCGCAACATAAGCATGAATTGACGCACCACGCTGCTCGCGGAACTCAAACACAGAGCCCGATCGCAGAGTTTAGGCGCCCATTAAGCATTCGTCGAAATAAAGAAGATTAAAAGCAAGCTCAGGACACCGTAAAGCCCGCTGATCACCACTGCCGCTAGCGCCTCGTGTCTGCCAGCGCCACGAAGCAACCCTGCACGAATGAATCCAACGCCACCCAAGATCAAAGCGACAACGAAAAAGGGAGGAAAAAAGATGCTTGCCACGCACATCCACAGGGCTGTGCGCGCAATCCCATTAGTTGGCATTAACGCCGAAGTATAGCCCGGACCTGAGAAAACCTCTGCCGGATTCGCTGCATCCGCAGCAGGGAATTGACAGTCGTCCAGCACCTGGCGACCCACTGACGCGCGCATTGCGGCTCCTGCTGCTGGGGTCAACTGCCACCTATCAGCACGTAGGTAGGCGCTATTATCTCCACTCACCCCTTTACGATACGTCACGCCCAGAACTTTTGCGTGAGCGATCCCACCCATTCATCTGGTCACGTTATGGCAAAAAATGTCTAACCGACCACTGTCGGCGCACTATCCTGGTATTCCGACCGGTTCAACGGCCACGCCCATCAACTGATCGGAGAGCTCCTTATGAGCGACAAGCACAGCGGCTTTTTCCGCTGGAAGGTGCACGGCACTGGCAATCACATTTCCCCTGGCGAAGTTGTCGCAGCCAACGAACGTCTTTCATGGCCTCGCACCATCGGTATCGGCGCCCAGCATGTTGTTGCAATGTTTGGCGCAACCTTCCTCGTTCCGCTTCTCACCGGCTTCCCACCAGCTACCACCCTGTTCTTCAGTGCGGTTGGCACACTGCTGTTCTTCCTTATTACAGCGGGCCGACTGCCTTCTTATCTCGGTTCATCATTTGCGTTGATCGCACCGATCGGAGCCGTTTCCACCACCCTGGGCGCTAGTTACGCACAGGGTGGAATTATTGCTACCGGTGTTACATTGGCACTGGTCGGCCTTGTCGTCCATTTCGCCGGTGTGCGTTGGATTGACGCACTTATGCCGCCTGTAGTCACAGGTGCCATCGTGGCCCTTATCGGTCTCAATCTTGCCCCCGCAGCGTGGAATAACGTCAAAGAAGGACCGCTGACTGCGGTCATCACAATTGCGTCTATCTGCCTGATCACGGTGCTATTCAAGGGCATCATCGGACGTCTTTCCATCCTGTTTGGCGTGCTCATTGGCTACCTTGCTGCCGTCCTTCAAGGTGAAGTCAACTTCGAAAACGTGACCGCTGCAGCGTGGTTTGGCCTTCCGCAATTCAGTGCCCCCGCATTCGATATCTCCACCCTCGGCCTATTCATTCCCGTGGTTTTCGTACTGGTGGCGGAAAACGTTGGCCACGTGAAATCTGTGGCCGCAATGACCGGCGAAAACCTCGACGATGTCACAGGTCGCGCCCTTCTGGCTGACGGCCTTGCCACCGCTTTTGCAGGCGCAGGCGGCGGTTCTGGCACCACCACCTACGCTGAGAACATCGGCGTAATGGCTGCAACCCGCGTCTATTCGACGGCAGCCTATGTTGTGGCAGCAGGATTTGCTCTGGTCCTTTCCCTTATGCCGAAATTTGGCGCCCTCATTGCGACCATTCCACCAGGTGTTCTTGGCGGTGCCGGTACGGTCCTCTACGGCATGATCGGCATGCTCGGTGTCCGCATTTGGGTTCAAAACCGCGTCGATTTCTCCAACCCGGTGAACCTCAATACAGCTGCCATCTCGCTGATCATCGCCATTGCCAACTTCACTTGGTCACCGCTAGGCATGACCTTCGAAGGTATCGCCCTTGGCACCGCCGCTGCGATCATCATCTACCACGTCATGCGTTTGATTTCGAATCTGCGTGGCACCAACCTTGAACAAGCCTCGCCAGCATCAGCACCCGCGGGTACCGAACTTGAGGGCGAAGCGTACGCGAAGCGTCACCGGACGATTAGCCACGACTAACGTCTGAATGACGTGACCGTCCACTTATTCGTCTTTGACCCGTCAGCTCACCGTGCGAGGTATTCACGGTACTAAAAGCTGAAGAGGCGTCAGTTGGCATTATCAATGCAATCCGCCCGGCCACCTATGTGAGATGGCCGGGCGGATTGCATTGGACGATATCAGGGTGATCGGCCACATCCCGCTGGGAAATGGAGGCTTCTGCGCCTTGACGTGAGGGAGTACGGAGCTGCCGGGCTGTTGCCCAATGTTCAAAGGATGCGACAAGGTCTACAGGACCACTGCGGCTATTGCGCCTGGGCTAAAGCCCTAGTCGGGCTAGTTCGGCACATCGGACGTATTGGCTCTGTTTCCATCAATGCCCGAGTCTTTCGCTACTTCCCTGCCGATCGGGGCAGCAAATGCTAACGAAACAAAGACAACCGCAATAACACCGGTAGCGACAAGTATCGTTTCGACACTGACGATGTCAGCCAGCGGTCCGAATGCGAGCATACCGACAGGCATGGCCAGCGTGACCACCACATTAATAATTGACGACACGCGCCCCATATATTCCGTTTCCACGCTGCGTTGAATCAATGTATTGACGGGAGCAGAAAAATACGGAATGGCAGCAGCGATCAGGGCACCTAAGGCGTAGAACACGACAAGTCCAGCCGTATATCCCAGCAGTGGCGTGAATCCGAGCAGCGCAGAGGCAACACCGAAAATAAAGCACGCTGTTTTCAACATGCGACCTTGGTGCCATGCGGCAGCAATAGTGGCAATGCTGATTCCGCCAAGGGCCATCCCCAGCGAGAAGACGAGTTCGTTGACGGTCAGCAGCCACACCTCGTCACTGAAACTGCGCGCAAGCATTAGCGGTGTGAGGAAACTGGGTGCCACAACCAAAGTGAAAATGACAGCGAAAAGCACAAGGAGCCACGCCACTTTGCGGTGGTGGTAGACGTACCGTAAGCCGTCACGCAGGTCGGCGATAAGCGAGCTGTCAAGATTTGCTGCTGAACGCACTGTGGCCACAGGAATGGTCAACATAATGCCCACACCGATCAGAGCAGTGACAACGTCCACCCAGAATGTTGGCACGAGGCCACCCCAGGCATAGATCGCGCCACCTACTGCTGGGGCCAGCAAAGCCATCGCTGACTGAATCGACTGGTTCAGTCCATTGATTCGCATCAATTGGCTTGGGGGCGTGAGCTGCGGAATGAGTGCGGCAACTGCTGGCGACTGGAAGCCTTGTCCCACCGATCGTATTGCAACGGCGAGCAGGATCATCCACAGCCCAGCATTCCCCATTGTCATGAGGATCGCTAGACCAAGGGTGACCACGGCAATGACAGTGTCGGCAACGACGATGACCGTGCGGCGATTCATTCGGTCGGCCAATGCGCCGCCAAAGAGTGACAGGATCGCTTGGGGCATAAATGCTGCCACTGCGTACAGCATGATGACCCAACCGGCTTTAGTGGTGAGGGTAAGGTGCCACATCACCGCATATTGCACGATTGAAGAGCCGAACAGGGAGATCGTTTGCGAACCAAGGAACAGCGCCATCCGCTGTTTCCACTTTGGGTCGCCTTCGGTGGGCGCACTGGGTGTTATTTGCTCGTCAGTCACTGGTGAACGCTAGCACGGTGATATTTCAAGCGCTAGGCCAATCTCATTGGTGCTGCGCCAAGGTGGGCAACCTATGTACCGTGGTCATATTCTGCGCCAGCGTGTGGCCTTTCTGAGTACGCTGATTCACTCGCGGCCAAACGAGGCGGTGCCAGGTATCGCTGTTGTGCGGGGCGGCTCTCGCCCCCACCGTTTGACGAGGCCGCGCTAGGTATCGCTACCACATGTGGCCGATCCGCCCATCCTATTGCTTCACGAGGCAGGGCCACCCAATTGGGAGGACTCTGACAATAGTTCGGCGGGTATGTCCATCGTGAGATAGTGATCGAGGGTCGGGCCGATAAGTGCGGCAACACTGTCGACACTCATGTCGGCAAGCCGGTTTACCTTTGCCACGTACCGGGTGTAGAGCACGCCAAGTAATTGACTACCCATGAGTGCGATACGTACGGTCTGGGCAGGCGTGGTAGCAAGCGACACAATGCGCCGCATAATAAAGTCATTAAATGCCAGGCGAGACTCGTCATGTGTCCCCATTGACCGCAGAAGCGAAAGGAAGGCAGCGCCTCGCTGCGGATCCTCCATAATGGTGAGGATAGCTTTTAGATACCTCTGCCCGAAACCCTTAGGTTGCATGTTCGCCTGAGCAAGAAGAACTGGGAGTTCCGTTTGTGCGAAGGCTCGTTCGAGGCCCGCTGCAAATAGTTCAGCTTTGCTGCCGAAATAGTAGTGGATGAGTTTGGCGTTGGTACCTGCCCGCTGTGCGATGCTCCTCATGGTTGTTTGTTGGAAACCGTTTGCGGCGAAACACTCCCCTGCTGCGTCAAGGATGACTTCTTTAAGGTCACTGCGATCTTGTCGGGGCCCTCGGCGCACGCCTTGTGCTTGAGCCATTGTCACACTCATTTCTGTGGTCTCTGCGGCGCGGATTGTCATGATGTGACTCTACCCATAACCTGCTTCCATGCAATAGGATTTCATCAACTGGCGAAACTCTAGTGCTAAGGACTCCTCGTGAAAGCAATGATGATCAAAGAGTTCCGAGAACTCGCACGCGACCGCCGCACCCTGGCGTTACTCATCGCCATTCCGATTCTCCTCCTCATAGTCTTTGGCTACGCCGCCAACTTCAGCATTAACACCTCCCGCATCCTCGTCGTTGGTGAAGCCGCCACAGAAGTCTCCGCTGAAATTACCACACTGAGCGATAGCCTCGTCATGGAGGTTGACACCAGCTATTCAACCCTCAGTGAAACCGACGCCAAAGAACTGCTACGCGACAGCCGTTACGTCGCCCTTGTGGCTGCTACCAGTGCAGATACCGCAACGCCTCTCGCGTCACGCACTCACCTTTGGATTGACGGCAGCCAACTCTTCGCCGCCCAAGAAGTCAGCAGAACATGGATTGAAACTGTCACTTCAGATAACAAAACACGCCTCACACAGCTACAAACAGAGATCACCCAGGCACAAGAAGTGCTAACCTCACTTGCGCAGCACAACATGACACAAGGACAAAATGCCGCACAGCTTGGTGTCCTACAACCCACTCAAATCCAACTGCCAACACTGCCCGACCAAAGCGCACTGGATCTTACTGCCCTATCAATTGACCAACTCAGCACCACCATATTCAATCCCGACTTATCGACCTCTTGGATCATGATCCCTGGCCTTATCGGCCTCATCCTTACCTTCGTCGGCACAGTGGTCACCAGTATCGGACTCGTGCGGGAACGCGAAGCAGGCACTTTAGAACAACTCGCCGCAATGCCCCTATCCCCCGCCGCCATTATCGGAGGGAAAGTTGCCCCTTACCTCCTATTGGCGCTCGTTGATGCCGGTATTATCACGGGTGCTGGAGTGTGGATTTTTGGCGTCCCCTTTGAAGGAAATATTTTTCTCTTTATCGGCCTGATGATGCTATTCGTCACCGTCGTCTTGGGCGTCGGCATCCTTATTTCATCAGTATCAGAAAACACCGGGCAGGCAATTCAACTGGCGATTATGACGATGGTGCCCCAAATCCTTCTATCCGGGCTGATATTTCCACTTGAGGCGATGGCAACAGGGGTCCGCTGGATCGGCTACTGTCTGCCTTTAACGTGGTTCACCAAGGCTTCGCAAGGCATTATGCTCCGCGGAGCACAAAGTGACGATATTTGGATGTCACTAGTGATATTGGGTGCAATGGCCATCATCGTCTTTGGTATTGCAATCGCACGGATGGCACGCTCCCTCACGCACGGAGGTTCACGATGATTCGCGTCAACAACCTCACGATTCGCTACCGCAATACCGTGGCCCTCGCCAACGTGAACGTGACCTTTCCTCAGGGGAAGGTCACAGCACTCGTAGGTGGCGATGGTGCGGGGAAAAGTACGCTGTTACGGGAATTGGCTACACGCAGTGGACGCAAACGCCTCCACATTAAGGGGTTTTCCGAGGCGGAGGTAACGTATCTGCCCGACGGGCCGGGCGCGTGGCCAAATTTGTCTGTCGAAGAAAACCTTGAGTTCGTCGCCCAAACATACGGCTTACGTGACTATGCCGGTGCCGTCGACGATCTCATTGAGGCAGCTGACTTAGCGCAGGCACGCCACAGGATCGCTTCACGCCTGTCAGGCGGGATGCGTAAAAAACTTGCCACCACTATGGCATTGCTGCCACATCCACAGTTACTTCTCCTTGACGAGGCCACCACTGGTGTTGACCCACAAAGTCGCGAACGTATCACCACGATGGTGTGGGACGCTGCCCGTCAGGGCGCCACCGTCATTATTTCAACAACCTATCTGGACGAGGCCGAATACGCGGACCACGTGGTCTTCCTCAATAATGGAAAAGTCGTGGCGGCAGGTACCCCTACTGAGGTCATCGCCCTTACCCCTGGACATATCTGGACTAATCCTGTCGACACCGAAACCACAGTAATTCCGACCCTTAGGGCACATGATCATCTCTGGCAGCGTGGATCCGACCTTTACGAGTGGACCCCACATCCAGATACACCTCGCATTCTCAGCGAAGGACGCACCCTTACGCCTGACCTGGAACTTTCCTCTATTGCATTCCTTCTACGCGACGAAACGCTACCCCATAGACGCTCCCACGCCTCGCGCAGGCACCCTCCTTCGGCGATAGCCGCCGCGGTGGCACCAACTGCAGTGCGCCTCGACAATACCCCTGCTGACGATCACACCCCCCTTGTGACCTGTGAGAATGTTTCGAAGAGCTTCGGACGCACCCTGGCAGTCAACGGCGTTTCACTCAAGGTTCTCCCTGGGCAGGTTGTGGGACTCACTGGTGGGAACGGTGCAGGCAAAAGCACCCTGATCCGACTCATCCTGGGGCTTGAGCAGCCAGATAGCGGAAATATTGAACTTTGTGGCCAACAACCCGGCATACAGGCACGCACCCACGTAGGTTATGTGCCGCAATCACTTGGCTTATATCCCACATTAAGCGCAGCAGAAAATATCGCCTTCACTCAAGATGTGTTCTCAACAGCACATTTAAACCCTACGATACCCAAGGCGCATGTAGAATCACCTGCTTTCGATAATGCCACTGCCGTGGGACGACTGCCGTTGGGCGAGCGCCGACAAGTCGCAGTTACCTGCGCATTAAGCCACCCTGTCAGCCTCCTTATCCTTGATGAGCCCACTTCCGGTATGGATTCTTTGGAACGCGCACGCCTATGGAAACAAATCAGGGCAGCTGCCGCTCAGGGTGTCGGTGTCTTGGTCACCACGCACTATCAGTATGAGGCTCTCCAATGCGATATCGTGATCAGGATGTCAAATGGTGCTGTCGTTCGTTCCTAATCCGTTACTGGAGAATTGACGAGGCGATGGTACGTGCCTTGACCAGCGTTTCCTCCCATTCACACTCAGGTACTGACAGGTGTGTAATGGCGCCGCCTACCCCGAAGGTCGCTTGAGTGCGCTCCACCACGAGGGTGCGGATCACAATGCTGAGGTCAGCGGCTCCATTGGGGGAAAACCAGCCGATAGCACCCGAATAGATACCCCGTGGTCCACCTTCAAGGGTGTCAATGATTTCAAGGGTACGTATCTTTGGCGCGCCCGTCATTGACCCGCCAGGGAACGCGGCGCGCACACAGTCAATGGTCGAGGCGTCTGAGCGCAGGCGACCTGTCACGGTGCTGACAAGTTGGTGCACTGATGGATAGGATTCCACGTCAAATAGACAGGGGACCTGCACTGATCCTGGCTCACACACAATACTCAAATCATTGCGCAACAAATCAACGATCATGAGGTTTTCAGCGCGGTCTTTTTCGCTTTCCTTAAGGTCGCGACGCAAATCCTCGTCTTCCTGGGGATTGTGACTGCGTGGCCTCGTGCCTTTAATGGGAGTGGCCGCCACATGCCCGTCAGTATCTACGCTGAGGAAACGTTCAGGTGATGCGCTCAGCACCGAGTAGGTGCCGCAACGCAACAATGCTCCGAATGGGACGCGCGCCTGGGTACGGAGGCGCCGATAGGTTTCCAACGGATCGAGGCTGTGCGGATAGGTCACCATATTGGTCAAGCACACTTCGTAAGTTTGCCCGGCAGCGATGAGTTCTTTGCAGTGGTCAATAAGGCCAAGATAGGCCTGTCGGTTGTGGCGGAATGTGAATACCTGCTCTACCTGCTCATGTGGTGGGTAGGGCAGTGGTTTCGAGGGTGCTGGGGGCGCCGAGGCCAGGGCGGCTATCTTCTGCTCGGTTTCGTTACACCACTGTATTGTCGCTTGGTCAAGGTCTGGATCGTCACCGCCAGAGTGCAAAGCCATGAGGATACAGTCACCGCTGACGTGGTCAAAGACGACGGCCCGCTCAACGAAGGTGACATAAGCATCTGGCAGCACTGATGGGTTTGGGAAGATTTGTCAAGGACATAAACAAAATTTATTTGACAAATTTATATCTTCTCTGTTTCTCTCTTGATTAGCTTTAGTATTTTATCCTTGTATGTTTCGCCTGTGCCTTGCTTGAAATGTAGGTTTACAGTATATTTTGTCTTTCCAATATCCATAATTAACTGTTTATTAGGTGGTGCTTTTATTTCTCTTTTTTCTTCTTCCATAAGTCCTCCTTTCCATTTTTGACAATAAAAAAACAGCAAACCATTTTTGATTTACTGCTTTTGTGTTAGTTTTTATTAAATTGCTTGATTTGCAAAATTAAAATTTACCTAATGCGTTTCCCAATTTTCATTTTCTTACGCCATTCTGGTGCCAATCCATCATCAGACCAATATTCATCCATATCAACAATCAAATTATTTTCAAGATAGATAAAACTTACTACATGAAAAGACTCACTATTATCTGTTGGAAAAACTCGACAAGCTAAAATAATAGTATCTTCATTTTCTTCAATTCTCTCTATTTCTCCGTTCCAATTCCTCGGATATTCACAATTTGCCCTTATATACTCATCTAAGGTAAATAACTCATTTGTGCAATGCCATTTTATAACGGCATTTTTTTGAAAAAAATTCCTAAGTTCTTCTGCATTTTGTGATAAAACCGTTTTGAAAAATCTATCTATATCCATAGTAATCACCTTAAAACCAATTCGCTTTTTCATCTCTAAACAATGGTGTTTCACTCTCTTTGTAAGGATTGTAGTTATTACAATTACAGCCAAACTCTTTCAATACTTTTATCTTATTATCGGCTGTCCAAACAATCAAAGAGATACCGTCAAATTCTTCAACTTTCCCCTCATTCATTTTATTTTTGAAGTGCCATTCTACAATAGTTTGATTATCCTTATGAAAAAATTGCTTTATATCCCACGCAAGAACTGCTCCTCTTGTATTCCACTCGTTAAACCAGTGTTTTACTGTTTGTCGATTTTCATACTTAGGACACCAGCTCTCAATATAAATTACATCATCTGAAAAAATATCATCTATCCCTAAGTCTTGTTGAGCAAGCCACATATCAAACCATAAACGAATGATTTTCTCTCTTTCATCCATAAATTTAAGCACCTCCAAAAATCAAATATTTGTTTATTATTATACCATTTTTCAGCTCGGTTTTATAGTTCTAACTCGTTCTTCTTTACCTGTGTTAGTTCCTTTGACTTTTCCTGTAATCGCTCTATACAAGTCTTAACTTTTTCTGCCTGTTTAACTTCTTCTCGTATTTCTAATATTTGATTATATAGACTCTTTTTTTCTTTCTTCAAAGTATCAACTTCCGATTTCCATTTGCTAATGGCTAAGTTCTTGCTTTCTCCTAAATGTTCTTTCAGATATTTTTTCGCACTCTCAAATAAAATAATCTCTGCCGTATGCTCATTATAAAAATCTTCTTGCTTGCTTTTCTTCAACTTGACATAGGTTTTGTATGTGTCTTTATGTTTCAAATACTTTTCTGCTTGGTCGATAAGCTCTACTTTGTCATTGGTTTTCTTTTCGGTATCTTTGATAGCTCTTGTAGTCTTGTAGTTCTTATCTCTTAATGCTGATATACTTTCTTTTAATTCTGATAATGATGTAATATTTTTCTCTTTAAGAAATTGATAGCTTTCAATATATTTTTCTGAGTTTATATTACTGTTATCTGCATTTTCTTTTATGAGATGGGAGAGTATATCTGTTAAATTATTTTGTCTTGGCAGGGTGGTGGATTGTAAAGATATATCCTCTTGGTTCTCCGTTAGATTATCTTTGTTCTTGTTTGTTGTTAAACTTCTTATCCATCTCATTAAGGCTTTTATTCGTCTTGTAATTTCTCTTAATATCTTGTTTTGATGTCTGATTTCTCTGTTGATATTTCCTCTGTCGGTGACTATACCCTTCTTTTCCATTTGACTTGCTGATACACCTAAATGAATTGTCGGTATTTGTTCTATACCTTGTCTTTCATAGGAGCGATGGTCTACTTTTTCTTGTATGCTGTTTTCTTCAAGATACTTGTTTGTAATGTCTGCCCACGACTTTCGCCACTGTTCTGCTTTGTCTTGCTCATTCCAATCTACTGTATCTATTTTTCTTGTTTTGTAATTACCGTTTTTGAGTTTTACTTTTTCTCCGTTTTCATCAAGGATATATTCCTTTTTTGATTTTGCTCCCCATGTCTTATCTTCGTTTAGTGGTCGCATAGTTAGTAAGATATGAGCGTGTGGGTTTCCGTCATTTTTATCGTGTAATGCAATATCGGCACACATACCAACTTTCACAAAATTTTCTTTTACATATTCCCTTACAAGTTCTATCTGTTTTTCCCTATCTAATTCTTTGGGTAAAGCAATTTCGATTTCTCTTGCAAGCTGTGATTTTTTACTTTTTTCTATTTTCTCAACACTATTCCATAAGACAGAACGATTTACAAAATCCTGTGGTGCATTTTGCGGTAATAGGATTTCTGTATGTGCTATTCCGCCTTTTCTTGTAAAATCGTGGACTATTCCGTCATACTCATTTTTTATCATTTCGCCACTACGATAGGCAGAAGCTGCTACTGCACTTTTGCCTTTGCCTCTTGAGATAATTTTGATACTGAGATGATAGATTGCCATAAGAAAAAACCTCCTCTCTTTTCTGATGTGGGTATGGTGGCGATGGATAAGACTTACTAAAAAAATCGGATAGCTTTTATCCGATTTCTTTTGGGAAGTACACAAGGGGTAGGAAATTTATTTCCGTAGGGGAGTGTAGCTCCCCTGTATCAGCGTTAAGCTGATATGCTCTCTGCAAGAGCCTTCGGAGAACGCACACACCCTTTAGGGTGTATAAGTGCGCCCTTGTCAACAAGGGACTATTCCTCTGTTTCCATTACTCCCTCTTGTGTTTCTGTAATTTGATTTTCGCTTTGTCCTCGTTTCTCTATGATTTTTAAGATTTTTTGATTAACTGCTTCTTTGATATTTTGGAATGTGATTAGCTGATAAAATTCATCTTTGGTAAAATCCCTACTCTCGTTAAAGATACTTTCAAAAACTGCTCCTTTTTCATATATCCTTTTATCTCTCTTTTTTCTTTCTTCCTGTTTCTGCTGACTGATGAGTTTTCTTCTTTTGTTTTGTAACTGCTTAATTTCTTCTTCTGCCATTAAGATTTTTTCATCTATGTTTTTCATTTCTGTTTTCCTTTCTTCTGTTTTTGGACAAAGAAAAAACAGTAAACCTTTTTTGATTTACTGTTTCGTAAGTTGTTATATCATTGCTTGTATTTAATTGTTTTACTTCGACAAACTGGGAGTTATAAACACTGTTTTATAGCTTCTGCAAGACCTTCAGGATTTTCCCAAGCCATTGAATGACCAGCATTTGGAACAATTTCAATTTTCACACCATGTTCTTTTAGATTTTCAAAATCCGCATCAGGCAATGATTTCTCTCCAAAAATAAAATATTTAGGGAACTCAAATTTGTACAGAAGATGTCTCCATGATATTCTTCCTCCACTAACTGCATTTTTAGAAATTTCAAAAGCAGCTTTTGGCAACCAATTTCTTAAAGTAGCCACCCACATTGTATTTCCTGATTTCTCATACTCTGTCAACTTTCTCTCAAAAATCTTATTCAAATCACTTTCACTAAGATTAGCAATTTCAAAACTTGCAGAACCATAACTACTTGGATCTAAATTAGATTCACTAAGTATCAGAGTTTTAACTTTGTTTTTGAATAAATTACACAATTCTATTGCAATAGGACCACCTAAACTATGCCCAAATATGATAATTTTTTCTAGGTCAAGATCCTCAATGAATTCTTTTAAGTATTTAACATGTGAATCTATCGTATATTTAAAATGTAATGGCTTATCACTATAACCTGCACCCAATAAATCAATTAAAATTATTCGATGGCTAGATTTTAAAAGGGACGCTACTTCCACATAATCAAAGGAACCTGCGCATCCTAAGCCATGTATAAAAATAATAGGTGTCAATTCACCGTGGAAATCATTATAACGAATTTTATAATTTGTGCCTCTAATTATATATTCTCTCATCTTTATCCTCCACAAATTCAAATTTTTCTATCTCAATAATTAGTAATATTATACCATTTTTAAGCCATTTTTTCCATATCAGCTTTCTGTGGTACTTGACAGTTTCCTATAAAGTTAAAGTAAACATCAACTTGTTGTTTTCGGTCTTTGCCTTTTCTTCCTCCTGTTGCTTCATGAACTACAACTTTTTCTATATACTCATTTATCATCGGTACTGTAAGTTCTTCAATATCAGTATACTTCTCTATCATCTTTAAGAATTTATCGGTGTCAACTTTTCTCTGATGATAGCTTTCTATTTCTTGTTCAAAATACTGTATTTGCTTTTCTAAGTCTTGTTGCTCCGTATCATAGGTATTAAGTAGTCTGTCAAAATGTTTTACGGGAATTTTTCCAAGTGCGTGGTCTTCATATAGCTTTGTAATGAGGGTTGTTAGTTCTTCATTTCTTGATGACAGTTTTTCTAACTTTTCTTTATCTCCTTGATACTTTTCTTCTCGTTTTTCATCGGATAACTTGTTCATCACTTTTAGAAATTCTTGTTTATCTTCTTTTGCAAAATCTGTGATTTCTCTGATTGATTTTAGGAGAATTTCATTCACTGTTTTTACTTTGATATAGTGCATACTGCAAGTGCCTTTTCTGTGTCTGTAATGTTGACATACAAAAGAGTAATCACAATCATATTTCTTTTCTTTATGTTCTGCCGGCTCTCTGTAACTTAATTTACCTCCACAATCTGCACAGATTAAAAGTCCTGTAAATGGGTGTGAGGTTGTTCCGTATTTTGGACTTCTTCTTACTGTTTTTCTTAGCCTTTGAGCATTATTCCATGTTTCTTCATCAATGATGGCTTCATGGGTATTTTTGAAGATAATGAGTTCATCTTCTTTTGCCTTTCTTCTTTTCTTAGTTTTGTAATCAAGGCATATTGTTTTACCAAGTACAGTGTGTCCCATATATTCTCTTTTTTCTAAAATATAACCTACTGTGGTCGGTGTCCAAAAATATGGATCGGCTATTCCTCTTTTCTTGGAACTGTGGTTATTTTCTGGGTAATGTATTTCTGCATAGGCTGATGGTATAAGAACTTTATCCTTGGTTAGTATATCTGCTATCTGCGTTACTCCATATCCCTCTATTACAAGATGGTAAATGCGTTTTACGACCTTTGAACTCTCTTTATCGACAAGTAGCTCCTGTTTGTTCTTAGGGTTTCTATAATAGCCGTATGGAACGCTGGGTGATACTCTTTTACCCTCTTCCATTCTTGCTCTAAAGATGGATTGTATTTTTCTTGAGGTATCTCTTGCATACCATTCATTCATAATATTTAGAAATGGGGTAAAGTCGCTTTCTGCTTGTTTTTCGCTATCTATTCCGTTATTGATGGCGATAAACCTTACTCCCTTTTCTTTGAAAAGTATTTCGGTGTAAAAGCCTACTTTGAGGTAATCTCTGCCAAACCTACTCATATCTTTTACTATCACAGTAGATACTTTGTTTTCTTCTACTGCTTTTATCATCTTTTGAAATCCCTCTCTATCGAAGGTCGTTCCGCTTACTCCATCATCGGTATAGTGATAGATATTTACAAAACCGTTTCTTTTCGCATAGCTTTCAAGTAGCTGTTTTTGATTGGTGATGGAATTGCTTTCTCCTTGCATTTCGTCATCACGACTTAAACGCTCATAAAGGGCTGTTTGTCCTGTTCTTTTCATATTTGACATGAGAATTACCTCCTTTCCAAGTTCTTATTATTTTCTCTGTCCCTAAAAGGTTAATCCTTTCGGATCAGCTACCCCGCAGGTGTCGCCCTTGAGGCCATACCCCAGGTACCCGACGTATCCGAGCATAAATCCGTGGACAGATGATTCCTTCCGCAGCCTCCCATATGCGGCAAGGGTGGTGTGGATTAGCGTGAAAATATCTGCGGCGATCTTTTGGGTGCGCCCGTCGGAGGTTTCGCACAGGGTGTTGCCAGAGTCCGCCTGGTAGCGAAGCGTGTGGGCGTATTTGCCGTCGCAGCTTCCCATGATGCTTAGTTGGCAGCGCTGGTCGCCGCTATTGCTGTCGAGCCAAAAACTATGATGATCAGCGCCGTACAGGGCGCGAAATATTGTCTCGGGGTCATGTCCCAGACCAAGGTGGCGACGTTCAATGCGCCACGTGCGTGTGGGAGCAGGAATATGCGGGAGCACGGGCTGCGGCTCACAGCCAGCAGCCTCTGCCAGGGCACTTTCGTGGTCCTGACTGCATTCACTCGCCTGGGCGGTGTCATCCCCCTGGGCGCCTTCCCGGTCTTGACCGCCAATGCGCTGTTCAGAGGGAAAACCTTGCTCGCAATGCCAAGCAAGCTGGGTACCTGCATGAGGTGGTTCACTAGCCAAACTATGAGTCGTTGGCATGGACAGAAAATTTCTGAGGATAGTGGCACCGTATTCAGTGAGGATCGACTCTGGGTGGAATTGCACGCCCCACAGCGGTCGCTCACGGTGACGAAAGGCCATTACCACGCCATCATCAGACACCGCACTCATCTGCAGCACTGATGGAAGTGAGGTCGCAGCAAGCGAGTGATAACGCACGACCTGAAAGTCCTTTGGCACACCCTCAAATAATCCCTCGCCTTGATGACGTACCGTTGAGCGGCGACCATGCATTGGCTGTGGCGCTCGTTCAATCC
Source organism: Schaalia suimastitidis DSM 15538 (assembly GCF_000429105.1). Taxonomy (GTDB): domain Bacteria; phylum Actinomycetota; class Actinomycetes; order Actinomycetales; family Actinomycetaceae; genus Pauljensenia; species Pauljensenia suimastitidis. The sequence goes on from NZ_AUBF01000008.1 coordinate 82,641, forward strand.
GCGCACCGCATATGTGGGCAATCAATTGATGTCCCAGGCACACGCCCAGTATGGGGACCGTTGCTACTTCTAATATCTGCGCGCAGATACCCACATCGGCGCCCTCTTCAGGACTGCCGGGACCGGGAGAAAAAATAATGTGGGTGTACCGGTCAAGGTCAATATCGTCCAGTTCAGTGTCATTACGCACGACGTGCGGTTCTTTTCCGGTGCATGCTGCCACTAGGTGGGCAAGGTTGTAGGTGAAAGAATCGTAATTATCGACCAGCAGCACCCGACACCGCTCCAGCATGGGTGTAATGCCTATTTCCCGCAGCGTTGAAATAGCAACCTCTTTGGCGCGCAACGCTGTGCGAAAATCCTCAGCAATACCAGCGTGACGAACTGGCATGGCATCCCACGCGGTAACGACGCGAATCCCATGAAGTGACGACAGGCACCACACTTCATCGGCGGAGGCAACCTCACAAGGACTTGCACCTCGGACAACAACCTGGATACCTTTTTCGCGGGCAATTTCGGTCACGAGTTCCTCGGTGACGCTGGGCATCCGACCATCGCGGGGCGCAAGGACAAGTGTGCCGTCAACCCAATGCACAATGGCACTAAAGGCACCTTCGCGTACCACCCCATCTGCACCCAGCAGCACCGCCTCGTTGGCGCCGTGGGACTGTGCCTGCTCACGCAAGCTTTTTTGGATGGGGAAATCTGGCCCCTTGAAATGTGGCAGCGTCCGAGGGTCAACGTTGGGATACGTCCACAAGGTTGCGGTGTCGTCGAGCGCTGTTGGCGACATGAAACGCAGGTCGTAACTCACGTACCCATCGCAGGCGGTAACAAGCGGGAAAGCCCACCGGTCCTGTGCAGCGATCTCGCCAAGTATCGCCTGGTAGGTAGCGCGAAGCGTCACCTCAGGCAGTGCAGCACTTGTTGCGAGGCGGCGAATGTGTCGATCAAGGCCAGCGACTCGTCCCTGTCTTACCAGGAAGGAATCGTGAAAAACGTGCTTAGTCACCGCACGCCCTAGCGCATTTCATCAGACACATGGCTTTACTTTAAAGCATCATGCCGCGCCTTGATGAGTGCTGCCAGCACTGCACCCTAAGGTCGCCGCACCAGCATAAGCTTTGCCAAGCTGGTCGCAAATAACACCCCGCAGTCGCAGACGCATCATCACAAACCGCGATGCGTCTGCGTCGCAGTCTAGGAACGAATCGCATCAATAGGCTTGACGCGAACCGCCGAAATCGCCGGAATAATACCGCATAGCGCACCGATCCCCACAGAGATACCCACCCCGGCAAGGGCCGCCCGCATGGGGAAGGACGGCGTTTCTTCGAGCACCACAGCAAGGATGGATTCCAACGGAAGATACCGCAGGATTACCACAGCGAACGCAACACCTAGGACGCCCGCAACAAAGGTAGCGACCACTGACTCCATAAATACTGCGAAGAACACACGGGAAGCAGATGCACCCATCGCTCGGCGGATACCAATTTCGCGCATCCGCTGTTTTACCGTGACTATCGCAACGTTAAGAAGACCCAGTGCACCTAGGAAAATGACGATGCCGCCAATGACCATGATGACTTTCTGCGTGGCGTCCATTTGTGCTTCGAAACCATCCGTCGTTTCACCGCCCCAAGCTTCAGCACTCCATCCCTGGCCAAGGACAGCGGCAATGGACAGCGGAAGTAAGCGCCTCGCCTCGTCCACTTGCTCTGGGCCAGCCCACACCAGCATCTCCGCGGTCGGTGACTGGTCTGTGCGCGTATACTGCCATGCTGCATAGGACATAATGACTTGCGGAGGGTCCCAGTGCGTTTTGGATTTCACAACACCCACCACACGATACATGCGGGGGATATCCTCATTGGTTGACAAGACAACGGGGTCGTTAATATCGGGCCGGGCAAGTGCTTTCCACATCACGTCATTAATAACGACCGGTGTGATGCGATGCTGTTCATCTCCTGGTTCCAACCAGCGCCCAGAAAGCACTTTCAGCCGATAGATCACTTGGTAAGCAGGGTCAACAGCCATCACTTCGGGATGCACGCTTCCCGATTCGGGCAATTCAATGGGTTTCTCGCGGAAGGTACCTGTCGACTGTGCCTGTAAGACTTCTTTGAATTCCGTAGGTACTGTGACCTTCCGCGACCAGTACGGTATGGCGTAACGCTGGGCCACAGACGCCATGGCTGAACCTACCGGATCGTTAATCGACCCGGTGTCGACTGCGGTGAGTTCCCCTTCGGTCGCCGATTCAGATGTGGAAGGCATCGGGCCGCTATATGTCACGATATGACCATTCTCGGTTGCCATACCGCCCATGATCATTGGCTCTGCGTTGGTATCGCCACTGCTTTTACTCGCCTGGATATGCAGGGTGACGGAGCGGCCCTCGTAGGACTCATTCATTTCTTTTTGTGCCTGGACCTGCAGATCACCCAAGGCTATGACGGTTGCCAATGCAGCAACGGCCGCCACCACACCCACAAGGGACAAAATGACGCGTGCCTTCTGGACTTTCACTTCGCCCCAAGCTTCCACAAGGGGACCCACTATGCGCGTAAGAAAGGTCATGGTGTCACCTCTGTGGCTAATTGTGTGTGCTCGCCACCGATACCTTGGCCACCTGCGTCCCGCCCCTTACCGGCACGAATCGCCTGTTCTCGCTCTGTAGGAGCCAGCGCCGATGCAGGATCATCAATAAGATGCAGACGCCCTTCGCTGAGCGACAGTACTCGGTCAGCACGCACAGCAACATTAAGGTCGTGCGTAATCACGATGAGGGCTGCATCATTTTCGTGGGCAACCTGCTCCAATAGGGTCATCACTGAACGTCCCGTATCAGGATCAAGTGCGCCTGTGGGTTCGTCAGCGAGGATCACTCGCGGCTTGCGGACAAGGGCGCGTGCGATGGCAATACGTTGCTGCTCACCACCTGACATTTGAGTTGGGTAGGAGTCGAGGCGCGTACCCAAGCCAACGCGCTCCAGCATCGCTGCGCACCGCGAGCGCCGCTGCCAAAACATGCCGCCAGAGGCGTACAGCAGCGGCACCTCAACATTTTCCAGCGCAGTACGCGCATTGAAGATATTGAACTGTTGGAAAACAAAGCCGAATGTGTCGCCACGCATACGCGCTCGGCTGCCTTCAGATAATTTGACAGCATCACGCCCGTCAATGGTGTAGGTCCCACCGTCGGGTTTATCCAACATGCCAATGATATTGAGAAGCGTGGACTTGCCCGTACCTGAACGACCAACGACCGACACGTGCTCCCCCGCCTCGATGCTCAGATCGATCCCCCGCAAAATGTGAAGATCTGAACCATCAGGCAGGACCACGCTGCGCGTGACGCCTTGAAGTTCTACCAGGGACATGTCACGCACCCTCACCCGATGTGTCTTCGGTAAGAGCCTCTTTACCCTCAGGCACCACACCCATATCCTGGTCCATCATTTGCTGAAGCTGCTCCTGCTTACGGTTGGGGATGAACTCAAGGACCTCCTGGGTTTCTTCCAGACCTTCTTTGATTTCAACACGTTTTCCATCAGTCAACCCAAGTTTGACTGACACTTTGTCGGGCGTACCGGTTTGCGCGTTCGGAATATAAACGAAACCTGTTTCAAATCGGCCTTCCACAGCACTTATTGGCAGCGTCATGACACCTTGCACGGAACCTGCGATAAGGTCCATCTGTACTTGAAGGCCAGGGAAAACCTGCTGCTCGGCTGGCACAGCACATACGGCGCGTATACCGGATGTGTTGGAGCCTTCGGTACTGCCTGAGGTTTGGGGAGTTTGGGTTGCTTTAGATGTTTCCACACGTAGTGACGTGCATTCAAAGGGGGCCGGGCCGTCTTTAATGGTGACTGTCGCGGTTTCTGGCAGGTTTTGGATTCGATACATCTGCTCCGGGCTAAGGCTCGCCACCGCTGAGTAATTGGGTGGTTGTATGCGTGCCACCACGTCCCCGATATTGAAGTGTTGACCTTTGAGCGCAGAAATTGACACCGTTCCCGAAGTTGGGGAGCTAAAAGTCTCGTATTTATACCATGGCCTGCCTGGAATAATTTCTACATTTCCTTCTGCATCGGTGCGCTGAGTGTCTTGCCCAGGCATTTCCTTTCGGACCTCAACAAGTGGGGCGCCTGCTTCCACCCAAGCTCCGTCCGCAACATGCACCACCGTTACCTCGCCGTCAAGGGTGGCCTTCGTATCAACGGTGGGTACGGCCTCGATCGTTCCTTGTATTTTCACCGTATTCGTAATATCGCCACGCTCAGGCATTACAGTGATTTCACCATAGGTCGCTGAAGGATCCACCACTACCGTGTCCTCGGCTTTAATACTGGGGAAGAAAGCAAATTTCACAAAGGCCGCGGCTATAACAAGCCAGCACAACGTTTTCACAATATTGAAAACCATGGCGGCTTTGCCTTGATGGGTTGACATTGGGATCCTCCTCAACGGCGAGTGATAATCGGACGCACTGCCGATCAGGTTACCGGTTACTTTCCCTGGTTCACTACTATTTTTGAAGTTACTTAGGGAAAGTTCAGGGTATTCTCAGGGTGCCCTGAAACCCGTTGCGGTTGACGCATATTGCACCCGACAGCTTACTCTGTAAGCCCCCGTTGTGAAGGAATACTATGCCGCCCAAATCTGACGTACAGCACGAACCGCTCCCTGTCGCTATCCCGTGGCTTATTAGAGGCGGCACCCCATCGGATTTATGGCTCTACATCCGATACCATCTGTTGTCCAAACTGCTTTTGTCGCTCGTGGTCTTTCCGTTATTTCGCTTTCTTGCCCACGGTCTGATCCTCCTGTCAGGACGCACATCAATCAGTTCAGGGGACTTCAAAGGCTTCCTTTTTAGCCCCTATGGCTTCATCATCATTGTGCTGAGTCTTTTTCTCCTCACAGTAATGCTGGTCACCGACATTGTTGCCTTTGTCATTGTCGAAATGCGTCGCATGTGCGGTGAAGCTCTCCCCAGTGCCCGCACGCTGCTGTGGATGGCACTACGCCACGTGCCGCGCTTCTTCCACCCTGGCACCTTGGTTTTCGTACTTGTACCCAGCCTTTTTGTTCCGCTGGCCGGTTTTGGTCCCTCCCTCGCAGGCTTGTCATGGCTGAAGATACCGGCATTCGTCCAGCACGTCATCTTCGACAATACGTGGTATAGCCTCGCATACGGATTTGTCGTTCTTGTGTGTGTTGTGGTGACCTTTTTCCTACTGCAAACGGTGCCCGCCATGTTGGTCTTAGACCTCAATCCGTTGCAGGCCATGCGCATGTCGGCGCGTTTCACGAGGCGTCACTGGCGCCACCAACTTCGCTCTGTACTGCGCAGCTTCCTCTCACTTGCTGTCAGTGTCATCTGCGTATTTGGACCTGTTGCACTGTTAACCGTTATAGGTACCCAGTGGGCGTCGTCATCCCTGTTTGCTTCACGTATGTCCGCTATTGCGGTCACTTTGTCAGCCTCAGCTGCGATGGCTGTCATTATTTTCCTGTCGGCTCCGTTACGACTGCGCGGCTCTACACGCTATTTTGCTCAGAGCGAGGGGGGCCAGGAGTTTACGCGGCGTGATATTGCCCTTGTTCGTCGTGAAGATCGCAAAGCGTGGCCACGCTTAATTGGTGCCTTCACCTCAGGCATCGTGGCGTTGATTGGCCTATCTGCTTTTGGCGCTTATGCCTTTGATGTGCTATTCCCCCACTCCGGCCCTATTGCGGTCGTTGCTCACCGAGGCGGGGGGAACCTTGATGCAGAAAACTCCGTTGAGGGCGTGGTTGCTGCCGCTAATGCTGGTGCGGCGTGGACTGAAATTGATGTGCAACGAACCGCGGACGGGTACTACATCGTCAACCACGACGAGACCTTCCAGCGCCTCGCAGGCGACTCACGCCGCGCCTCGAAGATGACTCTTGAGCAAATCCGCGCATTGCAGGTGAAAAATACTTTCACTGCTGGTGCCCCGTCGCGCCATATCGCCACTTTGGATGAGGTTTTCGAAGCCGCCCGTGGACGCATTGGTCTCTATATTGAGCTGAAGGGTGCCACCGCGGATAAGCAGATGGTGGACGATGTGGCCCAGATGATCCGCCGCAACCACATGGAATCCCAGGCGGTGATCCTCAGCCTCGATCTTGACCTCATTAAATATTCTGAGGCGCACTACCCGCAGCTACTATCGGGGTATCTGTTCTACTTTGCGTTAGGCGATATTACAGCGATACCCGCTGACTACCTCATTATGGAAGAAGGATTAGCGTCTGAGGATCGCATTTTCCAGGTCCAGTCAGCGGGGAAACGTGCTGTGGTGTGGACGGTGAATTCGGCTGAGTCGATTACTCGTTTTTCTGCCTCAAGTGTTGATGGGATTATCACCGACAAGCCTGTTGAGGTTTTGCAGGCACTCACACAAGCCAAACTTCGTTCGGATTTTGAACGTGTAGTTGACGCACTGATGACTTTCTAAACGGTCTCAACAATTGGCCCGTGCACCTTTCGGGCCTGTGCGCAAGGGTTTTTTCTGCGCTCGAGTTGCCATGAAATGGCGGCGCACACACGAAATGGCGGATTTTCAAGGGAAAATATCCTGAAAATCCGCCATTTGTGAGCTTTTGGTGTAGCCGTTATCGGCCCACGCTCAGCTTGCCAGTGGCACACCGTTGGCGTCATGGCCGTAAGAGCCTGAACGCATCAAGATAAGGATGAACTCAACGAATGCCCAGATTGCAGTCACCCACGACAAAAGGAAGAGGGACAGCAGCGTGAGCAGAAGCTGCGCGATACCGCGTCCGGTGTACCCAAGGTAGAAATTGTGGGCGCCGAAGCAGCCGAGGAAAAATGCGAGCAAAGCCGCAGCGATCATTGACTTTTGTTGAGGCTGCACCTGATATTGCGGTTGTCCGTAGGCCTGCTGTGCGTACTGCGGTTGTGCACCCTGTGCGCCCGGGTATTGGGGATCGTAAGCGCTCATCGGTATATCTCCTGAGTTGTGTGGAACGAAGCCTTAGCCATTGTGGCACACACGGCGGGGACAGCCGACAAGCCATCCACATCTAAATACATTAGGGTGTCACTTATTGCCCGCAGCGCGTCACTCAAGGAGTTTGGATGCCGAAAGCCAGCCTCTACAGCACTGAAGTTGCTTTGGCTCGCATCCTCGCTCCCCTGCTTGATCAGTGGTATACCCGCTATGGCCGAGACCTTCCCATGCGCCGCCCTGACGTCACCCCGTGGGCGACATTGGTTTTTGAGGTAATGAGTCAACAGACACCCATTTTGCGTGTGGAACCTATCTGGACTGTATGGATGCGTCGCTGGCCCACTCCGGCAGCTCTTGCTCAAGCGGCATCCGCTGATGTCCTTGTGGAATGGGACCGCCTAGGCTATCCTTCCCGTGCTTTGCGCCTGCGAGACTGCGCTGCCGCCATTGCAGCTCGCCCTGGCGGCGAGGTTCCAGCTGACTACGATGAATTGCTTTCCTTACCCGGCATTGGCCCGTATACGGCCAGTGCCCTCGCTTCTTTTCAGTTTCATCAGCGTCGCCCGGTGTTGGACACAAATGTGCGGCGTGTTTTGTCGCGCGTTATCGGCGGAAAGTCTGCGCCCCCAAGTGCAGCGCCAACCAAACGCGAAATCGCGTTGGCAACGTCCGTACTTCCGGCCGATGGCCAAGCGGCTGCACGATGGAATGTGGCGGTGATGGAGTTTGGTGCGTTGGTGTGTACCAGCCGAACACCACAGTGTGACGATTGTCCGCTCCGTCAGCATTGTCAGTGGGCGCGCACAGGTTTCCCTGTGACGCATTCGCCGAGGCGGAGCCAAGCTTGGACCGGCACTGACAGGCAGGCGCGTGGCCGGGTTATTGAGGCACTGCGACGTCGGCACCGTGGTGACGCATCGGGCGCGCCGACACTTACGTGGCAGGAGGCTCTTGCCGAGGCGACACTTCCAGGTGCGGAAGAGGCGCAGGCTGCGCGCGTATTGGAAGGCCTACTTGCTGATGGCTTGATTATTCGCGTTGGGAAAGAGCAGGTGGCTCTCCCCTAATTCGAGCTTGTGTCGGTCACGGCGTTGTTATCTGAGGTAACGCCATCTTTAAGGGGAAGACAATTCGACGGGGCAACTAGGGCACTCTGGTCGCCGATAACGTTGGCTAAATCTGCTTGGGCGACTCCGCCGTCGAAGAACTCACCCAGTTCGACGATCACAAGGTCATCGGCTGCACCTGACAGCACTACCTGTGCGCCTGGGAAGAAACGCGCAACAGTATAGGCTTGAGCAACTGCACTAGGACCTGCACTAATGCGGACACGTCCAGCATATTCCTCAGCTGAGTTACCTGGTTCTAATGGAGTAAATCCAGCTGCCTGCAGCAACGCAGTGGCTTCGCCAGCGATACCTTGGCGTGACGTCGCATTGAGAACTTGCACTTTGACCATCTCAGCTGCAACGGGAAGTGTGTTGGCTGGTGGACACGGTACGTCACCGACTTCGGCAAATTTTTCTTCCGCATTGAAGGTCTGGCCGATAGGCAATGGGATGATGCCGTTCAGCACCAGCAAACTGATGACAACTAAACCAGCCAGGGCAGCGAATACGACGCTGAAGGTAATATTTTGGCGGCGCTGGCGCTCACGACGAAACCTTTGGCGTGGTGTTGGCCCGTACGTAGAAGTGTCAAAAGGATTACTCACAGAACAAACCTACAAGACATCGAGTGGTAACGGCATCTGCTTGGCCACATGTCGTTGCTGTGAGCCGACACCATACCGGCCGTCCAGCGCAGCCGCGCGGTATTTACCAGGGGAAATTCGCCTCGGTAATGGGACCTTCATCGCTACTGGTCCACCCTTGGCGTGCAAGAGCAATTGCCTTACCTGTGTACCGATTCCAGCAGCTCATGCCTTTTTCCGTTGAGGTGCAGGCAAAACTTCCTGTCACTGCGCTGCTTCCATAGGCAACAGTGACACTTCCACCTGACTGCGGTATCAACGCACCACCGCAGGTACGGCGAGCCCCTTCCGAGCCCAAGATCACCTGCGTGAATTGAGTTGACGTACAGTTTTCCTGGTCTGTATTTTCCCAGTCGTGGGTGACGATCGTGCAGGTGAGGGAGTCTTGCCCACCAACACACTCAATATTTCCTGAGGGTGAACGCACCAGTCCAACTGTCTGCGATCCTTCCGGAGCTGGGAAACGTTCCTCCGTTGTGGGCTCTACCGACGGTGCAGGCGTTTTAGCGGGCTCCTCAGGCTGAGGATCTTTACCTTCGATGATGATCGTCGGCTCGGTCCCACCGCCTGCACCGTCGTTACGTGCGCCAAATTCGCGCAAAAGGAACCATGTGCCACCGGCAAGTACAAGCGCTGCGACAATTACTGTGACCAACAATGGCCAGTGCGATTTTTGGGGACTTTGAGCCACCGGCGTCAAAGGAAATAACTCCCCAGTTGTGGCGTTACCTGCTTTCTCCTGTTCGTGGATCCAACGGCGTAGAGCCGGGTAGCAGGCAGGATTTTGGGCAACAGTTAGCCGCAGTTGCGGGTAATGGTAGGCAATTTCACGCAAAACAGCAGGCGACGTATGAGGATTAGCAGCTGAAGCCGCCAATCCGTGCGCTGCGGGCAACTCTGTTTGACTCACTGTCCGCCTCCACTGACCGATCGAGTTCTTGCTACTTTACCCGGCAAGTAGCCGCACGTGCAGCGCGAGTATGTCACAGTCTGGTCTCGCCCCCCATCGTTCGTCTATGCGCTGCGGTATTCAAAGTGCGTAAAACCAAGGGTTTCGATCTGTTCAGCCCAGCGCTGGACGAGGCCGTCCCACCCTTTCGCTGTCGCCACAAAGTCCGCTGGCGCCCCCATGGCCCGTGCCTGTTGGAGGGCAAAATAACCGACACCTGCCTGCCGCAGCCGCCGAGCTACCTCAAGCACATCGCGTGGGCCATCAGGGTAAACGGTCAGACGTACTTCGTAGGCGGTATCCGGGCATCCCAAAAGGACGTCAAGGGACTCCCAGGCTTTTTCTCCTGCATGGGCACGGCCAGCGACCTGCTCGTAGGATGACCCAGGCAGGGCCTTAATATCGAGGCCAACCCAGTCAATGAGGCCTTGGGCCAGCAGTGTCTTCAGGCGCGTGGGGTAGGGACCGGCAGTGTGGAGCCCCACCTGGTAACCCAGGTCTTTCACGCGGCGCATCGCAGCTCCCAAGCTGATTTGCCGCGTCGCTTCACCACCTGAGAAGACGACGCCGTCAAGGAGGCCATGGCGGCGCTTTAGCAACTGTTCGACGCGTGACCAAGCAATAACGCCTGGGATACGCGGGTCGATGATAGCGACGTTATGACAGTACGGGCACTGCCACGGGCATCCTTGACAAAAGACTGTGGCGACGAGTTTTCCTGGCCAGTCCACGGCCGACATGGGGCTAAGTCCAGCGATTTGCAGGTCATCAGCACTGTCGGCACGTGGACGCACCAAGGTAGGCGGTGCCACAGCCTGCGGGGCAGACAGCTGCACATCTATCGGCACGGCACCTGGGCTGGGCATAGGGCAGGCAGCGGACCTACCGTTCCCGGCCTCGTTAATCGTCACCGCTGCCCAACCGGTGGGAATGCGCTGACAAGTTCACCGTGCTGCTCGGCCGCCTCTTCCGAAAACATGCGCCGCTGAGCGTATTCGCCTTTCTTGCCCACGTTAAAGGACTGTACGGGACGGAAGTACCCCATGACGCGTGTCCACACTTCACATTGAACTGCTTCACGGTCAGGGTGAGCCTGGGCGCATTTTTCGCAGGTGAGATGCTCACCTGATAGGTAGCCGTGTACTGGGCAGATGCTGAAGGTTGGAGTGATCGTAATGTAGGGGACTTTAAAGGCCGTGAGGGAGCGACGCACCATTTCTTTACATGCCTGCCCGTTACTCATTGCCTGCCCCATATACAGGTGCAGGACAGTCCCCCCGGTGTACTTGCCTTGGAGGACTTCCTGACGTTCCAACGCTTCGAAAGGATCGTCAGTAAAGCCCACCGGAAGCTGTGAGGAATTCGTGTAATAGGGTTGCTCGGCGCTGCCCGCCTGGAGGATGTTAGGGAAGGCTTTGCGGTCTTCTTTTGCGAAACGATAGGTGGTGCCTTCGGCAGGTGTGGCTTCCAGGTTATACATATGACCCGTCGCTTCTTGAAGAGAGACCATACGTTCACGGATATGATCAAGGAGGTCAGCAACCATATGAAAACCAGCATCATCAGTGATGTCGTAGGCATCGCCAGTGAAGTTACGAACCATTTCATTCATGCCGTTAACACCAATGGTGGAGAAATGATTGTCAAGGCTGCCGAGGTAACGGTGGCTGTAGGGAAAAAGACCGGAGTCCATGTGGTGTTGTATCACCGCGCGTTTTGCTTCAAGGGTGGTGCTGGCGATGTCGATGAGACGGTCGGTGGCCGCATACAGTCCGTCAATGTCGCCTGCATGAAGGTACCCTAGGCGCGCCATATTGAGGGTAACCACACCGATGGAGCCGGTTAATTCTGCCGACCCAAAGAGACCGTTGCCGCGTTTGAGTAACTCACGCAGGTCCAGCTGTAGACGGCAGCACATGGAGCGGATCATATGCGGGTCAAGGTCGGAGTTAATGAAGTTTTGGAAGTACGGCAGGCCGTATTTCGCGGTCATTTCAAAGAGACGCTCAGCATTGGGTGTATCCCAATCAAAATCAGGCGTGATGTTGTACGTGGGGATAGGGAAGGTGAAGACGCGACCATCGGCGTCACCTTGCTGCATGACGTCGATAAAGGCGCGGTTGATCATATCCATTTCGGCTTGAAGTTCACCATAGGTAAAGTCAACGACGTCACCGCCAATGAAAGGGTATTCGTCGACGAGGTCGTCAGGGCACGTCCAGTCGAAGGTAAGATTCGTGAAAGGGCATTGGCTGCCCCAGCGGCTTGGCACGTTGAGGTTATATACCAGTTCTTGCATACATTGGACGACCTCGTCGTATTCCATATTGTCGAGGCGAACGAAGGGTGCCATATAGGTGTCGAATGAACTGAATGCTTGTGCTCCTGCCCATTCGTTCTGAAGGGTGCCAAGGAAGTTGACGATTTGTCCGCAGGCAGAGGAGAAGTGTTTGGGTGGGGCCGAGGCGATGGCTCCTGATACGCCATTGAAGCCTTCTTGGAGGAGCCTCTTCAGTGACCAGCCAGCACAGTATCCGGCGAACATGTCGAGGTCATGGATGTGGATGTCTCCGCTGCGGTGAGCCGCTCCGGCTTCGGGGGTGTAAATACGTTCGAGCCAGTAATTGGCCACCATTTTTCCGGCGGCGTTGAGGATCATGCCGCCCAGAGAGTAGCCCTGGTTCGCGTTGGCGTTGACGCGCCAGTCAGATCGGCTGAGGTATTCCTCAATTGTGCCAATGGCGTCCACGTCGTAGCGTGTGGGGGTGGCGGTGGTCTGGGCGCGCTCGTTCATGGCTACCTTCGCTGGTCGTTCCGAATACACGGGTGATGGGCCGTGTTGTGGGCTGTGTGGCGACGAAGCGACAGGCATTTACGCTTGGCATTGGCCTTGATGGCATCATCGCATTATTTGACGCTTCAACCACTACATACAGTGGTTAGCGTGACTCTTAGACACTACATATGGGGGTGACGCTTTTCCAGTGCAACATCCCGCGTGTCTCATCACGTAAACCGTGCAGGCAGACAAATGCGCAGCTTACCTAGTAAGGCACGGACTTTCGTCCCTTTCAGTGGTTGCAACCTGAATTAACTCACGCCACTTGACCACACGTGGCGCACGCCACTGCAGGAACAACGGCAACACGACCGCGAAACTGACACCGCCTCGGCAATATCACTGCAGTACACACCACGTCATCTACCGCGATAACGACAGGTGTAGTCGCCGCAGGTAAATACTGACCACAGGCATGGTGGCGGTAATGCGATGACGACAGGCGTGCTGGCAGCCGCTTAGGCGATTACTGGCCGGAGAGACGATCAACGGCGTTAACAACGGCCCCTACAGTGGCAACGATCCACATCACAGACGCAAAAGCGAATAAACGCGTCTTTAATGGGTTGTCTGCAAGAAAATCTTCAAAACCGTAGCCATTCCCAGGCTCGGCAACAGCCGTAATATCAACGCCTAACAAAGCCCACAGGCTCATGACAGCCGCAACGACAGCCGAGAAAAGCACCACAAGAGTCATGAGCTGCTGCAGTGGCACACTGTGTCGGCGACGCGTTTCGATAGGCGACAACAGTAATGCCCACATCCCCGTAATCAACACCGACACCACCACATCACTGATGCGATGCCACCCAAAAGCCATCACGATCACACCCACCAGCGATGTCCACACCCAACCAAACCACGCTGAAGGGCCTCGTAGCCATTCGGGGGCGACCATCACCAGCGCAATACATAACGAGATGGCAACGGCGACATGTCCTGATGGCAGTGAGTTACTCACCAAGGTCACCACACCCAAGTCAGGACGCTGCAACAGCCATTTAAGAATCTGCACAGTGGCATTGGCGGCAAGTAGCATTCCAAGTGCACGTCCTGCCAACGTCGGCCGACGACGCAGCACGGCGACTATGGCGACGACAACAGCCGCACCAATTAAAACCGGCACCGAAATAATCCCCGTCACAGTACGGCCCACATGTAAAACGCTTGCCGACCAGGTCATCAGCGCCTCCATGGCGACAGTGTCGATACTTTGTCCCCAGGTGGTAGCCATCGCCGTCAAAGTCAGGAAGAGCGCCATGATGGCGCACAGCACCGCCCCAACGATTCGCCGCCGCAAACGCAGCTCATAGGGGACCGGAGTGTTATCTATGCGAAAAAGACGCGGCAGACTTGAATGTGTCGTCGAGGACGTTGAAGCAACTTTGTGCCCTCGGGGCCGCGCGGGGCCGCGTCGACGCATCGAGGCACTAGCCGTTTCTTGCTGTTCCTTCATTGTCACCTCCACCAAAATGTCTACCTCTGTTGGCCCACTGTACTTGCCGAGGCAAGAATCGTCTTCCGCAGCACGCGGGCCGCACGTCCAACACTATCGCCGCAACGGCAAAGTACGACACTGCTCAGACCCCCGGACCCACTGACAACGCGGACTAAGCAAGCATGCGGCACGGACTGGGCGTGCACGCCACACAGCTAGGCCCACCATGGACCTAGCCACAAAACCCACCGCTCATCCACACCGCTAAGCCCAGCGCCTACCCACGTTACATAGCCCAGCCCACGACCGACACCGGAACAAGGACGCTTGCCCGCGCCGTCACGGCTGACCTCAACTACAGTGGACTACGCCCGTCAACCCTCGCAGGAGGAATCGTGTCCACTCCGACACCTGTCGATACCGCGCGCATCGAAAAGATGCTGAGCCGACGCGACATTCATTTTGGTTCGATCTCAGATTCCGAATTCGCGGTCCCCACCCACAATGCGGTATTCCACATCAACACCTCGAATCCGCAGATACTACAGGTACGCGGGCAATGGCGTGGTGTTGCTGCAGACGGATCATCCTTTGCGCTACTCGCCGAACAAATCGCACAGTGCAATGCCACACGCACCGGACCGAAAGCCTACCTTGCACCCTTTGAAGACGGGGAACACTTCGGCTTGATCGCAGAGTCAAATATCGTTGCCACTGCTGGCCTCACCCCCACTCAATTGGACACCTTTTTCGAATCATCCATGTCACTCATCATGTGTTTCTTCCGTGATCTTGAAGCCGCATGTCCATCCCTTGTGACGTGGGATGACAATGAGGAGGTTGAGCCGTGAGCGTTCCATTCGCCGTTCCCGACAACGACACAACACCATGGCCGCTGGACTTTGAACGTCTACTCAAGACCATGAATGACATGGATTACGCAGCCGACATCCTCGTCCCAGGCAAGGCAGCCGGCGCAGTCTTCGACAAGGTTCCTTTCCTTTTCTCCATTGACTCAACGGGCCGCTTCCTCTCAATCCGCGCAATTTGGGATACAGGCATGACACCTGCGGAGGTCTCCTCGTGGGTTTTTGCTGCTTGCGACAGTTGGAATCGCGAAAAATACTTCCCCACAATGTACTGGGTCAACGGAGAGGACGGCCACGTCCAAATATGTGCCGACTTCGCCGTCGATACTGCCGCCGGGCTTTCAAATGTGCAACTCAAAGACAACCTCGCAGCGGGCCTCTCAACGGGTATCACCGCCATTGAGTACATCCAACAGGCATGCGAGCAATGCGGTACCGGTGACACCACCAACTGACGCCCCGACCTTTGGGCAGCAGGCGCCGCAAACCCAAGAACACCCGCTGGTGGAGCTGTTGCGCACACTCGCCGAAGGTGACGACCGCCTCGTATCGGTGACCACACTGCCGGCCAGGTCCGCCTCCTATGCTGCGTGGCCCGATTGGATAAACGCCGATGTGCGCGCAGCATGGGCAGCCCGTGGCGTGAAAAATCCGTGGTCACACCAGGTCCAGGCTTTAGAAGCGTTACATAATGGCCACGATATCGTGCTGGCAACCGGGACCGGTTCTGGAAAATCCATGGCAGCCTGGGCGCCGATCCTTAGCGACTTGGCGACAACGAGCCATTCACAAAGGATCTCTGATGTCCACCGTCGCCCCACCTGCTTGTATATCGCGCCAACAAAGGCCCTTGCTGCCGACCAATTGGATGCCTTACAGCGCCTCTTACGGGGTACGACCACGCTCGACAGCACTGCCGACAAGCCCTCGCCGCTGACGATGGTGCGAGCCGCGACGGCGGACGGGGATACGCCTCGTGAAGCAAAGGAATGGGCGCGTTCCCACGCGGATCTTCTGCTGACAAACCCCGATTATCTTCACCATGTCATGCTGCCTGGGCACGAGCGGTGGCGACGTTTCTTGGCCTCGCTACGCTACGTGGTCATTGACGAATTGCACTATTGGCGGGGCGTAACAGGCAGTCATATTGCGCTAGTGATGCGCCGTCTGCTGCGGATTGCGCGGCGCCTAGGCGCCAACGTTCGCGTCATCATGTTGTCGGCAACCGTACGAGACCCCGCTAGTGTTGGCCAAGCGATGACAGGCAGGCCATGCGTCGCCATTGATACGGACGGGTCACCTGCTGGGCAACACCATATTGTCCTGTGGCAAGGTGCGCAGATCCTTGACCCTGACACGGTCGATATCGACCACTATCTACGCGCCGTAACGGCTGCTGAACAGGCTAAACGTGCAGCAGAATTAGGTAGCGATGGACGTGGCGACCAGGGGCCAATGGACCCTGCGCTCCTGTATGCGCCGATGCAGCGCCGTTCAGCACAGACCGAAGCAGCCATCCTCACGTCGGCAATGGTCTCTCAAGGTGCGCGTCTGCTTACCTTTGTGCGTTCACGTGCGGGGGCCGAGGCGGTAGCTGCGCAGGTACATGAGCGTTTACGGTCGCTTTCGCACCAGTACGCTGATGCGGTATCAGCCTATCGTGGCGGGTATTTGCCCAATGAGCGACGTGCTTTAGAACAAGCGCTGCGACAAGGAGATATTCGTGCACTCGCGACGACCTCTGCTTTGGAATTGGGGGTGGACGTCTCGGGCTTGGATGCCACGATTACCGCTGGGTGGCCGGGTACGCGTGCCTCTTTCTGGCAGCAGGCTGGCCGCGCGGGCCGCGCCGGTTCCGAAGGGGTTTCGGTGTTGGTGGCCTCTGAGAATCCTTTAGATACCTATCTGGTGCACCATGGTGAGGAAATTTTTGAGCAGGTTGAAGCTGCCGTCATTGATCCGAATAACCCGTGGGTACTGGCTCCTCATCTGTGTGCCGCTGCTGCAGAGTTCCCGCTTGTAGCACCGCACCTGGATAATGGGGACGATCTGAGCATTTTTGGCCCTTCTGCGCCAGCGGTTTTAGCTCGGCTCACTGATGATGCGTTGCTCAAGCGTCGCGACGCAGGGTGGTTTTGGGATGCGACACGGAAGGAACGCCCCAGTGACCTCACCGATTTGCGAGGCGCCGGTGGCGACGTGCAAATCATCGACGTGCGTTCGGGTGCCGTGATTGGCACCGTGGATAACACATCGGCTGATGCGCAGGTCTTTCCCGATGCGATCTATGTCCATCAGGGCCGCACCTTCCACGTCTTGTCATTGGCGCCGCTCCTTCAAGGTGCCTCAGGCGAGTCGGATGACCGTCAACGCGTCGCCATGGTCGAGGAGGTGCGCACACCACTGCGTACGCGCGCCAAACAGCATGTGTCGGTGGACATTATAGGTGTTGAGGCATCGTGGACAAGTCCCGATGGTGCTGTGACATGGCATTTTGGCCCTGTTGTTGTGTCAACGAAGGTCACCGATTTTGATCTGTTGCGCCTACCCGGTCTCGACTTTATCCGCAACCAGGAGTTGTCACTTCCAACGCACCGTTTGGACACGAAAGCGGTGTGGTACACGCTCACTGCCAGTTCTGTTGCACGCATGGGAATAGCTGACGCTGACCTACCTGGGGCACTTCATGCCGCAGAACATGCCTCAATCGCGATGTTGCCCCTACTGGCACGATGCGACCGGTGGGATCTGGGTGGCTTGTCGGCTGCGTTACATCCCGACACGAATGCACCAACAGTATTTGTCCACGACGCCTATCGAGGCGGTGCAGGCCACGCACAAACCGGGTTCGATCGCCTCGCGCAGTGGATGACGTCCACGCTTGAGGTAGTGTCCACCTGCGCATGTAGTGATGGGTGTCCGCGGTGTATCCAATCTCCAAAGTGCGGCAATGGCAATGATCCTTTGTCGAAAGACGGGGCCATCGCGCTCTTGACTTTCCTTGTCCAGCATTGTCCGTGATAGTACGCGCTGCACCCTGGTAGAACGTGCGCGGAGCCGATGGTGTAAGCATTTCTCTGTGTGACATACCCACAGGCGTCACATGGCCAGCGTCACGCACTCAACTTCGTGTAACGCCTCGATGCCTAGTTTTCCCGTTGTGACGTGACTACGCGCAAGGTCGCCAGGCTACTCCCCTTCTTGCGGACCTGCCCGTGCTTTGCCACTCACATACGGCGCAATGCCCAAATGCGTAACAGTAGACAAGGCAACCCGTTGCCTTAATTCGAGGCGAATATCGGTACCAGCTACTTCACAGCGAATCAGCTCGGCACCGTTAGCCGACGCGACCTGCTGGGCACGATCGCATGGCTGTTGCGCCACCGCTGACATGTCAGCGACTGCTGAGATATCGGCACCTGCTAATGCAGACAGATCAGCAATTGCATTGACGCGCGCCTGAGCATAGTGAAGCGCAGAAACCACCAAAAGTGCACCCAAAAGGACAATTGCCACCACGAGTACACCCACTGTGGCAACAGTGCCGGAGCCTCTTTCCCTCTGATCTGCGCATCTGCACGCCCGGAGTCGGAAGTTGTGTTTACTCAGGCAGGTCGCAGTGGTGTTGATCCACCGCATCGAAAGAAGTGGCGCAGTCATGGGAGATGGCTTTCCATGAGTGTGGTCACCGAACACTGGGCGACACCTCCTGGTAGCAATTCGCGACCAAGATGAGCAGTGGCAGTGGCGGTAATCCATCGTCCATTCACACTGACCGACACTGAGGGGTCAGCCAAGGTGAGGCCAGTGGAAGCGGCGCGCGCAACGTCACGGGCTGTTTGGCAGGCCTTTACCCTAGCGATACCTGCACTGACCACTGCAACGACGATAGCAAGGACGATCACCACCGCAACCATGCCGATCGCTATTTCGACGGTAGCCATCCCCTCTTCATTGCTAGACGCACGGTTGCGTTCCCGTTGTGTAGTGGCGCGCCGCCTCACCGTACTCATAGCGACAATGCCTGCTCAATAATGTTTTGCAGAGCTGCACGCATACCGTCTGATTTGAGAATGACCAATAGCAGTCCAGCAAATGCTGCGGCAGCAACCGCACCAATGGCGTATTCCACCGTAGTGGAACCTTCTTCGGCATCATCTGCCTTGCGCCTAGCGATCGTGTCAGGCACGGACCTACTTAGGTTATTTCTGACGCTCATTGCGTTGCGAAGCGTATTCATCATGGGACCTCCTTTGGGTAAACCGGTATTTCCGGTACCACCACCATGCGACTGCTCCTAGCCGCCCGCGAGCGCACGTCTATGGTTTGTGGAAATACGAAAGACGACCAATGCGTCTTGTGGAAAAGTGCCGGTTGTCCACTGTGCAAAACGGCCACTGTGAGTGTGTCGGCGCCTACCCAGTCGACCGATGCTCATGCAGTGCAGTCGTTGCAGCTGTCGTGACCACATATCACTGTGCGAATATCCCAGATTCGACAAGGAAAAGCACAATCGGCACCACACCTAAGGCAATGAATGCTGGTAGCAGGCAGGCACCAAGCGGCAGTACAAGACGCACTCCCAGTTTTTCTGCATCTATTCGCGCCTCAACAAGACGGCGTGCACGAATCTGCGCCGCTGTACGTGCCAGCAGCACAGTTGGTGACGCGCCATCACACCAGGCTGGTTCCAAACTCTGCGCAAGTATATTCCACGGCTCGTCCACACCTCGCCATGCTCCCCTCCATGACATACCAACGCGCAGACGTCGCCCGATGGCGGCTACCGCAGTGTCTTCACACGCATTTCCAAGAGCTTCGATCACGGTGGGGATTGCTGCCCCAGCCTCAAGTCCAGCCGTCGCTAAATCGCAGATCATGGGCCCATCGAGGCCGTAGCGCACGCTGTGGCGTGCGCGGCGCAACAGCGTTGTAGTGATCCCCAGTCCGCTGACGAAAAAGGCCACACCTACCGCCAGGCTGATGCTCCCTGACGCGCCATCACCAAATCGGGCGATCGGATTGGCGCCGATGACCTGCGCTAAGGCCACACCCACCAGCGGCATCGCAACGAGTATGCGCGCCGAGGTGAGGGCACCTGCCGCTGCCACAGCTCGGGCATCGTGGGCGGCCTCGGCCTCGTCAATACCTGCAGCAGTCGACTCAAGGATGTCCGCAAGTGGTGCACCCGCATGTGCGGTGTAGCGACAGGCGATTAGGAGGGCACGTGCTGTGCGCGCAACGGCGGCTCGTCGTCGACGCACGACGTGCACCATTCCCAAGTCACCCCAGCGTCGCTCTGCCAGAGCGTGAAGTACCTCGGGTATGCCTGTCCCATCGGCTTCAAGTAGTGTTGCGTCCTGTCCCATATTGAGTCGCGCCCAGGAACGTTGCCATGCCTGAACGGTCGAGTTGCCTGCACGTATTCGCGCGGCCACTTCCACGCACAGCAGGGCAAGTGTGGCTTCATCAAGGCGCACCGAGGAAGAACGTCGTGCTCCCAGCCCACGGTGGTGCCCACTGCGGCCAATCCGTTGACGGATGCGCTGTGCCCGATAGATCTGTTCACCCAGCCAGGTGAGAACACTCAGTGTTGCCACGACGCTGAGGATTCGTACGTTGTCCATGGTCGGTGCCTTGTCTTATGTGTCAATTCCGAGGCGCCGACACAGGCTCTCCCAGCCGGGTCCGAGGTGTTCAGAACCGTCAGCGTCGATCTTTATGGCACTCATGCAGGTAAGGGTTCCTTCGCGCAGGTCAAATATGCCCACCTGCCCCACCCACCGATGTCCTGGGTATTCAGGTGTCTTCCCTGCGGTTCGACGCATGTGAATCACAGCGTCGAGTGCGGCGATCGTTTGTACGCTCACCGCTTGTGGGCTCATGGAGGCCAGCGATCCCAGCGCGATGAGGCGGGCAGGCACGTCTTCAACGCTGTTGGCGTGGACAGTAGCAAGCCCACCGTCATGGCCCGTATTGAGTGCGGTCAGAACTTCCCGTACTTCAGCTCCGCGGCATTCTCCAAGGACGAGGCGGTCGGGGCGCATCCGCATCGCGGCACGTACCAGGTCCACGAGGGTTACCGCACCTGCGCCTTGGATATTTGCTGTGCGTTCTTGAAGGGATACCACGTGGGGATGGTCGGGTCGAAGCTCAGCTACTTCTTCTATGCAGATGATGCGCTGATCGTGTGGGACCAGCGCCAGCAGGGCGGCCAGCAGGGTTGTTTTACCTGAGCCTGTGGCGCCGGAAATCAAAATATTGGCCCGCCTATCCACCATCGCTTCAAGCAGACGTGCCATCCGCTTGTTGATACTGCCCTGCTGACACATTTGCGGGAAATTCACCGCCGAAGGCCCAAAGGAGCGTAGGGATATCAGTGTGCCGTCGCGCGAAATGGGTGGCAGTACCGCATGGAGGCGAACACCTCCGGGTAGGGTACCGTCCACTACTGGGCACGCATCGTCGAGGCGTCTGCCGCAGGCGGCGGCCATGCGGGTAGCAAGTGCCCGCACCTTGTTTTCGTCGCCAAGGCTGACACCGAGGTTTTCTATCCCGCTCCCCCGGTCTACCCATACGTTGCCTGCGACAACGAAAACGTCGCTGACTGCAGGGTCGGCGAGGATTGCGGCCAGTACTGGTTCCGTTCCGGCAGCGATGGCGCGTGCTTCGTATTCCAATGCGGCATATTCGCTGCTTCCTGCACCTGGCCGCAAAGCTTTGCGTGCTGATTCGTCGGCCTTCGCACCGTCAGCAATGGCGCGGAGCATCGTTTCGCGCCGCTGCACTGCTTCACTGTGCTGCACCGAATCGTTGCGCTGCACAGGTTCGCGGCGTTGCATTCCTCTGTCGAGTGGTACGCCCACCCGCGGTGGCACGTATCGGCTGATACTCATGGTCCGATGTCCCTCACGTCTTGGTGGGTCAGGCGATGAACGAGGCGCAGCCACGAGGCGCGACCACGCGGGCATCGCTGTACATGCGATGGCCCATCGGTGGCTTGATCAAGCAATGCACGTGCCAGCGGCCACGTCTTGCCAGTGGTCAGGAGTGCCAGCGGCACCTGCGGTGCCCACCGGCTAAGTGCGATGCAGGCGGCCTCAATGGAGTCAGCTCTGCCCGATCCGCACAGAATTAGTGCGTCGACCCACTCAATTGCCTTGTGTGCGCGGTCATCCCAGCGGCCCACATCTAGCAAGGTGACATGCGTAGTCAGCGCCTCCAAGACTTTTACTATCCGCACGTCGTCAGCACATGCGGCACCGTGATGGTTGCTTTCAAGGACTCTGAAGGTTCCACATGCTGGCAGCGCCGATGCCATCTCAGGCAGGTATGTGTCTTCGTTGGCGTCAAGATCTGCCCAGAAGATCCCATTCGTATCAGGGCAATATGTCGCGTCGCCGGCAGCATTGATGACAACTGGCTGGTATGTACTTTTGGATGCAGCCAAAGCCCGCGCGCAGGCGCTCACGACCTGTGGTGGTGTATCACGGCGCCCATAACCAGCAAATGCCAAGCGAAGTGCGTGTTTCGCATTGTCGGGGGAGCCACCCCCAAGGGTTGCCTCAATGAGCGTAAGCAGCACGGCCTCGTCACGCGGCAGTTGTATGCCGCCGCCTGAACCCACATGGATTGCTGTCACGAAGCGACTACGCCACCATTGGCACGCATCGATCGTGCCACATAGGGCAAGCGCGACGTCGTCACCGTCTTGTCGTTGTTGCAGGACGGTGAGTGAAGGGGCGCCCGCCTTTAGCGGCAGGCGGGCGATAAGGGCACGCAGGGCGCGCAGGTCTGCACGTGTTAAGTCGTCGCCCACAATGTGGGGGCCAAGGCGTTGCTGCACCGGATCTCCTTTCTCCTCATATGTAGTTGAGCGCATTAGGTGAGCCAGAGTGCGCCAAGACTGCTAAGGTGTGGAAAACTGTCAAATCGATAGTTATTGTGAAAACATGACGATGTCTTTCCACATGGCTGCACCGACGCGCCATGACGAGCAGGAGTTGGATAATGAGTGAGCCACATCGACCAGCGGGACACCCCCCTCGTGGCGCAGCATTTTTCGACCTCGACAAAACCATCCTCGCCACCGCAGCAGCAATGGCATTGCGCCGCTCACTGCGCCAAGCAGGGATGCTGAGCCGCCGCGCACTGGCCGCCGCCGTGCTGCTCCACATTCCTTATCTTCTGCGCGGAGCGGACGATTCACGTATGCAGCAAATGGCCCAAAGTATGGGGTCACTTGCTAAAGGCTGGGATGCGCGGGCATTGGAGGAACTTGTCGTTGCCTGTGTTGACGAAGCACTCATCCCGCAGTGTTTCGTTGGTGCCCTTGACGAAATCAAACGCCACCAACTTGACGGCACTCCGGTGGTCCTTGCCTCTGCATCCGTTGGTGAAATGGTGCGCCCAATCGCTACTGCCCTCGGTGCGCAACACGCCATTGGGTCTGTTGCCGAATGCGACGACGAGGGGCATTTCACTGGCACAATCCCGCATTTCAACTACGCGGAGAATAAGGCACGTGCCTGCGCGGAATTGGCCGCGGAGCAGGGGTGGGATCTCAACGAATCGTGGGCGTATTCTGATTCCATTACTGATGTTCCCTTGCTGGAACTCGTTGGTCACCCGGTGGCCGTCAACCCCGATGCAGCGCTGGCGAAGGTCGCTAAGGAGCGTGGCTGGGAAATGATGACCTTTAAACGCACGATCCATGAAGATCATGTGGGCTTGTATGTCGCCATCGCTGCCGCGGTCCTTACCGGTGTGAGCGTGACCGCTGCCTTGGCCGCGTGGGCTATTCGCACCAAACGCCACTAATGCCATTGGCACACCTATCGGTACACCTAGTGCAGGCGCCCAGCCTGCACGTGCCGCGCGACGTCGGCTCCTATGCGGGCACCATGGATCATCGCGTCGAGGGCATGCAGGTACCAGCGCGCAACCCCCGCCGTATCGGCACGGACCCAGCCTGCCATCATTTGCGAGGCGCGCGCCGCGTCGGTGCCGTCAAGGGCAGAAATCACGGCCACGCCGGTTGGATCAACGCCACGAGTTACCAAAAGCCACCGTGCAACAGCGCTGCCCACAGCACCTGATGCTGGGGTAAATACCTCACGGAATCGGAAGTGAGCAATCAGAGCCGCGCAGAGCAGTGGTGCCGGTAGTGACGAGGCTATGAGTTCTTGAGCATAGGACAGGTGCATGGTGTCGCGAGGGATGGCAACCATATCGGCCTCTACCCACCCACCTGCCAGCATGACGGAAGCAATATCCCGATGACAACCCGCAATGACGCGCGGCAAGGGGTGGGCGAGCGGCGTATGTCCGTGGCGGCTATTGAGTGCCGGGAACGACGAAGCGAGATTCCATTGGCTTCGCCATATTCCAAGCGCAAGTGCCAGGCCAGGGTCGGTGTTCTTTCTGTCAAGGTTAGTATCTGACAGTGTCCATGCACGTAGATCATCCACGCTGGTACGTACGCCTTCGAGTAAGGACAGGGCAACTGCTTCACGTATGGCGGCCTCGGCACGTGCAGCTTCCCAGGTGCGACGTAGACCCTCGTGGAAGCGGAGGCGTGTCATTGCCTCACGCACCTGAAGAAGGCGCGCCTGTACTGCCGGATCGTCGGCCGCTTCATACAGCACAGACAACGGCGGGTTCACAAGGGCATCTATAGTCACTGTCCTACCCTAACCTTCCTTCGCATCTGCAGATCGTGGCATGTGCCAGGCAAAACTTGTGTGACGGTGCGACACTGGAGGAATGCAGCGCCCCAATTTTGCTTCGCCTGCCTTCCGGTCGGCGCTATTTTCCTTGGTTTTTTCCCCGATCGCACTCACATTGCTGGGCAGTGCGATGGCTGACGTGTTGATGCGAACAGCTACGGGACAGCCCTTGGCGTCTGTGGAAGGCATGATCGGCATGGCGATGTCAGCCATCCTCATTGGATTAGTGTCAATTAACTGCGAGGATTCCGTAGCTGGCCTTGTAGTGGCTACAGTTATTTCATTGCCCATTGCCGTGCTCCAATTCTTGGGTGTGCTTCATATTCCGGGCGTCTTCTCAATGTCGACCACCGCCGATGATCTTGGAGCGTCAGCTGTGTGGAATCTTCACCCTGTGGGGATATTCGCCATCCTGCTCGGGTCGACATTGGCGGTGGCACTTAAACGTTCCGCTGTGAAACGCTGCGTCCTCCGATCTGACGAAACTTCGCGCGCGGCTCGCCTGAAGCACCAACGGATTCGTGCTCTTGTTGCGGTTGCAACAGTGCCGCTGACGCTGGCCGCGGCCTTTGCATTGGCCTCTGCCGCGCCCAAAGACAGTGGCCTTGTAGCAATCGAAGGTTTGTCTGGCCTTTTCGATCCAGCGACTTTTAATCCGGGATTGGCGGCAGTGGCGGCGTTATGTCTTGGCCTGGTGGCCTTTGCGTCGCGATGGTCTCTTTTTGGGCCGCAGGTATGCGCATGGGCATTCCTTATTTTCCCGTTCTACCTTGTCCTACCACTGTGGGCAACGTTGAGTGGAAGCGTGGTCACACCTGGCACCAAATCCGCAACGGCCATTGCTTTGAGTGCGCCAATTTTGGCGAGTTGGGGGTTGGTACTTGCTGCTGCCACCTTGGGTGTGCACTGGGTGCGGAAGGCTGTCGCTCGATCAATAAGTGATAACGCGCCCATTGCGGACCGCAGCACGGCAGGAACACCGGACCACAGTGCAACTGGTACACCAGACTGCAGCACGGCAGACACACCGGACCACGACACCGAGGTCAGCACAACACTGGGGTAGCCAAGGCGCCAGGGTCAATATTTGCCATATTTTTGCGGCGGGCCGTCACGCTTGACTCATTTGGCGCCATTAGGGAGTTATCGTGTGCCCTGAACAAGGAGGATCTTCATGTCGGAAAAAGACCAGGAATTGCCACCTCAAGGGGACCGCGACACAGACCAACCTTTCGAGGCTTCATCAGCTCACATCGCGAGCCAAAGTGTGGAAGATGCCGTTGACGAGGCCTCGGCCCTGCCATCAAATGAGGCAAGTGCCGTCGAAAAATTGGACGAGGCCGTCGCACTCAGCACACCGGACGACACACCCACCCAGCAGGACAAGGTCGCCACTGGTACCGCGGATGCGCCTCACGACCATGGGGCCTCAACAGCCTCCGATGCTACTTCCTCTGTTGTGGAAGCGGAGCAATCAGCCTTTGGCACCAACGAAACTGACCATGTTGACATCGAGATCACCCGCCCGATTGTCTCATCTGAGTCTTCCTCACTGCCCATCGCTGAGGAAGCCCCGACGCAGGCTGTGCCTGTGACCACGCAGGTAACAGACGGTACCAACACGCCGCAGACAGACGATACCAACACGGCGAAGACAGACACACACTCTGAAAACGCTGAGGCCGACACGGCGCAGGCAGGCGATACCGTAGTAGCGCACGAAACCTCATCGCAGGCAGCCTCAACGACTGTTGAAGCCACAGCGCAGCCAGCACCAGCACCAACACCAACACCAACACCAACACCAACACCAACACCAACACCATCGGTTGATCGTGTTGCGGAGTCAATTTGGGCTGCAGTACGTGACCGCGAACCTGTACTCTCCGGCGAAGAAGTCACCTTAGAATCTCCAGCATTACCTGACACACGCCCCGCCGCTGCCCCCACGGAAGAATCGGGCACCCAGGCAAGCGCGGTGCCCGCACCAAACACGAGTGCGCACGACACCGACCAAGGCGCCGCCGAGACCTTAGGAAGCGCAACCGGACAAGAAACGCAAAACGGTGAGGACCGCCTCGACAATGAAGACGCCGAATCCTCCTACGCCAGCGCACACACCACGACCATTCCGGTGATGTCAGCTGACGATGCTGCCGCAGTACGACAGGCAGCAGACATCAGCACCGATGCGCCTGTTGAAGATGTGCTCCGCAATCGCTTTGATGATGCATCAGTTGACGAAGATATCCAGTCGGAAATAGAAGACACGATCGTCCAACGACGTTCCTTGATGGCAGCCGTTGACACCCCGGATACTCCCGCCGCGGGAGCGTGGAAGCCGCGCGCTGACGACGAAGAGGTCCGGCCCCTCCCCTCTCAAACCCCACAAAGCCTTGACGATGCGCTCTTTGACGGTGCATCACTCGCACCAGAAATGCCGTCCCGGTCAGGAGCGCACTGGTGGTCCCTCATCCTGTTCCTTCTTTTCGTTCCCTTCGCGTGGTTCCTTGCAGCTGACGCAGGCGCTCGCATGGCACTTAACCCGGCTGGCCCTGGTGTTACTGGCAACCTGTCCCCCACAGCACTGATCGAGTTGAGCGCAGCCGTTGTCCTTGCGTTTATTCTCGTATTGGCGAGCATTCGCTCTTCGCTGGGCGCCTGGGTCAGTGGCGTGATCATGCTCATTGTGGGGCTTCCATGGCTCTTTGCCCCCGCGTGGACACGCACTGTGACCGAGGCGTTCCTCGCGTGGGTGTCGAACCTGCATGTGGTAGGCGGCAATTTCGCCCACCACATCCAAGCGTCGGGGTACTCAGGTCGGCTGACACTGCTGGCATTGGGGCTGATTGCGTTGGGTATGGTGTCTCACTCTGTTCGACGCCGTGGCCGCAAAGAAGAAGCGTTGCGTGCGGAGGTCGAGGTCGTCAACCCTACCGGCGCACATTTCACTGCCCGCGCACGCCGCAAGGCAGAAAAGGCAGCGGGCCTACGTTAAAGGCCGATACGCGGGCAATGGGAACGTAGCGCACAGGTGCCACACGCAGGGTTTTTTGCGCTGCACACCGCTCGCCCGTGGTCGATGAGTTGGTGGGATAGCCTCGTCAGGTTGATACCTGGCGAGGCTTGCTCCACTACGGCGACAATCTGACGTTCCGCAATGGCAGGGTTTGTCGAGGCGGCCCATCCGAAGCGCCTCGACAAGCGGCCGACGTGGGTGTCTACCGTGAGATACGATCCGCCGAACCAGTTACCCAATACGACATTAGCTGTCTTGTGGCCGACCCCCGCAAGGGCTTCAAGGTGGGTGGCAACACCGGGCACCTCACCGCCGTAATATTCGACAAGGTCGTGGCTAAGCGCAATGATATGAGCTGCTCGACGACGCTGAAAACCTAGCGGGCGCACGACAGCTTCCACTTCGGTGATAGGTGCCTGGGAAAGGCGGTGTGGTGTCGGCCATTTGCCAAATAGAACTGGTGTGACCTGATTGACACGCACATCCGTGGTTTGTGCCGAGAGCACCGTTGCGACCAGCAATTCAAAGGCATTGCTGTGATTGAGTGCGCATCGAGCATCAGGATAGAGATGATTAAGGCCATCAATCATGGCAAGTATTTCGTCTACTGCGCGCGGCACTGTGTTTTTTTGCGTCACAGGCGCATAATAGATGTGATACAGGCAACCGCGCGCGCGAACGTGCGCAACTTCATTGGTTGCCCCGCAGCAGTACTCCTGCGGATACTCGTAGACAAGAACGGAGACCAGCCTCATATGATCGGCGACGGAAACTTCATTAGTCAGGTCCCCCTCTTTGGAGGCCTCGACGAGGCTCAGCAGATTTCTCTGCAACAAAAGATGGGGCACACCACCCTCCGCCGCGGCGAAACCCTGTTTGACGAAGGCGACCTTGGTGACCGCCTCTATATCGTCACTGAAGGAAAGGTGAAACTCGGCCACACGTCAGCAGATGGCCGCGAATCACTGCTCGCCGTCCTTGGCCCAGGTGAAATCATTGGTGAACTCACCCTTTTCGATCCAGGCCCGCGTTCAACCACTGCCACCGCAGTGTCCCCCGCATCCCTCCTATTCCTCGAACATGAGGATCTGATGGAAATCCTCGATACGAACCCCACGCTGGCCAAGCATATGTTGCGCGCCCTTGCACAACGCCTGCGGCGCACCAATGAATCACTATCTGATCTGGTGTTTTCTGATGTTCCCGGCCGTGTGGCTAAGGCACTGCTTGACCTGGCTGACCGTTTCGGTAACACCACTGACAAGGGCGTGCATGTGCCGCACGACCTCACCCAGGAAGAATTGGCTCAACTCGTTGGCGCTTCTCGCGAAACTGTGAATAAGTCACTGGCAGACTTTGTTTCACGTGGATGGATCCGCCTTGAAGGACGCGCCGTTACGCTCCTTGACGTTGATCGCCTTGCGCGTCGCGCACGCTGAACACTAAGGGCGGGTCGCTACACCATGTGGTGTAGCGACCCGCCCTCACGTTATCTACTCTGTGTTTCCGCGGTGGCTCAGCACTTCATGTTGGCGCAGCACCTGCTGCCTTATTTCTCGCCTTTTGGTCGCCTCAGGTAGGCAACCAGATTGTCTGAACCCATCGGCCCAGGGATGACTTGAACAAGTTCCCAGCCATCAGCGCCCCACTGGTCAAGGATGGCTTTGGTGGCGTGAGTCAGTAGCGGCACAGTTGCATATTCCCAAGTAGTCATAGGCAGATCCTACGCGCACTAAAGGTTATTCACCATACTGCCCCCGCCTCGGACCGTGCTGTTCAAAAGCCTTGGGTCGGAATGGCGCGCTGCCTCAGACCATGCTGCGTCCCCGCATTAAGCCAAGCTGCACCCCACCTCGACAATGGCGACGCGTAGGGAGGCTTAGGCTCTGACCCGGGCGAGGATCCGCGGGACCTTGGGGGCGCGAATCTCGCAGGCCAACGGATCGTCGGAGGTAGTGATCCACTCTGCCCAATCAGTCACATGCGGATAGTGTTTGAGCAGCGCTCGGCGTTCCCGCTCTGTCAAGCCACCCCATACGCCATAATTTGCTGACGATTGGAGCGCGTCAGCCAAACATTCCAAACGCACCTCGCACTCCATGCAGCGAAGTCGAATTTGCCTTTGCGAGGCGCCCTGAACAAAGAGTGCATCTGGTTCATACTCGGCACACAGTGCGCGTGCAACCCAACTTTGATCGTTGCCATCGAGAGGCATGTCTTATCTCCTTTTGGGGTCATCATTGACCTTTCACATGCGACGATACACAATAACTAGTCGCCACTGCAAGCCAGCATCCAACCCAACAGTTTTCAAATATTTGACTAACGCTGCTTGAAATATGCATTTTCACGCATTAACACGGTTTTTTTCACAATGGCAATTGTCTCGAAGGGACGTATCCTTAGAGCTATGGCAAAGACCCGCAAACGTTCAGTGAGCCTCGCACAATTACTTACGCTGCTCCTCGCCTTCCTGCTGTTTTCGGGAACGCTGGGACTACTGAGCGCAGGCTTACTTGTCCCCGCCGCGGGTTCTGCCGCCGTGGTCACCAAGACTGTACCCAAGGTCTTCGAGGACCTGCCTGGCGATCTACAAATCGTCCAACCTGCAGAAGAATCGGTCATGCTCGATGCGGGCGGCAATATCATTGCCCGTTTCTACGACAAACAACGGGTTGTTGTCGCTTCAGACCAGATCGCTGCCACAATGAAGGCTGCAATAGTCGCCATTGAAGACAAGCGTTTTTACGAACATGTTGGTGTTGATGCCACAGGTATTGGCCGCGCATTCATCAATAACCTTGGCGGTTCAGGTACACAAGGTGCCTCGACTATCACCCAACAATTCGTCCGAAATGCTCTCCAGGAACGCGGATATCTCGAAGGTGACCCAGACTTAGTGAACTCTGCGGTGGAGCAGACGCCTCAGCGTAAACTCCGCGAAATGAAATATGCGATGGCCCTTGAGAGGCGCATGTCCAAGGATGAGATCCTCACTGGCTACCTCAACATCGCCCCCTTTGGTCCCATTACCTACGGGGTGGAGGCCGCTTCACAACGCTATTTTTCCAAGAGTGCTGCAGAACTCGACTGGGGCCAGGCTGCATTGCTCGCCGGTCTGGTTCAGTCGCCAGTGGAATATGACCCGCTGACAAATCCCGAAGCCGCACAAACCCGACGCGATATCGTCCTTGGCGTGATGAGGAACGAGCAGATCATCACCGAAGAGGAATACCAACAGTACGTTGCTATTGCGGTACCTGACCAACTCAATCCAACGGTCACCCCACAGGGGTGCCTCGGCGCCTCTGATGTAATGGCATATTTTTGCACCTACGTTGTCAAAGCGTTTCTTGCAGACGAATCCTTTGGTGCCACTGCCGCTGAACGTGACCACCTTTTAAAGACCGGTGGCCTCACCATTCGCACGACCATTGATCCGACGAAACAACAACATGCCTACAACGCCTTGGTTGGGACCATCCCCGTTGACGACGCTTCAGATGTCGACACAGCGCTCGCATCCCTTTCCCCGTCGACAGGCCAAATCGTCGCGATGGCTCAAAATACGGCCTTTGGCCTGGAAGAGGGTCGGACGATGAATAACTACGCAGCGGATGGACACTTCCAAGTGGGGTCAACCTTCAAACTGTTCTCACTGATCCAGTGGTTCAAAGAAGGACATTCTGCATACGAAGCCGTTGGCCGCGCCAACCGTGTTTACACAAACGGCGAATTCACCTGCGACGGCGCACCCTATGTCACCAGCCAATATCGCGTGACTGACTTGGGTGGCACCTTGAAAGATGGGCCAATGGACGTTATTCGGGCAACGGGTACCTCTGCCAACCAGGCCTTTGTCAATATGGGCACCAAAGTTGACTTCTGTGGCATTTTCCAAACCGCAGCCGACTTTGGTTTCACTAAGGAAGACGGCTCACCAATCGACGCCTACCCGTCAAATATCCTTGGCTCCGCTGAGGCCTCACCATTGGCGTTGGCAGGCGCCTACGCGGCCATCGCCAATGATGGGAGCTACTGCGAGCCTCAGTCCATGACCACAGTGACCGACAATAACGACAACGTCATCAAGGAATACCAGCCGCAATGCCGTGAAGTAGTCACACCAGGCGTGGCGCGTCAGGTCGCCACCATCCTCACCCGCTCTACCAGCGGCTACTACAATGCGACGCGCCTTGCTGGGGGACGTCCTTTCGCTGCAAAATCAGGCACAACGAACTCTAACGCGAATACGTGGCTTGCCGGTTTTACCCCCGAACTGGCCACAGCGGCATGGGTTGGGCATGCCAACGCCTCACAAACACCGGTCAATAACGTCACCATTAATGGGCGTTACTACAGTGCAATCTATGGTGAAACCTTCGTCGGGCAAAATATTTGGGCACCCTATATGAGCGCCGCATTGGAGGGTACTCCCATCACGCCGATTAACACTGCGTACATCGGTGCCCCTGCACCCGCACCCACGCCTCGGGTCGAGACCCAGGAGCAAAACCAAACAAACTCAGGTGCCCAGGCTACCGACGCTCCACAAGAAGCAACGGAAGGGGACTAATAATGTCTCCCACCCACCGCCGCTGCTGTGCAGGCATTACCTCTTTGGGTCGTGGACTCGCATGGGGAGCGGCGACAACCGCTGCTTTAGGTGGTGCAGCACTGCTATGGGGCTCTATTGAGCGTAGGCTCCCCACCATTCGCCGCTACGAGATTGAAATGCCAGCCTACCGCGGCATACATGACGTCACACTGCTCCACATTTCCGATCTTCATATGTATCCTGGCCAAGAATTTCTTCTTGATTTCTTGGCCGAGGTGGCGGCCACACAACATTTCGATGCGGTAATCTCCACTGGTGACAACCTCGGCGCATCGGAAGGTATTGATCTGGCGATCGCCGCACATGAGCTCTTCGCTGACCGTCCTGGCGCCTTCGTATTCGGTTCCAATGACTATTTTTCGCCGCGCCGCAAACGCTGGTCCCGCTATCTACGCACAGATGCACGCGACCACGATGACCACCGCCAAACAGACCTTCCCTGGGCTGAACTCGCCAATTCTCTCCGGCAGGCAGGATGGCGAGATCTATCCAACCAATCCCTTACGATGGATATTGTCTCTTCTGCGGGGACACAGACTCTTGCACTGCTGGGCGTCGATGACCCGCATATCGACCGGGATCGTCTGGTTAAACCTGTTTCACAATGGTCCGATGATCAGGTCTTGCGCTTGGGCGTCACACATGCACCATATCTTCGTATCGTCAATGCGATGAGTAACGCGGGTGCTGACCTCATTCTTGCGGGACACACCCACGGTGGACAGATTGGCCTACCGGGGTACGGCGCCTTGGTGACCAACTGTGATCTGCCGCGTGCCTGGGCTAAAGGTGTACATGAGTGGGTGACGCCAGCGTCGCAGACGCTTTTACATGTTTCGGCAGGTTTGGGAACATCGCCTTACGCTCCAGTCAGAATTGCCACGAGGCCAGAGGTGTCGCTACTACATTTCATCTCTGTGTGATCTACCGTTCATCCTGTGCCTGCACGTAATTTTGGTGCTGTCGCCAAAGGGTGGCTATACTCATCTAGTCGTACGGGGTGTGGCGCAGCTTGGTAGCGCGCTTCGTTCGGGACGAAGAGGCCGTGGGTTCAAATCCCGCCACCCCGACAGACAAAAACCGCTGCTTACCAGCGGTTTTGTCATTTTAGGATGCGAGATTCAGGCACCAGCTATCATCTCCCCACATTCGGGTACCTCACTCGCCAACACCGCCTTCGGACGCCTTTTTGGCGCGGCGCATCGCGTAGGCCTTAGCAAGCATATTGACCACCAGCACAAGCAAGAAGCAGGCGAATAATATATTGCCTGTTGCAGGGCTTACGCTTTTAGCCACGGCGGCACCAACCGGGGTTAGCGCTGCTGCAATTGCCCCAACGAGCAGGCCAATTTTGAGGTCTGCCAGCCCGTGTTTGATATTTGTCCACGACCCTGTGACAGCGGTGGGGATCATCACCAACAGTGAGGTGCCGCGAGCCAGGAGGTCTCCAACGCCAACGAGGAGCTCCAAACCAGGCACAATCACGCCACCTCCACCTACGCCAACCAGACCGGCGAAGATTCCCGAAAGGATTCCAACGGCGATTAATCCGAGGGCACGAGGCGCGTCAAGGATAAGTTCAGCGTCGCGCGTAGGCACGTGAAGCTGTTGGGAGACGATAATGACGACCACAAAACCAACGAATATCCACGGCAAAGACCATTCGGGCAGTTTCCGCAGAAGATAGACGCCAATTTGTGCACCAACAAGCGCACCCGCAACAAGGAAAAGAGCAGCAACGAGGGATACGTACCCGTTCATCGCGTAGGTGAGCATGCCAACACCTGCGGTCAGAATGATAGCAACAAGCGATGTGGCGGAGGCTCTACGCTGATCCATGTTGAAGGCCGCCATCAGTGCGGGGACGATGATCAATCCGCCACCAACACCAAAGAGGCCCGAAAGGAATCCTGCGACGACGCCAGTGATAACGACCAGGACAATGGCCTTGGCTGGCGATTGAGGCGATGCGGTCTGCTGGCTCATATCCTCCCAGTGTAGGCAACCGCATCCTGGACAAAGCATTGCTACGTGGGCGATCCGCGGACCAGAGACGCCTCGAAACTATCGCGTAGAGCAACAATGAATTACGCAATGTGAATTTTGTCAAAATGACAGACGTGGACGTTTAGGTTAGCCTTACCTTTCGTAGCTTCCCATCGAGAGAAAGATGGCCACCATGCGTAGCCTGAAAGTCGCCACCGCCGCACTTGCCGCCCTGGCACTTGGTCTGCTCACCGCCTGTTCATCAGCCAGCAACACCACCAGCACCTCAGATGTTGCACAGAGCACCACTGCTAATGTCACCACCATCGAACACGCATTCGGTACCACCGAGATCCCAGCCAAAGTTGAGCGTATTGCCTCAGTGAACTGGGCCAATCAGGATGTACCCCTTGCCCTTGGTGTCATGCCTGTAGGTTTTGCTGCGCAAACCTGGGGTGTTGAAGACGATTCACAGATGCTTGCCTGGACCAAAGCAAAGGTCGAAGAACTTGGCGGCACACCCGTTCTTTTCGATGAAACGGACGGTATCGACTTCGAAGCCGTTGCTGCCACCCAGCCCGACGTGATCCTCGCGGCCTACTCTGGGCTGACCAAGGAAGACTACGACAAACTGTCCGCAATCGCACCTACCGTTGCCTACCCATCCGTTGCTTGGGGCACACCCTGGCGCGAATACATCACCATGAATGCCACCGCCATCGGTAAAGCCGATGAAGGCACTGCGCTCGTAGCTCAGCTTGAAAAGCAAATCGCAGACGAAGTCGCCAAATACGACAATATCGAAGGCAAATCCGCTGCCTTCTTCTATGGCTCCCCCGCAGATATGAGCCAAATTGGCTACTACACCACCGCTGACCCACGTACCGCATTCCTTGCAGACCTTGGCCTGGCCGTTCCTGCCTCAGTGAAGACAGCCTCAGAAGCGGACCCCACCTCGTTCTACGTCCAAGTCAGCGCAGAAAACGCCGATGCACTCGCCGACGTTGACCTCATCGTGATGTACGGCGATGAAAAGGACCTAGCAACCTTCCAAGCCGACCCGCTCCTTGGCACTATCCCCGCCATCAAAAACGGCGCTGTCGTCTTCGTTGGCAATGGCGCATTCGCTGCCTCCACGAACCCCAGCCCACTTTCGATCCCATGGGGTATCGCTGACTACGTCGCAAAAATCTCAGAAGCAGCTGCGAAAGTCCAGTGACCACACGCCATGCACACCCAGCCCTGGCCTCGTCAACAGATGAGGCCAGGGCTGGTGCAGCATCACAACGCATCTCACCACTGTTTATTGGGGTTGTCCTCACCCTCGCACTTGGCGCCGCCAGCCTCGCCTCGGTTGCCTTTGGTGCACGCATTGTCACCCTTGACGAAATCTACATCGGCATCACCAACACTCCCACCGACGAACTCGGTGCCCTCGCAGTGCGCGAGCGTCTGCCACGTACCGTCATTGCCTTACTTGCTGGCGCTGCGCTTGCAGTATCAGGTGCCCTTATGCAGTCCCTGACCCGCAACCCCATCGCCGACCCAGGCATCCTTGGCATCAATACTGGTGCCGCCCTCGCCGTCGTTACTGGCATCGCATTTTTCGGCGCCACACACCTGTCACAACACATCGGATTAGCCCTTGTCGGCGCACTTGTCACCGCATTTTTCGTCAATGCAATTGGCTCAGCAGGTCCCGGCGGCGCAACCCCGGTTAAACTCGCTCTTGCCGGTATGGCAACCACAGCCGCCCTGTCCAGCCTCATCAGCGCCATTATGCTGCCACGAGCACAAGGGCTTGATGCATTCCGCGCCTGGCAGGTGGGTTCACTTGGACGTGGAACATGGCAAGCGATCCTCACACTCACCCCGTTCCTGCTTGTCGCCGCCATCATCACCGTTGTTATCGCACGCGCATTGGACAGCCTTGCGCTCGGCGAAGAAATGGCCATTGGGCTCGGCGTCAATGTTGACCGCACACGTGCACTCGCAGCCCTAGCAGGCGTGATCCTCTCAGCCACAGTCACCGCCATCGCAGGCCCTATCGGATTCGTCGGACTTATGGTGCCGCATGTCATCAGAATCCTCATTGGTCCTTCCCATGGCTGGCTTCTATTCCTCAGTGCCCTAGGTGGCGCATTCTTGCTCACTACCTCTGACGTCATCGGTCGCGTGCTGATTTCCCCCAGCGAAATACCTGTCGCCGTCATCACCGCATTCCTTGGTGCTCCTGTGCTTATCGCCGTTGCCCGCACAGCGAAAGTGGGGCTGAACTAATGTCCGTCACACACACAACGCATAATTTGACCGCCGCAGGCCAAGCGCCCACTAACTCCGCCTCCGATGAGGACACACCGCCGACGCACGTTGATTCCGCCTCGAAAACGACACCTGCAGCCGACGGCATCACCACCTTGCAGGTGCTGCACCAACACAATCGGCGTCGCTACGGTGCTTTGGCCATCGTTGCAGTGCTGGCCCTCGTTCTGTTCTGGCTCGATGTTGCTGCGGGTAATTCGTGGTATACCCCTGGTGAAATCTTCGCTGTGATTCGCGGTGAACTAATCCCCGGTGTTTCCTTTGCTGTTGGGCATCTACGCCTCCCGCGCGCAATAATCGCTGCGCTTGTTGGGATTGCCCTTGGTATCGCGGGGCGAACCAGCCAGACACTGCTCCGTAATGACCTTGCCAGTCCTGACATTATTGGTATTACCTCTGGCGCAAGTACTGCCGCAGTGATTGCAGTACTGCTCTTTGACCTCTCGGGCATGATCGTTAACACCATTGCGCTTGCCAGTGCACTTGGCATGGTCCTGCTGATCTTTGCCCTCTCTGGCCGCGCAAGCACGCAGGGTGGCAAACTCATCCTGGTGGGTATTGGCATGTCCGCAGTGGCGATGGCTATGACGAACTACGTCATCCTGCGCGCCAATATTTTTGACATTTCCGAGGCGTTACGGTGGCTCTCCGGTTCGCTATCGAATGCGGCATGGGAGCAGGTAGGTCCACTGTCGCTAGCCGTTGGCATAGTCGGTGTGATGATGTTGCTCCTTGAACGAGACCTGAGGACGTTGCGTTTGGGTGACGAGGCCGCTATCGGTCTGGGTGTCAATGTGGCGCGCACACGTCTGCTTCTTCTGGTCGGGGTTGTGGTGCTCTCAGCATTTGCGGCAGCCGCCACCGGCCCCATTGCCTTCGTGGCATTCCTTGCGGGACCACTTGCGGTGCGTCTTGCTGGACCCGGAGATTCCACCCTACTGGGTTTGTCGGCTCTTATTGGGGCTCTTCTTGTTTTAGGCGCTGACCTCGCAGGACAGCACCTTTTCCCCACTGTCTTGCCTGTTGGCGTTGTCACTGGCGTCGTCGGTGCGCCTTATCTGTTGTTGTCTCTGTTCCGCCTCAATCAGTCAGGAGCAAGCGCATGACCCGCATACCTCACCCCGCACTCCAATCCACGCAACGCCGCCAGGGGCCATCCTCACCCACTGCACCCCCTGCAGCAGATGACCATGCGATTGCCCGTAAGCTCAGTGCACGCCATCTGTCGTCCGGCTATGGACAGCGCACGGTCGTCAACAACGTCAGCGTCGACATTCCCACTGGGAAAATTACTGTAATTATTGGCGCCAACGCCTGCGGAAAATCGACACTGCTCAAGACGTTGGCGCGTGTGCTCCCTACACGCGGCGGTGCGGTCACCCTTGATGACACACCGCTTGAACGGATCCCTAACCGCACGCTCGCCAAACGCCTCGGCCTGCTCCCACAGCAGCCCATCGCCCCCGAAGGCATCACCGTCGCCGACCTGGTCTCGCGTGGACGGCACCCGCACCAAGGCCTATTTACCTCGTCGCGACGCATGGACGCGCACCTCGTCGATGAAGCCCTACGGGTCACCCACACCAGCGAGTTGGCGCAGCGACGCGTGGAAGAACTCTCTGGAGGACAACGCCAGCGCGTATGGATCGCAATGTCTTTGGCCCAACACACCGATATCTTGTTACTGGACGAACCCACCACCTTCCTTGATCTTGCCCACCAGGTGGAGGTCCTCGACCTGCTGACCGACCTTAATCGCAGGCGCGGAACCACTATCGCCATGGTGCTGCACGACATTAACCTTGCAGCCCGCTACGGCGATCACGTGATCGCCATGAAACAGGGCAGTATTGTCGCCAGCGGTGCGCCGAGCGACATTATTGACGAGGCACTGATCCAGGAGGTCTACAACCTCCCGTCCACTGTGGTGCGTGATCCTGCCTCAGACACGCCGCTTGTCGTACCCCTGGGACGCCACCATGTTACGAAAGCTGAAGGTCCACGAAAAACTGAGGAGGTCTGCGCATGAGTGCGACACACACTGCCAATGCTGTGCAACCTTTCGATCTTTTCGCCGTTACACTGACCGCCATTGAGGACCTCACGCCACACATTCGCCGCTTAACCTTTTCAGGCAAAGACCTTGAACACTGGGCGGACCCTGGGTGGGATCAGCGTATTAAACTTGTTTTTCCTGCGCGCTGCGGCGGCTACGCCTATCTGCCACACGGACCTTCCTGGTATGCCGACTATCTTGCCTTGCCTGAAGATCAACGCTGCCCGATCCGAACCTATACGACTCGCAGTGTCACCATTGACCAAGCCAGCGGTATGCGTCACGTTCAGATCGATGCGGTCCGCCATAGCCCTTGCGGGCCCGCCGCACAGTGGATTGAGGCAGCTCAGATTGGTGACGCGTTGATGCTGCTCGGGCCAGACAGCCGTTACCATGGCGACCCTGGAGGCGTCGATTTTGTGCCTCCACAGCATACGGGCGCTTACCTTCTGGGCGGTGACGAAACCGCGGCTCCTGCCATCGCGCGTATCCTTGAGGATCTGCCTGAGTCGGCTCGCGGTATTGTGGTTGTGGAGATGCCAACGCAGGCCGATATGGCGTACCTTCCTTCCCACCCTGGTTTTGATGTGCGCGTGGTGGCTCGTGATGGCGGCGAACACGGGCAGCTTCTTGTCTCGGAAGTGGTTCGTGCTGCGCAGGAATTGTGTCCGACGGGGGTGCCACAGGACGTGGAAGAAATCAATGTTGACGAGGAACTGCTCTGGGAGGTACCTCGGCACGCGAAAGGTGGGGCGGCACTGCGTTCTGCGCCTCTTTACGCATGGCTTGCTGGCGAAGCCTCTGCGGTAAAGGCGATGCGTCGTCATTTGGTGGCGCAGCGTGGTCTTGATCGGCGCGCGGTCGCTTTTATGGGCTACTGGCGTCGCGGGCGCGCTGAAAGTTAGCTTCACGCCCTAGGATTGGTGGTTATGGCGTCGTCATTACGAGCACACGGCTGGGTCCCTGATCAGCATGGGGCGTGGCCGATGGCGCTGTTACCAATCCTTTTTGGGATTGCCGAGGCGGGCCTGGGTGCGTGGCATCTTGTACTGCTGGTGGCGTGGCTGAGTGCTTTTGCCTTTTTTCATGCCTTCGAATTGTGGGCAAAAACCGCGCCGCGACGCCGTCATCGTATCCGTGCCGCACTGGTCACGTGGGGCATTTTGACGTTCCTTTCTGGTGTTCCGTTGCTGTTGTGGCGCCCAAGTCTTTGGGCGTGGGCACCGTTATTTGCTCCGCTTTTAGCGGTTGCCGGATGGGGTATTTGGCGTCGGCACAGCCGTGCCCTGTCCGTGCGCGTGACCACTATTCTTGCCTCGTGTTTGATGACGCCGGTGGCCTATGGTAGCGGCTACGGCACGCGTGAGACATGGCTGATAGCTGCTTTTCTTTGCGCGTATTTTTTGGGCACCGTCCCCTACGTGCGTTCCCTCATACGTGGTCGTCGTGATATTCGTTGGGTATATGCAGCCGTCATCTGGCACGTGGTAGTGACTGTGGCGATGACGATGGCATGGAGTCTGGGCCAGGTACATTGGAGCGCACCGGCCGTGTGGCTACTTCTGTCTGGGCGTTCGTTGGTCGTGCCGCTGTATCAAAAGCGGCGCGAGGTACCGCTCCGCCCAGCGGTGATCGGCATTATTGAATTGGTGGCCTGCGCGTTAGTGAGTGTTGCTGCAGCGCAGATCGCATAGGGCGCATGTCGCTACGAGGCAGTGTCCGCATGGGACGTTACGTGCCCTGCGCCGCTTGTGCCTTACCCGAGGCACCACTAAGCCCGCCGTTTAGCGATGCCTACGTGGCTGTGTGCTGCGGCGAAGCTCTAGATAGCACTGCACCAGTGTCAGCAGTCGATCATTGTGTTCAGCAGAACCAACGGTGACCCGTACACCTTCTGGGAATGGGCGAATAATGAGGCCTTCAGCGGCACAGGAGTCCACGAAATCACGCCCAAATGTGGGCAGCCAGTAAAAATTAGCTTGTGTTTCAGGTAGCAAGACATCCATGTCGTGCAGGCGGGTAACAATTCGTTCTCGTTCGGCAACAACCTCAGCTACGGCGGCACACATATACGCCTGGTCATTGAGTGCCGCGAGCGCGCCCGCC
The DNA here is from genome assembly GCF_000429105.1 of Schaalia suimastitidis DSM 15538. Classification (GTDB taxonomy): domain Bacteria; phylum Actinomycetota; class Actinomycetes; order Actinomycetales; family Actinomycetaceae; genus Pauljensenia; species Pauljensenia suimastitidis. The sequence goes on from NZ_AUBF01000008.1 coordinate 123,340, forward strand.
TGCGCTGGACCAGAAACACCGAAGGGGACCGATAGGGCCTGCATTGCGCCTATGAGGTCAGCATGTCCCATGCCGTAGCCGACGCGCAGCCCTGCGAGTGCATAGGCCTTGGAGAAGGTACGCATCACCATGATATTGGGGTGTGTAGCAATCAGTGGCACTGCTGTTGTCACCTCAGGGGCGGTGGCGAACTCCATGTATGCTTCGTCGACGATTAGCAGCACGTGGTCGGGTAGGCGCGCAGCCACGTCAGCTACCTGCGTGTAGGTCAGGGCCACACCGGTGGGGTTATTTGGGGTGCATAGGATCAAGGCTGCTGTTGCCTCGTTAACCGCAGCCAGCATGGCGTCAAGATCGTGGCTGCCGTCAGGGCGTAGGGCAATGGGCACAGGTGTGGCATGCGAGGTTGGCACTGCAATGGGGTAGGATTCGAAGCTGCGCCATGGGAAGATCACTTCCGCACCTGGTTGGCACACAGCCGAAAGTGCCGCCAAGAGTACGGCCGAGGACCCTGTGCCGACACATATTTGCTCAACGTCAAGGCGATAGTGCGTGGCGATGGCGTCACGCAGTTGGTGGGCGGCCATATCAGGGTATCGGTGTGCCGAGGCGATGGCTGCGCTGGCGGCCTCAATGGCGGAGGGCGAAGGTCGTGAGGGCATCTCGTTGGAGGAGAGTTTTGCTGCGCCAGGCACAGCGCGGCCTGGCACGTAGCGAGGGATTGTCAAAGCTTCAGGGCGCAGTCGGACAGGTAGGGTCATATATCTGTCCTACCGTATATTGACTGTATTTTCTTTCTCACCCCAGGGTGTGGACACGGTGAAGCTGGTGGATGCGATGGTGCCGATGAGCGCAGCGAGCAAGTGAATGCAAGACAGTCCGCACGTGCAGCAGACCGCGTCGTAAGACGAGCGCAGCGGGAGCATGGATGCGAGACTTGTGGCATGAGATTTGTGATTCGTTTACTTGGCACCATGCTCGGCATTTGGGTAACCACCCTGCTGGTTTCTGGTATCTACATTTCTGAAGGTACCTCGCTTACTGAACGCTTGTTGATTTTGGCTGGTGTGGCATTAGTTCTCACCTTGGTGAACAGTCTGGTTCGTCCCGTGTTGACGGTGGTGGCTTTTCCGCTGTACCTCATCACCTTTGGCTTATTTGCCTTGGTCACGAACGCAGTGGTCTACATGATCACTGGGTGGGCAGCTACGTCCCTTGGTTTGCCGTTTATTGTCGGTGGCTTTTGGCCTGCTCTGCTGGGTGGGACGATTACGGCGATTATTTCCTCCCTCACTGTGGCGATTCTGGGCAAGGAAGACAAGAACTGACCCCCGGCACATTACCGTGCCACCATTGTGCTTACTGCACGGCATGTCTTGCCTGCAGAGCACACCTCGCCTGTAGCGCACGTCTTACCTGTATGGCACACCTCGCCTTCAGTGCGCCTCTGCCTGTTACCCCACGTACGCCATGAGGTGCCTGCACGCTAGTTACCCCGCTTGGATGTGAAAATATACGAGGTTGTCACCGTGTCTTGGTTCAACGCCAGGTGTTCTTCGCGGTCGTTGAGCCATTGAGCGACCTCAGGCACGCCCCGCCCACTGTTGACGTCATCCTCCAGTGAACCCATTGCTGCCTCGTAAACAGCAAGGCTGTGCGCACTTCCCGCACCGTTCACGTGGGGAGCTGCATTCTTCCCGTCAAAATACACGCTGGTCAACCCTGGTTGAGACCCCGCCGAAGCACCGTCGGCTGCGGGCACCACATCACGCGTATTTTCCAGGTTGAGCATATTCACCCCATGTGCGGGCTGGGCATAAGCTGTTGCACCACCCACACTTAAGGCTGACACCACGTTGTACTGCTGGGCAACCTGCGGCGAAGACGCGAGCTGCGCGACCGCCATGCCACCTTGGGAATGGCCAACAAACTCTACCGCCTCTCCTGGTGCAATACCCGCCATTTTCATCGCGTGGAGGACAGCGGCACTTTGGTCATTGCTGAGGCCGCCCACCAGTTGCGTATTCGTCAGAATATCTTGCGGGTTGGGTCCCCCGGGGCTCCACACTTTCGTTCCGGGAATAATGACACTCCACGACGTCCCGTGTCCTGGTGTGTCATGTTTGAGTATTTCGATACGTCCTTCCTCTTTGGTCCCACCAACTTCACCGACGCGATGAAGGAGATCGGAGGCACTTCTTGGTGTTTCCGTCACGCTGCCGGATAACCGAGTGGCGCCCCCTCTAGGTGCACCCACATGAGCACCCTGTCGCACCCACAACGCAGTTGGCACGCCGAAACCCAGTGCCTGCGCTATCGACCCTTTCTTATGCGACGCGGCTGCGTAGCCTGCCGCAACCCCGACAGATTCAGCGCCTGCAATTGCACCATCCGAGGTCACGTGTTGCACATTCACCTTAGTGCGACCGTCAGGGTCTCCACTCATCGCCGCAAGTAAGGCTGAAGCGGCAACACCTGCTTTTTGTCCGTTCCACCGTGCACGCTCCTTTGCCGATAGTGTGAAGTCACGGGGCGTAACGGTTGCAAGTGCAGCGAGAAGCCCAGCGGACATTTGCATACGCACACCGGACAAGTCACTGCTGGCACCGAAACGAAAATATGTAGCATCAAGTGCAGCGAAAAAGCCTGCAGCGTGGAGGGTAGGCGCCCAAGGTAGACGAAAAGGCATGTGTGTCCGAATCTTGCTGCGCACATAATCCAGCTGCCAGTAAGCAAATACGTCGTTTTCTGCCGCAGCATATATCAGCGCCGCATAGGTCAATTGCTGTAAGAAAAACTCCAGCTGCTCAACTAGACGCACATAGCTGAGTGCACAGTCCTCTAATTCGGCTTTCGCGAAGGCCAGCGCTTCGGGCGCTAACGCCCCGTTGGATTGGAGGAGTTCTTGGGCTGCTCGAATACACTCCCAGGCGAAGTAAACATGCTCGTAGCTGCCACTCAAACGTGTACACGACACGACCAGTGCATCGGTATCAACGTGCGTGTGGGATGAGTACACCACGACATCGTCAGAAAAAGTCATGGTCATCACCCAAGTAGGAGAAGCTGAGTTCGTTCAATTTCTTCCTGCGCCATGGCGTAAAGAAGATGGCAAGCATTACGAGCCTGTTTCGTGTCAGTCCGTACAATGCTGGCAATTCCTTGCACTTGTGCCAGACGTCCTCGCGCACAATCAGCACTGTGGCCTTCCCAGGAGGGTAATGCCTCGCTGGCGAGGACCGCCTGTGCGTCAGCGAGCGCATTGGCGGCCTGATCTAGAAGTGCCTGCACACTGGAACATCGGGTTAGTTCAGGGTTGTCATACATCGTCATATCCTTCCCTTTGAGCTTCTGCGCTCATATAAACACGTGCGGGTCCATGCGTCGCTTCCTTGAGGTTACGGCGATGCTGGTGCCGCACCCACGTGTAGCAAGGCACATTGGGGAAACAGTGTGTGCGCAATAAAGTGGTGGATAAGGCAGTGATGAGTGGTTTGCCTGTGGAGATGACAGCACAACCACGGCCACTGTGTTGCGCAGCAACACAGGTTCAAGATGCTTGTGAAAAAGGCACCATGGCAGTACCCGTGTTCACAATAGGCACACTGAAATCCACAGTGCCAGCCAAAGATTCGGCGCCTCGTCCAGAACAAGGGCACGACCCGTATTGCCCAGTCGGTATCTGCCATGATTAATCCATGAGCGCGTCTTCGATATTTTCCCCCCAGTGCGGATACGTGAATCTGTCTCAGGTTGGCCAAGCCCTCTCCCCTTTGGATGGCCGCTATCGCTCCACGGCTGAGCCGTTAGCCAACTACCTCAGTGAAGGGGCGTTGAACCGGGCACGTGTTCACGTCGAAATCGAATGGCTCATCCACCTTCTTGATACCCGTGCTCTTCCAGGCGCACCGAGTCTGACCGACGCTGAACGCAGCTACCTGCGCGCATTACCTCGTTCATTTGACGCAACACATATTGCGCGCCTGTCGGACATTGAAGCTGTGACCCGCCACGACGTCAAAGCTGTGGAATACCTCATCGGTGAGTACCTCGCGGCTGCCCCAACGGTTGTGGGAGCCGACACGACACTGCCGACACTGACCGAAGTGGTTCATATTTTCTGCACCTCGGAAGATATCAACAACCTTGCCTACGCATTGACCATCAAGGCAGCGGTGGAGCAAGTGTGGCTGCCAGCTGCAAGTGCCCTCCTTGCTCGTATTGCTGAACTGGTGGAATTGGGTGCTGATGTCCCAATGCTGGCCCACACGCATGGGCAACCCGCCACACCGGTCACCATTGGCAAGGAAATGGCCGTCGTCCACCACCGTTTGTCACGTCAGCTTCGGCGTGTGGAAGCCACTGACTACCTAGGCAAGATTAACGGTGCAACTGGCACGTGGGCCGCTCACGTCGTATCAGTGCCCACTACGGATTGGCCTGAGTTATCCCGCCGTTTCGTTGAGGGCCTGGGATTGACGTGGAATCCGCTGACCACGCAGATTGAGTCCCACGACTGGCAGGCAGAACTGTACGCCGATCTGGCGCGCTTTAACCGCATTGCCCATAACCTTGCGACAGACTGTTGGACCTATATTTCCATGGGGTATTTCCATCAAAACCTTGCGGCACAGGGGTCCACCGGCTCCTCAACGATGCCTCATAAGGTCAACCCCATCCGCTTTGAGAATGCCGAAGCCAACCTGGAAGTGTCATGCGCGCTCTTTGATTCTTTGGCAGCAACCCTGGTGACATCGCGCCTTCAACGTGACCTTACTGATTCGACAACGCAACGCAATATTGGTGTGGCCTTGGGCCATTCTCTTCTGGCACTGGATAACCTTCTGCGCGGCTTGCAAGGGATTGATATCGACGCAACGCGAATGGCTGATGATCTGGATGCGAATTGGGCTGTACTTGGCGAGGCGGTGCAGCAGGCAATGCGTGCTGCTGCACTTGCGGGGGCACAAGGGATGGCCAATCCCTATGAGCGTTTGAAAGAACTGACCCGCGGTCACGAGGTGGGCCAGGCTCAGATGCGTGACTTTATTTCCAGTTTGGGACTTCCCGATGACGTTGAAGCGCGCCTTATCGCGCTCACTCCAGCATCATATATCGGGTTGTCCGGCCAAATTGCCCGGTGGGTCCTCTAAGCCAGTGCTGTCTGGTAGCACCACCTGCGACTCGCCCAGCAGCAAGTATTTACGGCAGCATGTATCACGGGTGCCAGTAGCGATCTGAGGCTGGCGAACCGTAATGCTCGTATAGTTCAGGTGGCGTTGCGGTCGTAGAACTAAAGCCAAGGGCCGTGGCGTCAGCCAAAGTGAGGATATCGCCTTCAAGGGTGACCGCCTCGCCATCATGGGCATCAAGTAGCCTCATACGTACTGACACGGGAGCGATCTCGCGGTTATCCCAGGCTGCTTCAATGAGCGTGTCAAGGAGGCGACGAAGCACAGCATCATCACTGTCGGTCCGCTCACGGCGGCTCACGAAGACATCGATTTCGGCCAGTGCGGGTTTACCAAATCCTTCGTGCATTTCCACATGCGCTAGACGCACATCCCAGCCAAGAGGTAAAGCAAAGCCACCCAGTATGTGCTCAAGATAGTCACGCATTCGGGTTGAGCGACCTGCACGCCGCGACGATTTCAGTCCTTTGACGGCAGCCCCCACTCCCACAGCTGCAACTGCAGCACCGGCGATCATGGCGGGACTTGATAGTTGAGGGATGGCTGACGTTCCACGGTCAATGCCTGCGCGCGAACCTGTCGAAAGGATCCCACCACCGTCGGCAAGGCCCTTGTTGACCGGTGGGGTGCCTCGTAACGCACGCCGGAGAACGGGAAGGATCTTCCCTTGATGTTTGGGGCGCTTATTCATCTTTCTCTCCTAGGTGTTGGTGACGGGGCTGTCCCGTTGCGTGCCGTTCGCGGTTCGCCGTCAGCATCCACAGCTGTGAGCGCTTGTGATCGGTCGAGGCGGATGAAGGTTTCCCATGTGTCCGCAGAGGTCGTATCCAGCACCTCTTGCCAGAAATTAAAGAAAAAGACGCGAGTGTCTTCCCCTTCGTTAGGTAAATTCTCTTCCAAGCGATGCAGCGCACGCGCAACCCGACCAAATGGTGCGACAGCGACCTGACGTTCCAGCAGCATCGTTGTCTGTGTGTATGTTGTTGATGAATGTGCGTAATACAGCGGATCTCGCCGTGGGCGGATAAGGCGGCGGCCAACAACGACGCGGTGATCCGGTACCCGCGTCGAAGTCCCATCCATGCTGGGAACGACATCTTGGTCGTGAGCAATGGCGAGCATGGTGACATCTGGGCGGATACGGAATCGACGACCCGGCGCCCCGACAGTAAGTACACCCGTGACGCGTACCCCCGCTTCGGTCGGCGGTAAAGCAGCGAGCGCCACAGCCACCATCCCCCCTTGTGAATGACCACAGATCACAACCTGTTCTTTACTGCGGTCAGAGATAGGGATCTCCTCCATATCCATCGCCGCATGTAACGCCATCACCGTTCCCACCCTGGATGCTGACGGTAAACCAAGGACCTCGCGGATATTCGATTCGCCGTCACATGGGTTTGGTGTACTTTCGAGGTCCACGTGGTCCGTTCCCGGCAGGGATACGAGCCACCGTCTGGCAAGACCCGTACCTACTCGAGTAATTTTTATGCTCTGCCCGTAGCCCGCTGACCAGTAGAGGTCATCAATGTCAGCAACCATATCGGATATGCGACGTGGCGCATCATATCGGTGGAACTGTGGTCGTGGCCGTTCCGACTCAAAGGGAACATAGGGTTCACCATGGCGCGCAGAGTCGTAACACAGGTCGAGGTGCACCTGGCCACCTTTGAATAGGCCCACTGCGGTTCCGGCGCTGAGGGCAAAAGTCATCAAGGCGTCATATCCTCGGGTGGGAATCAATGGGAGCAGTGCCTTTGCACGGCCATCACGGTCAGCGCCTAGGGCAATCGAGGCACGCAGCCATGTGCGCCCAAGGGTGGCAATACCGGCAGAAAAACGGGTGATGCCGCGTATCAGCAGGGTGTCAAGGCCCGGGTCGTCAAAGAAAAGTCGCTGCGCTTTGGCTGTGACTTGGTCGCCGTAACGCGCGGCTTTTTCTTGGGTGACGTTACGGAGGTTTTCAGGTAATAGGGACGAGGAGGTGACAAGGTGAGCAGCGGCAACCCCGACAACCTGTGGCAGAAGCGGCGCTAGTTTGAGGCGGGCATGTAGGGGGGTGATGGCATGGGGAACACGCCTCGATGCGTAAAACGGCGAGCGTTTGCGTTGTCGCGCCATAAGGTCACCTCCTACGTGTCCTTGTCCAGGAGGAGCGTGGGCGACCCCCTGAATGCCCAGAGGCCCGAGACACTGTGGATGCCCCACCAAGTTCGTTGATCATCATCGCTGCCACTATCATTCCGCCCCCAGCGAGGAGTCGCAAGGTGAGAGTTTCACCGCCAAGCCCTACGGCAAAGGCTGCGGCGAAAACAGGTTCGGTGGTCATGATGACGGCTGCTGCTGTGGAGGCAATATGGGCTTGGGCCCAGGTTTGAATATAGAGTGCACCAACGCCGGCCACCAGCGCCATATACATGAGGACACCCCATTGTTGTAGTGTCTGCGGCAGTGTCACGCCGCCGGGGAGTGCGAGCGGCCCCAGCACCAGTGCCAAGGTAATCGTTTGTATGGCCGCAAGATCTAGTCCATTTTCTTTAGGTGACCAGCGGCCAAGTAATACGATGTGCACCGCATAAAGAAAAGCACCGACCAGCGCGAGGCTTTCGCCACCACCAAAAGACCACCCTTGGTAGCTCAGGACAACAAGCCCTGTCATCGCAAGGGCGCTGGCTGCCCACACTCGCGCTGATAACCGCATTCGGCAAGCGAGGAACAGGATCAGTGGGGTGAGGACAACGTACATGCCTGTTACTACACCAACGGCCGAGGCACTACCCACTGACAGTGCATAGGTTTGAAAGATCTGCGCGCCGGTCCATACTAAGCCAAGGATGATGCCGCGACCCCACGTGCGCCTCGTTGATCGGATAAGTGGCCTACAGCGCACGGCTCCGATGACGAGTGCCGCAATAGCAAAACGCAGGCCAAGGAAATCCAGTGGCGCAATGGTGTGGACAAGGTCGCGGATCAGGAAGAAACTGGAGCCCCATACGACGGTCACACCGATAAGGGCAACTGCGGGAAGATATTTCTGACCAAGGCTCACACCTCCAAGAGTACGACTGCTGTGTGGTGGCCGTGTGCCGTTTTAGCCATTGACAGACATACCCCCTGGGGGTACCTTGGGGATTGTGGTCCACTAAGGAGGGGAATATGCACGGATACGCCGCTTCCACCGAGCAGTACCTCACGCGCCTTCGTCGCATCGAGGGCCAAGTGCGCGGTCTCCAACGCATGGTCTCCCAAGGGGATTACTGTATTGACATCCTCACCCAAGTGTCCGCGGTCCAGTCCGCCCTTGACGCCGTTGCGCTCGGTCTGGTCCAAGACCACCTGGGACACTGCGTGGTGCAGGCAGCAAAGGAATCGGACGAGGCAGCGCAGGAGAAAGTCCTTGAAGCGACCAAGGCCATCGCCCGCCTCGTCAAGTCGTAACCATCACAAAGCGCCCACCCATCTGCCCCACCTACCCATAAGGAGAAACCCATGGCTATTGATCGCACCGTCGTCCTTGACGTCAACGGACTCACCTGCGGACACTGCGTCGCCTCCATATCTGAGGAACTGCAAGACGTTGACGGCGTCCTCAACGTTGAGGTCATCCTCAACTCTGGCGGCACCTCGAAAGTCACCGTCGTCACCGACACCGGTGTTGATGACGCAGCGTTAGGCGACGCTGTCGCAGAAGCCGGTTTTGAACTTGTGGGTATCCACCGCGACTTCTAAGGTCACTCGCCTGTCACCCGCCCCAGCATGTGGGCGGCCACGCTGCGGGCATCTTCGCCCTGCTTTCTCTACTTCACTCACAGGACACTACCGATGAGCGCACCCACATCCGACCGTTTCGACCAACTCCGCATACGCTTGTGGGTCGCTTTACCGCTCACTGCGGTAATCGTTGCCGTATCAATGGTGCCTGTGTGGCAATTCAACGGATGGCAGTATCTGGTCGCACTACTGACCATGCCGGTAGTGACATGGGCAGCGTGGCCATTTCACGCGACAGCGTGGCGTGCTGCACAGCATGGCTCCACCACTATGGACACGCTGGTATCGCTGGGGGTGGTTGCCACGACCGCGTGGAGCCTATGGGCATTGATATTTGGCGGCGCAGCAGCCACTTCGCACGACATGGGGTGGACGTCGTTCCTACCGACTCTGCCACCCTACTTCACCGAAAGCACTGCCACGCACGCCGGAAGCAGCCACGCATTTGGCGGCGCACATATCTATTTTGAAGGTGCCGCCACTATCGTCACCTTTTTGCTCCTTGGTCGACTTTTGGAAGCACGAGCAAAACACAGCGCAGGCGATGCACTACGGTCCCTCCTTGAAATGGGGGCGAAAACGGCGTCCTTGGTGACCATTGACGAAACAGGCGTGCGCACTGAACGCACTGTCGCTGCCAGCGAACTTGAGCCAGGGGATCTTTTCCTTGTGCGTCCAGGCGAAAAATTTGCCGCCGACGGTACGGTTATTGAAGGAGCTTCCGCCGTTGATACCGCACTACTGACCGGCGAATCTTTGCCTGTAGATGTCACGGTGGGTGACGAGGTTACGGGCGCCACCCTGAACACCTGGGGCACACTGGTGGTGCGTGCACGCAAAGTGGGGGCCGAAACGACACTGGCGCAGATGGGCAAGGCTCTTGCTGACGCCCAATCCGGCAAAGCTCCAATTCAGCGCCTCGCTGACCGTATTTCCGCCGTTTTTGTTCCTGTTGTTATCGCCATTGCGCTGGCAACCTTTGTATTGTGGCTGCTGGTGGGCGCAGAAATACAGATGGCATTTACAGCGGCAGTATCCGTGTTGGTCGTGGCCTGTCCTTGCGCCCTGGGTCTTGCGACGCCGACAGCACTGCTGGTCGGGTCGGGTCGGGCAGCAAAACTTGGTGCCCTCATTCGTACACCAGAGGTTTTAGAGTCGACGCGCCGCATCGACACCGTGGTTTTCGACAAAACTGGGACTGTGACCACAGGCGTGATGAGCCTGGAGTCGGTTGACGTACCTGCCGATTTGGAGTTGACGGGTGATGAGGTGCTTGCTGTGGCGGCAGGTATTGAGGCAGCATCGGAACATCCCTTGGCTCGCGCTATTGTCGAGGCAGCTCATTCCAAAGGTCTTGCCCTACCGCCCGTCGACGCCTTCACTAATCATCCTGGTCATGGGGTGAGCGCCCTCGTTCGCAGTGGCGATACCACCGAATTGATACTGCTGGGGAAACCCGAGTGGCTGGCGGGCCACGGCCTATCTACCCCCCTCGCAGACCAAGCGAAGCGGGCCGAGGCCAGTGGCGCCTCAGCGGTTTTGCTTGCGCGCGTCCCTTGCTGGCGTGAGGACACCTGGAATCACCGTGCGCCCGCCACGTCTGCGGCGCAATCTGCCACCGCCTCGTCCCTTGCCCCTGATGCTTTGACGGAGACGGTGTATATGAGCGTCAAAGGGATGACCTGCGCATCCTGCGTGCGTCGCGTGGAACGTAAACTCGGCAAGCTTGATGGTGTTGTTGCCGTCGTCAACCTCGCCACTGAGTCAGCAACCATCACATTGACCCGACCCTGGGACGATGCCGAGTTGGAATATACCGTCAACGCGGCTGGCTATCAGGGACAGGTTCAGCGCCGTGAGGCACGACAGGTGCAGGTGGAAGCACCACTGGCCACGGCTCCATCGCGGCACCGTGTCCTTCCTGAGCAGCTACCTCAGGCGCAGGTGCTGGGACTTTTCACCATCCGCGATACACCCAAAGCTGAGGCGAGCGACGCCATCGCAGACCTCAAAGCTTTAGGTTTAACACCTATGTTGGCTAGTGGCGACAATGCGGGAGCAGCCCACCACGTTGCCATGCTGGTCGGCATCGACGAAGTTCACGCTGGCATGCTCCCCCACGATAAGCGTGCTCTGGTCGCTGCTTTACGCGAAGGCGGTCACACAGTGGCCGTTGTTGGTGACGGCGTGAATGACGCCGAGGCTTTAGCCCAAGCTGATCTTGGGATGGCGATGGGCTCAGGAACGGATGTGGCCATTGACGTGGCTGAGGTGACCTTATCCACCTCGTCCCTTCACACCGTTGCCACCGCCATCCGAATCTCCCGCAAAACGTTGCGCGTCATCAAGCAGAACCTTTTTTGGGCCTTTGCCTACAACGTGGCGATGATACCTCTAGCTGTGTTGGGCATGCTCAATCCCATGATTGCCTCGGCAGCAATGGCATTTTCGTCAGTTTTCGTGGTCCTCAATAGCTTACGACTTAAGAACTGAAATATCCGGGGTGTTGTTCTGCTTGTTTATTGTGTGGCCACCGCGTCTGGTGTCCGATTTTGAGTGTTGGCGCGGATCACTTTTCTAAGTTTAACGCGCCAAGTTTGGCTTTGATTTGATTCTCAACAAGCGTGCCAACCCGATCCCTAATCCCCACAGAGTAACGCTCCAAACTCCACGGCGAACGAAATCCACCCCCAAAAAATCCACCTCAAAAACCAAGAAACAAAACCCAGGACAGTTCATTACAGCTTGATGAAATTGTTGTTCGATCGACTAACAGTGAAAGCAGTTACCCAACAGACAATCCCCAAAACCGCGTTCGCCAGGATATAAGCGGCAGCAATTTTCGATTGCGCTGTCGCGTCAAGAACGGTGATCGGGATATTAGCGGCGAAGAGGTTGAGGACAGATTCATTAGATGTCGCGCCCAGAATCCACACTGCATCGGGAGCGGCAGTCTCGAGCCAGCACAGGCCGACACCGACTGCGATGGCACTGACGAGCACATAACTGAACCAGGCGAGAACAAGGAACGCGAAACGATTATTGATCCCTTTTAGAGCGTATGCGATGAGCAACATCATGCCGAGTCCGGTGAAAGTTGAAACGACATAGCCAACAAGGTTTGGTATCTGTGCCATCCACTCGTCTCGGGTCCCGTGAAGAAGCGGCAGCAATGTTGCAAGATATCCCGCCAGCAGATTCGCACACAGGACAGTGATGACCCTGATAGCGAGACGCCACCTGGGAAGTGGTGAGAGCAAGAGTAACTGGTCATCACATGTTCCAACGAGACGGATAACAGCATCTAATGCGTATACCGTTAGCGCAACTTCTATCAACATTGTTCCGACGCCGTAAATTTGGGCAGCAAGGAGTTCGCTGGACATCAGGCGGATGAACGCAAAGACTAGGAGAGCCAAAACAAGGGAGATCATGAGGCGGCCATATTTGGTCGCGATAAGGTGAATTTCAGTCATCGTCATTCCTGTCCCAACATACTCAGCTTGTACGCCCGTTCAAGATCGCCCTCACCTAATTCACGAAGATGAGCCGCACTATCATGTCTGAGCACGCGCCCCTCCGAGAAAAGTACCACCTGATCGAAAATGGAATCCACACCATTAATCAGATGGGTACTAAGCAGCATTGGAGCCTCTGGATAACGCAACCCTTGAATGAGTTCCAAAAGATGATCACGAGTGAGAGGATCAACGCCAGCAAGCGGCTCGTCCAGAACATAAAGATGAGGCGCTCTTGACATTACCAACGCAAGGTGAAGACGCTCATTCATTCCTTTTGAGAGGCTTTGTACACGGCTCGAATATGAAAACTGTGCGCCTGAAAGAAAATCTTCAAAAACCGGCGTCCGGAAATCAGGGTAGCGGTTGCGGAATAACTCAACGCATTGCGATACCGTCAACCACGGATACAGGAATGGCTCATCAGGAAGATAACTAACTACGGCTCGATTTGGAACTGACAACCTACCTTCGTATCGGACGATGTCACCAACAACGGTCCTTAAAAAGGTCGATTTGCCCGCACCGTTCGGTCCAAAAACTCCAACGATTCCTTCGGCTCGATCCAACACGAACTGTTCGAGATTCAAGGCAACATGTCTCCCGTATGAGACACGTAGATGATGAGCCTCCACAACAGTATTCATACGCCGACTTCCCCCCAAAAAACCGTTGACACGTCAAAAATAAAACGAGCAACAATCCCAATTACAGCCAATATCGACACAACATGAATAATACGCAAGACCTGACTCGCGACCCTCATGTCTCATGGTCGCTCGATATCCAAAATAGTTGTCAGGAGTTTCTGGCCATCCGTATTAAGAATAGGGAGAAGATTCATAATGAGCATCGTCAGAAAAACGAAGGCAGAGGATTCGAGAGAGACCATATATCTTACATTACCTGCAAAGAGAATAACCATAAAAACGATGAATAGATTAATCCAAAGCCCCGCAATGTGACAAACGATTCTCTCCGATCTGCCAAGCAAGAGCACCTGATCCATTCTTACATAGAATGCCGGTAGTACACGATAGTTGAGCTTGAAACCAATTTTGTCGACGTCTCTACCACATAATTGTTGGTGTATACAGCGGTCATCACTGACGCCTTGTCCGCCACTGCCTTCGGCTCATATTAAACCAAACCCACCTACTCCCAACAATGGGACAGTCCCACCGAAACAGAAGTGGCGACCACCTCGTGAGCGCACTGGCGGAACACCATCCGCCTCCACCAAACCCTCAACCACCGCATTCTTGAAAAAATGATCCACACACCGCACACCAGCCACGGTAATGACCCAACAAATAAACGGAACAAAACCCTGAACACGTCGTTACAACTTAATAAAATTACTTGTCAATCGACTAACAGCGAAAGCATCCACCACCTCGGCGCTACAGCCAACCCGCTCCATTGGCGATTACCGCTGCTTCCGCTCTGGTACGTGCACCGGTTTTCACCATCGCAGAACTCACGTGATTACGTGCCGTCCCTTGGCTCATACCAAGGGCGTCGGCAACGTCAGCAATCGTTCCACCCTTGGCCACCTCGCGCAGTACCTCTACCTCTCGCTCGGTAAGGGGGCTTGCACCTGCGGTGAGCGTTTCAAGGGCAAGAGCAGGGTCAATCACCCGTTTACCTGCGGCAACTTGTCGCACCGCAAGAGCTAACTGTTCTGATGGCGCATCTTTGACAACGAAACCACCCGCACCGGCATCAAGGGCACGTTGAACGTAGCCCGGGCGGCTAAACGTGGTGAGGATCAGCACCGCCGTGCGCGGATACCGTGCCTTCACTGCTGCGCACGCAGTAATCCCATCCATTGTTGGCATTTCAATGTCCATGAGGACAACATCAACATGCTGACCCTTATTTTTTAGCTCTTCCAAAAGAGTCAACGCCGCCGCGCCGTCACCTGCTTGTCCTACCACGTCAATATCGTCTTCCAGGCTGAGCAGTGTGGCAATCGCTCCACGCACCATTGCTTGGTCGTCAATGACGACCACTTGGAGTGTGCTTCCGGCATTCATCCTCGGTCTTCCTTCACATCAAGTACCCATTGAGCATCGCGCAGTCCCCACGTGACCGTGGCGATATTGAGGCCGCGCTCCCGCAAGGCCTCAAGACCAGTTCCGCTACTCCCTTCTGCACGCGGCACATTTCGCCGCCATCGCCGCGCCATATCATTCGTGATGGTGACACCATCGGTGCGCATGTGGATGGTCACGGTGTTGGCATTCGCATGTCGTAATGCATTTGTACAGCCTTCACGAATGGCGTGGGCAACCAGGGTTCTCATCGGTGCGAAGCTCGGTTCACCATCGTTGATCACCACACATTCAACGTGGGCGCTGGCCAGCAGTCGGCGCACACTGTCTATTTCAGCTGCAGGTTCCAGACTTCGGTTGCCGGCCACGACTTGGCGCACATCCGCCAGAGCTTGGCGTGACATTTCAGTGAGTTCGTCAAGTTGCGCGCGGGCCTGGTCAATTTTTCCTGCGTCAAGCAAACGCCCAGCAAGGTCGGCTGTCACAGTGATACCTGTGAGTGTGTGCCCAAGGATGTCGTGAAGGTCAGCACTCAGACGCACCCTTTCACGTTCGCGAGACAGTTCCAAGTCGTGTTCAAGCTGAAGCGACCGGTATTGTTCACGTTCAACTTCGTTACGTACTTTCAACGCTGCGATAGTGGTGATGGTGGCCACCACAAAAGGAATGAGACCATCGTTGGTGATGACATTGGCCAACAGTCCCACCAGAAAGAGGAGGACGGTCACGCCAGGCATCAACCATTTTTTGGGTGCTTGAAAGACGAAAGCGGCTGCACAGAAGGTGAGGTAGTACGTACCGGACCCTAGACCGCTCCACTCCAGACTCAGGTGAAGCAGCCCATAGGTAGCGCACAGAGCCATGAACCACGCGACGAATATGCGGCTGCTGTGTGAGTCAGGTGGTGCCGACTCATTAAACAACCAACTTAAGAGATAGACGGCGCCGAAGATAAGGGTGGCTGCCAGTACCGCTGCCCCTTGGGGCGTCGCCACACCCAATTGGACGGCACCTATCACGGGCAGCAGGAGGAATATGACATATGGACTTGCCCATGCCAATGATTCGAGACGTCCAGGTGGTAGGGTGAGGCGCCACCTGCGTGTCGTACCTGATGTTGGCATACTCTTCCTCACCTCGTCCACCATCAATAATAGGTTAGCGACCAGTGTCTCGGCGCTGCCCCCATACTGCGAGTAGGGCAAAAAGTAGGGTCCAGATGACGAAATTCGCCAGCCACTCCCATTGGAACTCTTCCCAGCCGTACATGGGCAGTGCCGACAGTTTGGCTAGCCCATACAGAGGTGTCCACGGGGCAAGATGTCCCATAAACTCACCCATTTGTTCCACGGGGATAAACATCCCCGCCCCAAAAGAGCACACCACTGTCAGGCCACTCGTTGCAGCAAAGGCCCCATCGCTGCGTACTGCAAATGCGAAGGCAAGGCCAATAACAGCTGGAAGCACCGATAGCACGAGGATCATGATGAAGGACCCTGCCCAAGCATGAGCCTCCATACGTGCATCTGTTGCCCGCCCGATAGCGAAAACAATGGCGACAACGAAAGCACCCAAACTCACCGCAGCACTCAGCCGTGAGACGATGATGGCCAGTGGTGACAGTGGCGTCATCGCGAATAGGCGCGACACTCCGCTGGTGCGTTCAAGGGCATAATTGGCACCCATCGACGATACCGTCATCACTGCGCCATAGATTGCCATATTGACCAGAACCGTTGCCGCAACGTTGGAGTAGATCACCCATTCTTTCGAGTAGTCCTGACCCGTGCCGAACATAAAGTACATAAAGGTCGGCAACCCAATGGCAAAGCCGACGATAAAGGGGTTGGTGAGCATCTTCCAGAAGGAGTACCAGGTGAGGGTTCCCCACCCCTTCCATCCGGTCCCAGCTTTTGCTGGACGGGGGCGGCGAGTAGGTGTGCTGGCAGGTGTGGATACGGTTTCCATGAGTGTCATTCCTAAGGTCAGGGGTCGACGCTGATATGTGACGAGGCGGTGCGGGCAGAGTGAGTCAGGCAGTGAGGTGGGCGAAAACATCTTCGAGGCTGGAGGCGCTGATAGTCAGCCCTGACGTGCCGTCAATGGCAAGGAGGTGTCGTGCAAGAGCGTCAGTGTTGTGCGAACGAATCACTAATTCGTTGTCACCCGACCCATTAACGGCGTTCCATGTGACGCTACCCGGCTCAAGATCGCCTGTGTTGGACACAATGTCTTCGACTGCTGTGCGCGCGCGATTTGCTACACAGATACGCAATACATTGCGCGCATAGTGTTGCCGTAAGGCGAAGGTTTCAGCGTCTGCAACAAGGGACCCGTCTTTGATGACAATGGTGCGTTGAGCAAAATCTTCCGCTTCTGCCAGGTAGTGGGTGGCGAAGATAATGGTGCGTCCATTGGTTGCTTGCTGACGCATCAATGCCCAAAAATCGCGGCGCGCCAGGGCGTCCATCCCTGCGGTTGGCTCATCAAGGATCAGTAGCCTCGGGTCAGGCAACAGCGCGAGAGCTAGGCGCACCCGCTGTTTCTCGCCGCCAGATAGTTTACGGATTGGGCGTTTGGCCAGGGCTGTTAGCCGGGTTTCGGCCAAAATCTCGTCGATATCGCGAGCGTGACTGTGGGCTGCTGCGAAAACACCAAGGCATTGACGAACTGTGTATTCCTCGAGCAGTGCTCCGGTTTGCTGGACAACACCCACCAGGGAACGGCGTACCGCTTCACGTGGCGGCATACCAAATAGGGTGGCCTGCCCTTTGTCTGCCTGCTGCAGGCCGAGGGCAATGTCCAGAAACGTCGTTTTGCCGGCACCGTTTTTGCCCAGGAGAGCAACGATTTCACCGCAAGCAATGTCAATACTTACCTTGTTCACAGCTGTTGTGGCCCCGAAAGATTTGATGATCTCGCGGGCTGAAAGTGCATGTGTCGTTTCCATACCTCAACACTATGTTCACCCTGTCGGTACGCACAGTGGCCCTTGGGATAGGTGTTCCCATGACATCTGTCATGGGAACACCTGCATCAAAGTGTGCTGCGATACTTCAGATTGCGCCTTCCAGAGACAGCAAGGTTTCTTTGATGAGGAGTCCTCCACCGCCAGCACCTGCAGCGCCACCATATCCGCCGATCGACCCGTCGGCGCGCAATACACGATGGCAGGGCACCACGATGGGCAGCGGATTTTTTGAGCATGCGGTGCCGACAGCTCTCACAGCGCGAGGATGCCCTGCAACTTCGGCGACTTCACCGTAGGTCATGGTGTGTCCGTACGGGATGAGGCCAATGGCTCGGTGAATATTCTGTGTAAATGAGCCTTCGGCCCCGCTGAGGCGTCGGTCGAGAGGAAGGTCGAAGTGGTGTCGCTGGCCGGCAAAATATTCGGTGATCTGTGTGCTCGCCTCCTCAAGGATGAGGTGGGCCTGAGGACAATTAGCCACATCACCCATGGTCGTATGGTCGGTGGCAAATATCCCGCTGGGACGTTCATAGGGTAATGCGATGCGCATAAGGCCCTGTTCGCTGGCGTACAACACGAGGTCACCGATCGGCGTGGCAACCGTCATCCACGCGGACAGCTGTTGTGCGAACATCACTACGCCTCGTCGCTGACGGCAAGCCGTTCGTAGGCTGCACGCGGATACGGGTCACCGACGGGGTGCTGTTTGGTGATCGGTGTGCGTTGTGCCCTGGGCATACGTCTACCAACGATGCGGCGTTTGACGACACCGAGGAGCACTTCAGCAGGGTTACGGGAACGCCGTGATGTGCGCGCGTGCCCATGAGGGTCGTGGTGAACGAAAGAGCAGGGTAATTCGACGACGGAGAGGCCAGCGGTCAAAATGTCGATAGCCATTGCCGCTTCCAGACCTGTGCCAGAGGCAAATGGCATGGACACGGTAATTGCTTCGCGTGTCAGACAGCGTTCTTGTTTGAGTGGCGAACGCGCATTCCAGCCGGTTGCGCGGCGAATCGAGGCGCGGGCAAGGTTTTCTGAAACGGTACGCGGCGGAGCCTCGGCTCCAGGTGGGGTGGCGATAGCGCAGTCAGCGCGGCCTGACATTACCGCTTCGACGAGGATTGTCGCTTCGACTGTTGATTCGCCAAGATCTCCTGAAAGTAACAGGAGGAGCCGTGGTGGCCAGTCTGAGTGATCACGCATGGCAGCAACTTTGACGCCGGTTTCGATGGCCGAGGCCCGACCACGCATCACCGTATGAGAGACGACGGTGGCACCTGCATGTCGCGCGGCACGGGCAGTGTCATCAGTTGACGCATCGTCAATGACAATAATGAGGTCAACGCCGGGGATTGCGCGACATGAACGTACCGTAGAGGCAATGATTCGGCCAACATTGTGGGCAGGGATAATTGCTGCGACTCGTTGCGGGGCATTGCGGTGGTGTGGCGCGAGCGGACCAGCGTGATTCACAGCATCAATGGTAGAGGCAAGCTGTCGGCAGTGAAACCACTCCTCGGCTTACGGACGGCTTCTGCGTGTAATTGTGGGCAAATACACTGGGCCTGCAGCGTCGTTCACTGCAGGCCCGGGTGCGGCTTTTCAGCGGATGGTGACTTGCCGCGAAACGAGGCCTTGGCGGGCTCTGCGTTCGTCGTGCGTCATTGGGTCAGTGACTTTCAGCGCGGCAGCGAGGTTGTCGGCGAGTTTTTTCGCATCGTCGGCAATGTCGGTCGCTGTTGCCCCTTCAGCAAGTTCAAATACTGGGATGGCAATACCGCAGGCACGGAATGCGCCGACGAAACGGGAGCCGTCACCAAGAGTGGCTTTGCCGGAAGCTTGGAGGCGTGCCAGTGCAGTGAAAAGTTTCGATTCGTCGACGTCGGTAAGAATACGCACGAAATTACGGTTCATTTCGCACCAGTACATGCCGTCAACACCTGGGACAGCCTCAGTAGGGACGACCTCTTCACGGTTACGCTCCAGGGCGCTGCGGGTGTCAGCGTCAAGTTCTTCAGCTGGGTCGAACCAATATCCGTAGTCGGCGGTCAGCTCCATTGGGCCGAAACCGTCTGCAACAAGGAGTTCTTGGAGGCGCGGCGCAGGTTCACGCACGTCGGTAGTGACCACGCCGTCATTGCCTGCTTCCTTTGCGGCGATGGCTGCAAGGAGTGCGGCACCTGCGTCATGTGAGAGGTCACCGGAGTTATTGCGTGTTTGAAGTCCAACGAGGATACGTCCGTCGCCTCTGACCATGGCAGCAACACCGTCAGGCAGAAGCGTAACAATGTCGAATTCAAGGTCACCGTATTGGGCTGTGGTACGTGCGCTCATCGTTGCGCATGGAATGATTTCGCGCATGGCGACCAATTCCTTTTCTGCGGAAAGCCCTTCATAGGGCCGTTCCACGAAAGGAATAACGGCACGAGGCGCGGGTCGGTTGGCGACGTGTGCGATTTTCTTGCGGCGACTGGCTTTACCCATGGACTCAAGGGTACCTGGAGTTGAGAGAAAGGAAGAAAATGAACACGGTGGAAGTGCCTGGACATTACTTGGTGATTGAGTGTCGTCACAGCCACTGATATCCACTAGCCCACGAATGACGGTCCCGAAAAGGGTGGGAGGCGTTCGGCAGTACCACGAAGCTCACCACTATTCATTCGATATTTAGTTTATTGGTTAATAAGTCATGTCCTGCCCCAGCATGCTGCACTGCCAAGGAAATGAAACGTTCCATTGACAATAACCGAAACGCACCATAGGCTACTTCTGAAACGATTCACGTATTCATTGGAGAATCTCGTGCCGCAGGACAGCCTCACATCTGAACTCATCCGCCTCGCTAATGAAATTGGCGGTGACCCTGAGTTTTCACGCGCAGGCGGTGGCAACGCCTCGGTAAAAATCGACGGCATCCTTCACATCAAACCCTCCGGCGTACCGCTGGCAACCTTGGATGCCGACGACCTTGTGCCACTCAAAATTGACGTACTCCTTGCCGCCCTTCACAGCGACGAAGAATTCGACGGCGACCCTGTCCGTATCGCAGCCCAGCGCGCACAGGTCGGCGATGCGGGTGGCAGGCGACCCAGCGTCGAAATCCTCTTCCATGCCCTTCTTGAACAGCCTCTTGTTCTCCATCTCCACCCGCTCACTGCTAATGCCATCACCTGCAATACACACGGCCGCGAACTCACCGCTCAAATACTTGGTGACGAGGCCATTTGGGTGGACTATCTCGATCCAGGCATCCCGCTGGCACGCGGTATTGAAACAGCCATTGAGGCCCATAAGCAGCGCACAGGCAAGGCCACGCCTGGTCTAGTCATGCTCGGCAATCACGGCATTATTGCCTCCGGCAACAGCTACGACGAGGTTGCGCAACGCATCTTTAGTGCTACTGCCGCCATTCGTGCCACCATTGACGAGGCGCCGCATCCTGCACCCTTCACCGCCGATCCGCTTGAGCCGGGCCGCGCAACTGCCGTAGCAAAGCACCTCAAAGAAGTTTTGGAAGTGGACAGCATCGCGATCAACACCCACACGCCAACCCTGGCATTAGCCCACCCAACAGCCACCCCCCTTGTCGACGGGCCGTTGATCCCCGATCAGATCGTCTATGCCGGGTCTCTACCACTAATACTTCCCGCCGATGCCTCAGCAGACGAGATTGCCAATGCCATGTCAACGTATCGCGAAACGCATGGCCGCTGCCCCATTGTGGCAGTAATCCCAGGTCGGGCAATTTTTGCTGCAGGAAACAGCGAGGCCAGTGCAACTAACGCCCTCGCAACATTTACGGACGCGCTGCGGGTGGCTGCCGACGCCTCTAGGCTTGGCACCTGCCGCGCAATGGATATGCGCGAACGTCATTTCATCGAAAACTGGGAAGCCGAGGCCTACCGAAAGCACGTAGCGGCACAGGGCTAGCCCCAGCATCAAGGCTCCGTAGCGTCGACTGTCACGTCACATTGCCACCCGGGATCACGACACTAGCCGCGCGCCCGATGGTGTTCATCCGTCACCATCGGGCGCATTGCTCTATCCACAGACTGCGCTGCCCATGCGCAACGCTATCCGCACGCAACACCGGCGGTGCGCCGCTCTATCCGTGTTCTGCCATGCCCATGCGCAACGCTATCCGCACGCTGCCATATCCGCGCCCCGCTTTAGCCGAATATCCGCGCCTCAGCCTCGTCCCACGCAAGGGCAAGCGCCTCATGAGGCGCATATTGCAGCAGCGACGTCGAGGCGCGCACGATAGCCCGCAAATCCGCAAGATCCCCTTCAACGATGCCCGCACCTCGGGCCGCGACAAGGATATTACCCATGGCGGTACCTTCTTCGGGCCCAGCAATAACCGGCAAACCTGTCGCATCGGCGGCAAGTTGGCACAGTAGGCGGTTGCGAATACCACCACCAACCATATGGAGTACCGACACTTCACGACCTGACAACGCGACAGCCTGCCTCACCGCGCGCCGGTACGCTAAGGCCAAAGAGTCATCAATACAGCGCACATACTCACCTAAACTACGCGGGATCGCTTGACCCGTTTCCTTGGCGTAGGCGTCGATGCGGGCCGCCATATCGCCAGGCGCAAAGAAACGTTCATCGTTAATATCAACCACGGTGCGCAATGGTTCGGCATATTCCGCAGCCGCATCAAGGTCACGATACGAAGCCTCGTAACCCTGCTCGCGCCACGTGCGCACCGCTTCGTTGAAGACCCACAGGCCCATCACATTCTTCAAATAGCGCACCGTAGAATCGACACCCAGTTCATTCGTAAAATTCGCGGCCCGCGACGCTTCAGTCAGCACCGGTTCATCAAGTTCAAGACCAACGAGCGACCAAGTACCGCAGGAAATATAGGCGAAATCGTTGCCCGCAGCTGGTACGGCAGCAACCGCCGAAGCAGTGTCGTGCGTCCCCACCGCAATCACTGGCACTAGCGCACCGGCAGGCGTGCGCAGATCACCAACCTCAGGGCGAATAGTACCGACCAGCGCACCACTTTCCACCAATGTCGGCAAAAGTGGGGCAACATCAAGTGACATCTTGTCACGCAGCTCCTCCAGAAGGTGCGCCGACCACCGACGTGTGCGCGCATCAATAAGGCCCATTGTCGAGGCGTTGGTAACTTCCGCGACGCGCTGACCTGTGAGCCAGTAAGCCAATAAATCCGGCAAGAGCAATACGGTATTGTGCGCGGCAGCCAAACCGCCTTCACGCTGCTCGGCAATGAGCTGAAAAACCGTATTAAATGGTTGCACCTGCAAGCCATTAATGCGATAGAAATCTTGTGCCGGAATCTTGGCAAATACCTCCTGTGGCACACCGGCGGTCCGTTGACAGCGGTAGGAGGCCATTTGAGTGCTCAGCACCCCCGCCTCGTCAATAATGCCGTAGTCCACCGCCCAGCTGTCGATACCAACGACAGACAGCGGACCAACATCGCGCGCACCCTGGGCAAGACCTTGACGTATCTCATCCCATAGGCGCAACACATCCCAATACAGCCGAGTACCACGATCCGTGGGCACTGGAATAGGCGCATTGGAGAATCGGCGCACCTCGGTCAGTGTTACTGACTCGCCGTCGAAGGTACCGACCATGACACGGCCGGAAGATGCACCAAGGTCAACGGCACCAATATGGACAGGCAATATGTGTGCCATAGGAAACTCGTTTCATCGATGATGTAGCGGGCCACGTACTCTTTTGGCCCAACCGTGGTGCCGCGGGCAATGGCTCAACTAGGCGCACAATTGCCCGCCGCACCCCCACGGTCATACGTTTAAGCACCCCAACCGGCTGCGTTGCCACCAACGCGTTCGGCACGGATACGCTCCAGATACCCTGATTCAAGGAAAGTCTTCATGGGGTCGGCAGGTAAGCCTCGTGCCTGACGCAGTTCGGCCAGCAGCGGACGCACATCCGTGTTGTAAGCATCCATCAAAATGGCGTTTGCACCCAACACATCGCCCGCGTTCTGCGCTGCCGTCAACGCTTCACGGTCAACGATGAGCGCCTTGGCTGTTGCCTCTTGCACATTGGTGACTGAACGAATTTGGCCCGGGATTTTCTCTTCCAGGTTGTGGCACTGATCAAGCATGAAGTTCACACCTGAGTCAGCGCGCAAAACGTCCGCGGCAATAATTTCGTTCATTATGCGGAAGAGTTGGAAGGGGTCGGCTGAACCAACAATGAGGTCATCATCAGCGTAGAAACGGGAGTTGAAGTCGAAGGCACCCAAGCGGCCCACACGAACCAGCTGGGCGACTATGAACTCGATATTGGTCCCCGGCGCATGATGCCCCGTGTCTAGGACAACTTTGGCGCGGTCGCCCAAAGCGAGACAGTGGACGAAACTTGTCCCCCAGTCGGGCACGTCAGTGTGGTAGAACGCAGGTTCAAAGAACTTATATTCAAGGACAAGTTGTTGGTCGTCATCCATTGCCGCATATATTTGCTGCAGAGAGTCAGCCAAGCGATCTTGGCGAGCACGTATCGAGTCTTGACCTGGATAATTTGTCCCGTCGGCAAGCCAGATTTTCAGTGCGAATGCGCCGGTCGCGCGCATGACGTCGATGCAATCAATGTGGTGGGCGATGGCCTTGTCACGGACACGCTGATCTGCGTGACATAGTGACCCGAGTTTGTAGTCTTCGTCTTGAAAAACATTGGAGTTAATGGTGCCGATGCTAATGCCTTGACTGTGGGCGTGCGCACGCAGGGCGTCGTAGTCGTCTACTTTGTCCCAAGGGATGTGGAGGGATACGCGAGGCGTGATGCCTGTAAGCCTGTGGACCTCAGCGACGTCGTCGATTTTTTCAAATGGATCGCGCGGGACACCTGGGGTGGTAAATACCCTGAATCGCGTACCCGAGTTTCCGAAAGCCCAGCTGGGCAATTCAATACTTTGTTCGTCCAGCAGACGCCGCTGGTTGGGGGCCAGACTGTCAAGGGTGACCATCGTTGTTCTCCTAGGGGTGATTGACGAGGCGCGGGCAGGGATCGCGCATTATCGAGGGTGATGTGGGCGAGGATCGGAACATCTGTCCACGAGTTATTAGGGGGTGGTGTGGTAAGGACGATGCAGACATTGCCGCGAAAGACAGGGGCGCTCAGATGCATGCGCAGCTTTACGGCAGGTAGAAATATTGAGGCAGAATATGCGCGTTTCCGCCGCTTGGTTGGACAAAGTATTGCGCCATCTCGGCTTGCCACCTGGTATTGACATCGGTGCGCGCCATGGATTCTTGGGCAGCCTTAACGTCGTCTGATTCAAAGTAGCCAACGACCATGCCGGTATCTGGGTCGAGAAATAGGGAGTAGTTTCGCCAGCCACAATCGGAGAGAGCTTGACGCATGTCCTCCCAGACATGCTGATGGACCTCGATGTATTCCGCGAGTTTTTCTGGCCGGACGCGAAGGAGAAAGCAGGCGCGTGTGGATGATGCTTGCGATGTGCTGTTTAGCAGTTCAGATACGGTAGGTGTGCTCATCAGCTCTCCTTCATCCTTGAGTGGAAGCGATGGTTTTAGCATAGCGCTGAATCGTTTCATTTGCAATGGGGTAGCGTATTTTTCAATGGCAAAGGGGCGGCCGATGACACTCGATCACCGACCGCCCCTTTATCTGTCAGAAGTCGTAGTTGTCAATATTGTCTGCATTGAAGCGGACAGGATCGCCAACAACGACGATGCCACCTTCTTCAATGGTGCGTTCACCCAGTTCACCTGCGGTGAAGCTTTCACCCACGGCGCCGGTGATGACACCTGAGTGCAGCGCAGCTCCTGCGTAGGCTGCGACGTACCCCAACTGAGCTGGATCCCATAGTGCAAATTCCGTAACTGTTCCATCTTTAACGAAAGAACGCATTTCATTGGGTAGGCCCAGACCGGTCAGTACCACTTTCCCCTTGTATTCTGAGGTCGACAGGTAACGAGCTGTTGCGGCTATACCAACGGTTGTTGGCGAGACAATCGCATCGAGCTCAGGGTACTGCTGAAGCAGCCCCTGCGCTTCCTGGAAGGACTTGGTGTCATCGTCATCGCCGTAGACCTTGGTGACAATATTGATCTTGGAGTACTTGTCATTAGAGGCAATTTCGTCCTCCATGAACTTTATCCACGCATTTTGATTGGCTGCTGTCGCTGTTGCTGACAGTATGGCAATATCACCTTGGCCACCGATCTGCTCATGCACCATTTCCAGCATGGTGATAGCAACCTGCTTGGATTCCACCTGATTAATAAAGACGTCACGGCAGTCAGCTGATGCGTCAGAGTCGAAGGTCACCACCTTCGTGCCAGCATCACGGGCTTCTTTCAGTGCCGGACACACGGCATCGGGGTCATTGGCTGCAATCACCAGAACATTGGTGCCTGCCTGCACTTCAGCATTAATGAAGGACACCTGTGACGAGGAGGATGCTTCGAGCGGGCCGACGATATTGGCCTCGGCAAATCCAAGTTCCTTGGCGCCTGCCTCACCACCACCGAGCATCACATCAGAGAAGGGGTTGTTGAGCTGTTTCGGAATGAACGTAATCGTGGCATCTGCAACGTCGATGGTGGCAGCGCTGCTGGCGCCATCACTGCTCGTCGTCTCAGTGGTGTTCGCAGTGTCACTGCTTCCTGAGCAAGCTGATAGCGCCATTGCAGCGGTGACAGTGACGACACCGAGGGCGGTTATGCCTCGTGTTGAGCGGGACATCGTTGTCTTCCTTTCTGGCGTTATGCGCCAATTGTGTGGGGGGTTGCCGGTTGGGTCGTCACCTTTCGTTGATTGCGGTGACGCCAGTTGTTAAAGGCCGAGGCCACCGACGGGGCAACGACCGATGCGATAAGGAGCAGACCAGTGATGGTCACAAGGACCACCTCTGGCACACGGTTAAGACGCAGAGCGTAGTTGATCACGCCGACCGTCATCACGCCGCAGACAGAGCCCCAAATGGACCCCTTGCCGCCAAAGACAGAAACGCCACCAAAAACCACCGCAGCGATGACGGTGAGTTCAAGGCCTTCGACGTTGTCTGATTTTGCCGCTGAATAGCGCAGCGTCCAATAGATACCTGCGATAGCAGCCATCAGGCCAGACAGGATCAGTGCGATACTGCGTGAACGCTGCGTGTGAATCCCAACGAATGCTGCCGCTTCCCGTGAGGATCCCAATGCGAAAAGACCGCGACCATAAGGAGTTTTGTGTAGCAGTAGCCAGAAGAATATGACGATGAGCACCAGAGGGAGCCCGATGTAGGGGATCCCAGTAGTTCCAAATTTGCCTGTGACCAGTGCGGTAGCCCATTCGGGGAATGCCGAGATGGATTGGTCTCCAATAACCACTAAAGCGAGGCCACGATAGAGCGCCAAGGTACCGATGGTGACGGCAAGCGCAGGCAGACCTACCCATGTAGTCATCAGTGCATTGAATGTGCCGCAGGCGATGCCAATGAGTAGGCACACAATGATGGTGAGAGCAAATGGCATGCCGCTACTGACCATTACACCCATTGCAGCACTGACCAATCCAGCGGTAGAGGCCACCGAGAGGTCGATATCTGCGCAGATCATTACCAGCGTCATAGGTAAGGCCATCAGCAAGATGGCGGCAATATCCAAGACAAGGTAGGTCAGGGTCCGCGGTTGAGTGAACCGCGGGACGAGAACGGCCGCAATGATGACGACCGCAAGCAGAATCATGGTCATCTTCGCGTCACGTGATGCGACAAGTCGCCCTAATGTTGCACCACTACTCATGCTGCAGCTCCCTTCTTCCGCAGAGCTTCTTGGCGGCGAATGGTCGACACACGGTCGATAACAATGGCGACGATAATGAGAGCGCCCACCATGGCTTTTTGCCAGAATTTGTCGACTCCGAGCGCCGTCAACGCCGATGTAATGGTGTTGAGAAGCAATGCTCCGATGGCGGCGCCATAGGCGATACCGACACCGCCAGTAATTGCCACACCGCCAACGACGCAGGCGGCGACGATATCAAGTTCCATGCCACTACCGGTGGTGGCGCCTACTGAATTAAAACGCGAGGCGTAAAGGACGCCTCCTAGGCCAACAAGAGCGCCGTTGACTACGAAGGCTGTAAAGACTCGGCGTCCCACGGGAATACCGTAGACGGCAGCAGCATCACGATCGGAACCAATGGCGTAGAGGTCACGGCCAGAGCGCGCATAACGCTGGTAGAGTGATACAAGGATCACGACAAATACGGCCAATGCAGTCAGGACCGGGAAACCAAAGAAGGTGGCCACGCCCATGTCACCGAAGGCTTGGGGCCGGTCGCCAGCGAAATACTGTGTAGAACCCGCCCACCAGTTAAGGAAGCCTCTGAAGGCATACAGGGTTCCCAAGGTAATGACCATCGCTGGCACTTTTGCTTTGGTGACGAGTATGCCGTTGATACTGCCCAGCAACGCCCCCAATAGGGTGCCTGCCACGAAGACCACCACGATGGGAATATCTGGGTATTGCGCAAAGAGCACGCCCGTGAAGAATGCTGAGCATCCCAGGATTGAACCGACTGACAGGTCGACACCCTCTGAGGAAATGATGAGGGATTGCCCTGCGGCCATCAGCATGGCGATGGTGGCATTGAGGAAGAGATCCTTCACCCCTTGTGGGGTGAGGAATCGTGGGTTGATTGCCCAGGTAATAATGACCAATGCAAGCAGAGCAACAAATACCGGCATTTCTCGTGCGCTCAAAATTGCGCGCAGCCGCGAATGGCTCTGCGAAAGACTTTTTGTCATGATGCCGCCTTTGAGTGGTCGGTGGCCGCAACCATAATGGCCTCGGCATTGGCCTGCTCTCGGGTGAATTCACCCGTAAGGCGCCCTTCACACATCACGAGGACACGATCAGCCATCCCTAGTACCTCGGGTAATTCAGAAGAAATCATGACGATGCCGACGCCTCGTTTGGCAAGGACTCCCAGTAGTCGGTGTACCTCTGCTTTCGTCCCCACATCGATGCCTCGGGTGGGTTCGTCGACGATGAGGATCCGAGGGTCGGTCGCTAGCCATTTGGCGAGGACAACCTTTTGTTGATTGCCACCTGACAAGGTTGAGACGGCATGGTGCATCGTCGCGGTTTTCACCTCAAGGTTGCGCGCCCATTCGGTGGCAAGGCTTTCTTCCTCTTTGGAGCTAATCAACCCAAAGTGTGCCAGTTGGTGACGCAATGTCAGTGCGGTATTGCGCAGGACTGACATCTCCATGACGAGGCCTTGTCTGCGTCGGTCCTCGGGAACAAATGCGAGGCCTCGGGCAATGGTGGCGGCCGTATTCCCAAGGGGCAGATCGGAGCCGAGGGCCCAGATGCTACCAGCATCGACGGTATCAATACCCATAATGGCTCGTGCAACCTCTGAACGTCCTGCTCCGACAAGCCCCGCCAAGGCAACGATTTCACCAGCGCGCACATCGAAGGTAATGTCGTGAAAGACGCCTGTGCGGGTCAGACCTTTGACGCGTAATACTGGCTCACCTATCTCAACCTCAACTTTTGGAAAGAGCTGATCGACATCGCGTCCCACCATGTCGCGCACCAATTCGGCGTGGGTGGTTTCAGCCAACATCCGGGTGGAAACATACCGCCCATCGCGCATGATGGTGATGCGGTCGCATAGGTCGAAGATTTCTTCCATGCGATGCGAGATAAACATCAGCGCAGCGCCTTGATCGCGTAGGGTGCGTGCGATAGCGAAGAGGCGCTCCACCTCGTGCCCAGAAAGTGCGGCCGTAGGTTCGTCCATAATGAGCACATTGGCATCTAGGGAGATGGCTTTTGCAATTTCCAGGATCTGCTGATCGGCAATAGACAGACCTTCAGCCGCGCGCGATGGATCAATATCTACCTCAAGGCGCTCAAAGAGTGTTTGGGCGTCACGCCGCATCTTCGCGTGGTCGATCATGCCGAATCGACCACGGGGCTGGCGACCAATATAGATATTTTCTGCAACACTCAGGTCCGGGAATAACGTGGGCTCCTGGTAGATCACCGAGATCCCTGCAGCTTTTGATTCGGCAGGGCTAGCGAATTTTGCGGGCTTTCCGCCAACAAGGAACTCACCGGAGTCTGGGCGATGAAGACCGGCCAGCACCTTCACCAATGTGGATTTACCTGCACCATTTTCTCCTGCGAGTGCATGGATTTCACCGGGATATAGGTCGATACATCCATCTGCCATCGCAACAACAGGTCCGAAGGTTTTGACCGCATGTTGTAAAGACACCAGTGGCACGGTTTGTGATGTTGGCACGAAGTCACCTCCTCCTCTTTGAGGGCTGAAACGATTCATTAAAACGTATCATCGCGTAAATGTGACCACATTGTCAATCCGCATCACATAACGATTCGATGCCAATATGCAGACCAAACACATAAGCAACACCTGCTCGTCAACAAACTGCGCATATTTGCGTAATCCCGACGGTATCTATCAACAATCCTGCGCCCACTATGATGGGCGCATGAATACCGCGAGCCGTCCACCCAGCGTCAAAGATGTCGCCAGCCACGCCCACGTCAGCGTCGGCACGGTGTCGAACGTTATTAACGGACGGGGTACGGTGCGTCCCGAAATCCGCGAGCGCGTCGAGACTGCCATACGCGACCTCGGCTACGTTCCCAACCCAACCGCACAAGCGCTACGTCGCGGCACCTCCCCACTGGTCGGGGTTGCCGTCTACGATCTGACGAACCCGTTCTTTATGGAGGCCGCCGCAGGTATGGACAGGCGCCTTACCGAGGGCGGGTGCATTATGGCGCTGTCAGCAACGCAGGCCGAGGCGCAGGCTGAGGCCCAGCTCCTGCGCACCCTGGCAGGACAGGCAGTGCGCGGCATTCTCCTGTCCCCTGTCGACGCCTCGTTGAAGATCGCGCGCGAATTAGTTGAGCGCGGCATCCCGGTAGTGCTCTTTGATTTCCCTGCCGACGACACCTCGATTCCTTCAGTTGCTGTAGACGACCACGCTGGTGCACGACTTGCACTCAATCACCTGATGGAACTGGGACATCGCCGCATCGGTTTCCTCAACGGCCCCGCGCGCATTCGACAAGCACGCGATCGTGAGGCAGGCACACGTGAAGCAGTCCTTGCCTTCAACGCCCAACGCGATACAGATGACCAGGTGGCGTTATCGGTCTACGAATGTGAAGCCTTCACAGTCCACGCCTCCATGTCACTCATGCGACAACTCATTGACAACTGCGCCCGCGACAGCATGGACACGCTACCCACTGCCTTTTTCTGCGCCAACGACCTGATTGCTATTGGCGCGGTGTCAGCACTGCGCGATGCTGGACTACGGGTGCCACATGACGTATCAATCGTCGGATTCGACGATATTCCCCTGGCCAAGCAGATGGCCGTACCGCTCACCACAGTGCATCAACCCATGGATGAATTAGGGTGGGCCGCCGCCGACCTTCTCCTGAACGGGGACATTCACGCAAGCGAGGCGGCTTCACATCGGCGCTTTGTGCCCGATCTTGTGATACGCGCTTCGACGGCGGCGCCAACCCTTTAGGAATGCGTAGCGGCTGCCTCGACAACGGGACGCGCCTGCATATAGCGGGCAAGGAAGGTTTCAAATGCCGCCGCATCATCCTGGTCGGGGTCGATCACGCTCATACCAGCTTGAGCAAAGACCTGCTCATTAAGGTAGGCGGGCAGACTTTGTCCTTGGGTAGCCCGCTGCGCAAAGCGTGCAAGGACCGCGATACCCCACGCGCCGCCTTCGCCAGCAGTCTCCCCCACAGCAATAGGTGTACGAAGGGCGTCAGCCAAGACTTTCTGTGCCACACCCGCTGTTTTAAAGATGCCACCGTGAGCCAAAAGGCGGTCAAGTTCCACGCCTTCCTCTGTGAGGATATCCATACCAACGCGAACAGGAGCAAAAACCGCCATCAATTGTGTGCGCATAAAGGTCGCGAGGGAAAAATCCGCACCCGGCGTATGCATGACCAGCGGACGCCCCGCATCCAACCCGATGACAGGTTCCCCGGACAACAGGTTATAGGCCATCACGCCATCACCGTCAGCTGCACCTGTCAGAGCATGGCTATACAGCAGGTCGTAGATACGCCCCATAGGAATCTCCACGCCAGCCAGGGCTGCGAACTCAGCAAATACTCCCACCCACTCATCCAATTCAGAGGCGCCGTTATTGGAATGCACCATTGCCACTGGAGAGCCATCAGGCGTGGTGACGGGGTCAATTTCCATATGGAGTTTCGACAGTGCTTTTTCCAAAACAATCATGGCGAAGATAGATGTTCCTGCCGACACATTGCCGGTGCGTGGCGCCACCGCATTGGTCGCAACCATGCCGGTACCTGCATCACCTTCGGGCGGACACAGCGGAACACCTGCTTGAAGAACACCAGTCGGATCAAGGAACGCTGCCCCTGCCTGCGTGAGAACACCTGCATCAGCTCCTGCACAAAGGACCTCAGGCAAAAGTTCACGTAGTGTCCACGTATATCCGCGGTCGGCAATATGCTGCTCGTACGCGTCAAGACGCTTCTGGTCGTAGTCGCCTGCAACTGAGTCGATGGGGAACATCCCCGAAGCGTCACCGATCCCCAAGACGTGGCGTCCGGTAAGGAGTTCGTGGACGTAACCGGCAAGCGTATTAATCGAGGCAACACGTGCAATATGTTCCTCGTTGTCCAAGACTGCTTGATGCAGGTGAGCAACCGACCATCGCATGGGAATATTCACGCCAAAGAGCGCGGTGAGTTCTTCCGCAGCAGCACCGGTTGATACATTGCGCCACGTACGGAATGGCACGAGTTGGCGACCATCTTCGTCAAAGGCAAGGTAGCCGTGCATCATGGCGGAAACGCCAAAGGACCCATAGGTGGTGGGGGTGGTGCCGTACCGCTGTTGCACGTCATTGACGAGGCTGGCGTAGGCCGCCTGCAAACCGTCATGTACTGCGTCGAGGGAGTAGGACCACAGACCGTCAACAAGTTGGTTTTCCCAGCTGTGGCCCCCTGTTGCCAAAACTTGGTGATCCGGGCCAATAAGTACGGCTTTGATACGGGTTGACCCTAATTCGATACCCAACGCGGTGTCGCCACTGTCAATCCAGCTGCGCTCGTGTGTTTCTGACATGGCTGTATCCTCCGTGATCGTCTCCTGTGACGGTATTGCGGTGCTCGCTAGACAAATCCTATGTCGAAGCGGCCCGTATTGTTAAGTTAACGGTCACACAATCTGTCAGCAAGCAAAGCTGAGGGGGAAATGCCGAGCCAGACGACAGCCACAGTAGTCACCGCCACCACAAGCCCACTAAGGGCACTACTTTTAAGACAGTCGGTACTACCCGTTTTTAAGACAGTCGGTACTGCCCGCTCATGGCCACCGCGCCCGCAGTCACACCTTTCGCGCCACGCACCACACGCGCACCAGAAGCGCCCACCCACGCCTCGTCATGAACCACGCCAAGGACCCACGCCTCGATACCAGCCTCACGCGTGGTACGAATAACCTGGTCAGCGGCATCAGCTGAAACGACCGCGACCATGCCGACCCCCAAGTTGAGAGAGTCTTCCAATGCGTCCCACGTTACGTCTCCGCCGCGACGCACCCAGTCAAAGACCGGCGGAACACTCCACGAACTGCGGTCAACGCTTGCAGTCACGCCTGTAGGTAGTACACGCGACACATTGGCAGCCAATCCTCCGCCAGTAACGTGGGACAGGGCATGTATTGCCTCAACGCCATAGGTCTGGACAAGGTCAAGACAAACGGTGGTGTAAAGCCGTGTCGGTTCAAGTAGCTCTTCACCTAGGGTGCGGCCAAAATCTGCCACCTGTGCTTCTAAGGGCAGACCAACACGGTCAACCACAGCGCGCACCAACGAATAGCCATTCGAATGCAGACCCGACGAGGCCATGGCCACAAGCACGTCACCAGGGCGCACACGCTGTGGGCCAAGCACTTGATCGGCATCCACAACGCCGGTGGCTGCACCCGCAATATCGTAGTCATCGTCAGCCATCAAACCCGGATGCTCTGCCGTTTCCCCACCAACAAGCGGGCACGCAACCTGCTGGCACGCCTGAGCGATACCGCGAACAATATCGGCAATACGTTCGGGCACGACTTTGCCACAGGCAATATAGTCCGTCATCAGCACCGGGCGGGCCCCGACGACCACGATGTCGTCAACCACCATGCCCACAAGGTCTTGACCAATGGTGTCGTGGATATCCAGAGCGCGCGCTAAAGCAATTTTTGTTCCCACACCGTCCGTAGACGTTGCCAGCAGTGGGCGTTTCATCCCCAGCAGTGCCGAGGCGTCCACCATTCCCGCAAAACCTCCAGTTGCGCCCACCACGGTGGCATCATGCGTGCACGCCACTGCGGCTTTCATCAGGTCCACCGCGCGATCGCCGGCAGCGGTATCGACACCTGCAGTAGCGTAGTCAAGGGGCTTGGTGTCAGTCATCATTTCTCCTGCGACGGTGGGACGGTGGGACGGTGGGGATTGTGATCGAAATGGGCCTCGCGCGCCCGTTATGTCGGCTATATTCGCGCGCCAGGTGTGCCAGGTATTGGCGTACCTTCGGGCACGTCCTCAGGATAGTCGCCGGTGAAACACCCCAAACACAGGGCTGTTCCCTGACCGGTGGCTTCCACCATGCCATCCAGGGACAGGTAAGCCAAGGAGTCGGCGCCAATCGAGGCCCGCACCCCCTCCACGTCAAGGGCTGAAGCAATCAGTTCAGCGCGTGTAGGAAAGTCGATACCGAAGAAACATGGCCACGTCACCGGCGGCGATGAGATACGCACATGTACCTCAGCAGCCCCCGCCTCGCGCAGCATCGTCACCAACGCACGCTGCGTATTGCCGCGCACAATCGAGTCGTCGATGACGACAAGCCGTTTACCTTCGATAACGTCACGCAACGGATTGAGTTTGAGGCGAATACCTTGTTGCCGCAAGGACTGGGTAGGTTGGATGAAGGTGCGACCCACATAGGCGTTCTTCACTAGGCCCTGCGCGAAAGGAATACCGGATGCTTCCGCATAGCCAATGGCAGCGGGCGTACCAGAGTCTGGGGTCGGAATGACCAAGTCAGCGTCGATGGGGTTTTCTTTGGCGAGCAATGCGCCCATGCGGTGCCGTGATGCGACGATCTGTGTGCCGCCGATCTTGGTGTCTGGTCGCGCCAGGTACACGTATTCGAAGACGCAGGTATTGGCGTTACTGATGGCAAAACGGCGAGTGTGGACGCCAGTGGAGTCAATGGTGATCAGTTCGCCTGGTTCGACTTCGCGCACAAAGGTCGCGCCGCACAGGTCAAGGGCTGCGGTTTCTGAGGCCAACACCCACCCGGAGGAGAGGCGGCCAAGGACCAGTGGTCGGTAGCCGTGGGGGTCGCGCGCCCCATACATGGTGTGCTCATCCATAAAGACCAGCGAGAATGCGCCCTTGAGTCGCGGCAATACTTTGAGCGCGGCACCAACCAGGGCGCCTCGGATACGTTCTTCGCTTTCTCTGAGGTGGCCTGCCTGTTGGATTGCCGAGGTTTGGGTAGCGTCAGTCGGCGTGTGTGTCCCTTGGGGGATGAACGGCGCAGGGCCGGGAATGCGATCGGCCATCCCGAGCAGGGCGGTCACGATGCTGGTGTCTGTGGATGCGCCACGTTCAAAATCATCGTCATCACCAGCGATAGAGGCTGCGAGCTGCCTCAGTTCAGCGGTATTAGTGAGGTTACCGTTGTGACAGAGGGCCACGGTACCAACCGGGGTTGGGCCAAGGGTCGGTTGAGCATTGCGCCACGTATCCTCACCGGTGGTGGCATAGCGCACATGCCCCAGGGCGATGTGACCTTTCAAGCCTTGGAGGGTTTGTTCATTAAAAACCCTGTTCACAAGCCCCTGATCTTTATACACGAGGATAGATTCACGGTCGGAGGTGGCGATACCCGCTGACTGTTGGCCTCGGTGTTGCAGAGCGTAGAGCGCGAAATACGTCAGACGTGAAACGTCTTCACCGGGTGCCCACACGCCAAAGACACCGCAGTGGTCATGTGGTCGATCGTCCTCGAAAGGGTCAACGCTATCGAGAAGGTGGTCCGTATGATCCTGTAGGGAAGCACGCACAGGCTAACTTTTTCATACTTGGCACCTTTGATGCCACTATGGTCCGACAATTGGCGAGGCGCAGCAAAGTCTGGGTGCAGAACTCCCCTTTCGTCCCGGCCACTAGCGCCAATCCGATGCCCTTAGTGGCCTTGGTGCTGCACCGTGCAGGCGCAAGCTGAGCTGTACTTTTAGTACTGCACTTCTTCGTCGGCCGGCTCATCAAGACGGTGTGTGCGATCGAAGGCGCGTGCCACCAGATGAGAACCGACAGGGACGGTCACTGCTTGAAGGATAAGGACTACCACGCCGGTAATCAGCCACCATAGTGACGCCGTTTCCACAACAATGCCGGTGCACAGCACGATCAGGCCAAGGTATTGGGGCTTTGATGCCACATGCATACGCTCATAAGGATCTTTCCTGATGGCAACGCCAATTGCAGCAATCAATGTGAGCACGGCACCCAACAGGATGAGGAGCGCCCCAATCCACGTGCGTACCTGCGCCCAGTCAATACTGCTGATGAGTGGCCCTACGCTCGATTCGGTGGTCAGGGCAGTCGAAAGGGCAGCGGCGGCAATCACCATTGCTCAGCCTCCTGTTCCGCCTCGTCAAGAGCCTCCTCTTCAATGGCTTGGCGGGCCTGCTGCTGGATCGCAGCTTCTTCCCGCGAAAGGATGCGCCGCTCCCCCACGACCTCGCGGGTGACGAAGCGTGCTGCAACCACTGATGTGATGAAACCTGTGAGCGCTAAAAGGATCAGTACCAGCGCCAAATCAGAACGCGCCCACCATACGATGAGGACCGCAACGAAAGTAATCGCCACAGCTGTTAGTACGTCACTGGCAACGACACGGTCAAGGATGGTCGGGCCGATTCTCATGCGCCACAGTGTGAAAATGCCTGCCACTGCGGCAATCACCAAGGACGCCAAGTGGATGTAGTCAATGGCGCTCATCGGCTGCTCCTCACATCTGTCAGACGAGGGTTGGGGCGTGGCAGTATCGGCGTGCCTGCCACTGCGGCAAGGAGTCGCTGTTCGAGCTTAAGAACTTTCGTCTGTACGCCACGCACTCCACCTTGTGCAGGGAGATCCAATACGTGCAGGTCAAATGCGCACGTGTCGTGATGCACTTTGACCACCAGTGAACCCGGAACCAGCGATGTCATGGCCGACATTATGGTCAAGTGAACCGGATCAGGAGAGTTCAGCGGCACATGCACGACCCCGTTGGTCACCTCGCGTCCACTGACA
Organism: Schaalia suimastitidis DSM 15538; assembly: GCF_000429105.1. GTDB lineage: Bacteria > Actinomycetota > Actinomycetes > Actinomycetales > Actinomycetaceae > Pauljensenia > Pauljensenia suimastitidis. The sequence goes on from NZ_AUBF01000008.1 coordinate 160,233, forward strand.
ACGATACGTATCGCATGCCACGAAGCCACAACAAGGTCTTTAAAAAAGACGCCCAGGAGCACAACGATTGCGATAGTTCGTAAACGCCACCTGGTATTGGTCTGCGGCAGTGGGAACAGCACCTGCACGACGATGGCAACCAGCAGGCCCGACATTACGTGCAGGGGTGCCACTGAGTGGAATACCAGCAGCCACAGCAGCGTGAGCCACACCGTCATCGCTGGCGATATTCGCCGCAATACACGCTTCATCAGTGTTCACCTCCGCTAGTTGCGTCGTTCTGGTCAAGCGGTGGTGCGGTCGGGTCAGGCGACGGTTCCACATTAAGGTCATTGGAGGAGTATTCATCTGAAGTACCTGACCCACGACCGTCGTCGCCAAGGACAGCTTCAACATAGGCGCGCCCACCAATCTGGTCACGTGCGGCTGAGGACATGTACTCCCACAGTGGCCCTGAAAACGCCGCCATGGCAACTTGGACACCGACCAACACGGCTACCACCGCGTACATGAGGCGTGTCGAGGCATTCGCACCCGTTTCCCCTTCGGTGCGCGCCTGGTCCGCCACCGCCTCGGCACGCCGAATAGCGGGAACGAGAACCTGACGTGCCCGCTCAAATTGCCGTTCGGCACGCGCTTTGACAGCTTCGCTGGCGTCAGGCCTTACCAGCGGAGTGGTCATATAGCTATACCGGTCATCCTCACCCTGCCAAAAGGCAAGCGCCCACCATTTCACCAGAACATACAGGGTAAGGAACGACGTGATAAGACCACCCGCAAGCAGTATCCACGCGCTCGGCGTCGCTAATTCGACCGAAGCGCGGGCCAAACCCAGCTTGCCAACGAAGCCCGTTAAAGGGGGAATCCCCACCAGGTTAATACCTGAAACAAAGAAAATACCGGCAAGGACAGGCGCTGTCTTCGACAAGGAATGGAGCCGCGCCAGCGACGTTGTTCCCATCCGTCGTTCAATAAGAGCCGCCACCAAAAATAGGCTGGTTTGCACCACAATATGGTGGGCAGCGTAGTAGATCGTGGCAGCTAAAGACGTTTCTGACAGTATGGCAAGACCCCACAGCATGTAGCCAATATGTGACACCAGCACAAAGGACAGGAGTCGCTTAATGTCATTTTGTGCGACGGCGCCTACGATACCCACCAGCATGGTCGCCATGCCAAGAACGGTAAGTAGCGCACTGAGGTTGTCGCCAGGGAAAAGCAGAACTTGAAGTCGGATCAACGCATAGACGCCAACTTTCGTCATCAGGCCGGCAAAGACCGCCGTGACAGGACCTGGGGCGGTCGGATAAGAGTCAGGCAACCACGCGTGCAGCGGAAAAATAGCTGCTTTAATGCCGAATGCGGTCAGCAGCACGACATTAATCATTAAAGCAGTGCCTGGATCGATTTCTTGAAGCCGCTGCGCCAAATGGCCGAGGTTAACGGTTCCCGTTGCCGCGTACGTCAGTGCAATACCGGCAAGGAAGACCGCCGATGACAGGAGCGACACGACAACGTACACCGTGCCTGCACGTACACGCCCGCGGGTCGCACCCAAAGTAATCAGGACAAAGGACGCGGCAAGGAGGATTTCAAAGCCAACAAAAAGGTTGAAAAGGTCACCTGTGATGAATGCGTTGGCTACCCCCGCTGACAGGATCAAGAATGTCGGGAAGTAGATGGCGACAGGGGTGCGCGGATTGTCATCAACGGTTGACTGCGACGTGGAGTAAACCAGGACCGCCAACGTCACCACCTGACTGACGACCAACATCGTTCCTGACAGGCGGTCAATGACCAGGGTGATTCCGATAGGTGCCGCCCAGGAGCCAACGTCAAGTACCTGCGGACCCCAATGCGCTGCGTATGCTAAAGCGAAAGACACCACGGTAGTCGCCGACAGTGTGAGGAGCGCAAGGAAACGCTGCAGCCTCGGCCTGCGGAAAAGAACCAAAACCATACCTGCTGCAAGCAGAGGCAACAGAACCGGAACGGGAACCAGCCACGCAAGGTCGATCATGGGCGATCCTCCTTGCTAAGGTCAAGATCGCTGGCCTGAGGCGCCAAGCCTTCGCGGCCAGGACCAGCGGCTCCGGCAACACCGTCAGCAGCTTCTTCGTCGTAGTCAATATTGGCGTCTTCGGCACCGGTTGCCGCTTCTTCACGTGCATCCACGGCGTGTTCCGTTTCAATGCGGCGCGACAGCAAACGGTCTTCAATATCGTCGACCACTTCATCGTGACCTGCTAGGCGCCACTGCCGATACGCCAAGGCAAGACCGAAAGCGGTGGTCCCCAGTGACAGGACGATCGAGGTGAGCATCATAGCTTGCGGTAAGGGGTCGGACATGGCCGCCACATCTTCTGAGCCAATCAACGGGGGACGACCTGCGGCTCCACCAGAGGCCAACAGTAGGACGTTGACGCCGTGAGTGAGTAAGCCTAGACCGATGAAGATACGTGACAGGCTGCGTTCCAGCAGCAGGTAAACGCCGCAACCTACAAGAACGCCAGCGATGACAAGCAGGGCTACCGATGGGATATTCATGCGTTCACCTGCTCTGTGTGTTCACGCGCGTGAAGGTCAATTTCGCTGCCAAGGGTCGATACGAGGTCAAGGACCAGACCGATCACGAGGACGTAAACACCGACATCAAGCAGCATGGCGGTCGTGAAATGGATTTCGCCAAGGACACCCAAACTCCAGTCAATAGCCGTTGATTCTAAAACGGTATTGCCAGCAAGAAGTGGCAGCAAAGCCCCCAAACCGGCAAGGAAAAGACCAAAACCGAGGACACGTCCCGCGGACAGTGGCATTGCCTCGGCCAATTCGTATCGGCCACCCGCCAGGTAGCGTAGGAGGAAGGCCAATCCAGCCACAACGCCCCCAACGAAACCGCCACCTGGGCTGTTGTGCCCAATAAATAGCAGCCACACGGACAATACCAGCATCGTGTGGAATAGCAGGTGGGTGACAACTTCCATCACTGTGGAGCGTTCACGTGGATCCAGCAAGGCAACACCGCGTAAGAAACGTGGTGTTGCTGCCGACGTGGTAGCGCGCGGCAAACTGCGGGGACTACGGCCTCGGGAACGCACATGGATAAGGGCCGCAACACCGGTGGCAATTACCAGAAGGACTGACAATTCACCCACAGTGTCCCAAGCACGAATATCCACAAGGATGACGTTGACAATGTTTTTTCCGTGACCAAAGTCCAGGGCTTCTGAAGGCATCAATGTCGCCACCGAATCGTGGATACGCGCCGAGGAGGCGTACAGTCCAGTGGCGACCACACCGACACCCGTCACTAACGCAAGAGCAAAGCGCCACCAGCGAGAACGTTGGAGGGGCCGGTCAGAAAAGTAGGTGGGAAGGCGCCGCAAGACGAGGACGAAGACGACAATACCTACCGCCTCGACAACGATTTGGGTCAACGCAAGGTCGGGGGCACCTTGACTTGCCCATAGGAGCGCCACCCCAAGACCTACCGCGCCTAGGAGGATAGCGGCACGCATACGGCCTCGGGAACGAACGGTAAGAATGGCAGCTAGGACGATGACGACGCCAATTGCGACCTGCGCAGCTGAATCAGCCCACCGGATCGCAAAGTATTGCGGCGGCGCAATGATGAATACGCCGCTCACCAGCAACACAAGGGTGACAACGATAACTGACAGGTCCCATGGCAAAGAACCGCGTTGAATAAGTCGAGTGATGCGCGCTGACACAATGTCGAGTTCGTGGATACTCCACGCATACAGGTCCACAAGTGCCACACGTGGCGCAAAACGTTCTTGGAGCCTTTCTACGTTCCGTCCAGCAAATGCGAGGAAGGCTCCGACGCTGAGGATCGCAGCGGTGATCAGTGCTGGCCCCCAGCCGGACCACCATACTAGGTGGGCACTTCCAGGAAGGGTGTCTGCGCCAAATGGTGACAAGACGTGTTCAAGAGCTGTGGGAAATAGACCAATTAACGCACCGCTTGCTAATAGAACAATCATGAGCACCATCAATGTGGGGGTGCGTGTGCATTTATGCGCGGCGATGACACTGCCCTTGACTGATGTGGTGCGGCAAATATCTTCGTCATCTGGCAGTGGCCGCGTCCCAAAAGCTCCCCACCATGCACGCCATGCGTAGGCAACGGTAAGCGTCGAACCTAGTGCAACGGCGACCAAGACCAGCACATCGGCCCACGGTGTTGCCTGTGTCCACGCTGCTCCACTTCCGTGTAACAGTGCGCTAATCAGTGCTTCTTTGCCTAGGTAGCCTGTTGTCAGCGGGATACCTGCCATCGACGCCAATGCCACAGCACCCGCCGCAGCCAGGACAGGTTTGCGTCTGCCGACACCACTGAGGCGACGCCAGTCGCGCCTACCGGTTGCCTGTTCGATGGCCCCCACGGTAAGGAATAGGGCCGATTTGAAGGTGGCGTGGGATACCAACATGACCAAACCTGCCGTCATGGCAGCGGCACTCCCCTGTGCGATGGTGGCGATAATCAGGCCGAGTTGAGATACGGTGCCGTGGGCTAGAAGCAATTTCAGGTCGTATTGTCGTAGTGCGCGCAGTGCCCCTAGGCACATGGTGACAAGACCGAAGATCACTAAGACTGGACTAAATGCTGGGACCTGAACGAAACCTGGTGTGAGGCGGGCAATGAGGTAAACTCCTGCTTTCACCATCGCTGCAGCGTGCAGATAGGCCGACACGGGTGTGGGGGCTGTCATTGCGCCGGGCAGCCAAAAGTGGAAAGGGAGTTGAGCTGATTTGGAGAGGGCACCCGCCAAGACGAGGAAGGTAGCGACGATCACCAATGGGGAGGATGTGTCAAGGGTGCCGTTGGCTGCGTTGGCAACCAGGATGCTGATCCTGTAGGAACCTCCGGGCGCCTCGGCCAGCATAATGAGTCCGGCAAACATTGCTAATGCGCCCGACGAGGTCAGCAGTAGGGCCTGGCGTGCGGCGAGGCGCGCGGGGCGACGTTCGTGGTGGTGGCCGATGAGCAGGTACGACAGGATCGACGTCGCTTCCCAGAAGGTGTACAGCACCATCGTGTGATCTGCTAAGACGAGGCCAAACATGACGCCAGCAAAGAGGGTGAATATTGAGGCAAAGCGCCGCAGGCCGACCGAGGCGTCGGTGAAGTAGGCGCTGGCGTACAGCAGGACGATTGCGCCCACGCCACCCACGATAAGACTCATCACCCAACCAAGCAGATCCATTTTCAAGCTGATGGTCAGGGCAAGTCCGGGGATCCACGTCCACGTGTTGGTGATACTTCCGCCTGCCATTATGGTGGGGCTGTGCCATAGGGCGTAAATCAGGGCTGAAGCGGGGATGGCTGCGAGGATGGCCAGTGCGCGACGACCCATTGCATCCACAAGTGCAGGGGCGATGATCGCGGCACACAGGTGGGCAGCGATCACGGCGAACATTACGGCTCCAGTCAGGGATGGGAGTCGGACGGAACTTTGTTATCTTTTAACAATAATGGAATCCGCGTCTTTGTGCGCTTTCAACACAAATCTCACCTCGCATGTGACACGACTCCAGTGAGCACATGTCCTTCATGTGGGTCGTGGTCGATAAGTGCTGCTGCCCCAAGAAACGACGCCACCGATTGGACAGGTCCATACCACTGCACTGCGCCTAGTCAACGCTATGCGTGGGACAATGGAGCGGTACCGTTATTCAGCTATCGACTGGAGTTTGCATGGCAACGCCCGTTTTGTCTGTTGTGAGCTGGGTTGTGGCATTATTTGCCACCCTGTTTGCACTGATTGCCTTCGCGCGTGGCCTTGCCCACTTGTGGCGCCAATTTTCTTCAGGAACGCCAGAACCTGGTCGTACCCGCCCTGTATTGCGTCGAACCTGGTCGCTAGTGTGGGCTGCACTCTCTCACCGCGAATTTCGCGGCCGTCCGCTGGTGAAGGCAGCGCATTGGCTTGTGATGTTGTCCTTCCCCGTTCTTTTCCTTACGTTGACCTCGGCCTACGTGCATCTGCGTGACCCTGAGTGGGTCTTGCCGCTGCTGGGCAGTTTTGCGCCGTGGAATTGGCTGGTGGAGTTTTTCGCGTGGGGAGGGCTCCTTGGTATTGGTGCCCTCATGTTCGTGCGGTCGCGCGAAGGCACCGGTTCGATTGCCGAGGCCGCCCTGTCCTCGCCCAATAACGCGCGCGATGCGGCCCTTCCCTCTCACGAAGCCGCCCTGTCCTCGCCCGAAGCGGCCCTTCCCTCGCCCGTTAACGCATCCGGCACCTCTGCCTCGTCATTGCCGCGCCGCGGCCAGGCCAATCGTTTGGCTTCCCGTTTCCTTGGTTCGACTCGATGGCAGGCTCTGTTTGTTGAGTGGGTCATCCTCATTGTGTGTGCCTGTGTAGTGGTCCTGCGCGCCCTCGATTATGCGCTGGTCGACATTGCGCGCACTCACGAACATGCTGCCATGTGGTGGAATTACCCAGCGACGTGGTGGGCGGGCGAATTAATCGGCGTCGTTTCCCCCACCCCCACCGCACTTGCTAATGCCATTGTCGTGGTGTCCCTGTTGAAAATCTTGGCCTCAATGGTGTGGCTGATGGTGGTAGGTGTCCAAACGTCAATGGGTGTGGCGTGGCACCGTTTCCTGGCTGTGGTCAATATTTATACGCGCCGTAACGCTGATGGTTCGAAGAGCCTGGGCCCAGCAGCTCCGATGCTCATTGATGGCGCTCCGGTGACAAGTCCCGACGCTTTTGACGATCTGGGCGATGACGTGCATTTAGGGGCGGGCACTGCTGCGGATCTGTCATGGAAAGATCGCCTTGACCTGTATACCTGCACTGAGTGTGGTCGCTGTCAGGAATTGTGTCCAGCGTGGAATACCGCCAAGCCTTTGTCGCCGAAACTCCTCGTGTTGGCTATGAGGGATCATGTGCAGTCGTTGTCGCGTTTGGAACTGCAGGAACGCGAGGTTACCGACGCGGAGATACCCGGTGTTGGGGGTCTTGACAGGCTCGCGCAGATGGAACAAGACGGCACGATGCTGCTGGAAAAGGGCGCTGAGCCTACACCTCACAGTATGGATTTGCTTGATATTTTGTCGGTGTCGGGCACCAGTGGTCCGCAAGGGGCTGCTGACGTTTTTACTGATCTTGTCCCGCATGTGGTCAGTGAAGAGGCACTGTGGGATTGCACGATGTGTGGAGCCTGCGTTGACCAGTGTCCGGTGGATATTGAACATATTGACCACGTCCTTGACTTGCGTCGCCACCGTGTCCTGATGGAGGCAGCATTTCCGCGGGAACTGGGACGTGCCTTCCGCGGTATGGAATCCAAAGCAAATCCGTATAACCAGCCAGCACGTAAACGCATGGAATGGGCCAAAGGCTTAGATTTCGAGGTTCCTGTCATTGGGGTGGATATTGAATCTGCTGAAGATGTCGATTGGCTGTTCTGGGTGGGATGCGCTGGGGCATTTGATGACCGAGGCCGCGCCACCTCTGCTGCCGTTGCTGAGCTGCTGCATATTGCGGGCGTGTCATTTGCTGTATTGGGTTCTGGCGAGTCCTGCACAGGTGATGCGGCTCGGCGTGCCGGTAATGAGCCGCTATTCCAAATGCTTGCTGCTGCGGCTATTGACACACTGAATGATGCGAAGGTTCAACGCATTGTGGTGAGCTGCGCTCACTGTTTTAATACGATTGCTGGAGAGTTTCCGGAGCTTGGTGGCCGCTTTGACGTGGTCCACCACACGCAGTTGCTTAACCGTTTAGTGCGTGAAGGGCGCCTGACACCCCTTGCGCCATCTGCTGGTGACGCCTCGCCAACTGTCACGTACCACGATCCTTGCTACTTGGGTCGTCACAATGAAGTGTATGAACCGCCTCGTGAATTGGTGGGTGCTTTGCCGGGTGTGACCCTGGTGGAAATGCCTCGTAATCGTGAGCGCGCCATGTGTTGTGGTGCTGGTGGTGCGCATGCGTGGTTTGAGGAAACCCGTGGGGTGCGCATTGCTGATGCGCGTATTGTCGAGGCGGCTCAAACCGGTGCTGATATTGTTGCCACAGGCTGCCCCTTCTGTTCGCAGATGCTAGGGTCTGCGACTGGTTCGTCAGTTGGTTTGACGCCTGAGGCAGGTCTTCCGGACGTGGCGCTAGGTGAAGACGATGCTGATCCAGCACGCTCTGCATCGGGTGGAGGATCTGGTCACCCATTGCCTGAGGTCAAGGATGTTGCCGTGATGCTTCTGGAATCAGTGAAACGAGGCGCACAACAGTAGTCGCGGCGTCTGGCGCCCAGCGCGGATATCGCACCGTTGCAGGACTCAATTACGTACAAGCATTGTCCCACATTGGTTTTACGCCCTTTGCTGTGCGCCGCACCAGATACCGTGAAATAGGCGGGTTCTGTATGGATTACCCCACCTGCCTATGCCGCAGGGTGACACTGTCGGCATGTTGTGCAAGTCGTATTAGTCGTAACTTAAGTTGATGCGTTCACGTACCTGATCCATCAACTGCATCACCTGGAGGGTATCAGTCCAGGGCATAACCGAGGATTGTGTCAAACCTGCGGTAATGCAGCGTGCCACTTCAGCGGCCTCGTATTGGAAACCACCGTCAACGGTGGCGTCCCACGACGTGATGTCACCATAAGACCCTGCTTCAGGGAATTGACGCAAGCGGATTTGGCCTGGCCGGTAGAACTGTTGAGGCATTTCAATGGCACCCCATTCGCAGACGACTTCTGCTGCGGTGGCGCTACGCCCGTCAAGGTTTGCAGTTGCAGTAGCCAAGGCGCCGGCCCCTTCGAAGATGGCTGCGACCTGAGCGTCAACATCGGCCTGGGTCATATGTGCTGACGCGGCACAAAGGCGCGTGGTGTTTCCCAGGACGCTTTGTATGAACGAGATGGGGTAGACACCAAGGTCAAGGAGCGACCCGCCACCAAGTTCTTTCTCGGTCAGTCGTGGTACGTGGCGCAGAGCTTGGCCGTGGTCAGCGTGGACGGTGACGACTTGGCCAAGTGCCCCCGCATCAAGGATGCCTTGCATGAGTGTGTGTTGCGGCAGGTGGCGTGTCCACATGGCTTCCATAAGGAATGTACCTGCCTCGCGTGCGGCGGTGAGGACACGCTGTGTTTGTGCGCTGTCCATCATGAAAGGTTTTTCAACGAGGAGTGCTTTACCTGCCTCGATGGCCATATGTGCGAGTTCTTCGTGATACGGGTGGATGACCGCGACATAAACAGCGTCGACCTGATCATTGGTCAGCAATTCCTGGTAGGAACCGTAGGCAGAGGCAATATTGTGAGCTGCTGCGAATGCTTGGGCACGATCGGTGTCGCGGGCGGCAACAGCAACAACGGTGGATCGAGTGTGTGCTGGGACGTCACGTGCGAAGGTATGAGCAATACCGCCCGCACCGAGTATGCCCCACCGAAGCGGCGGCGCCGTCATCGGGTCGAGGATGTGGGCGTCTGCCCAGGGGTGGCCACCTGGCAAAAGGTCAGCCATGGCCTCGGGAATAGGGGGAAGATCAGCGTGAGACTTCAGTGTCATGCCCCTATCCTGCCACCTCCCTTTCTTCGGCGCGAGGCAGAACGCAGGTCGCACAACCAACGCGCGAGGCGAAACACAAGCCTCACGACAAACGCACGAGGCGGAACACAGGTCGCACGACTCACGCGCGAGGCAGAACGCAGACCGCACGATTAGTGTGCGATAAGGAATCCCAGCACGCCGATGGACGCGAGGAACGTAATCACGCCCAGTAGCGTCACCAAGCCCAAAGAATAGGGCGCAGCTTTACGCAGCAACTCCGATTCCAAGCCCTCCTGCTTGACCGCAGTGGCGGCAATAGCAAGGTTTTGTGGGCTCACAATCTTTCCGGTACCGCCACCGATTTCGTTGACTGCTAGGAGCAGTTGTGGGCTCAGGCCCGCCTGTTGAGCCGCTGCGGAATGCAGATTAGCGAAGAGTGCGCCAGCAGAGGTAGCTGATCCAGTCACCGCCGTACCAAGCCATCCAAGGAATGGGGCGAAGAAGGCGAAGGCGGCGCCGGTTGTGGCGAGCCATGTGCCAATTGCCACCGTTTGGCCCGAGAAATTCATGGTGTAGGCAAGGGCCATCACGCACGCGATGGTAAAGATTGCGGTTTTCAGGCTCGACAAGGTCGTGCCAAGGGTGGCAATACCTTGCCGAATAGTGAATGGAAAAAGGCCACCGGAACTTGTCGAAGCATACACCAGTGTCACCACTATGCCTGCAAACAGCAGCATCGTCCCAGGTGACGACAGCGAGGAGAGCACGAAAATCGTGTCCTTTGAGACTTCGCCAGCAACCGTACCGATGTTGCCGTCAAGGCCGGGCCATGGAATTGGCAGATCGGTGGATTTGAGGGCCGCTGGAATATCCCAGCCGATGCGCCATAGCTTCGCAACAGCGAAAACAGAGACGACGAAAATATACGGCAGCAAAGCCAATCCAATACGTGCAGGGCTGATTTTCATGCGCGCAGTGTCAGTTTCTGAGCGTTGCTCCTCAGGCGTTGGGGGACGCCACACCACCAGAAGCAACCCAGTGAGAACAAAGGAAATCAACGAGGCCACCACAGCTGTCAGCTCAAAAGAGATGAAGTGAGCGGTGATGAAGTGTCCCGCTCCCATACCCGCCCCGGAAACGAGGGCTGCTGGCCATAACTGGCGGACTCCTCGCGCCCCGTCGAACATCGCAAGTAAGAGGAACGGAATAATGAGGAAGAAAATCGGGGTGATGCGGGTACTTGTGGAGGTGAGGACCTCGGTGGTCACGCCGCCCAGTCGTGCGGTGGTAATCATGGGGATTGCCATGGCACCGAATGCGACATTGAGGCTATTGCCGACCATGGTGGCAAGGGCAGCTTTCAATGGGGACAGTCCCAGTGCCAGCAACATGGCGCAGGTAATGGCAACGGGTGCACCGAAACCTGCCAGACCTTCCAGCATTCCGCAGAAGCAGAAGGAGATCAGCAGGGCTTGAACGCGAAGGTCTCCTTTACCGACTAGGGAAAAGATCGTGCGCACGTCGGCTGCTCGACCTGAGGCTTCAGTAATGTTGTAGAGCCACACCGCTGCAACAACAATGTAACAAATGACGAGGAGGCCAAATACTGCGCCTTGACTTGCCGACAAAAGCGACAGCGAAAGCGGCATTTTTAAAGCAAAACCTGCTACAGCTAACGCCACTGCAAGGGAACCAATGGCACACCAGTGAGTGGCAATCTTAAATACGCCCAGCATGACGAAGAAAACGAGAAGCGGCAATAGCGCCAAAAGTGCCGTGATGGGTAGTGAATCGGCCACTGCCGTAGTGCTCGGGGCAAAAAGTGTAGGTAGCACGCTAACTCCCTGTTTTCCGCATGGGCGGGTTGTCGACGGACTGCTTGTGACCTGAGACTATCGAGGTTCACCGAAAATTGTAAGAGGCGACCATCTTTGCCTGTCAGGCGTTTAGTCGCTGCGGATGTCAACCAACGGGCAGTATGGTTATTAACAAAACATACGCGCGTATCACACACATATGAGCTGACATGCTGTCGTTTCCAAGTAGCGATGAGGAGAAAAGCTGGATGCTTCGCCGTGCTTCCTTCACGGACATCACGCCGTCACTACGTTGGCCAGTCTTTGGTCTTGCTGCACCCGTCATTATCTCCGTTGCCATCGCTGGACTTTTTGCTCCACAACAGATCGCACAGCTTTTCACACACGCTGTTGAGTGGGCGGGCCGCTATTTCGGTTCGGTCTACATGCTGGTAGCGACCGGGGTCTTGGTGCTGGTCGTTGGACTGGCACTGAGCCGCTTTGGTCGTGTGCGCCTCGGCGCGGACGATACACAACCTGAGTATTCCACTTTCTCGTGGGCCGCCATGCTCTTTGCGGCTGGCATCAGCACCGATATTATGTTTTTTGCTGTCGCTGAGCCTGTATTGCAGTACCTGTCGCCGCCCATGGGACAAGGACAGACGGTACAGGCGGCTCGTGAAGCGGTCGTCATGACGATGTTTCATTATGGTTTGCACGGGTGGGGGTTATATGCGCTGCTGGGGATGGCATTGGCATATTTTGCGTATCGACGAGGCGCTGAACTGTCCTTGCGTTCAGTGCTGCGTCCGGTGCTCGGTCCGTTAGCCGATGGTTGGGTTGGACATATTGCTGATGCTGCTGCCCTTGTTGGCGGCATGTTCGGTATTGCCACCTCTCTTGGCGTAGGGGTGGTTCAGCTCAGCGCAGGGTTGAATGTAATCTTCGGTGTCACTGCTGGGTTACCTACACAAATGATGCTTCTGTTGATCGGTATTGGAGTGGCGTGCCTGTCGGCACTTACCGACATTTCACGAGGCATCAAAATCCTGTGTTCAGCAAATGTGGCTTTGGCTGGAGTACTGACAGGTTATGTGCTCATCACAGGACGCACTGCGTTCCTCATTGATGCGCTCGTGGGCAATCTGGGTGATTTTGTGCGGCTGTTACCCGCATGGAGTCTAGAGACCTACGCATGGGAAAGGCCGGATGCGTGGCTCAATACATGGACCTTGTTTTTCTGGGCGTGGTGGATCACGTGGGCAGCATTTGTTGGCATATTTTTAGCGCGTATTTCTCGTGGGAGAACGATTCGACAATTCGTTGCAGGAACACTGACTATTCCTTTTGCTTATGTGGTGATTTGGGTGGGGATTTTTGGCAATTCCGCAGTGGATCTTGTTCGCGCGGGGGCGGGGAGGGCCTCGGATATGCACACTGATGGAGGTGCAGCTGCGCTTTCCCATGCCGACGCCGGTGCTACGGTCGCGCCCGGTGCCGAGGTGGGCGCAACGGTCGTTCCCGGCGCAGAAGCAGCTCCCACGGTCGCGCCCGGTGCCGAAGTAGGCGCAACGCTTTTGCCCCACACCGACGTAGGCGCAAGCAGTGCCAGCGGCCAAGCTTTCGCAGATTTAATTACGAGTACACCTGAAGCCGGCCTATTTGAGATGCTGGCTTCACGCCCCTTCGGTGTGGCAGCTGTGGTGCTCGCAGTGGTCGTTGGGGTTTTGTTCTACGTGACCAGCGCCGATTCGGGCGCGCTTGTAATGGCAGAACTGTCAACAAAACCCGCGCAGGTGCCCGAACAGGTGCCCGAAAGACAAACTGCACGCCATGCCGCAGCCACCCCCCAATGTTCACTGGCCACGATGCAGCCCACCACTGCCTCGGCAATGGACCAGCAAGTCTGCCGCGACTTGATGGCACCTCATATGTCGCGACCATCAAAAGCGCCTCAAAACGCTTCAGCCATGCCGCTGCTGCGGATTTTCTGGGCTGTGTCCACCGGGGTACTGACCCTTGCGATGCTGCTGGCTGGCGGCATTCCCGTACTGCAGAGCGCCACCGTGGTGATGGCCTTGCCATTTACCCTGGTCGTAGTCCTATCCGGCATTTCCCTAGTGAAAGAACTGCGGCGATGCGAATAGATTGGCGGGTGTTTCGTCAATGTGGGAACGCACTAATAACTGAAAGGCTCCCATTAAGCATGACGTTGCTTTCGTCCGTCAGTAGGGAAATTAAGTAATTAGTGGAATATTTCAGACGATGAGTCATGAACTGTGATGCTAGATTGGGCATTGTCCGAAAGCGCCGTCACAAAATCACACGACCTCTGCATGACCTTGCTACATGGAATTACGGCCAAGCGATCTCGTCGGACTCTCTGACTTGAGGCTACGTCGGAGGATATCTTTCTCCTGACGAGACACAGAAGCACTCTCTGCCCCTTCCAAAAAATTTTCATCAGGAATGCCGGTCGTAGGATGAATATGTGCCGCGATAACTGTTGGACTATCATCTCTGCGCGACACTTCTGGAGCGAATGGTAAAGCCGCCAATATTCGTTTGCAAAAGACTCCAAAACAACTACAGCCTTCCCTTGAAACCTCTCTGAAAAGGCCGGGGAAAGGGAGTCATAGGAGCGGAGAGTGCGTCCGCATGATTGGAGTCGCGATTGATGTTGTCTGCTGAACTCCGACAAGAGTGTCACATCATTGTCTTTTCACAAAGCAGATGCAGGCAGCACCAATTGTTGCGTTCTTAATGTTCAAGAAGGAGAACATCATGCGATTCTGAGCGCCGCCATCAAATACTTTGAGACCAGTCATTCAACATGACCCGTTTCGGTTACCGCTCTTGCCTGTGAGTCGTACTGCTCTGACAGACTGATGGAAGGACAGGTGCCACTTGCTTCAGAAATACTACTTCATCATCAGGAACATACTTGTCTTGGGAAAGATACTCATCGCTATCTGGAGACAACTGCGGAATGTCACCAGCGTCAACCTCGGGCGCTCTTATTCTTTTGTGCATTCGCCGTGGTGAACTTACAAAGATCTTTGAAGAGACAACGCATGGTTCACGCGAATTTTCCCTTAATCATTTCTATATTCCTAATTCCTAGCGCGCCAATAGCCGAGCTAACAGTTCTATAACCACTTCAGCAGTGATTTAAGTGGCAACATCCCTCAAACTGTCACGCATGACACCGCAGAAGGTTCGTCGCATGGATTCACAATCCGCAGAACAATGGTCCCTCTGCGTCTTGTCGGGGAGAAAGTTAGGTAACACAAAAAGTTCGATTGCTTTCTCCACTACTGTCATGCTGTCCGAGTTTTGCGCGGCATGACTCCACACTGAAGGCACACCACGCCCAACTCGTGTATCCATCCCCCACGCGAGTAGGGACAACGCCGGGCACAAGTCACCGGTCCCTCTAATAGAAGGGTCATCCCCGCGTGAGCGGGGAAAACGGTGAGACGAGCAACCACGCACAGGTGCTGCAGCGGCTTCTCCAGTTGATAGTAGGCAGGAGACTCTACGCATACCGCAGGGGAGAGATTCCTCTGGGGACATCAACGTTCCAACTGCCATGTTAACCCTAGATGTTTTGTAGCATGAGAGGGCTGCGCGCAGTGGACATAGTCCAGAGTCTACGCAGGTGAACAAAACAAAATTACCGGCGCACTGGACGAAAGAAATGTACGTCGAAGCAATACTGGCAATCGTTGCAAGACCACAACATGTGCTCAGACAGCATGACCGTGTTCATCTGAAGGGTGAGAACAACAACGTTGTTTTAGAAATATCGATATCGACGATGCCTAGAAAAGTTCCAAGAACTACTCATGCTACCCCTCGCCACGTCAAAGAAGTAGCATGGAGGAAAACAGACGGGACAACAACAGAGGAATTGTTCGATTCCTTAAAGTGAAAGGGGTGGGCACTTGTTGACATTTGACGAAGCAGTCGCAGCTTCAAGAGAAGAAATCGCAGAATTCGCTCCAAACAGCGAATCTTTAGAGCACGTTGACGAAATGATCTCATGCGGTGAACCAACATGGGGCATTTCGGACGCGTACACGCATTTGAGGGTAGATGGATTCAGATTTAGCGCCCCCATTCGTAAATTTTGGATGGAAAACCTTAAAGACTGTGACGAGGACGCAGAATACGGCGAATGGGTATTCAGGGAAGACCTCCTTAAAGACGGCGCAGCCACAATGCCTGTAGAAATCTGAACAGTAGGCAAACAACCCCTGCTCGGAACAACAAGCGGGGGTTTGCCATGAAAAAGGGAAACCGTGTTTATAGAAATCGACATAGAATGATCCCCGCGTGGGCGGGGAAAACACGCGGGCAAATGGGCGTCCATCCGCCTGGTAGGGATCATCCCCGCGCTGGCGGGGAAAACCGAGTACGCGAACTAGGCGACGCCTCCGTCCCCGGATCATCCCCGTGGCGGGGAAAACTGTCAGGAATGACAATTCGTTCGCGTCCGTCAGGGATCATCCCCGCGCTGGCGGGGAAAACTTGTGGTAACTGTCCCACGATCCGGTGTCGTCGGGATCATCCCCGCGCTGGCGGGGAAAACCACTAGGCGCGACACCGTAGCACTACCAGTGACGGATCATCCCCGCGCTGGCGGGGAAAACCTATCCGAATAATTCGAATAATCAGCCAATTGCGGATCATCCCCGCGCTGGCGGGGAAAACACGGTTCTAGCATCGCTGATGCTGTTAAACGCAGGATCATCCCCGCGCTGGCGGGGAAAACGTCAGGAGGTTGTGCCCTGGGACTGGTGGAATCGGATCATCCCCGCGCTGGCGGGGAAAAC
>NZ_AUBF01000009.1 GCF_000429105.1 Schaalia suimastitidis DSM 15538
AACAACAACCAACACACCCCCCCCTTTTGGGCGGGCGTGCAACAAAAAAGCTGCTGCACGCAGCACTGCTTACACCACTATACAAATCACGACCAACCCAAAACCCCACACCCGTGTGGGGGACACAAGAGAATACACTCGTGGTCGACACTTTTGCGGCGGCCACAGCGTGGGGGAAACGCCCGGACCCATACCGAACCCGGAAGCTAAGCCCCACAGCGCCGATGGTACTGCAACCGACAGGTCGTGGGAGAGTAGGACACCGCCGCAACCACACATATCCGTTTTGGGGCTTGCCTTCACCAATCAAAGGCAGGCCCCAAAACGTGTATTGCGACTTGTTGTTTTGATAGTTTCATAAAATGCTTGTCAATTACCCTTTGTTATGTGATGCTTTTCATACCTCCTAGGTGTCTCGTGGAAGGTGCGTTCGCTTGCTTTTATCTCCGCTTCAATCGTCACTTCGGAGGTATGAATGTGAAGCCGGTAGTCGTTATGAATGCAGTGCTCACATTCTTTAGCGTCATGGGTCTTTGTTTGGGAGTGCTCGCACCACATTGGCCAAGCTCCGAAGCGTTGGGTGTGAACTTCGGGGCGATTTTTCTTCTCCCTGCTTCCCTGCTGCTGTTGCTGATCTGTGTAATCATCTGGGTTGTCATTTTCGCGCAACATAAGGTAGGTACTGGAAGCCGCGGTGGGAAGAGTGCTCCGTTAACCACAACAAGTCGTATCTTCCTACTCGTTGGGAGTGTTACCATCGTAGTGAGCGTGGCCACATTTTTTCTGGTCCCATCGCAGAGTAGTGAGATGATCTTTGGTATAGCTGTTCTATCGATGATTGCGGCTATTGAGTTGCTTATCGTTGGCGGCATCTTACGATTCTTCACGGGTCAATCTCACATCAATGCCTAGAGGGCCATTCCGAGGTGTAGGTGTGCCCACCGTTGAGTGCTGGCAATGGTCCTTCGGAAGATGCGCCAAACCTCAGGTATGCCTTTCTCGGCATCCTTATGTGCCCAAAAAGGGCTTTGTTGCCATGAATATGACGCTGTGCACATGTCACGTCAGGTCGTTTTTGCCAAATGGCACCACATTATGCGTCCAGGGACGCAAAGGCATAGTATGGAATACCCTTAGTTTTCCACGAAAGGAATGAAGATGGATCTGGGAAGTCTCGGCCAGCAAGCACAAGATGCCGCAAAGTCCCTGCTCGGTGACGAAGCTAAAACAGACGCAGCACTTGATGCCGTAGCTGATGCTGCGAAGAAGGTAACCGGCGGTCGTTTCGACGGCCAAATCGATGCTGCGCGTGACACCGTCGATGGCAAACTCGGCGAGTAATCACTCGTAAAATGGCGTCGCCCAAGGCTGGGCGACGCCATTTCTTTGCCTCGTGTTGCCACTAAAAGGGCGGCATCGTCACGTTGTCACCACGGTGGGCTCGGATAATAAAGGTAAAGACCAAGTCGGTAGGCAATGAGGTAATTGGCCTCGACCCGTGCGCTGTGGTGTTGGAAGCGATGCCGATAATCCGCTACACGACTGTCCCTCGCATTGCCCGACTACCTCTGACACAATACCTGTGTGGATTTCTCGAATCAGCCAGTGCAACGTTCCGGCTCCATCTTGCTTGCAGCAACACCCATCGGAGATGCTGCAGACGCCTCGCCTCGCTTGATTCGTGCATTGTCCGAGGCCGATATTGTTGCAGCCGAGGATACTCGCCGCCTGCTTGCACTCGCTTCGCGCTTGGATGTGCGCATTAACGGAACCCTACTGAGCCTGCACGACCATAATGAGGGCGAACGGGCTCAGATGCTCGTTCAGCGTGCGGAAGACGGTGAGCGTGTACTACTCGTATCCGACGCCGGTATGCCCACGGTATCTGATCCGGGCTACCGCGTTGTCTGTCTGGCAGTCACATCTGGCGTGCCTGTGTCGGCACTGCCCGGCCCCTCCGCACCTGTGACGGCACTGGCTGTCTCCGGTTTGCCCAGTGACCGTTTTGTTTTCGAAGGCTTTCTTCCCCGTAAGGATGGCGAAGCAACGCGCCTACTCGCCAGCCTCGAAAATCTCCCGCACACACTGATCTTCTTCGAATCTCCCCGCCGACTGAACGACACTTTGGTGCGTATGGCGCAGGTTTTCGGAGGCGGTCGCCGTGCAGCGGTGTGTCGCGAAATGACCAAAACACATGAAGAAATCCTCAGAGGGGATCTCAATTCGCTCATTGCGCAAACAAGTGGAGAGGTACTGGGCGAGATCACGATCGTCGTCGAGGGGCACCGCGGCGTCACTGATGCTGATGATCATGTTGCAGCGGTCCTCGCCCTTGCGGCCGAAGGTATGCGTCTAAAGGAAGCTGCCGCTGAGGTTGCCGAGGCGACGGGCGCGCGCAAAAACGACCTTTATAAGGCGGCGCTGCGGCGAAAAGACGTTCAATAACGCCATCATTCCCTGTTGGCTCAGCGGTGCGTGTGGCGAGGGTTGATGCGGCAGAAACGGTCAGCGTTTGATCTTGCTAATGCCTGCCCAGTGGTGACGAATGCTTATGCCCAGCGCTCAGGGCGGTCAGCGGTGTGCTGTGCTGATGCGAGCGACATGCCTTGACTGCGGCAGGGGCTGCCTGCAGCAGTGACACTTCCATAGCGCCCTCAATACTCATGACATCTTGGTACTGTCCGCTCCAAGTATGAGAGATTACAGTACCCACTGCAGTGCGATAGGTAGCGCAGCGCCTTGAATATTACCTCGCAACTATGTAATATTTCGGGTAACCGAAAAATTGTGAGGATAAGTAGATGCGTTCCGCAACCCATGCCATCAAATTACTGTCATTGGCCTGCTGTCTTTGCCTTGGTATTGCCGCCTGCGCGAAACAGACAATCAGCACCAGCGGCAAACCACTAGTCGCCACATCTTTCACCGTCCTGGCCGATATTGCCCGCAATGTCGCAGGTGATCATATTGACGTCGTATCCATCACCAAAAATGGCGCAGAAATACACGGCTATGAACCCACGCCCAGTGATATTGCAGCCGTATCCAAGGCGGATCTGGTCATTGACAATGGAATGGGTCTTGAACTGTGGTTCGAACAATTTATGCAAGAAGTGAACGTTCCGCGTATCACCGCATCAGCAGGAATTACCCCGATCCCGATCGCCGAAGATGCCTACGCTGGCCGCGACAATCCACACGCATGGATGTCACCGAGTAACGTGAAAATCTACGCCACCAATATCGCTAATGCCTTCGCTGAACTTGATCCTGCACACGCCGACACCTACATCGCCAACGCCAAAGCCTACGGGGACAAACTTGACGCACTACGCACACGACTGGCCACCACCCTCGATGAACTCCCCGAACAACAACGTGCGTTGGTTACCTGTGAAGGAGCCTTCAGCTACCTCACTCATGACCTGGGGTTGAAAGAAAAATACCTCTGGGCCGTCAACGCTGAAAACCAAGCCACCCCAGGACAAATTGCGCAGGCCATCACCTTCGTCAACACCAACAAGATACCTGCAGTATTTTGCGAATCAACCGTTTCGGACAAGCCTATGCAGCAGGTCGTCGATGCTACTGACGCCAAATTCGGCGGAACACTTTACGTTGATTCACTCAGTGAAGACAACGGTCCTGTCCCCACATACCTGGACCTTATTGAATACGATCTCAAAATAATCGCTGAAGGACTCACCGGGCGTAACCAATGACACGTGACCAGCCCAAAGCGCCACCGCAGGACAAAATGCCGGGCGGCGCTACGCCTCGTCAAGATACGAAAAACATCCCCGCCATTACCGTCAACCACCTAAGCGTTCACTATGGCACGGTCTGTGCCCTCAACGACGTGACATTCTGCGTCGACGCAGGCAAAGTATGTGCACTCGTCGGCGTGAACGGCTCAGGAAAATCGACGCTGTTACGCGCCATCCTTGGACTGACTCCGTCAAGCGCCGGCCACATTGAAATCTTTGGAAACGCCGCCCGCGACGCGCGAAAAAACCGACATATTGCCTACGTCGCTCAAGGTGACGACATTGACCTGACATTTCCGCTCACCGTAGACGATATCGTAAGGTCAGGCTGCAAAAGCCGACACGAACGACGACTCTCTGCATGGCGCACCAGACACAATAAACGTGGCGGCGATGACGCAGTCGAAGACGCCCTCGCGCAAGTGAACCTTTGTGATATGAGGCTTCGACAGATTGGTGCCCTTTCTGGCGGACAACGAAAACGGGCATTTATTGCCCGTGCCCTTGCAGGTAAAGCACCGCTGATCCTCCTCGACGAACCCTTCGCTGGGGTTGACCACGCATCTGAACATATGATCCGCACGCTGATCAGCGACCTTGTCGCCCACGGAAGCACCGTGCTGGTTGCAACACACGACCTTGCGCACCTTAGCGAATTTGCTGATGAGGCAATTCTCCTTGCCGGGCGGATCCTCGCCCAGGGAAGGCCTGACGAGGTCTGTACACCGACAGTACTTGCCCGCGTATTCGGCATTGATACCGCAGCCCGTCGCGATGACGCAGGACAGAACTGATGGACCTCATCGACATCTTCATCACCCCCTTTAGCTACGGCTTTATGAGTCGCGCCCTCATATCGGCACTCGCTGCTTCAGGGGTATGCGCACTTTTGTCATGTTGGCTCGTGCTGGTCGGATGGTCTCTCATGGGCGATGCCGTGTCCCACGCAGTCCTTCCCGGTGTTGTCCTTGCCTATATCGCAGGCGTCCCATTTGCGTTCGGAGCAATCCTTTTTGGTGCCGGTGCAGTTGTCCTTATCGGAATTGTGCAGGAAAAGACTCGCTTACGGCAGGACGCCGCCATCGGCATCGTATTTACCACCTTTTTTGCCCTTGGGCTAGTGCTGGTTTCCATCACGCCCAGCCACATTGACCTTGGACATATTGTTTTCGGTAACCTTCTTGGCGTCTCGACAGTAGATATGCTGCAAGTCGTCGTTTTGGCGGTGCTCGTCGCAATAGTCCTCGTCGTTACGAGACACGATCTGACACTGGTCACCTTCGACCCAGCCCACGCCTACGTTATCGGCTTATCGCCACAGATACTCAACGGCATCCTGTTAGGTGCTTTGGCTGTGACGACTGTGGTGGCCCTTCAGGTTGTTGGCGTGATTTTGGTTGTCGCGCTACTTATTTTGCCTGGGGCAATAGCGCGCTTACTTACACAACGGATCACCACCATGCTGCTCATCGCACCGACAACCTCTATGGTGTGCACGGTCGGAGGTCTGCTGGTGAGTTACCACGCCGATATTGCTTCAGGAGCAACAGTCGTGCTGTTCCACGGCGCGGCCTTCCTTGCGGCGTGGCTATTGTCGCCACAGGTAGGTGTGCCCGTACTTGCGCGTCGCCACAGGCAGCGGCGCGCTGGTCGTACTACTTGGAATTGACGAGGCGTACGCCAGCGATGCTCATTCGCTCCCTTGCGGCGCGTCCAAGTTCCGCCGACACCGGTTCAGTCAGATCAGTGAAAACAGTGGTAGCAAAGCCTGCGCGAACCGCATCAAGGGCCGTATCGCAGACACAATGGGATTCCGCCAAACCGACAATGTCGACGCTACGGATACCCGCCTCGTGAAGGACGACACTGAGGGAACGGCCATCTTCTGAAGTGCCTTCAAAACCCGAATAGGCTGCCGAATACTGCCCCTTGCGAATCGTAGCGTCGGCGTTAAGTTGCGCCAATGCCGGGTGCAACTCCGCATTGGCTGTGCCAGCAACACCATGCGGCGGCCACGTATCAATGTAGTCGGGGTCATGTGAAAAATGTGCCCCCGGTTCAATATGCCAATCCTGAGTGGTGGCAATCAACGCGTAACTATCGCGATGGGCCGCGATATAGGCAGCGATCCGCTCGGCACAGGCGTTGCCGCCAATAACCGGAAGTTCACCGTTTTCGCAAAACGTTGGTTGAACGTCAACGACGATCAGTGCGCGTGACATATAACCCCCAAGATGGTTTCAGTGGTGTTCTCCCACAACGGTACGGCACTCAAGGGCGCGCGTCACCTGGGCCTCGTCAATCGGACAGGACGAAGGACGCCGGATGGCCGATGTCAATTCTGAGACACGGCGCCTGGGCACTAGACTATTGCCTATGAGTCGTATCCTCTCCGCTGTTGCTTGGCCCTATGCCAACGGTCCGCGCCATATTGGCCACGTCGCTGGCTTCGGTGTGCCCTCCGATGTGTTTTCCCGTTATATGCGCATGGCAGGACATGATGTGCTCATGGTGTCGGGAACCGACGAACATGGGACCCCGATCCTTGTGGCAGCTGACAAGGAAGGCGTATCAGCTCGCGAACTTGCTGACCGCAATAACCGTCTCATCGTTGAAGACCTCGTGGCCCTTGGTCTGTCCTACGACCTGTTTACCCGTACCACAGCTGGTAATCACTACAAAGTGGTGCAGGAAATGTTTGAAGTGGTGCGTGACAACGGGTACATGATTGAACAGGTGACGCGTGCTGCGATCTCCCCTTCAACGGGACGTACCCTTCCTGACCGCTACATTGAAGGCACCTGTCCGATCTGTTCGACTCCGGGTGCGCGCGGCGACCAGTGCGACGCATGCGGTAACCAGCTTGACCCAACGGATCTCATTGACCCGCATTCGCGGATTAATGGCGAAACACCGCAATTCGTTGAATCAACCCACTATTTCCTTGATCTCCCAGCATTGGCTGACGCATTGGCAGCATGGCTTGATGACCGTGAAGCCTCAGGTACGTGGCGACCAAACGTCATTAAATTTTCCAAGAATTTCCTGGAAGATATCCGCCCTCGCGCAATGACGCGCGATATCGACTGGGGGATCCCTGTGCCAGGATGGGAAGATCAACCGACGAAGCGTCTCTACGTGTGGTTTGACGCCGTCGTTGGTTACCTGTCGGCGTCCATCGAATGGGCTCGGCGCACCGGTGATCCGCAGGCGTGGCGTCAATGGTGGAATGATCCTGAAGCCTTGTCGTATTACTTTATGGGCAAAGACAATATCGTTTTCCACAGCCAAATTTGGCCCGCAGAAATGCTGGGCTACAACGGCCAGGGAAATAAAGGTGGAGAACCAAAGGGCTTAGGTACCCTCAACCTGCCCACCGAGGTGGTGTCCAGCGAGTTCCTCACCATGGAAGGCAAGAAATTCTCTTCCTCCCACGGCATTGTGATTTACGTGCGTGACTTTATGGAACGCTACCAAGCTGACGCGCTACGTTATTTTATTAGTGCCGCCGGACCAGAAACCTCTGACTCGGATTTCACGTGGGCAGAATTTCTTCGCCGCACCAACGGTGAACTGGTGGCAGGCTGGGGGAACCTTGTGAACCGTACTGCCTCCATGATTCATAAGAAATTCGGCGCAATCCCAGCACCCGGTGAGCTCGAAGATATTGACCGCGCGCTCCTGGACGCGGTGGCCGCTGGTTTTGACGAGGTGGGGGACCTTATCCGTCATCACCGGCAAAAAGCTGCATTGTCAGCAGCTATGCGACTGGTCGGTGAAGCCAACAAGTATGTCACCGACACCGAACCCTTTAAGCTCAAAGCGCCTGAACAACAAGAACGGCTGGCAACTGTGCTGTGGGTGCTGGCCCAAGCGGTCGCTGACTTAAACCTCATGCTCAGCCCCTTCTTGCCCCATGCGGCCAACGATGTTGATCGTGTCATGGGTGGTGCTGGTACTATCGCGCCGATGCCGCATATTGAAGAAGTGCCTGAATTGGATCCAGAGGCACTCACTGCTGATTTTGCGGGTCGTACTACGTACCTCATTATTACGGGTGATTACAGCGGCTTCCCCACGTGGCAGCGGCACGACATTGTCGTGGGCACCGAAATTGCTAAGCCGACTCCAGTATTTACGAAACTCGACGAGTCAATCGTGGAGGAAGAACTGGCACGCTACGCGAATCTCATTCCCGACGACGTCACCGGCGCCTAAAGGACGTTACATCTGTAGTGATAGCACGCCACATCTGAAGAACCCGCATGGCGCACAATACTCGTTGTGCGCCATGCTCTTTGTGTGTACTGCGCATCGTAGGCGCCGCGTGACGTGTAGTGCACAGTGTGGGTAATGCCTGCATCGCACGCATCGCATTGCCGAGCGTTACACGTGATTAGCGCTTGTGGCGTGCCCCAACAAATAGTGCCGCCACAATGAGCCCAATACCCAGGACAGCGACCGAAGAAATCAACACCAACGGCATGTCAATGTGCTGAATAAAAGCCAAGGCAACAAGGACTAAACCAAGGAGAATTACTAAAACTGCCCACAGCATCTGGCCCATGCGCACTCCACGGGCCTCAGCCTCGGGACGTGACGCTACAAGACGCTCAGTGCCTGTATTGGGCGCAGGAAGCGGCGTCGCTGGGGCAGTCGCGTCATCAGCGGAGGTTCCTCCTCTAATGTGCTGCGATGGAGCAGGGATGGTTGAAGTATCTGTATCTGCTCCTCCGGGGGCATCGGTACCGGTCGTGCTCGCGTGCCCACCAGTGGCAGTGAAGGTGCGGTCGTTGTTGGGGCTGGTTGGAAGGTGTTCATGTGCATCACTCACTGAAGCCAAATCTGACGGAAGGGGAAGATCGCTCGTGGACGTGGACGTGGACGTGGGAGCGGGCGCTGCCGTGTCCGTGTCTATTGCAGTCGCGGTGGCGGTTTCCGCGGGCGCTGTTGCGTTGGTGTCCGTGGTGGTTACCGTAGGCGCTGCTGTGTTTGGTGTCGCGGCGTTGTCGGCATCGGTATTTTCGGTAGGAAGAAGCTGTGTGTCATTCATGTTGTCAGGCTGAGTCATTGGTCTGTCCCTTAGTTATTTTCCACAGAGCTTTCGGGGGTGGGCTCCACAGGGGAACCGGTGTCATCCACCTCAAGTGCGTGCAACGAGTGCACCTGAACATTGAGTACGACAGTGATGCCCTTGTCGGCGGAGAACTGAGGACTTTCCCAGACCACAGTTTCTGCGCCGCTATTTGAGGCGACCTCAGTGCTTCGAGTGAGCTTCTGAGCGGAGGTGTTGAGGAAGTTATTGACAATGGAGGTGGTGACAATACGTACAGGCTGGCCTGTTCGATAGGTGACCACCATCGAGTCGATGGAGCCTCCGTCGTAAGTGATGGTCTTAGTTGTACCTTGAGGGGCTTCTTCCAACATGAGGTTCGCTGAGTCGGTGTAGAGACTCATCCTCATGTGATCATTTTCCCAGGTGGCATTTTGTGAGATCGTCATCAGGCTTTGCGAGGCAAGCACACCGTCGCTTGATTCGCTCTGCATTTGCGACAGTGGTAGGGAGGCAAGCGTTGTGGGTACGGCTATGAGGCAGCCAATGATCGATAGTGCGATAAGCCAGCCGGCGCCTCGGTCTTTGATTGAGGCGATGGCGATCGCAAAGCCCACCAGGACAAGGCAGATGCCGCCGCCGATAAGGGGAACCTGTAGAAAGTACTGAGCAGCGAGTTCAGAGCTAAAGGTCGCCGTTGGGGTGTGCATCAACTGGTAGAAATGTCGCATCAACGCAAAACACCCAGCGAGGATAAGGACAATGAGCCCCGTTAGTGCGAGGTTGGCCGATCCTGAGACCGTGCGTGGTTTCGGTGCGATTTGTACAGGTCCTCTCCATACAGGCACAACGGGAGCAGCGGTTCGTATGGGAGCCCCATCCGAGGTGACATACGGATTCGGTGCTGGTGGTGCGCTCTGCGGCCGATACGGCGCTGTCTGCGGAGCCGGAATATGGGCCTGCCAAGCGGTGGGCGGTGCGGCGTTGGGGCGGGGTGTGGAGGGAGCGGGTATCGATGTCGTAACCGCAGGTGTGGGTGTCGATGCAGGCGTGGGTGCCGGTGGCGTGCCAGATGGCGGCTCCGTGGCGGGCACCGAGGTGGGTGTTGGCACGGGTACGGAGGCTGCGGCTGTCACGGGTGCCGAGGCTGGGGTTGGTACGGGCGTTGAGGCTGCTGCAGACGTGGGTGCCGAGGTGGGGGCCGACGCGGGCGTTGTCGGTGCAGGTGAGGTGGTGCCGCGTGGCGTAAATGCGTGTGCGCTAACGGGTGTGGGCGAGGACTTCGCGGCAGTCATTGAGGCAAGTAAAGCGATGGTGAGCGCAACAACGAGTAGGAACCCGCCCCCGAAAAGCCATGTTGGCCACTGCCCGAAGGAGAGTGATAGGACAGTGGAGGTCCCGCCGAATCCGGTGACGATCAGTATGAGTTGCCCAAGGTGAGCAATATCGAAACGGCCTTGGAGTAACTCTTGAAGATGTATTCGTCCGTCGCTTTGTTCTGGCAGCAGCGCCCACACGACGCCATATACCAGCACCAGCGGAACAAAGAAAAAGGCTAAGACAATCGTAATGCCGCGGACCAGGGTGGGATCCCAGCCAAAGCGTTCGCCGAGTCCGCCACATACGCCTCCGACGACCCGTGAATGAGAGCGATACAAGCCACTGTCACGGATTGAGGCGAAGAATCCTTGGCTTGCTGGTGATGGCTGGTGGGCAGGTGCATGCGTGTAGCCGTGCGTCGATGCGCCAGGCTGGCCAGCAGGCGGGACAGACCCGGCAGGTTGGAATCCCGCAGGTGGGACAGTCCCGGCAGGGGGGGTAGATGTAAAAGGCGCCGTGGGGTGTGAAGCCGCATACAAGGGACCCGTGCCTGCGGGTGTATAGGTACCTGGTCTTTGCTGCCCATATGTGGGCGAAGGCCACGTACCGGGCACGTGTCCGTCGTGTGTGTGCCAGTGAGCCGTGTGCCCTCCGACTGTAGGCACGTGCCCAGGGTCTTCCTGTCTGGGCAGTCCCTGCCCAGCATGTACCCCTTCGGCAACTCCTTGTACTCCGTGTGCCGATGCGGCTCCAGTGGCGTGATCAGGCGTGTTGCCGCCTGTTGGGCCTCCTTGGGACCGCCAGTCTTGCGCATTCGTGTCAGCCTGTGGCATCTGTTGTGGCTCCATGACACTACTGTGCACCCAATGTGAAGGTCGGCGACATTGGGGATAGCCCTGATAACACCCTGAATTCCCCGCAGGGTGGTTATGGGGAGGCGAAAACATGCCACCATTGAGGGGTGACACCACACTACGCTGACTCACCGACGTCCACGACGCCCTACCAGTGGGTACCGCCTGTTCCGCAGCAGAAGCGCCCACCATTGCGTCGGGCAACGGCACGCAGTGCCGATATGCCGACACCGTGGGCGGCAGGTATCTGCGCGGGATTATCAGTCCATATGGGGATGCCTGTGACATTCGTGCGCATCATCATGGTGGTGACCTTCATCCCGTTCGGCGCTGGATTGCTGCTGTATTTATGGTTGTGGGTCATGGTGCCCCAAGACACAGGGGTAGCCAGCAATGACACGCGTATTGCTGGCCGTCTACGTGCAGTCGCTGCAGACAGACGTGCGGCCACTGCACGAAATCAATTGTTGCTCACAGGTGTCGTCACGCTACTGATCGCCGCAATGCTTGCCGTCCTATCGACCTCAGGGGTCGTCCAATGGCGTATCCTCGTGGCAACCGTTGTCCTCATCATTGGTTTGACCCTCATTTGGAGTCGCGCCGCAAATACGCAGCCTTTGCGCTCACCTGTGCAACTTGCTTCCGTACTCGCCGGTGTCCTGCTTGTCCTGGTCGCATTGGTCATACTGCTTTTAGGTAATGACCCCATTAAAGAAGTGGTGCAAGGCGCCATCGTTGGCGCGGTTTTGGTTGCCGGTGTCGGCTTGGCCCTGCTGCCCTTGGCTTTACGCGCCAGCCGAGACCTATCGGCATCGCGTGAAGAGCAGGTTCGTGACGCTGAACGGGCAGATATCGCGGCGCATCTGCATGATTCGGTACTTCAAACACTCACGTTGATCCGTGGCGCTGCTGACGATCCTCAGCGCGTGCGTGCCCTGGCGCTAAGTCAAGAACGTGAATTGCGATCCTGGTTGTATACCGGCAAGGAGGAAGCCGCCTCGTCGATTGCCGAGGCCCTCCGGGAAGCGGTTGGGCAAATCGAAACGACCCACGGTATTGCTGTTGACGTAGTCACTGTGGGTGACGCCGTCCCTGGACCGAGTGAACTCGCGTTGGTTGCCGCCGGAGCTGAAGCGGTAAAGAATGCCGTGCGGCACGGCGCGCCACCAGTGTCGGTGTATTTGGAGGTTGACCGCGCTGGCACTGACATTTACGTGAAAGACGCTGGTCCAGGTTTTGATATTGACGCGATTCCTGATGACCGTCATGGCGTGAAAGGCTCTATCCTCGGACGTATGGAACGTGTAGGGGGTACCGCCACTATCCGTCGGCGCTCGCCAGGTACGGAAGTGCATCTGCACGTTCCTTCTGCCTCGTCCCGCCCTGTCGCATTCTAGGAGTACCTATGACCATCCGCCTTATCGTCATCGACGATCACCCCATGGTTCGTGCGGGCGTGCGCGCAGAATTGGAAGCGTCAGGCGCTGACCTCGTCTTTGTGGGAGAGGCTGCCGACGTTGACGGTGCAATCGCCGCATGTCATGAACTCAAACCTGATGTTGCGCTGCTGGACGTACATTTGCCTGGCGGTATGGGAGGCGGAGGCGCGGAGGTCGCAGCCCGCTGTCACGATATCCCCGAACTACGTTTTCTGGCGCTATCGGTGTCGGATGCTGCCGAAGACGTTGTCTCTGTTATTCGCGCAGGCGCTCGCGGTTATGTGACAAAATCAATCTCCACCCCAGACCTTGTCGAGGCGATCGAACGTGTCGCAGGAGGAGACGCGGCCTTCAGCCCACGGTTAGCAGGCTTTGTGCTGGATGCATTCGGTACCGCGATGGTCGCGGCTGCTGACGACGAACTTGATTTGCTGTCATCGCGCGAGCAGGAAGTGATGCGTCTTATTGCACGTGGCTACACCTACAAGGAGGTGGCTTCGGAATTATTTATTTCCATTAAAACCGTTGAAACCCACGTGTCTTCGGTACTGCGTAAGTTACAGCTGTCGAATCGCAATGAGTTGACGCGCTGGGCGATGCAACGGCACATTGTGTGACGTATCGGCAGCAATAGCCCGTGTACTGCAAGGCAGATAGTAGTCCCGTCGCCGTTGTGACAGTTAGAATAAGACACTGTAGCAGCGTTCGGTGATGAGGCGAAGAATGCGCATACTGATCGTCATTAATGACTATTTCAATCCCAGCAACGGTATGTCGATTTCGACAAGGCGTTTTGTTGAGCAGTGGAAAGCGCGTGGCTACGAGGTCCGTGTCGTGGCTGCTGGCGTCAACGGTGATCCGGATTATCCGTTGAGAGTAGAAAAAATCCCGTTATTTCATCGCATCATCGCCCAGCAGGGTTTCCACTTTGCGCACGTTGATCGGCAGGTCGTCAGGTGCGCAGTGCAGTGGGCGGATGTCGTCCATGTCCACGATCCTTTTCCGCTGTGTCACGAGGCGGTGCTTGCGGCGCGCCGCCTTGGAAAACCTGTGGTGGGGACCTTCCATCTTTTCCCTGAGAATATGACTGCGTCGGTGTCGTATTTGAATAACCGGGCGATGAATATGGCCTTGATGCGTCGATTCATTGACAGTGTGTATCGGCATTGTGATCTTGTGATTGCACCAACACAGCGCGTATTTGAGCGGCTACGCGCAAGCGGCCTGAAGGTCGATTGTCACGTGGTATCGAATGGGATTGCAGACGACTTCCTTTTGCCCGCTCCTCGGGTGCCGCTGCACTGGACGCAGGCTGGGCTCTCGCACCGGTGGCAGGCGATACAGCAGATGAGTGTTGTGAGCGCGCCAACAAGTGCGTTGGCGGAGGGTTTTGCTCCGGAAGATAGGTGCGCGGACGAAGGCGTGGACATACATGATGGTGCGGGCAAACAGGGGGGTATGACTCGGCTCGATTGTGAGAATGGCTCTGACGGTGCGGATCGCCTCGACAGGGCGCCCAGTGGCGATAGCCCTGCCTTCGTCGTGGTTTCTGCGGGACGTCTGTCACATGAAAAGGGGCAGGATACGCTGATACGCGCGATTGCCCGCACGCGAGAGCCAGAGCGTATTGGTCTGGTACTTGCGGGGAAAGGGCCGCGTGCAAAGGCATACAAGGATCTCGCTTCAAGGCTTGGAGTGTGCTACCACCAGGGTTTTTATGAGAAAGATTCGCTGCGTGCCCTATTTGATCAGGCCGATCTTTATGTGCACTGCGCTCAGGTTGAGATTGAAGGAATGGCCTGCATGGAAGCATTTGCACGAGGCCTCGTCCCGTTAATTGCCGAGGCGCCCTTGTCGTCGACTGCAACCTACGCGCTCAGTGAGGCAAATTATTTCCCAGGTGGCGACGTTGATGCGCTTGCGGCGGGTATTGATGAATGGTTGGATAACCCAAAGCGCCGCGAGCAATGTGGGAATGATTACGTGAAGTTGGCTCACGAGCTTTCTATTGAACGATCTGGTCAGACAATTCTGTCCCTTATGAAAAGAGTCTGTAAAGATTTGAGTAATTATGAGTAATTGAGGGTCAAATTATCGTTAATTCGTGTTTGCTGTTCATTGCGTATGCGGCGTATGATGAAATCCCGAGCGGGAGCCGTTCCCGCAAGGACGGAGAATACTTTGCATCGCGTGGGATTCGACCGCGAGAAATACCTCGACATGCAATCGCGACATATTGCAGAGCGACGCGCGCAATTCGGCGGCAAACTATACCTGGAATTTGGCGGCAAACTCGTTGATGACATGCACGCCTCTCGTGTGCTCCCAGGATTTACTCCAGATAACAAAATTGTCATGCTTGCTGAAATGGCCGATGATGTTGAGATCGTTGTCGTCGTCAACGCTGAAGACTTTGCTCGCAACAAAGTACGCGCAGATCTGGGTATCTCTTACGAAGATGACCTTCTGCGTCACGTGGACGAGTTCCGTTCCTATGGTCTACACGTCGGTTCAGTTGTCATCACTCGCTGGTCGGACGCTAATCAACAAGCGCAAGCGTTTAAAAACAAACTCGAAAAACTTGGCCTACCGGTTTATCGGCACTACACAATCGCTGGCTACCCGCATGACGTTGCTGCCATCGTTTCTGACCAGGGGTATGGGCGCAATGAATATATCGAAACCACCCGAGATGTTGTGGTGATTACCGCGCCAGGTCCAGGATCAGGCAAAATGGCGACCTGCCTGTCGCAGCTCTACCACGACCATCAACGCGGCATTCAGTCCGGGTACGCGAAATTTGAGACCTTCCCAATTTGGAATCTCCCCCTGGATCATCCAGTCAATATTGCATATGAAGCTGCCACGGCAGACCTTGATGATGTCAATATGATCGACCCTTATCATCTTGCGGCACACGGTGTGCAGACGGTGAATTACAACCGTGACGTGGAGATCTTCCCTGTTCTGGCACGGCTATTCGAACAGATTCTTGGCGCTTCCCCTTATCAGTCACCCACTGACATGGGCGTGAATATGGCAGGGCATTGTATAAGTGACGACGAGGTGTGCCGCGAAGCGTCGAAACAGGAGGTTATTCGACGCTACTACAAGGCCCTTGTTACCGAATTACGAGACCAGGCAGAACCGGTTCAATCCCAGCGGATCGCCCTACTGATGACGAAACTTGGTATCAAGGCAACCGACCGGCCTGTGGTGCTTCCGGCACGCAGCCTCGCCGAAACTACAGATGCTCCTGCTGCAGCCATTGAACTAGCCGATGGACGTATCGTCACAGGAAAAACCTCAGAATTGCTTGGCGCGTGTTCAGCGATGTTACTCAATGCGCTCAAAGTACTGGCAGGTATTAATGACGAGGTGCGTTTACTCGCCCCTGAATCTATCGAGCCAATTCAGTCCCTAAAAACAGGGCATCTGGGGTCAAAGAATCCGCGCCTTCATACCGATGAAGTGCTGATTGCGCTGGCAGTGTCGGCCAATGGCGATGATTTGGCGCGCCGCGCCCTCGACCAACTCGATGCCCTGCGTGGCTGTGATGTACATACCTCGACTGTGCTGGGGCCCGTTGACGAAGGTATCTTCCGCTCCCTGGGTATTCAGGTGACAAACGAACCAGTCTTCGCTACTAAATCGCTGTACCGGAAACGCTAATCATCGCCTCGTCAAAAACACGAATGCGGCTCGCGAACGTCACGGCGCTACCGTTTCTAACGGTCACCTCACGTCTCGTGAACCAATTTCGTGGAGGTGAGGCAGTAGGGTAGAGGCGATGGATGAGAATGTAACTGCGCTACCAGAATTCGGCTATTGGGACGATACCTATGTGCCGCCCGAAACTCCCGCATTTGACTGCGACGAAGGTGTGAGCGACGCTTTGCCGTTTTTTGATGATGGTGCCAGTGCCAGTGCCAGTGCCAGTGCCGACAATGCGTTGCCGATCTTCGATGAGAGCACCGACGACACGCTACCCTTCCTAGACGAAAGCGCTTACGGCTTCGTCACGCCACACGCATCGCCGTCCGAGGCACACCCTTTCGGGCAATGGGACACACCTGATCACACCACAGCCCGCCTCCTAGAAGGCCTCAACCAACAACAATACGAGGCGGTCACCCATCGCGGAGCACCCTTACTCATCATGGCAGGCGCGGGTTCAGGAAAAACCCGGGTCCTCACCCACCGTATCGCCTACCTGCTGGAGACCAGACAGGCCAGCCCGGGACAGATCCTCGCCATTACCTTCACCAATAAAGCGGCCGCTGAAATGCGTGAACGTGTCGCGGCGCTTGTTGGTCCCGCTGGAGGGCGCATGTGGGTGTCGACCTTCCACTCCGCCTGCGTGAGAATCCTCCGTAGCGACTATAAGGCCGCAGGCCTAAGCAGCACCTTCACTATTTACGACGCGCAAGATTCGCAGCGTCTACTTCAAATGGTGCTCAAAGCCGCCGACGTGGATCTCAAACGATACAGCGTCAAACTGGTGGCAGCACGGATCAGCGATCTGAAAAATGAACTGATTACCGCACAAAATTACGCCAATACCGCACCCAATGACCCGATTTCACGGATCGTCGCCCCCGCTTATCTCGAATACGAAAAACGTTTAAAACAGGCCAACGCGCTGGACTTCGACGACCTCATCATGCGCACGGTGAAGATGCTGCAGGATAATCCGGCTGTCGCTGAGCACTACCATCGCCGTTTCCGACATATTCTGGTCGACGAATACCAAGACACAAATCACGCGCAGTACGTCCTTGTGCGCGAACTAGTGGGTAGTGGCGATGACGGTATTGCACCGGCGGAATTGACGGTTGTAGGTGACTCTGACCAGTCAATCTATGCCTTCCGAGGTGCCACGATCCGCAATATCGAAGAATTTGAACGCGACTTTGTGGGTGCTCGCACGGTCATGCTGGAGCAGAATTACCGCTCCACCCAAAATATTCTTTCGGCGGCTAATGCTGTTATCGCTCGCAATGCAGGTCGGCGCCCCAAGAATCTGTGGACGGCATCAGGCGACGGTGCCCCCATTGTGGTGGATGCTGCCGACTCTGATCGCGATGAGGCACGTTTCGTCATACAAGAAATTGATCGCCTGGCCGACCAGGGAGCCCATTGGGGCGATATTGCCGTTTTTTATCGTACGAATGCGCAGTCGCGCGCACTTGAAGAACTCCTTGTACGCCAAGGGATTCCTTACCGCGTCGTTGGTGGCACGCGATTCTATGAACGTAAAGAAATCAAAGACGCACTGGCGTATCTGCAGGCCGTGTCAAATCCTGACGACACCGTGGCGCTGCGCCGCGTGATAAATACGCCTCGCCGCGGCCTTGGAGCAAAGGCAGAGGAAGCACTGATCGCCTATGCGGATCAGTACGGAATCTCTTTTGGTCAGGCATGCCGCCACGTGTGGCGTGAACAGGGCGCGCCCCTGGGTGAAGGGGACGGGATATGTGATCAGGACGGCCAACAGTTGGCCGTGCTTGACGAGGCGGTCGTGCCATCTGTGCATCTGCCAGCGTCTGTGGGGCTTTCGCCTCGTGCCGCCAAAGGCGTCGGAGCGTTTTGGGGCCTTATTGAAGTGTGCCGCTCGATGGATGCGCGTCCAGGCAATAGTGCGGCAATCCTGGAAGAAATTTTGGACCACACGGGCTATCTGGCTCAGCTGCGTCATAGTGAGGATCCGCAGGATGTCTCGCGCGTCGAAAACCTCGCGGAATTGCACTCTGTGGCTAAAGATTTTGTCACCACTGCCCCGCAGTCTCACCTTGTTGATTTCCTTGAGCGTGTGGCACTGGTAGCCGATTCCGATCAGGTACCAAGTGAGAGTGGGCGCCAGGGCCAGGTGACGCTCATGACTGTGCATACAGCTAAGGGCCTGGAGTTTCCCACAGTTTTTGTGACCGGTATGGAAGATGGGACATTCCCTCATCAGCGAGCATTGGCTGATAGCACTGAACTTGCTGAGGAGCGACGCTTAGCCTATGTTGCCATTACGCGTGCGCGTGAACGCCTGTACTTGACGCGTGCAGCTGTACGTGCCTTATGGGGGGCGCCGCAGGATATGCCGCCGTCACGTTTCTTGGATGATATTCCGGTGGAACTACTTGACGTGCGTCGCCAATATACGGCGATGGATCGTTTGCGTGCTGCTGCGTCGAGCGGTGGCGGCACCTACCGTGGCAGCTATGCCCACGGGGATGCTTCTGGTAGGCGTGATCCGTGGGGTGATGAAGATACCGCACCGGTTTTTGGTTCGGGCCGAGGCGCGGGCCAGTCAACGGCTGCAGCTGCATTTGGGAAGACAGTGCGTTTAGGTGTGTCGACACCGCACGACAATAGTGGTGATACGCCAGGTGCCCTCCTTGTTCTTGCTCCTGGTGATCAGGTGCGTCATCGCACCCTTGGTGTGGGAACCGTTTTGGGGGTTGAAGGTTCGGGTCCGCGCGCTATTGCTCGGGTGGATTTTTCAGGTGTTGAGAAGCGTTTGCTGATCCGTATGGCGCCAATGGAAAAGATCTAAGGATGCTGGTGCCGTGGGTGATTATTGGCCCGACCTGCGGCTTTCGATGCCATGTGCGACACGTGCGATCGTTCAATGATTTTCGTCGCCGAGTCGGTTGGGCGGGCACGATGGCTGTCGTCGTTGCATGACTGAGGTGTGTCGTGGAGCGGATATGTCAGGGCGCACGAGAATAATTGCGCGAATATGCGCAATTTTTGGGGTTTTCAAGCATGTGTGATCTGTGTTAGGTTGGGCTCATCTTCCAACACAACGGAGAGGACAATGATGTCTCATCAGCGGGTGACATATATACGGACCCTTTCAGCAGGTGCCGCCGCAGCCCTTGTGCTGACAGGCCTGGGGCAGGTAGCCATGGCGGATGACCCAACCTACACCTACACCAAAATTGACCAAAGCCAGATGAGTGTGGTTGATGTTAATTCCGTGGAGGCCCAAGGCGAAATGCCTAACGGTCCCGCCGAAAGAATCCTGGACGGGGATATCTCCACCTACTGGCATACCAAGTGGCACGGTGGCATCGTACAACCTCCTCACCACGTCACTGTGCGCCTTGGCGGGCAGGGTGAGACTGTCAACCTTGGCAAAATTGACATTACGCCACGCCAATCGTCCTCCGGCTCAGGCCGTGCACGCGCATGGCAACTCTGGACCAGCGCAGACCCGAACTGTGCTGCCGATACCTTTACCAAACAAGCCGAAGGTGAATTTCCCGGCGAAGTAGCTACCTACGCCGAGGTTCGCACCATCACGTTGGCTGCGCCAGTACAAGCAGCATGTGCCAAATTTCTCCAGCTGACATCCTGGGGCGGCAAACAAGGCAGTGACATCATGTCACCACCTGAAAGCGTGGCGTCAATGGCAGAATTCAATGCCTACACAGCCACCGCTCAAACGGTGGAACCTCAGCCTGAGCCTCAACCAGACCCAGGGGTGCCCGCCGACAAAGTGGTCACACTGACCGACGGAACCCTCAGCGTGCGGATGCATACCGACTTTCCACAGGTCATCGGGTGGAATCTAGGTGGTGTCGAAGCTAACGGCAACACAGGCGCCGCGCTGACCACCATCCGCATTAACCAAACCGACCATGCTGTGACTGTCACCCCCGCCACTACGCAAGAGGCACATAGCGCGACCTGGGGCTTCGCAGTTAATGACACTAATATCACCTTCAAAGCGCGCGCCACGGTCGAAGACGGCACCTGGAAACTTACCCTTCTTGACCTAGCTGACCCAGATAACGTCGTCAAACAGATTGCCTTTCCTGGCCTGAACCTCGTCACCCTCAAATCAAGCGACCCCCAGGCACAGGTAACCTCCACGCGTATTTCCGTTAACCGCCTCATCAGTGGCGACCGTTTCGACGCCGTCGCCTCTATGAGTCCTGAAACCTACGCGTCCTACATGGTGATCCCCTCCACCTCAACGATTGCCTTCGGCATGGAATCCAATGCCATCGAAGACAACACAACCACCTATGCAGGTTCCAACCGAGGCTCCAACGCCAAGTGGATTCGCGTATCCACCCAAAATGGCTCAGTGAAAAGTGCAGCGATCTCACCGGGCAACTTTGTGTGGCGAGGTTCCAGTGCAAGTGCCATTGGCTACGATGAAGCACCCTGGATTGCGGTTCGCCCAACGGTTGATGCCAATAACGACAGCACCATCAACTGGCAGGACGGTGCCATCGCACTACGCGCCTTGCGTCCAGCCATTAACGGTGCCGACGATGTCGCAAATACCGTCATCACACGTATTCCTTTCAATATTGTCTCCCAGGCAACGCACCCATTCCTACGCACCCTCGATGACACCAAACGTATCGCTTTAGCCACCGATAACCTCCGCCAGCAAGTGATGCTCAAGGGTTACCAGGCTGAAGGACATGACTCCGCTCACCCAGATTATGCCGGCCACTACAACGAACGTGCGGGCGGCCTCGACGATCTGAAAACCCTGGTCAACGAAGGGAAAAACTGGAACGCCACATTCGGCGTCCACGTCAACGCCACCGAGTCATACTCTGAAAGCCACAATTTCTCGGAAGACCTCCTGCGGATGCCCCCACAGGCCGCCTGGGGATGGATGAACCAGTCGTACTACATTGACGGCCCCAAAGACCTAGGTACAGGCAATATTTTGCGGCGCTTCCAAGCCTTCAAAGACGAAGTGCCCGAAAACCTCAATTGGCTCTACATTGACGTTTACTACCCCAACGGGTGGGAGCCAGCACGCCTGGGTACCGAACTACAAAAACAAGGCTGGGTAGTCGGCACTGAATGGGCCGATAAATTCCCCGAAATCTCCATCTGGTCCCACTGGGCCAACGAAGAACGTTACGGCGGACAAACCAACAAGGGCATTAACTCCACCGTTTTCCGCTTTGTGGAAAACTCCCGTCGAGACATCTTCAACCCCGACCCCATCCTGTCCAATAGCAATATCGTCGAATTCGAAGGCTGGACGGGGAACGTCGACTACAACCTCTTCATCAAGAACGTGTGGGAACGCAACCTTCCGGTGAAATTCCTCCAACAATCCGACATCATGAAGTGGGAAACAGGCGAAATAACCTTCGCCAACGGCACTGTTGCTCGCTCAAGCGAAACCTCGGCCAGTGGCACAGTAGTGCCCACCAACCGTACCATCGACTATGACGGCGCCACCGTCTACACTCAAGGTCGCTACCTGCTGCCCTGGAGTGACGGCGGCCAAGAACGCCTCTACCACTGGAACCCCGCAGGCGGCACCTCCACCTGGACACTCACCCAAGCCTGGGCCAACCAGCCAAGCCTGACCCTGTATAAACTCACAGATACCGGTCGGGAACGCGTGGGCGATATTGCGGTCAGCGGCGGACAGATCTCCATTAATGCCGAAGCCGGTAGCGCCTACGTCCTGTACCCCAGCACCACGGTTGCGCAAGCAAAGGCACCTCACTGGGGTCAAGGCTCACAGATTAACGACCCAGGATTCTTCTCCGGCACCCTTGATGCGTGGGAGACGGTAGGCAACGTCAGTATTGAAAAGAGCGCTCGCGGCAACTTCCAAGCTCTTGTCGGCGAAGGTGAAGCGGTGATCGCCCAAGAACTTGCAGGCGGTAATTTGCCTGCGGGCACATGGAATGCCTCCGCATGGGTTGAAATTGACCCAACTGGCGAACGTGAAGTGAGCCTGTCGGTCACTGGTGACGGCGTCACCGCAACACCGCTGCAAACAGTCAGCGAAACGACGCCAGTCACCACGATCAGCACGACCCGCGCACGAAACGCCACCGCCTCGGACGAGAAACTACGCACCTACTTCCAACGTATGCGCGTCACCTTCACAACCGACGGTAACAACCCTATCGTCCTAGCCCTCAACGTGGCCGACGGGAACACAGCTGTGCGCGTCGACGACTTCAGGATCGTGCCATTTACCGAGGCGAGTGCACCCCAAGGTGCCACGTCCCCCATCGTCTTCGAAGATTTCGAACACCCAGATGCAGGGTACTGGCCCTTCGTGACCGGTATCGCCAACAGCGGCGGCGACGCGCGCACACAACTTGCCGAGCGTCACGAACCATACTCGCAGCGCGGATGGTGGGGTAAGAATGCCAATGGCCAAGTTGTTGAAGGCGGCAAACTCGTTGACAATGTCCTGTCAGGTAACTGGTCACTACAAGCCCATG
Source organism: Schaalia suimastitidis DSM 15538 (assembly GCF_000429105.1). Classification (GTDB taxonomy): domain Bacteria; phylum Actinomycetota; class Actinomycetes; order Actinomycetales; family Actinomycetaceae; genus Pauljensenia; species Pauljensenia suimastitidis. The sequence goes on from NZ_AUBF01000009.1 coordinate 22,657, forward strand.
AAGAAAACAACGGCTTGATCTTGCGCACAACCACAGCGACTGTCCCCTTCAAAGCTGGACACACCTACCGTATCTCCATGGACTATCAGTCAGGTTTGGCTGACCGATACCGCTTCGTCACAGGAGTCGACTCAGTCGCTGACGGCCAAAATCGAAGCACAATGCTTGACGCATACACCTTTGGAGCCACCACCCAAACAGAACGTTTCGTCACAGAGCTGACCGTTGGGGCATGTGGATCCTACTGGTTCGGTATCCAAAAGATCGCAGCCGGATTCCAAGCTGACCTGACAATGGACAATATCCTTGTCGAAGATCTTGGGACAGCCAGCACCAGCCCCGCATGTGCCGAACTGGCAATCACCCCAGCGACGACACTCCTCGCTGGCGTGGGTGCCACCGTCACCACGACAGTGACTTCAGCAGAACGCGAGGCCGCCTCGGCACTTCGCCACAACCTGGCCGCACCCGAAGGCTGGACGGTTGTCCCGCTGGAAGTTGCCAGCGACACCATGGAAGCCAACGGCACTTCAGTGCAGCGCTGGATCGTCACACCACCCAGCGACGCCAGTGGCAGCGCACAACTGCAGGCCCAGGCCAGCTACACCATTAACGGGCAAGTAAAAACAGTGAGCACTTCTCGTAACGTTGATGTGCTCACGGAAGGACTCAAAGACGGCGACAACTACCTGTCAGACCTTCCATTCGCACAAACCCCCACCAATGGTTGGGGACCAGTGGAACGTGACATGTCCAACGGTGAACAAGAACTGGGCGATGGCGATGTACTGTCCATCGGCGGCGAAGAATTCGAAAAGGGCCTTGGTACCCACGCCGTCGCAGTAATCCCCTTCGACCTTGGCGGCGCGTGCACAAGCTTTAGTGCCACCGTCGGCTTGGACGATGCGCAGGCCACACGAGGCAGCGTGACCTTCACCGTTGAAGACGGTAACGGACGCGTACTTGCTGGCCCCACCGCAGTATTGGGCCCCAATGATCCTGGCGTTCAACTGACTGCGAACGTTACAGGTGTTGACCGCCTCGTGTTGAAAGTTGGCAACGGCGGTGACAACGCTGGTAACGACTGGGCATCATGGGGTAACGCCAAGGTGACGTGCACCGTTGCTGCACCGCAGGGACAGCCTACCCTCACCGTGACACCGACTGAGGTTGAGGCAGGCGGACAATACAGCCTCGCAGTGAGCCACTTTGCTCCTGAAGGCTCCAGCGGTGACGTGGTGATCCGTGACAGTGCGGGCACTGAAGTGGCGACACTGACCCCTGACAGCCAAGGCAACGCGCGCACCAATATCAGCGTCCCCGCCGATGCACAGCCAGGGCTCGTGACGCTTACCGCAGTCCGTGCTTTGGGAGACCGGTGGGTCACTGCCACAGCTAGTGTCACCATCACCGCAAAGACACCAGTAGTTGCGCAGGCCCAACTCGACAAAACCGAAGTGAAAGTCGGCGACACAGTGCACCTGACCGGAAGTGGTTTTGCACCAGGTGAAGTCATCACCTTGGAAATGCACTCTGATCCTGTCCCGCTGGGCACGGTCGCAGCTGATGCGCAGGGCAAGATCGACGCAAGGGTCACCATAGGGTCGGCAGTTGCCGCAGGCGACCACACCTTGGTGCTGATCCGTCCTGCTGGCGCTCAGGCGCTTCGTATCCCAATCACCGTTACCGCCTCCTCTCCCACCACGCCGATCCAGCCGCAAGACCCCACACCAACAGATCCGGGTAACTCCAATGATTCTGCTGGTGGACAAGCTGGAAGTGCCGGTCAAAGCGGCTCCACTTCTGGGAAGGTTCCGGCAAAGGGATCGTCGTCAACGAAGAAGAGCTTGGCTACTACAGGTGCGAATACTAGCGCGCTCCTCGTCGGTGCCGCTCTGATCGGAGGACTTGGCCTCATGGCGCGCCGCCGCTTCGAAACGAGGTAGCGGACACGCTCAGCACAATGTGGGGGCTTGCGGTGACCGAAATGTCGTCGCAAGCCCCCACATATTTGCGTATGGGGTCTTGTGTCAGCGGTATATTTAGCGTTCATGTTCGCTTGAGGACTGTCGAGTTATAAGCGGACTCGTACAGGTGTGACCCTTGTGGGTGTGGAGCATTCCTTGTGCGTGCGGGGGGGCAAGTGTGGTGAGGTCAGTGGAAATGGAATGTGAGCATTCCTTGTGCGTGCGGTGGGTGCTGGTTGGACAATAATGTGGTGCCACCGGGCATCAACAGCAATGGCCACGCAATAGCGAAGCTGTAGGACGGACGGCCTAGGACACGGTACCCTATAGGTGGATGTCTCGACGTCGAAGAAAACGCTGAGTCCAACCCACGTCACCACTGACCGAAGGGACCAAAGGTGGACCTTTACGAATACCAAGCTCGCAACGTCTTTACTGCCCACGGTGTACCCACACTGCCGGGTATTACCGCCACGACACCCGACGAAGCCTACGAGGCGGCCAAGCAACTACTTGCCCACAGCGATCTGCTCGTCGTTAAAGCCCAAGTAAAAACCGGTGGGCGAGGCAAAGCAGGCGGCGTCAAACTTGCGCGCAGCGCTGAAGAGGCAAAAGAAAAAGCAGCGGCCGTCCTTGGGATGGATATCAAAGGCCACACTGTCCACACCGTCCTGATCGCTGCTGGTGCAGATATTGCCGAGGAATACTACTTCTCCATACTCCTTGACCGCGCAGGTCGCCGCCACCTTGCTATGTGTTCAAAAGAAGGGGGGATGGACATTGAAACCCTCGCAGCGGAACGGCCCCAAGCCCTTGCCCGCATCGGCCTTGACCCGAATATTGGAATCGATGCAAATGTTGCGGCCCGTATCCTCTCCGACGCAGGTTTCGACACTGAAAGCGCACAAAAAATCGTTCCCATCCTGGTTGCACTTTGGGACACTTACCGTGACGAAGATGCCACCTTGGTAGAGGTCAACCCGCTGGTCCTGACTGACGACTGCACAATTCTTGCGCTTGACGGCAAAGTAAGCCTGGATGACAACGCTGCATTTCGTCACCCACACTACGCCGAGTTGGTTGACCAGCGTACTGAAGACCCCCGTGAAGCTCAGGCAAAAGCAGCGGGGCTGAATTACGTGCGCCTGAACGGCGACGTGGGTATTATCGGCAACGGTGCGGGCCTGGTGATGTCCACCCTGGACGTCGTCGCAATGTCCGGCGAAGACCTCGGCGTCAAACCGGCCAATTTCCTTGACATAGGTGGCGGCGCCTCGGCAAAAGTGATGGCTGACGGGCTGAGTATCGTGCTGGGTGACGAGCAAGTGAAATCTGTTTTCGTCAACGTATTCGGTGGCATTACCGCCTGTGATCAGGTCGCTCAAGGCATTGTCGGCGCCCTTGAGGCCCTAGGTGCTGCTGCCACAAAACCGATCGTTGTGCGCCTCGACGGTAACCGCGTCAACGAAGGTCGGGCAATCCTCGCCCATGTGAATCACCCTCTGGTACATATGGCTGAAACGATGGACGGTGCTGCCCGTCTCGCCGCCGAACTTGCCGCGAAGTAACGAAAGGACAAGCCGATGTCGATCTTCCTCCACGCCGACTCCCGCGTCATCGTTCAAGGGATGACGGGCGCCGAAGGCATGAAACACACCAGCCGTATGCTCGCATCAGGCACGCAGATTGTTGCGGGCGTTAACCCCCGCAAAGCTGGCACGAGTGTCACCTTCGACGTGGAACCCTACGGTCCCATGGCCTCAAGTGTTCACTCAGGGCCACGTGACATCCCTGTCTACGGCACTGTTGCTGAGGCAATGGCTGCCACAGGTGCCACCGTGTCCGTACTCTTCGTTCCCCCGGCATTCGCCAAAGCTGCTGCCATTGAGGCGATTGATGCAGGCATTGAAACCCTGGTGGTCATCACTGAAGGTATTCCCGTACAGGACTCTACTGCATTCGTTACCCACGCCCTTACCCACGGTGTCCGGCTTATTGGCCCTAACTGCCCGGGCATTATCAGCCCCGGACAATCAAATGTCGGTATCACCCCAGCTGATATCACCAACAAGGGCCGCATCGGACTCGTGTCAAAATCGGGGACGTTGACCTACCAGATGATGTTTGAACTGCGTGATATTGGCTTTACGACGTGTATCGGTATCGGCGGCGACCCAGTGGTGGGAACGACGCATATCGATGCTCTCGAGGCCTTTGAAAGTGATCCCGACACCGATATGGTCGTCATGATCGGTGAAATTGGCGGTGACGCCGAAGAACGTGCGGCGCGGTGGATCAGTGAGCATATGACGAAGCCAGTTGTTGCCTACGTGGCAGGTTTTACTGCACCAGAAGGCAAAACCATGGGTCACGCTGGCGCGATCGTCTCAGGGTCGTCAGGGACCGCCGCCGCGAAGGCCCAAGCCCTAGAAGCGGTCGGCGTCAAGGTTGGGCGGACCCCGTCTCAAACGGCACTGTTAGCTCGCGAGGCGCTCGCACAACTTTAGGGCATCCGCATAGGGCGTCCAGCTCGCGCAGCGATAAGGAGTCCAAAGGACAATGCCCACACTTGCCCACCCATCGGCGCTGCGATGGGTGGGCGCAGCATTTTCAAGGCAGGATAAAAGCAATGAGTGAGCACACCGCGCCTTCGGAAACGATCGTCGATACACGACCCACAATCCGCCTACGCGTGCCCCCAGGGTGGGCGCGCGGCTTTGTTGCGGGCGTGTACACGGCACTGCTTGGCTGGGCCATATCGGTGATCGCCGTGGTTGGCACCTTCGCGATGGTCGCATCAAACCCGTGGCTAGGACATATTTCGTGGTCACAGGTTCTCGATGCGGGCGGAGACCTGTGGGGACTTATCCTTGGCGGCACATTGACAGTGGAAACGATGACGATACGTATCGTGCCGCTCCTTGCTCCACTCGGGCTGCTCGTCATCTTGCGTGTGCTGTTGCGCAGCGGAAAAGAATACCCATCAAATGCCATCTGGTTTGCAATCCCTGGGTTTGGGCTCACCGCATGCGTGACTGCGTGGGCGCTGCAAGGGCACCTCGTGTGGTGGTCAATCCTTCCTGGCGCATTCCTTCTCCCATTTATCGGCAGTGCCTGGGCGTGGGCGGGGCGCAATGACAACGGGGTATCGCGTCTGCCCTCTACCGTTAGACGCGCCCTTAAGGTGTGCCGTCAATGGCTTATTGCCACGAGTGGCCTGAGCATGATCGTCCTTATTGTGGCGGTTTTTACCTCGTGGGAGCGCATTGTGGGCATCCACGACCTATTCCTTATCGAGGCGCTCGCGCAACATATTGTCGCCATTGTGGCGCAGCTATTCCTGGTGCCCCATGCTCTCATATGGTCACTGGCATGGATCGCTGGGCCAGGATTTTTCCTGGGCACTGACGCCCTGCACTCACCGACGACGGCGCCGGTTGCCCCCATCCCCGTGGTGCCTTTACTGGGCGCCACTCCCAGTGGCGTCGTCGGATGGGCCGTCGTATTGATCCCCATCGCTGTGGGTATCGGCATGGGTCTATGGCAGGGCTATGCCGCAAAAGACCAGAGCCTACGTGACCTGTGCATGGTGATGTTGGCAGCAACACCTGCGTATTTCCTTGTGATACTTGGCGTGGGCTTCCTGTCAACAGCAAGCCTTGGTGCGGCACGTATGAGCGTGCTGGGTCCCGTGCCGTGGCAATTCGCTGCTGCCTTAAGTGCTGAAGTTGCTGTGGTTGCCTTTGTGGTGGCGGCCTGTATTCACCGTGACACAGTGACGTGGGTGACGGGCCACGTGGCGCACTACCGTGCAGGTACCGGTGTCGCGCAGCCGAAAGGGAAGACTGAACCGGCTACAGGCGATACGTCAGTGCCTGCCGAGGCGGCATCGGTCATTGCGACAAACGGTGCGGCTGCTGGTGGGCTGGCTTTGGGTGACGAGGCGGAGGAAGCCCCCACTGTCGGGCTGACTGTGCGCGCGGAAGACACGGGTGCCGATACCCCTGTGCTTGACGCGGATAACCCCAATGACCAGGTGCACGAACCTGCGGCGGGGTACACTGCCTCGGCACTCTCGGGAGCTGCGGGGTACACCGCCTCGCACCCGCACACACCCACTGCCATCGTTGAAGTACCAACAGCAGCTCACGCAGATGAGGAGACCAACAGACGATGACAGTACGCACCACGCCCCCTATCCCCAATGCTCGGATCCTTGTCCTTGTATCGGGAGATGGGTCAAATATGCGTGACCTCGTCGAGGCCGCTCGTAACGACAATTGGGGCGGAACTGTCGTTGCGGTCGGCGCTGACCGTGACTGCGCCGGTATCACCTGGGCACACAACCAGGGGATTGACACCTTCGTCCTCCCGCTGGCCCCAGGACAGGACCGCAACCAATGGGATCAGCATCTTGCAGAGCATATTGGCGCCTACCAGCCAGACCTCGTGGTCTGCGCCGGATTCCTCAAACTCCTTGGACCGGCGGTGCTCTCGCGTTTTGATGGACGCATCCTCAATACGCACAATTCGTTGTTACCAGCATTCCCAGGCACACGCGGACCCGCAGACGCTGTTGCCGCAGGCGTCAAATTGGCTGGGGCGACACTCTTCGTGGTTGATGCCGGCACCGATACCGGAGTAATCCTTGCTCAAACCGCAGTTCCAGTTTATTTTGACGATGACGCCGACACGCTGCTGGACCGCATTAAGGTCGCTGAGCGACACCAGTTGGTCACCACCGTTGGAGCGATGATCCGAGGCGGCTGGCACATCAACGGGCGCCGCTCACATATCGGCGTGGCTCCATCGTGACCAGCACACATTTACTCGTCGGGCTAAGCAGACTAAGCTGACACTGGTCGCAACTGGCGAGGGTGGCATAACCACCGGGGAGCGGCCGGCGACAGGCCTACTATGGCGCCGCCCGCCTGGGCGCTAAGGCATATACGACACGTGGAGAAAACATGTCCGTCCGCCTCGATAACCTTGACCCCATTAACTACCGCCCCATCCGACGCGCCCTCATTTCGGTCTACGACAAGACGGGCCTCGAAGACCTGGCTCGCGGCCTCCACCGCGCAGGTGTCGACATCGTGTCAACAGGTTCCACTGCGTCACGTATTGCCGCAGCGGGGGTCCCTGTGACCACAGTAGATGACGTGACAGGCTTTCCCGAAGTCCTTGAAGGGCGTGTGAAAACCCTCCACCCGAAGATCCACGCCGGTATTTTGGCTGATCAACGCAAAGCTGAGCATCGCGAACAAATCGCCGAACTTGGTGTGGATCCCTTCGACCTCGTTGTATGTAACCTGTATCCCTTTGCGGCAACCGTCGCCTCGGGCGCATCATTTGATGAATGTGTGGAGCAGATCGACATTGGTGGCCCCTCCATGGTGCGCGCCGCCGCAAAAAACCACCCGTCGGTTGCGGTGGTGACCTCACCAGAGCACTACGAAATGATTTGCGAGGCCGCAGCAGGCAACGGGTTGAGCCTCAATGAACGCCGTGAACTGGCCGCCGAAGCCTTCGTCCACACCGCCACATACGACTTGGGTGTCGCCACCTGGTTCACGGAACATCTCAATCGGGACGACCTCGGTGAAATCCTCGACGAAGCCTGTTTTGAGCACCTTGAAAGCGGCGCAGACCTCAGTGAGAACGTCTTCGATCTTCTGGCCGCCGCTGGTGGAACTGAAGAAGAACGCGAACATGTGCTGGCTGAACTAGAAGCAGAGGTGGACGCGGAGTTCCCCATGCTTGTCTCCGACGTCTTTGAACGCCTTGACACGTTGCGGTACGGCGAAAATCCTCACCAGAGTGCAGCAGTTTACGAATGTTTACGGTACGACGACGATGACGTGGAGGTCGAGGCTGGTCAGCCCAGCGGCCCAGGTGTGGCAAATGCCGTTCAACTCAGTGGCAAAGCCATGTCGTATAACAACTACACTGACGCCGATGCTGCTCTGCGTGCCGCCTACGACCATGAACGCCCATGCGTTGCCATCATTAAACATGCTAATCCCTGCGGTATCGCGGTGGCTGATGATGTTGCGCAGGCCCACCGCAAAGCACACGCTTGCGATCCAGTATCAGCCTTCGGAGGCGTGATTGCCGTTAACCGCCCAGTGACCATTGAACTGGCGCAGCAGATCGTCCCCATTTTCACCGAAGTAGTCATCGCCCCCGGATATGAAGATGGAGCGGTGGATGTGCTGGCAACAAAGAAAAATCTCCGCGTTCTCCTTGCCGACGCTCCTGACCGTGACGGCTATGAATTCAAACAAATCAGCGGTGGTTTGCTTGTCCAACGTTTCGATGCGTTAGATGCTGACGGCGATCGAGCAGAAAATTGGACACTGGCTGCTGGCCCCGCAGCAGACGAAGCCACACTGGCTGACCTTGAATTCGCATGGCGCAGTGTACGCGCAGTGCGCTCCAACGCAATTTTGGTGGCAAAAGACGGAGCATCTGTTGGGGTTGGTATGGGGCAGGTGAACCGGGTTGACTCGTGCAAACTCGCTGTGGAACGCGCCAACACCCTGGGTGGGCGAGCAAGTGGCGACGCAGCGGCCTCGGTTGATACCGCAGGTGGAGCGCGCGCTCAAGACCTGCTTTCTGACATGCCTGAGCGGCGAACCGAGGGGGCCGTCGCCGCCTCGGATGCTTTCTTCCCTTTCGCTGACGGTTTGCAGGTCCTTATCGACGCTGGTGTAACAGCAGTTGTCCAACCGGGTGGTTCGGTGCGCGATCAAGAATCCATTGACGCTGCCAACGCTGCTGGTATCACCATGTACTTCACTGGCATGCGTCACTTCGCGCACTGAGTGCGCAAGGTTGTCCCACACAATGGCGGATTTTCTGGACATAGTTCCGTGAAAATCCGCCATTTTCTGTGGGTGGTCGATAGAGACAAATACCTTCTGATTCAGCCACAGTCCTGCTCGGGGGAGTAGGCTCTAATGTCGACGCAACTCCCTGAAAAGAAGAAACCGTGAAAGCGACTACTTCCCGCACGCCCATCGGCAAAGCAAGTGCTGTGCTGCCCGATGACCGTCGCATAGCCATTGCCGAGGCCGCCAGCGCCCTCGGGGTGACACTTCCTCCGGTGGGTCCAAGCCCACGTCGTTGGCCACGTCTCCTCCAAGCCCCTAAAGGAGAGGTGTGGGCACTGGCCAATACTCGGCCAGCATTTTTCCGACACGTCTTCTACCAGCAACGATGGGCAATTTTTTGGGGAGCGACGGTGTCAACGGTGGGTACTGTCGCCTCCGCATTGGTCCCGTGGGCGATGGGGCGCGCACTGGATGTCGGCCTCGCCCACGGTATCTCCACCGAACTTGCCCTGGCCTCGGCAATCTTTCTTGCCGTCGTATGCCTTGTCGCTGTGGGTGACGCGTGCAATCAGATGACCGAGAACCTCAACTGGACGGGTACCTCCCTCAATATTGGTCGGGCACTGAGTTTCCACACGACGCGCAGGGCGGGGCAGGTACGTGAAGACATGCCAGCAGGTGACGTGGTGACCGCTGCCGACGGCGACTGTCGCACGATGGGGCAGGCCACCTCGCTTATTCCTGAACTTATTGCCTCAGCGATTTCTACGCTCGTTGTTGCCATCTTGATGCTTCGCGCCTCGATTGTGCTGGGTCTTATTGTCATCATTGGTATGCCACTACTGCTGGGCATTTTGGCGCTGCTGGCGAAACCTCTGTCGCGTAAGCAAAAGGTTCTTCGCGAAGAACAAGGAGAACTCACCACTATCGCCACTGACGCTGTCCGGGGTCTGCGGATCCTACGGGGTGTGGGCGGTGAAGATGCCTATGCTCGTGCCTATTGTGAACAGTCCACCAAGGTGCGTGATGCGGCAATAGCTGTGGCTCCACTGTCGGCATTTATTGCCGTGGCACGCACAGCGATGCCCCTGTTCTTTACCTTGCTGGTGGTTGGGCAAGGTGCGCTCCTTACTTTTGATGGCGCGTTAACGGTTGGGCAGCTCCTCACCTTCTACGGATTCACCGCGTTTTTACGCCATCCCATTTGGGTTATCGGCCTCTCTATTGAGCATTTCACGCGCGCATGGGTCAGTGCAGGACGTATCGCCCACGTTGCCAACGTTGCTCACCGCAGCCAAGAAGCAGGACCGGGCCCCGAGGAGTTGGCGCCACGCGACCAAATACAGGGACCGCTTACCCAGCCGTGCGATATCTGCTGGCACGAGGCCACGCTTGTTGACCGAGTGAGTGGCATATCGTTTGCTGGGGGCACCCTCCACGCCGTTGTTGGACCCGAAGAGGCCGCACGCGCAGTCCTCGAAAGACTCTCGCCAACCGCCACCGCCTGTAGCGGCGAGCTGCACTACGGGTCGTGCCGACACCCTATCGCAACCCTCGGTCAGCATGCCCGCGACAATATCATTCGTTCCACTGCCACACCCCACCTATTTGCGGGCACCCTTCGGGACAACCTTTTAGCACGTCACGCGCCCGATGTACGCACCCGAGGCGTGACAGAACTCATGTGGATGGAGCGCATTGATGGGGCTTCCCGTGATGAAACACTGTTGGCGCGCTTACCGCAAGCACGCGACATACCTGAATATGCGTGCGACAACAACGTTTTGATGGAGGCCATCGACAATGCCTATGCGCGTGACGCCTACACTTCCCTTGGCGGACTTGACGGACACCTCACAGAATCGGGCCGCAACCTGTCAGGCGGACAGCGCCAACGCCTCGCCTTGGCGCGCGCCTACGCGCAAAACCCGGCGGTGTTACTCCTTGAGGACCCTACCTCGGCGCTTGACGCCCACACGGAAGGCCTCATTGCCGAGGCGTTACCGCGGTGCAGAAGTGGGCGCACAACGATTATCTCAACGACCTCACCCCTTCTTCTTGCCTGCGCTGAGCGCGTGCACCTCCTTGACGCCGACGGTCGCCTCGTTGCCTCCGACACCTGGCATCAGCTCCTTGGGCGGGCGCACGATGGGCGCGCACACGAGCGAGAGGACAGTATCGCCCAAGCGCTCACTGTCCTAGTGGGACGCAGCGCCGATGCGCATAGCGATGCAGGAGATCCACCTCGCAGACACCCTCAGTCCACAATGGATACCCGTAACGACGAACAGCATGAAATGAACGACGCCGGGACAAAGGAGCAGCAATGAGACTGCCCCTGGCCTCGTCACAATTAACGCGCAAACGGATCCGTGATCTTATCGCTTCCCACCGGAAGATCCTGAGCCTGGTTATTACCTTGCAATTGATGGCGTCATTTGCAGCTGTCGTCTTGCCGTGGATGGTTGGCCGTATTGTTGACGGCATTGTCGCAGGTACCAGCCGCGAATGGGTGTACCAACAGCTTGCCATTATCCTTGGCCTTGTCAGCCTCTACACAGTCCTGGCATGGTTCGCTGACCGTAATGCGCGCGTCTTTGGTGAACGCGTCTTTGCCACATTGCGGGAAAATCTGGTGTCAACCGTTGTTCATCTTCCTCTGTCGAGCGTCGAATCTGCTGGCAGCGGGGACCTGCTGGGGCGCACCAATCACGATGTGACGAATGTGCAATACCTTGTGCGCAACGGTATTTCTTCAGTCCTTGCGCTGTTGACCACGGCGGTGGTGACGTTGGGTGCGACTGCTTTGGTTGCGCCAGCATTAGTGTGGGTGCTTCTTGCCGAGATTCCCATGGTGGTCCTGGTCGCCCGCTGGTATCTGCCGCGCACCGTTCCCGCCTACCGTGCCGCTGCCGCGCAAGCTGCGACGCTCAGTGGCGTGTTGGCGGAAACTATTGAACAGGGTGAAACAGTTGACGCCTTTGGATTAGCGCGCCAACGTCACAGCATCTTTGACAGTCACGTCACCCAACTGTGGCGCTTGGAACGCTACGGCGCGTGGATGAGACTGCTGCTTTTCCTTGCCATGGTGGTGACCACACTGCTGCCGATCCTCATCCTCATATGGTTGGGTGCCATGTGGCTGCCGTCAGGGATGGTCACCGCAGGTACCCTGACAGCAGCCGTGATGTACTGCTATCAACTGCGCGGACCCCTGTGGGAAGCGACTTTCTGGGTGGATGAACTACAATTTTCTTACACCGCGCTGCAACGGATCTTCGGCGTTGAGATGGTGCCCGCCGACAGGGCGACTACCCACGCACAGGCAGGAACAGGTCCACTACATGCCGACAACGTGTCCTATGCATACCGTGATGCAACGCCCGTACTTCATGGCGTCACTTTCAGCCTCATTGAAGGGGAGACGCTGGCAATCGTGGGGCCTTCAGGTGCAGGTAAATCTACTCTTGGCCGCATGTTTGCGGGTATTCACCCGCCAACTAGTGGGCGTATTCACAGCGAGGGCGTGTCATTGGTCGATATTCCGGAAGAGCAACTACGCCGAAAAGTTGCCCTTGTGACCCAGGAACATCACGTTTTCGTGGGGACTCTCGCTGATAACCTGCGTTTAGCCCGGCCAGATGCCACCGACGCACAGCTGTGGGATGCTCTCGCGGCGGTGGGTGCCTACACATGGGTGCGTCAGGACGAGGCAGGGCTAGCCATGCGGGTGGGGTCTGGTGGCGTTGATCTTCCTCCTGCACGCGCCCAGCAGGTGGCCTTAGCTCGGGTGGCGCTATTGGACCCAGAAGTGGTTGTCCTTGACGAGGCCACCTCGCTCCTTGACCCGACAAGTGCACACGAGGCGGAGGCAGGTTTGGCGCGCCTGCTTGAGGGCCGCACGGTTGTCGCTATTGCGCACCGCCTTGACACGGCAGCGGGCGCGGACCGGATTGCGGTCATGGTTGATGGGCGCATTGTGGAATTGGGAACGCACCCTGACCTGGTGGCCGCTGGCGGACACTATGCGCATCTGTGGCATATGTGGAATGCTGACGAGCCAGCCTAGTGGTCAACGAGTGTGAGTAGGCGGGGGAGGCGCGGTAGCATTAGGAGCGTGACTCAGCCAAGCACCCCTCGTCCCGTCCTTGTTGTTGATTTCGGTGCCCAATATGCGCAGCTTATTGCGCGGCGCGTGCGCGAAGCGTCGGTATATTCCGAGATCGTGCCACATACGATGCCTGTCGAGCAGATGCTTGCCAAAGACCCAGCTGCCATCATCCTTTCTGGTGGCCCGTCGTCGGTCTATGAAGATGGCGCACCCACCATTGACCGGGCACTTTTTGATGCGGGGGTTCCTGTACTCGGTATTTGCTATGGCTTCCAAACGATGGCGGCAGCCCTTGGTGGCACTGTTGGCCGTACGGGCACACGTGAATACGGGCACACGGAAGCGGCTGTCGCCCAGGGCTCGTGCCTTTTTGATGGCACTCCTGCCCAGCAGGTCGTGTGGATGAGCCACGGGGACGCTGTCCAAGCCGCCCCAGAAGGTTTCACCGTGACTGCGTCAACCGACCAGACGCCTGTGGCGGCCTTTGAAGATGGCCAGCGGCGCCTTTACGGTTTGCAATGGCACCCTGAAGTGGGGCACTCGGCCTTCGGTCAGGATGCGTTGCGTAATTTCTTGTATCACGGTGCTGGCGTGGAACCAACGTGGACAGCGGGTTCTATCATTGATGAACAAGTTGCTGCCATCCGCGAGCAGGTTGGGGATGCGCAGGTGATTTGCGCACTGTCGGGTGGCGTGGACTCATCGGTTGCTGCGGCGCTGGTTCATAAGGCGGTGGGAGACCAACTCACTTGCTTCTTTATCGACCACGGCCTGCTGCGTGCAGGCGAACGGGAACAGGTTGAAGGCGACTACGCGCGCGGTATGGGCATTAAGGTTGTCACCTGCGATGAGTCAGCGCGCTTCCTTGACGCGCTCGCGGGCGTGACGGACCCCGAAACGAAACGGAAAATTATTGGCCGCGAATTTATTCGCTCCTTTGAGGCTGCTCAAAAGCGCTTGATTGAAGAAATCGGTGCTGACGGCGGGGAAGTGAAATTCCTGGTCCAAGGTACCCTGTATCCGGACGTTGTCGAAAGTGGCGGCGGCGAAGGTGCAGCCAATATTAAGAGCCACCATAATGTGGGCGGTCTGCCAGACGACATGACTTTTGAACTCGTTGAGCCACTGCGCACCCTATTTAAAGATGAGGTACGTGCGGTGGGCCGCGAATTAGGGTTGCCGGACTACCTGGTGGCACGCCAGCCGTTCCCTGGCCCTGGCTTGGGTATTCGCATTATTGGCGAGGTGACTCGTGAGCGCCTGGAGATTCTGCGTGCTGCTGATCGTATTGCGCGTGAAGAACTGACGGCAGCGGGGCTTGATGCCGAGATTTGGCAGTGTCCGGTTGTTTTGTTGGCGGATGTGCGTTCGGTGGGTGTCCAGGGCGATGGTCGTACCTACGGGCATCCCATTGTGTTGCGTCCGGTTTCTTCTGAGGACGCGATGACGGCTGATTGGACGCGACTGCCTTATGACGTGTTGGCGCGTATTTCAACGCGTATTACCAATAGTGTGCCCGAGGTGAATCGTGTGGTCCTTGACGTGACCAGCAAGCCACCAGCCACGATTGAGTGGGAGTAATGCCGAACGTCCCTTTTCGGCTTTCTATTTTCACTAGCGTGGGTGCCTAGTGTGTCTCAGGTGCCCCGCTGGAATGTGACCATGCGTGAGTGTTCTGTGTCACCTGATGTCTGCAATTCAGTGACCCAAAGCGACACCTGAACGTTACTGCATCGGCGTCTGGCGTATCCCGCAGGAGCCAAACCGTTGTAGTCGTTAGGTCTAGCCGGCGTGGCCGATAATGAAGCGCTCGTGTGCAGGTGGAACACCCGTCTCCAGGTGGAATACCCCTCTCGATTACCGCCATCGGCGGTATAATTTTGGCGGTAAAGAAAGGGTGCGCCATGGCATACGAACCGCCTTTCCAACGCAACGATGCGATAGATACACTGTGCATGGAGATTGCAGAGTTCATAGGCATGATCTCCCCACAGGCGCCGTTGCTCAAGAGTCCCACGCTGCATCGAGAGCTCAGGATCAAGACGATCCATTCCTCCCTCATGATCGAAGGTAATAAGCTTGACGAACGGACAGTAACTGCCATCCTTGACGGCAAACGTGTCCTGGGGGATAGGCGTGACGTTCTGGAGGTCGCAAATGCCAAGCGCGCCTACGACCTGATCTTCGAGTTGGACCCGTATTCTATCGATGCCCTGCTAAGCGCTCACCGCACCATGATGGAGGGGTTAATTCCCGACGCAGGACGTTTCCGCAACGGAAACGTCGGTGTATTCGATGGCGATTCCCTCGTTCACACGGGCACCCCAGCGACATACGTCCCCGAAGTGATGACTAATATCTTCACGTGGCTCAGAGAAACAGGCATGCACCCCCTTCTCGCATCCAGTGTCTTCCATTTCGAGTTCGAGTTTTGCCATCCTTTCTCCGACGGCAACGGGAGGGTGGGAAGGATGTGGCACACACTGCTCCTTTCTAGGTGGCGACCTATGCTCGCATGGCTGCCCATCGAAAGCGCAATCAGGAGGCGACAACAGGACTACTACAAGGCGTTCACTGAATCGGAGGCGACGGGGTCGCCTGAGTGCTTCGTCCAATTCATGCTGGAGGCGATCCGTGAGTCGATCCTGCCATTTGTCAGCCCCGCAAACGAGAAAAAGTTGCTTCAATCCAAGGCGCTTGACTTCTTTCGCGAGCATGGCGACTCCAACGTGTCGCAGCTTGCACAACACCTCGGATGCTCGAAGCGAAGTGCAGAACGCCTCGTTGCCGAACTGAAAGAAGAAGGCCGTCTCTTGCGACAAGGAAGCACCAGATCTGGCATCTGGGTGGTAGGCAAATAGGGTATTGAATGTGCCAATAGCACCCCCAGGAGTACAGTGAGAGGAGCTTACCGAGTACTCAAAGAAATGACAGATGCGCACCTTCTTTCACTCCGTCCCCATCCCCACTGCAGGTGTCGCCCTTGGATTTGCGGCCCTAGGTAACCTCCTCAAAAGCTACTCGATACCGGCCTGGGGGATTGCGGGCACCTGCGCCGCACTCTTCTTCACCCTCATCTGCTTGCGTCTGGTCACAAATGTCGCGTCAATCGGTCGTGACCTGACCAGCCCAATCCTTGCCGGTGTGTCAGCGACGTGGTGTATGGCCCTCATGCAGCTATCCACCTATATTGCACACTGGTCGCAACGGCTGGCTTTTGCGGCGTGGTGCGTGGCCGTTGCTGCCCACACACTCCTCATCGTCTGGTTCACCTTCTACCACGTGCGTCACCGGCGCCTCGGCGATGTCACAACCGCATACCTCATCTGCTACGTCGGCGTTGCAGTCGCGGCTGTCACCAGCCCCACCGTCCGAGCCGAGGTAGCAGGCTGGCTTAGCCTCGGTTTTGCAGCCCTCAGCGTAGTGCCGATCCTCGTCGCCTTGGCCGTGCGTCACCACCGTCTGCCTGTGCCCGAAGCGGTTCGCCCATTGACCTGTATTTTCGCCGCACCAATGAGCCTGATCCTTGCCGGTTACCTGGCGTTATCACCACAGCCTGCGCCGTGGCTCGTCCTCATCCTTATTGTGGTGGCCCAAGGGCTTTACCTTTTTGTCCTCACGCAACTGCCCGGGCTTCTTCGCTTGCCTTTTTACCCCAGTTATGCGGCAATGACATTCCCTTTCGTTATCAGCGCCACGGCGTTACGAGGTGCCGTTGCCGCGCTGCGGGATGCGGGCTATGTCATTGCCGAGGCCGTCGACGCACTCGTGTGGGCACAGGTCGTTATCGCGTGCCTGATGGTCAGCTACGTTGCGCTGCGCTACCTTCACGCTTTTGGACACAACATTGTCCGCACGCATATGCGCGTGCAGTAACCGCCTCGTGTCGGCATGGTCACCTACGGATGGCGTACCTGTACCGACCGTGTCCCCAACATCAGAGCTTTAAGGACCGCTTCAAATTCGGCAGCGTCTAAGTCACGTCCCTGAAGCATCGTGGCATAGCATTCTCCAGCCTCAATTGACACAAGGGATGATGTGCGGAACCCGTTGCGCACATAGAAATTATGGCGGCGCTCGCGTTGCGCGGCATTAGGGGCCGAGGCGTCGCGCGGTTCCAGTTGAAGCACCGTCACGCCTCCGGGACGTGGCTGCGCCACCAAGTGCAACAACTGCGCTCCCACACCACTTGATCGCATATCAGGTGCCACCGCAATGAATAGCAACAGCGTGACATCGCGGCGACGAAATGTGAATGTGAGACCAGCGAATGTGTCGCCAAGAAACCACGCCAAGAAGCGGCAGGAAGGACGAAATAGCTCACATAGGGCCAAGTACGTCAGTGGGATACGTTCCTCGGCGGGAAAGGAATCGACGTAGAGGTCCCGCACCAACGGCCATACGGGTGACCATGGAAGAACACGTTTGTGAACTAAGGGTGGTGCCACACCACTTCACTCCTTGAACACTTGAGGAATATCACGACTAGGTTACGACACCCCAGAAGACAGCGCATTCGCATGAACTAGGGACCTCTCAGGGCTTCCACAGGGGAAACCCCAATAGCCGAGCGCCACAAAGTCAGGCACAGTTAGTACAGACATCAACACTAACGGAAGCAGCATCATGCTTGAATTACGGGGTATCACCAAGGCCTACGTCACCGCCAGCCTCACGCAGGTTGCCCTCAACGACATTAACCTTGCCTTTCGGGACAATGAATTCGTCGCAATCCTCGGTCAATCAGGCTCCGGCAAGACCACGATGCTGAACGTGGTGGGTGGCCTTGACCAATTCGACTCTGGCGACTTACTGATCGACGGTATTTCCACAAAAAACTACCGCGCTCGAGACTGGGACACCTACCGTAATAACCGCATTGGTTTTGTCTTCCAAGCCTATAACCTCATACCCCACCAAAGCGTACTTGCCAACGTCGAATTGGCTCTCACGCTGTCGGGTGTGGGCCGTGCTGAACGTAAACGCCGTGCCATCCAAGCCCTCACCGAAGTAGGGTTAGCGGACCACATTCACAAAAAACCCAACCAATTGTCGGGCGGACAAATGCAGCGCGTGGCACTGGCCCGTGCCCTAGTGAACGACCCGGAAATCCTCCTTGCCGACGAACCGACGGGCGCCCTCGACTCGCAGACCTCCTTGCAGGTAATGGACCTGCTCAAAGCGGTGGCGCGTGACCGCCTCGTCATTATGGTCACCCACAACCCCGAACTTGCCCATACCTACGCCACACGCATCGTGGAACTTGCTGACGGCCAAGTCATCGCTGACACTGACCCGTATATCCCTGGCGTGGAAGACCTGCGGCAAGCAAAAGTAACACGTAAAACATCCATGTCGTTCCTCACGGCAATGTCACTGTCTTTCAACAACCTGCTCACCAAAAAAGGTCGCACAATTATGACCTCAACAGCAGGCTCCATTGGCATTATCGGCATTGCCGCCATCCTCGCATTAGCCAACGGTGTGAATGAATACATTGCCCAAACCGAAGAGGAAATGCTCTCCGCATACCCACTGACCATCAACCGAGCGGGTACGGATATGGCGGCCGCATTTAGCGCATTTTCGGCTGGCCCGGCAGAGTCGTCCTCTGACACAGGCAATGAGGCGCAAGAAAGCGAAACAACCAATATCACCACTGTTGCAAGCGCCGCCCGCTTGGAAGAAACTCTAGACAACGTCAGCGTCAACGACCTCAAATCGTTGCGTACCTTCTTTAAAACCGACGGGTCACGTATCGATAGCCACGTGGACGCCATCGAATACAGCTACGACGTGACGCCGCAACTGTACCTTCCAGACACCACCACAATTCGGCAAGTCAACCCCTCAACCCTTGGGGAAGGTATTGATCTGACGAATATTTTGGGACCTGTCGTCAATAGTTCCATTAGCGCCCCCACCTTCCACCAGCTACCCGAAACAAAGGCCCTATACGAAAACGAATACGACGTCCTCAAGGGCCACTGGCCAACTTCAGCCAATGAAGTCGTGCTAGTGCTTTCCGCTGATGGCACGATCGAAGAAAATGTCGAATGCAACATGGGGATACGTGACTGTTCGGAGCTGAAAAAACTCATCGACGAACGCACTGGGAAAAACGGCAGTACGTCCACTACTGCATCAACTGATGCAGCTACGCCGAGCGCAAGTCGGCAATACAGCCTCGACGAAATGCTCAACGTGACATTCCGCCTCGTACATGCTTCCGACCTGTACGTGCACGACGCTGAACGTGCCATTTGGGTTGACCGAAGCGATGACAACACCCGCATGAAGACCCTGATCGACAACGGTGAAACAATCTCTGTGGTGGGGGTCGTCAAAGCAAAACCAGAATCAAAGGAAGCAACCCTCAGTAGTGGCCTGTACTACACTGCCGACCTCACCACGCACTTGGTGGACTATGCCACCCAATCAGCCATCGTCAAAGCCCAACAGGCAGACCCCACACGCAACGTCTTCACGGGGAAAACCTTCGCCGAAGAGGAAAAAGAAGGCAGCGCTGGAAGCAGCAACTTCGATATGGAATCCCTCTTTTCCATTGACGAAGAAAAGATTTCTGCCGCATTCACCTTCGATTCCAACGCCTTGAGCACAGCAATGAGTGCCATGGACTTTGGCAGTTTCGACACCTCCGCATTGGCAGCAGCACCCACATCCATGCCGAGTATTGATTTTTCTACCCTGCCGATGCCGACCATGGACACCTCTGCCTTTACGGCCATTGACCTGGGCGCTATCGACACCACTGCGCTCGCTGATCAATTCCCGCAACTGGCCTCCATTGACTGGGTCAACGTACTGAACAGCGCCGTTGGTGACGGTGTCCTTGGGCAAAACGCCCCCGAGACACTAGCAAACCTGGGACAAGAACTGTTCACCGGCTTCCTTGCCTACCAGAATGACAATGCAGGAAATGGCAAGACCGTGCAAGAACTTGCGCAGGAGTATTTCGCGCAGGAGAGTGTCGTCACGCGGATCAGTGACGTTCTGGGTAACAGTCAGATCATCGACACTGAAAAACTGGGCACGAACCTCGTGGCAGCCCTCGGTGAAGACCCAGCGGTTCAGGGTATGGTTACCGCCGTCCAAGAACAGGTCACCACCGCCCTCACTCAACAGATGGGCACCCAAATCTCAGCCATGATCGAGCAGATGATGGGGGCGCAGATGGCCGCTGTGATGGAGCAATCCATCACCACAATGATGACGGGCCTTCAAACACAGATCGCCTCACAAATTGAAGCGTCAATGGCACAGATGAGCACGGTGATGACGTCGGCCTTCAAAGTTGATGAAAGCAAATTCGCTGAAGCATTCCAAAGCAAGATGAACCCTGAGGAACTTTCGTCACTAATGACGTCCATGATGCGACCGCGCGCAGCTAGCTACAGCACCAACCTTGAACGCCTAGGGTACGCCGATCTGACCGACCCTTCGCAAATCAATATTTACCCTCAGTCCTTTGCCGATAAGGACGCAGTGAAAAGCATCTTGGATGAGTACAACGAGCAGGCACGCACTGCTGGTCACGACGACAAGGTCATTACCTACACCGATATGGTGGGGCTACTCATGAGTTCCATCACCAATATCATCGCCATGATCTCAGCCATGCTTATTGCGTTCGTCGCCATCTCTTTGGTGGTGTCCTCCATTATGATCGGCATCATCACCTATATTTCAGTTCTGGAACGGAAGAAAGAAATTGGGATCCTGCGTTCCATTGGCGCTTCCAAAGGCGACATCCGGTCGGTATTTAACGCTGAAACGGTCCTTGTTGGCCTGCTCGCCGGAGCTATCGGTGTTGGTATCACGTACCTGCTGACCATCCCCGCCAATGCGATAGTGGAAAATCTTTACGATGTGTCGGGCATCGCCCAACTGCCTGCTCTTGCCGCAGCCATCTTGGTAGCAATCTCTGTTGGCTTGACGCTGCTTGCTGGCCTGCTGCCTGCTGGTAAAGCAGCGAAAGCAGATCCGGTCGAAGCATTGCGTTCAGAGTAACCAAGAGGACTATCCTGAACACTATGGATGCTGACATATTTTCCGCTCTCGCCGCTTCACGCCGTTCCGTCCGCGATTTTCGTCCGGACCCTGTTGCCCCTGAGGTTCTCGAGGCGATCCTCAACGATGCGCGCACTGCAGCAAGCTGGTCGAATACCCGACCGTATATGCTGGCCATAGCAACAGGGGAGCAAGCAGAACGCATCAAAGCGGCCTACGTCGCCGAATTCGACGCCTCACTGAAAGCACAGCATAAAGACCCTGTCGCGATGGCAAAAATGGTGGCCAAAAGGCAACTGCCAGATGGTGACTTCCCTGTCACCGCGAAGTATCCCGAGGATCTACGTCCCGCGAGCGTCGAAGTAGGTGTTGGCCTGTATTCGCATTTGGGGATTCAACGAGGCGACACACAGGCCCGTGACGACCAGAACCGGCGCAACTTCGTTGCTTTCGGTGCGCCCGTCGTCGGTTTTGTCTTTATTCACAAAGATTTCCAACCATTTTCGGCGCACGACGCTGGGATCATGCTGGCCACCCTCATGCTGTCAGCTAAAGCTCGTGGCCTGGATACCTGCGGTCTTGGGAGCCTTGCCATTTGGCGTCGTCCCGTTGATGCCGAGTGGGATATCCCCAAACACTATGGGTTGATGACAGGCTTCGCGCTTGGTTACGCATCGGACGACCACGTCAACCGTTTCGAGGCGACGCGCCCACCACTGCGGATGGTATCGCCGAAAGCGCAGGGCAACTGACGGTGTGCGCAAAAAAGAGCCGAGTGTGGCCCGAGCCGTCACAGTCATTGGCGGCACCTGTGATGGATAACCATACGCACCTTCCTGTGCATGATGGGCAAATCCCCAACGCCAGCGGTATTCGACTGTCTGTTGCCGAGCAATTGCGGCGTGCTGAAGACGTTGGCGTCACACACATGGTGACAAGCGCGTGCGAAATCCCTGAATTCGACCCGAGTTTAGCCTTGGCGCGCCAATACCCGATGGTTAAAGTGGCGCTGGCGCTGCATCCGAACGAGGCGGCCCTCCACGCTGGACACGCTGAGCCATCCCCTGACGGCTTAGCTCCGCGTCGACGTGAGCATCACATTCCGCTGGACGAGGCCATAGCTGAGGTTGAGGCACGTCTGGGTGATCCGGCGGTGGTTGCTGTGGGGGAGAGCGGTTTGGACTATTTCCGCACCGCTGAAGAAGGGCGGGTCGCCCAAACCCAGTCTTTTATTGCCCACATTGAATTGGCTCGGCGCTCAGGCTTGCCGTTGCAAATCCATGATCGGGATGCCCATGGCGACACGATTGACATTTTGCGTGCCCATGCTGACAAAGACCAGACCATTGTCTTCCATTGTTATTCTGGGGATGCGCTGATGGCCGAGGTGCTCGCTGAACATGGGTGGTATGCCTCCTTTGCTGGTCCGTTGACTTACCCTGCGAATAATGATCTGCGTCAGGCGCTGATGCGCCTTCCGCGTGAATTGGTACTTGTCGAGACAGACGCGCCCTATCTCACACCTGTGCCTCATCGTGGTCACCCCAATGCCTCCTACGTGATGGCTCATACAGTCCGTGCGATCACCGAACTTTGGGGCCTTCACGAGGAAGAATGCTGTGTAACCCTGATGGATAATGCGCAGCGTGTTTATGGTGTGTGGTAGCGATATCAGGTGGCTTTGTGGTGACGAAAAGGCCCATGACAAGCGGCTTCCTCCGCGTGACGCTGGGCACTTTCTCTCGCCGCCTCGGTGTGAACCCAGTATCGTGGAAGGCGACAGAGCACCGTAGTATCAGCTGATACCGCAACACCCAGCGTGCCGGAGGACACGAGTGCTTCCTACAAGGTCTGGAGTTATATGAACCTGCGACGCCCCACGCGACGTACTGTCCTCACCGCCTCAGCAGCATCCGCTGCAGCCATTATCGCTATCGCCTCAGCAGGTGCGATAGCTGCCCATCGTGAAGTAGTCGTCGAAGTAGATGGCGTCAGCGTCCCAGTCACCGGGTTCTTTTCCGATGTCCAAGGCGCACTCTCAACCGCAGGTATTAATCTTGGTCAGCACGACCAAGTGGCACCAGCTCTGGCTGAAACAGTCAGTGACGGTGACACCGTTGTTGTACGTTCAGCAAGCGAATACTCCATGACCATTGATGGTGAGAATGTCTCCGCATGGTCTACCGCAACCAATATCTCCGACGTGATCGGTGATGTCCTGGCTGACGGGGCGACGGTTGCCATGCCTGCTGACCGTTCCACAGAACGTGCACAGCTTCCACTTCAGGCAACAAGCGAAGGTATCGTGGTCAACGCTGACGGACAAAGTGTTATCGTCAACGTTGAACCTACCGCAACCACTGACGAAATACTTGCAGCAGCAGGTGTCACCGCCTCGCCTATCGACCAGGTTTCCTTCACCCGTGAAGGCCAAACACTGACGGTAAATGTCACCCGTGTCATGCGCGGCACTGTCGTTGAAACAGAAGAACTGGCGTTCACCACTGAAGAACGTCAAGACGACACCCTCACCGTGGGCACGACGAAGGTCCTCCAAGAAGGGGCCAACGGCAGTGTGAATCGCACCTACTACCGTCAAAGCGTCAATGGTGTCAATACAGTGGACGTCTTGGTCTCGGAAGAACGAACCGAGCCCGTGAACAAGATCGTGGCCGTCGGTACGAAAGCGGCAACCACGACATCGTCCACATCTACGACAACCTCAAGCACGACCGTAGCGTCAGGTGACGTATGGGCCGCGTTGGCACGCTGCGAATCAGGTGGCAATCCAACGACGAATACCGGTAACGGCTACTACGGCATGTATCAATTCTCCTTGCCCACGTGGCGTTCCGTGGGCGGTACAGGCCTGCCTTCAGAGGCAAGTGCTGAGGAACAAACGATGCGCGCTCAGATCCTGCAGGCACGTTCCGGTTGGGGGCAGTGGCCCGCCTGCGCAGCTAAACTCGGCCTGCTCTGAGTTTGCCATTGCGCTAGTGCAATGACGGCGACTGTGTCGTCCCTAGCGTCATAGATACAGTGGTGAAAGGCTGTACGGATTTCGTGCCTCGACAACGTGCAGCCTTTCATTCACCTTTCACGTTTATAACGAAACGATTACAATCGCTATGTCCGCGCAACGCGTGGAGCCAGAAATGGCAGGACTACAGGAGTTATATGCCCGTGCTTGAGACGATACTCGATCGCTACCAGCCCACCCGCCGATGGGTGCTGGCCTGCTCAGCTGCCGCCTCGCTTCTCATCGTCGGCACCGCAGCAGCAGATGTGATCGCCTCCAAGTCCGAAGTTACCCTGGAAATTGACGGTGTTGCAATGCCAGTAACGACCTGGCAAGATACGGCAGGTGGCGTCCTTGATGCTGCTGGTATCACAGTAGGCGCCCATGACCTTGTCCTGCCAGCCCTTAACGAAACCGTTGGCGACGGTGATGTCGTCGTTGTCCGCACAGCGCACCCCTACACCCTCACTATTGACGGGCAGGCGCAAACCGTGTGGAGCACCGCCGCCAATGCTGAGGCAATCCTTACTGATGCGGGCAGCTTCGGTAACTCAATCCACCTAGCCGCCGATCGTTCAGCTAGCCGTGGAACTCCCATTCCACTGGTTGCCACCACGAAATCCATTAACGTCTCCGTTGCCAACACCGATCAACTTATTACCGCTGAACCTGGCATTGATGCACGTACAGCCCTAGAAAACGCGGGCATTACTGTGTCCCCCATTGATCGCGTGACCGTGAGCTATGACAGTGCCGGCCTGCACATCAATGTTGACCAAGTACAACGAGGTGCTGCCGTACGCACCGAAGAAACCCCATTCTCTGTCACTGAAACCCCCAGTACTGATCTATTCCAAGGCGAACGCGTAGTCCAAACAGCAGGTGTCGTGGGCATCACCGAAAAAGACGTATGGCACGAAACAGTCAACGGGCAAGATACACACCTGGTAGAAACCGGCACCCGTAGCACCACCGAAGCGGTCAACGAAGTAGTGCTGGTCGGCACCAAGGAAGTGACCCCTGAAGCGCTCATCGCGGCAGGCATCGACCCGAAGGCCACATTGGAAGAAGGTACCGAGGCTAACGGTAATGCGTCAATCCGTTACCGTGCACGCCTGGGGACCCTGTCGACATCGGCAGAAATTGCCGCCATTGTGGGCGATAGCGATTCCTCTGAGGCGGCAGCTGCCGCCATGTCTGCGGGTGTGCCACTGGTGTACTCCGGTGAAGACCCCAAGGCAATCGCCCAGACGATGGTAGCGGCCCGCGGCTGGGATGACTCGCAATTCCAATGCCTCGTCGTGCTGTGGCAGCGTGAAAGCGGATGGAATCCCTACGCTGAAAACCGATCCTCAGGCGCCTACGGTATTCCGCAATCACTGCCAGGGTCGAAGATGGCCTCGGCAGGTGCTGACTGGCGCACAAACCCCGCTACCCAAATTACCTGGGGTCTGGGATATATTGCGGGTCGTTACGGTACGCCTTGCGGCGCACTTGCTCACTCGAATTCTGTGGGATGGTACTGATCCTGCGCAGCACACGTGCAGGTGCGGCGACCCCCATCGTGTCCACTAGACTTTATCTGTGACCCCAGTACCACCAGCCAGCCCCAAGCCGCATAAGAATCGGCGCCTCGACGCCACCCTGCCTCCAGGTGCACAGCCATCCGACAGCGGGCTTTTGGGGCCAATTGAAATCAAAGCCATCGCTGATGCCTTGGGGATACGACCCACCAAAGTCTTAGGACAAAACTTTGTTCACGATGCTGGAACGGTGCGTCGGATCGTCCGCGCGGCGGAAGTCGTGGCAACCGATGATGTCATTGAGGTTGGCCCAGGATTAGGGTCCCTGACCCTGGCTCTCTTAGAAACAGGTGCGCATGTGCGTGCCGTTGAGATCGACCCACCACTTGCGCTCGCGCTGCCCGAAACCGTGCGCGCCCGTATGCCCGAGGCGGTTTCGCGTTTTTCTGTGGTCCTTCGCGATGCCATGACCGTGCGCAGCGTCAATGACCTGATCCCTGACCAGCTACAGGCCGAACAGGATGGGAGCGAGGCAAAGGCTACGATTGCCCCCAATAAACTCGTGGCAAATCTTCCCTATAACGTTGCTGTCCCCGTTCTGCTGTCGATGCTGGAACACCTCCCCACGCTGACTGACGTCCTCGTGATGGTCCAAGCAGAAGTTGCAGACCGCCTCGCCGCGCAACCAGGAAGCCGAACCTACGGTGTCCCATCGGTGAAAGCAGCCTGGTATGGGCAGGCTGAACGTGCTGGAACCATTGGCCGCAGCGTCTTTTGGCCCGTCCCCAATGTTGACTCCGCCCTTGTCCGGCTGCGCAGAAATCACGAGCCGCGAGGTGACGAAGCCCTACGCCTCGCAACATTCGAAGTGTGCGATGTTGCTTTTGGGCAGCGACGCAAAACCCTGCGCGCAGCAATGCGGACCTGGGCAGGTAGTACCGAGGCGGCCAACCTTCTGCTGGAAAAAGCTGATGTCGACCCGTCGGTTCGTGGCGAGACACTGGGAATTGAACAATTTGTCCGCATCGGTCGTGCACTTCTTGATCTACGTGCTGAGGGCGTCATTGCTCCTGCAGTGACACAGGGATCGCGAGGCCATGCTCATGCGTGAAGTCACCGCATCAGCCCCAGGGAAAGTCAATCTCACCTTGCACGTAGGGGCGCCGACCGATGACGGCTACCACCCGCTGGTGACCGTCTTTGAGGCAGTCAATATTCGTGAAACCGTGACTGTGCGCACGAAACGCCAGCCAGGGATCAGTGTCGAAACAACCGCTTACCTCCCTGACGGCACATGTGATCAGCGCACAACTGCGGCACTGGCGACACTGCCACCCAATGAACACCTCGCTGTGCGCGCTGCGAAAATCCTCCAACGCCTCGCCATGGCAACCCCGTGGGCACAGACTGCAGCAGGACTGACCATCACCGTCGACAAACGCGTACCTATGGCGGGCGGCATGGCCGGCGGGTCTGCAGATGCCGCCGCCGCACTGCTTGCCTGTAACGAGCTATGGGACCTGGGCTTGGACGGCGAGGAACTCCAAGTGATCGGGCGCACCCTCGGTGCTGATGTGCCCGCCTGCCTCGTCGGTGGTATCGCTCTGGGTACCGGACGCGGTGACCATCTGCAGGTCCTGACTCAAGCCCACGAAACCACAGACCCCTGCCATCACTGGGTATTCGCAATGGCTCACCAGGGACTGTCAACCCCAGAAGTATTTCGCGCCCTCGACGCCGCAGGTGGCCCCGGAGGAGCTTGGTCGCGCCTCGAAAAGCCGTCTGAACAGGTCATTGGAGCTCTCACGGGCAGCGCCGAAGCGCTTGCTCCCCACCTCCACAACGACCTGCAGACGACCGCTATCGCGATGCGTCCAGAATTGGCAGCAACCGTGGAAGCGGCCCGCAACGCGGGGGCGATCGGTGTTGTCCTGTCGGGCTCAGGTCCCACCGTAGCCGCCTTATGCACCACCTCAGATGACGCAAGGGCTGTGGCGATGCGCCTGACTCAGGCTCCGCAGGTGAGCGCCGTTGCACTTACCTCGGGTCCAGCAGTGGGCGCACGGATCGAAAGTGCGCAGTATTAAAATGGCTCATCTTCTTGGCACACAAGACCTTTTTGCGCTCGCAGGGTCACGACACCTTCTTGCCGATGTCAACGTCAGCGTTGAGGATTCCTCACGTATCGGCATCCTCGGCCCAAATGGCGCGGGAAAATCAACCCTTCTGCGCCTGATTGCCGGTCGTGTCGCACCCGATGGCGGTCGTCTGGTCACCCGTGAGGGACTGCAGATAACGATGCTGGACCAGCACGATACCCTGAGCGGTAGTGACACCGTGATTGAGGCAATCCACCCTGGTCTTGAGCACTACCAGTGGGCAACAAATCCGACGATTAGGGATATCCATACGGGCCTCCTCGGTGGCCTCGACCTTTCGGCGCGTATCGACACTCTGTCTGGTGGACAGAAACGGCGCGTCGCGCTGGCAAAAGTCCTTGCATGCGAGGCTGACGTTGTGTGTCTTGACGAACCCACGAACCATTTAGACGTTGAAGGCGTCGCCTGGCTTGCAGCCCACCTTAATGCGCGTTTTGCCCGCCCAGGTGCCGTCGGCGCATTACTTGCCGTCACACACGACCGCTGGTTCCTTGACGCCGTATGTGAACATATTTGGGAGGTTGTTCCTGGGATCGACCCGGGTGGGTCACGTCCACAAATCCCCGGACACGTAGAGATCTATGATGGCTCATACGCCGCCTACACCCTCGCCCGCGCGGAACGGGCCCGCCAAGCAGACGTAGCAGCTCAAAAACGCGCGAATCTGCTGACAAAAGAGTTAGCGTGGCTGCGACGCGGCGCACCCGCCCGCACATCGAAACCAAAATTTCATATCGCCGCCGCTGAGGCGCTCATTGCCGACGTGCCGCCGCCACGCGATACGGTTGAATTAGTGCGCATGGCCAGTGCTCGCTTAGGTAAAGATGTGGTGGACCTTGAGTCGGTGACTGTTTCCTTTACCGACGAGGTCGGCAGGGAACGCACACTTTTGAATGACATCACCTGGCGCCTTGCCCCTGGGGAACGGGTTGGTATTGTGGGCGTCAACGGTGCGGGAAAAACAACCCTCCTCAATCTTGTGCGTGGCAATATGATGCCCAACACTGGTCGCGTGAAACGCGGAAAAACGGTGCGTATTGCCACGTTGTCGCAGGAAACGCACGAACTTGATGCCCTTGCCGATATGCGCGTTGTCGAGGCGGTGGCGGTCGTTGCGCAGGTCGTGACGGTTGGCGGGAAGGAAGTAACCGCCTCGCAAATGACCGAGCGTATGGGCTTTACCCGTGAACGCGCGTGGAGTCGTGTTGGCGAAATATCTGGTGGTGAGCGGCGTCGCCTTCAATTGATGCGGCTAATGATGTCGGAACCGAATGTGTTGCTCCTTGACGAGCCGACCAACGATCTTGACACTGATACGTTGGCGGCGATGGAGGATCTGCTTGACGCATTCCCAGGTACCCTGGTCGTGGTCAGTCACGATCGCTATCTCCTTGAACGAGTGACTGATCATCAAGTGGCGTTGCTGGGTGATGGCGCATTACGGGCATTGCCCGGTGGCGTTGAGCAATACCTTGCTTTGCGTGCCGAGGCCTCACGCAGCGTTGACCTTGCTCCTTCTGAAAGCGGTGTGGACGATGGTGACAGCATGCTCGGCAAGTTCGGTAAAACACCATCAGATTCTGCACAGCGGCGAGCAGCCAAGAAGGAAGCCGACAGGCTTGAACGGCGTCTAGAGAAGCTACGAGGCGAATACAGTAGCGTCGAGGAACGCATGGCCGTTGTTTCGCGTGCGGTTGCGACTCAGGCGGGTCTTTTGGATGAATTAACTGCGCTTTCTGCTCGCCACGACGCATTACGTGAGGACATTGAGGAATGTGAAATCGCATGGTTGGAAGCCGCGGAACTACTTGAATGAAATATTGGACGTTGATTTAGCGTAAATTGCCTATTTTGATCACACTGAATTAGGGCAAGTGGTTAATCTGGAACTCCCACAATCGCCCGTGCTGGAAAATCCATCTTGACCTGCATTTATTTAGGTGCTGTGGCTGTGTGGTGTGTCGATAGTGTTCACTGGTAAATGAGGGTAAGTCACCAGGGCTTACGTAATTAAAAAATACCGCTGGAGGGAACAGAAATGGCGACCACGCTTCCCCTGATTGTCGACTGCTCTGTCGATAGCTGCTCATACAACAAGACCAAGCACTGCGGTGCAGCAGCCGTCACCATCGGCTACGCACAGACCTGCACAACCTTCATTCCTTTGTCCATCAAAGGTGGTATGGAAGACGCCTCCACCTTTGTTGGTGCCTGCCAAATGGCTGACTGCACCCACAACTCGGGATTGGAGTGCACTGCTGAAGCTATTCGTGTCGGTGCACATACCGCCGACTGCCTCTCATACGAAGCACGTTAAATGGTGCGACATGCAGGACTGTGTCAGCAGTTCCGCACAGCAGAGGGGTTCCGACGACAGTCGGAACCCCTCTGCTGCTTTCACACTTGCCAACGGATTTGAAGGGGTACGTGTCCATTTGCGCGGGTGAAGATAATGACCTTAGTGCCCCTGCCTGTGTGATGTGTGGAGGTGTATCTATGACGGGGTGTTTTCTATGAAGCGGGCGCTTCAAAGGGAAGCAGTAGTGGCCGCAACAGCATCCCAAGTTGCTCCAAGTCACTAGGAGGAAGTGCCGACAGAATATGTCGTTCGCAGGAAAGGAGCGTTTCCAATGCGCCATCTACACGTTCTCGCCCACGGTCGGTCAGGGTAACGGTGACCGTGCGACGATCCTCCGCGCTGCGGGAACGGTCGACAAGCCCTTGTGCCTCAAGGCGGTCAATCCGATTCGTCATCGTTCCTGAGGACACTAAAAGCTCAGCCATGAGCGCGCCTGGTGTGAGTGCATAAGGGCTGCCGGCACGTCGAAGTGCCGACAAGACATCAAATTCCCAGGGTTCAAGGCCATGGTCCGCGAAGGCTGCGCGTCGCTCTAAGTCAAGATGGCGGGCCAGGCGTGACACGCGCGAGAGCACCAGCATGGGAGAGGTGTCCATATCGGGGCGTTCGCGGGCCCACGAGTCAACGATACGATCGACTTCATCTGGTGTGTCGTTATGAGGCGCAGGCGTCATGTCTTCAAGATAGTCGATGTCAAGATGTGATGCCTATTAAGTAAACGGTTGCAAAACGGTTACGAAGGCCACAGATCCCCTCAGTTGCATCTACGATTGAATGCTATGGCGGAACACTCTTCCGCCGACTGACCACCCACGACAGTGATCCCAGGAGGCCGACACCGTGAAGAAATCCATCCAGCTTGCAGCCGCAGCTGCATCCGCTGCACTGATTCTCGCAGCCTGTGGCGCCGCACCGGAAGCGACAACAACCGACACTTCCACCGCGACTAACACCACCGAAACCACCACCTCGACCATCAAAGCTTGCATGGTTTCCGATGAAGGCGGCTTCGAAGACAAATCCTTCAACGAATCCGGCAAGATGGGCATGGAACAAGCCAAAGCCGAACTTGGCATTGAAGTTGCCTACTCTGAATCATCCTCTGGCGAAGACTACGGCCCCAATATTGCCGCACAAATCCAACAGGGCTGCAATATCATCATCGGCGTTGGCTTCCTCATGGCAGACGCCATGAACGAAGCTGCAGTAGCAAACCCGAACGTGAAATTCGCTCTTGTTGACTCCGGTTTTGCTGATTCCCCAGAAAACTCCAAGGCACTGGTATTCAATACTGCCGAAGCCAGCTTCCTCGCAGGCTACGCTGCCGCAGGTATGACCTCCACTGGTAAGGTCGGCACCTTCCTTGGCATGAATATTCCCTCGACTGCCATCTTCGCTGACGGTTTCCAAGACGGCATTAAGAAGTACAACGAGGTCAAGGGCACCAATGTTGAACTTCTGGGCTGGGACAAGGAAAAGCAGGACGGCATGGCCGTTGGTAACTTCTCCGACACCCCCAAGGGCAAGCAATTCTCTACCCAGCTCATCGAACAGGGTGCCGATATCATCCTCCCCGTTGCAGGCCCCGTTGGTGAAGGCGCACTTGCTGCCGCACAAGAAACCGGCAAAGCCAGTGTCATCTGGGTTGACGCAGATGGTTACGAAACTAAGCCCGATTTCGGTTCCCTCATCATGACCTCCGTCATGAAGGAAATTGACAACGCTGTATTCGACACCATCAAGTCCCTCGTTGAAGACTCATGGAGCTCCGACCCATACGTCGGCACCGTTGCTAACGGCGGCGTCTCTTTGGCTCCCTTCCATGATTTCGAAGACAAGGTCCCAGCCGAACTCAAGGCAGAGATCGAGCAGCTCTCCAAGGAAATCGCTGACGGAACCCTCGTTGTGGAATCCATTCACAACCCCTCCAACAGCTGATTTGGTTGTTCAATAAGTGACAGGCGCAGGACACTATGTCCTGCGCCTGCAACTTTGCCTGCAACTTCGGTAGGATAAACGCCAACCCAATAGACGTGTACGCAGTAAATGTCGCTTCTGTGGCAATGACGCCCCTGCATGTCGTCGTGAGACAGTAATGAGGAACCGCTTGTGAAGCTTGAATTGCGTGGCATCACCAAGGTTTTTGGCCCCTTAGTTGCCAACGACCACATTGACCTCGTCGTTGAACCAGGGAAAATACACGCGCTCCTGGGCGAAAACGGCGCTGGAAAATCGACCCTAATGAACGTCCTTTACGGCCTGTACCAAGCCGATGCCGGAGAAATCCTCATCGACGACGTCCCACAGCATTTTTCCGGTCCAGGCGATGCTGTTGCTGCAGGTATTGGCATGGTTCACCAGCACTTTATGCTGGTCCCTGTCTTTACTGTCACAGAATCAGTGGCGCTGGGTTACGAACCCACTAAAGGCGGACTCCTTGATGTGGCCAAAGCACGCCAAAAAGTCATTGAATTATCCACTCGTTTTGGTTTCGACATCGACCCTGATGCGCTGATCGAAGATCTTTCTGTGGGCGCTCAGCAGCGCGTCGAAATTATCAAAGCGCTGTCTCGCGACGCGAAGGTCCTCATCTTGGATGAGCCCACAGCTGTGCTCACCCCACAAGAAACCGATGAATTAATCGCCATCATGAAGGAACTGCGTGCCGCAGGCACCTCCATCGTCCTTATCACCCACAAACTCCGTGAAGTCCGTGCCGTTGCGGATCACATTACCGTCATTCGCCGAGGCAAGGTGGTCGGCGAAGCCACCCCCACCTCGTCAGAAAATGAACTGGCCAGTCTGATGGTTGGCCGCCCAGTCGACCTGGGTGTTGACAAAGACGCCGCCACCGTGGGCGATGTTGCCCTGGCCTACAAAGGCGTATCGCTTCTCGACGAAAGTGGCACCACCGCACTGGACCACATTGACCTGGAAGTGCGTCGCGGCGAAATCGTCTGCATCGCGGGCGTCCAAGGAAACGGGCAAACCGAACTCTGCGAAGTCACCCTCGGCTCACGCCACCCCAATGCAGGCCACGTAGAAATCGACGGTAACGACGTCACCGAATTGAGTATCCGCCAACGCCTTGGCGTGGGCCTCGGGTATGTGCCTGAAGACCGCAGCGAAGACGGAATGATTGCCAAATTCTCTATCGCCGAGAATATGATCCTCGACCAGTACGACCTGCCGCCCTACTCCAAAGGCCCGTCACTTAACCTGAAGGTCATCGACTCAAACGCAGAGACACTACGTGAAGAATTCGATGTCCGCGTCACCTCGGTTCACGACCCTATCTCTACACTGTCAGGTGGCAACCAACAAAAGGCCATCCTCGCCCGCGAATTGTCGCGCCCACTGCGTGTCCTGCTCCTTGCACAGCCAACCCGTGGTCTGGATGTTGGATCCATCGAATTCGTCCACGCACGTATTGTTGCCGAACGCGACAAAGGCACCGCTGTCCTCGTCGTTTCGACCGAACTTGACGAGGTCGTTGCCCTAGCAG
The DNA here is from genome assembly GCF_000429105.1 of Schaalia suimastitidis DSM 15538. Taxonomy (GTDB): domain Bacteria; phylum Actinomycetota; class Actinomycetes; order Actinomycetales; family Actinomycetaceae; genus Pauljensenia; species Pauljensenia suimastitidis. The sequence continues at coordinate 56,167 of NZ_AUBF01000009.1, forward strand.
ACCGCATCGCCGTGATGTATCGCGGCAAAATCGTTGGCATCGTCGACGCTGACACACCAACCGACGTCCTTGGCCTCATGATGGCGGGCGTCCCAGAAACTGAAGCACGCGCACAAGCGTCCACGAAGGAGGCCTAGTGAGTACCGATACTCAAGCGACCACCAGCGCGCACCACTCAAATGATGCGTCCTCACAACAAGGTGGCCCAACCTGGGTGACAACCTTCCTCAAACGCTTCTTTAATCCGTCAACAACGACCATTGCGGGCGCCATCATTTTGGCACTCATCCTGGGCGCCTTTATCGTCGCGATCTTCGACGCCAAAGTCCAAGAAACCGCAGGATACTTTTTTGCTCGACCCAGTGACTTCCTCACCGCATTTTCCAATGCCTTCGGAGGTTTCTTCACTTCGCTGATCCAAGGCTCAATCTTTGACTGGACACAGCCCACCTTCAGTGGCGCAATCCGACCACTGACTGAAACCCTCACCCGTTCGGTCCCGCTGATCATCGCCGGCCTAGCCATCGCAGTGTCTTTCACCGCAGGCATGTTCAATATCGGCGTGCAAGGGCAGCTGATGATGGGGGCTGTTCTGGGCGGATTCATTGGGTTCTACTGGGAGTTGCCCGCTGGCCTTCACATGATTGCCGCGATCTGTGGCGCAGTCATCGGCGGTGCACTCTGGGGCCTTATCCCCGGCATTCTTCGAGCCAAACTCCACGCCAACGAAGTAATCGTCACGATCATGCTGAACTCGGTGGCAGTCTTCCTTGTGCAATTCCTCCTCACACGTAAACTCTTCTATGGCGAAGGCGGAATCCCCTCAAAGTCGCAAAAGATCCTGTCCAGCGCGTGGTATCCACAGATCCTCGGATCAAGCTTCCGTCTGCACCTGGGATTCATCGTGGCACTGCTTGCTGCAGTATTTGTGTGGTGGCTGCTAAAACGCTCCACCTTCGGTTTTGAATTACGCGCTGCAGGTGCCAACCCCTCTGCAGCTCGTACCGCAGGTATTAACGTGCCGCGTGTACTTATGCTCACCCTGGTGTTGTCAGGTGCCCTTGCAGGCCTGGCGGGTACTTCGCCGATACTTGGTACAGAAAAAGTCATCACCGGTTCTGTGGCGGGCTCCTATGGCTTTGACGCAATCACCGTTGCGCTGTTGGGCAAATCAACCCCACTAGGTGTGGTCCTGGCAGGTATCCTCTTTGGTGGCCTCAGCGCTGGTGGTGCTGTTATGCAGGCGTCGTCGGCACAAATCCCGGTAGATATCGTCCAAATTACTCAGGCAATCATTGTGCTTCTAATTGCCGCTTCCGAGGCCATCCGACTGCGGCGAGAAAAGAAAGCTGCCGATGCAGCCTCGTCCGCAAAGATCGCAGCCCCAGCCAAAGAAGCATCTGAAGGAGGCCGCGCATGAGCACCGCCGCTATCGCATCGAAATCCGCGACATCCGAGGCCATCAGTGCCCCCGTGCAATGGCGTGACCCCATTGTCACCACCTTTATGACGGCACTGACCTTCATTATGGCCTTCACATCGACGGGTGCCTCACAAATATCATTGTCAGGAGCGACTTCCTGGTTTGACCTGGGTCGCTACTCGATACCGGCCTTTGCCACTGGCATGGTGCTGGCAGTAATCGCCTTGGCAAGCACCGTACTGGTTTACCGTGCGGCGCTAGCACGTCAAGAAGGCAACGGTTGGCTTGTCGGCATCGTTGGCGTTGCCTTCGTTGTCACCTTCCTTCTGTGGACTGTTGCCGGTAAAGACTCATCGGTCCTCCCTGTCGTGTCTTTACTCAGTGGTGGCCTGATGTTTGCCACGCCACTGGTTTTTGGTGCACTTTCGGGTGTCATTTGTGAACGCAGTGGCATCATTAATATCGCCATTGAAGGCCAAATGCTGCTGGGTGCTTTCCTTGGTGCCGTTGTTGCATCAGCAGCGGGCACACCCCTTGCAGCCTTGATTGCTTCCCCACTGGCAGGTGTCCTTGTCGCAGCACTACTGGCACTGTTTACCATCAAGTTCCGCGCCGACCATATCGTCGTTGGTGTCGTATTGAATATGCTGGTCCTGGGGCTGACATCCTTCCTGTTCTCCACTCAGCTGAAGAATGCGCCAGGCCTGAATAAGGCGCTGCCACTGTCAAGTATCGGTATCCCCATCCTGAAAGATATTCCGGTTATTGGCCCGGTCCTGTTCAACCAGACCATCCTTGTGTACCTGATGTTTGTGGCCGTTATTGGCCTCCAAGTGATGCTATTCCGCTCTCGATGGGGTCTACGCACCCGCGCCTGCGGTGAGCATCCTAAGGCAGCCGATACCGTTGGCATTAAGGTCAATGCGATGCGTTGGAAGAATGTGTTGATCGCTGGTGCCTTCGCAGGTCTGGGTGGCGCATTCTTCACCGTCGGTGAAGGCCTTGCGTTCTCCAAAGATATGGCCGCTGGTAACGGCTTTATTGCGCTGGCAGCAATGATCCTTGGACGATGGAACCCGAAGGGCGCATTGGCTGCGGCTCTTCTCTTTGGTTTCGCCACTAACTTGGGTGCTGTCATGCAGGCGGTAGGCTCACCTGTACCGGCAGAATTCCTCCTGATGACACCATATGTCGTCACCATTTTGGCGGTGGCAGGCTTCGTTGGTGCGGTACGCGCACCAGCCGCTGAAGGGGTGCCGTACCCGTGAGTTTTCCTGCCATTGACGAGGCGACCTGGACGCGTCTGCACCATCTGGCCTGCGAGGCCGCCGAGATGGCTTACGCCCCTTATTCGCGGTTCCGGGTGGGGGCGGCGGCTCTGGTTGACGATGGGCGCTACGTCTCAGGGTGTAATGTTGAAAATGCTGGCTACGGTGTGACGCTATGCGCTGAATGTGGGCTGGTATCGGACCTGATCCGCAATGGGGGAGGGCGCCTCGTTGCTTTTGCCTGCGTTGACGAACAAGGCAACGCCTGTTCGCCCTGTGGGAGATGCCGTCAACTGCTGTATGAACACGCTGCACCAGGGATGCTTTTAGCAATGCCCGCAGGGCGTATGACGATTGACCAGGTCCTGCCAGGCGGATTCGGTCCACGTGATCTGGCAACGGCAGATCCTATTGAGGAATAAAACGATGAGTATTGAAACATTCGACGCTGTTGAGGTGATCGCCGCCAAACGTGACGGGAAGCGTCTTAGCAGCGCACAAATTGACTGGGTGATTGACGCCTATACGCGCGGTGTGGTCGCAGACGAACAAATGTCAGCCCTAGCTATGGCGATCTTTCTGAACGGGATGGATCGTGCTGAAATAGCCCAGTGGACGCAGGCGATGATTCGTTCTGGCGAACGCATGGATTTTTCGGCGCTTGCGCGTCCTACCGCCGATAAGCACTCCACCGGTGGCGTGGGCGACAAGATCACTTTGCCGCTTGCTCCACTTGTGGCGGTTTTTGATGTGGCGGTGCCTCAGCTTTCAGGTCGGGGTTTGGGGCACACCGGCGGCACCCTCGACAAAATGGAATCTATCCCCGGGTGGCGCGCGGCACTGACAAATGACGAGATTATGGACATTCTTGGCACGGGTCCTGGCGCCGTCATCTGCGCTGCGGGGGCGGGCCTTGCGCCAGCAGACCGGAAGCTCTATGCCCTGCGTGATACGACCGCTACTGTCGAGTGCGTACCGTTGATTGCCTCGTCGATTATGTCGAAGAAAATTGCTGAAGGAACAGGATCCCTTGTTCTTGACGTAAAGGTGGGTCAAGGCGCGTTCATGAAGGACGTAGACAAGGCCCGTGAGCTTGCGCAAACGATGGTGGACTTGGGTGATGACGCAGGTGTGAAAACGGTGGCTCTTCTTACCGATATGAACGTGCCACTTGGTCGCACTATTGGTAATGCCTTGGAGGTCCGTGAATCGGTGGAAGTTCTCGCTGGCGGTGGGCCGCGGGATGTGGTGGAACTGACCCTTGCGCTTGCGCGTGAGATGCTCACCTTGGCCGGTAAACCAGATGCTGACGTGGAGGCGGCCTTAACAGATGGGCGTGCCATGGATAAGTGGCGCGCTATGGTGGCTGCTCAAGGTGGCGATCCAGATGCGCCGTTACCGGTCGCAGAACACACGCAAGATGTTTGTGCCCACGAAAGCGGTTATGTCACAGGCATGGATGCTTTGGCGCTAGGTGTGGCATCGTGGCGCCTGGGGGCTGGCCGTGCGCGTAAGGAAGATCCGGTGCAGGCGCAGGCAGGTATTGAAATCCTGGTGAAACCTGGTGAAACAGTGGTTGTTGGTCAGCCAATCCTTCGCCTGCATACTGCAACACCTGAGCGTTTTGATCGGGCTTGTCAGGGGCTTGCCGATGCCATTGCTATCGGTCCGAAAGCACCACAATTGCCCAGCAGTGTCGTCCTTGAACGCATTAGTGCGCGTTAAGGCGTGAATAGATTAAGGAGAATGATGACTCGTCGAGCAGATGTTGCCGCAATGATTGACCACACGCTTTTGGCTCCTGAGGCCACTGCGGAGCAGGTCGCGGCCCTTGTTGCTGAAGGTCGTGAACTTGGTACCTTCTCAGTGTGTGTATCCCCCAATATGTTGCCCGTCAGTGTGCCTGCGGGCCTGAAAGTGGCGTGCGTTGCGGGTTTCCCTTCAGGTGCGCATAAGTCGAGTGTTAAGGCCGCCGAAGCGGCCCAGGCAGTGGCGGATGGTGTTGACGAAGTCGATATGGTCATCAATCTTGCCTTGGCCAAGCAGGGAGATTGGGCCGGTGTTGAGGCGGATATTCGTGCTGTGCGTGAAGCCTGCCGAGGTGCTTTGCTGAAGGTCATTATCGAATCTGCTGCCCTCACCGATGAGGAAATCGTTGCCGCCTGCCGCGCATCGGAGGCAGCGGGTGCTGATTTTGTGAAGACCTCGACGGGTTTCCATAAGGCTGGGGGTGCCTCGACCCACGCTGTGGCGCTGATGCGAGCAACGGTGGGGGACCGTCTTGGCGTGAAAGCTTCCGGTGGGATCCGCGACGCGGAAACAGCGTTGGCGATGATCGAGGCAGGCGCAAACCGTCTTGGTTTGTCAGCCTCCCGTCAAATTCTTGAAGGTTTACCTCAGTAGTCCTGCAATCTGTCGCTCCTGCTAATAACTGTGGCTCACGAAACGGGAGGTTTCGTGAGCCACAGTTATTGAAGACTATCCACTAGATTCCTAGGGCAGCGCGCACATCAGCCTTGACAGTGGCCAAACGTGCTGCCGCTGTGCCACGCGCATGGGCAATGCTTTCGGCAGCAGCGGTACTGTCAGTACCAGCGGTACTTTCGGCACCTGCCGTACTGTCGCCGACAGCGACACCTTGAGCCGCACCATCGGTTTCGAGGTGCTGGCCAGCTGCATGGTCGCAACCCGTTGGCGCCTCTAAGGACACCTGCTGGGCCAGGGGCACAATCACCTCGCAATAACACTTGAGTTTCGGCTCAGTCCCCGAGGGACGCACCACAACACGATCCCCAGCCTCGGTGATAAATAACATGCCATTGGTGGGAGGCAAACCTTCCCACCCATCTGACAGATCTACTGCTGTCACTACCGCAGAACCAGCCAACGTCTCAATATTGGCGTTGCGCAAATTCGCCATCCCTTGACTAATGAGAGACAGATCGTCCACACGGATACTCAGCGGGGAAGTCGCGTGGAGGCCGTGACGCCGCGCCAAGTCATCTAATTCATCGCCCACAGTGCGTCCCTGGGCTTTACAAGTGGCGGCAAGGGCCGCAAAGCGTAGGCAGGCCGAAATGCCGTCCTTGTCGCGCACATGGGCTGGATCGACGCAGTATCCCAACGCCTCTTCGTAACCAAAAACAAGGTTCGGCACACGCGAAATCCACTTAAAGCCCGTCAGCGTATGCTGGTAGGACACGCCGTGGTACTGTGCGATCTTGGCAAGTAGGCGCGATGACACCACAGAATTAGCCAATACTGCATCGTTATTGCCGCTGCATAGGCGTGCTGTCTGCTCACCCAGAAGGGAACCGACCTCGTCGCCGCTAAGCTGCCGCCACCCTTGGAGTATCGATGCGTCAGGAATAGCGACCGAACAACGATCCGCATCAGGGTCATTCGCTAATATCAGGTCAGCATCCACTTGCCGTGCCAACGCGAACGCAAGGTCAAGTGCGCCTGGCTCCTCAGGATTAGGGAAAGACACCGTTGGGAACTCTGGATCGGGTTCGTGTTGCTCGGGGACAACGTGTACATCGGTGAATCCAGCGCGATGAAGAACGTCAAGCATCGTCTGTCCGCCAACACCATGCATCGACGTCAATACGATCCTCAAATCGCGCGGGCCAGCATCAACAAGGGCTGCAACGCAGGCAATATAGTTCTCCACAATATCTTCGCCGAGGATTTCCCAGCCCTGCTCGGCGCGCGGAACGGAAGCGACGGACTCTACCGCGACAATCGCATTGTGGATACGTGCATCAAAGGGGGGAACAATCTGCGTGCCCTGCCCCCAGTCGGAGACGGCACGGCCACCAAGATAAACCTTGTACCCATTGTCGCGTGGGGGATTATGTGAGGCAGTGACCACCACAGCGGCGTCCGCGTGTAGAGCACGCAGGGCATAGGCGGCAACGGGCGTCGGCAGGCTACGCGGGAGCAGCAGTGCGCGGCCACCAGCGGCGGTCACAACCGCAGCAGTGTCGGTCGCAAATTGTGCTGACCCATACCGTGCGTCGTAGCCGATCACGACGGTGAATCCGTCACCGACATCTTGTTTGAGTACGGATGAGATCCCAGCAGCAGCGCGTATCACGACGGCGCGGTTCATGCGCTTCGGGCCGCCGCCAAGTTCGCCGCGTAACCCTGCAGTACCAAATTCCAGTAGTCCACTGAAACGGTCCGCAAGGTCGGCCCGCGCGGCAGCGTCGCCACTGCGGGCAGCATCCAGCAGTGTGGCGATTTCCGAGGCGGTGTCAGGGTCGGGATCGTCTGCGATCCACGTTTCAATGGCAGTTTCGTCAAGCTTTCCGGTAGTAGTCATGCCAATACGGTAGTGCCTTTAGGGTGAAGCCGCCCACTTATTGGCCGATGTTGCCTGTGAAAAAGCGCGAAATGACGCGGTGTGACGTAATCGCCGCCTCTGCCGATGCGGTGTGTCGGCAAAAAATATGGCACAATTAGAGAGCATTCCGCCTTGGTGTAATTGGCAACACAGAGGTTTTTGGTGCCTTTATTCTAGGTTCGAGTCCTAGGGGCGGAGCTCTCAAAGCGGGAATGAAATACCCGCTTTATGGTCTGTGGGAGGATCTGTGACTCAGCCAGCAGCCGTGATCGTACTTGCTGCGGGGCAGGGTACCCGCATGAAATCTGATCTCCCTAAGGTGCTGCATCCCGTCGCTGGTCTGTCAATGATCGGACACGCTCTGCGTGCAGCTGGCTCCTTACATCCCGCGCGCCTAGTGACGGTGGTCCGCCACCAGCGTGAAACGGTTGCCGCAGAAGTGCTGCGTGTGGCTCCCCATGCCTTACTTGCTGATCAAGATGAGATTCCAGGTACCGGACGCGCCGTCCAATGTGGGCTTCAGGCGCTCGTTGATGCCGGTGCCGACATCGCGGGCACGATCGTCGTGACGTCAGGTGACGTACCGATGCTGTCGCACGATACCTTGGCTCGCCTCGTCACAACCCACGAAGATGCCGACAATGCCGTGACAGTCCTCACTTCCATCGCCCCAGATCCCACCGGGTATGGACGCATTATCCGTGACGAGGCTGGAATAGTTACCCGCATTGTTGAACAGCGCGACGCCACTCAGGCACAGCGAGCCATCACTGAGGTGAATGCTGGCATATACGCTTTTGATGGGGCATTCCTACACCAAGCGCTCCAAGGCCTCGGCACAAATAATGACCAGGGCGAGGTCTACCTTACCGACGTACTGGCTGCTGCAGCCCCATCGGGCCGCACCGCCGGGGCAGTACTCCTTGAGGACCCATGGCAAGCGGAAGGCTGTAACGACCGCGTGCAACTTGCTCAATTGGGTGCCGAATTCAATCGACGTATATGCGAGGCACATATGCGTGCAGGCGTATCCATCACTGACCCTGCCTCCACCTGGATTGATGTGGATGTCACCATCGGTGCTGATACGACGATCCACCCAGGAACCCTACTACGTGGGCACACCACAGTTGGTTCACACTGCCACATTGGTCCCGGCGCGACCCTCACCAATGTGACGGTCGGCGATGGTGCTCATGTGCCAACAGTCTGGGCTGACAACACCACTGTCACACCGGGTGCGATGGTGACGCCATTTCTTGTCCTTGGGCAGTCCACTGGGGACTGACCGGAAAACCGCGTAGGCAACAGGGAGGATAAACCCATGAGCGGGTTGGTGACCAGCGGCGAAAAACGCCTCGTACTCGTGTCTGGACGGGCACATCTCGAACTTGCTCAGCAGGTAGGTGACGTCCTTGGCTGCGGCGTTTCTCCCACCACCGCCTACGACTTTGCTTCCGGCGAAATCTACGTGCGTTTCACCGAATCACTGCGTGGCGCCGACGTTTTCGTCCTTCAGTCCCACACTCAGCCGATTAACAAATGGCTGATGGAACAGCTCTTGATGATTGACGCCGCTAAACGTGCCTCCGCTAAACGCATCACGGCTGTCTCACCCTTCTACCCCTACTCGCGCCAAGACAAGAAACACCTTGGCCGTGAACCTATTTCGGCACGCCTCGTAGCTGATATGTATAAAACAGCAGGTGCCGACCGAGTGATGAGCGTAGACCTGCACGCCTCCCAAGAACAAGGTTTCTTCGACGGTCCCGTCGACCACCTGTGGGCAATGCCGGTTCTCGTGGACTACGTGCGCACCCGCGTGGACCTGTCACAGGTCGTCATGGTGTCGCCCGATGCGGGCCGTATCCGAGTGGCAGAAAAATGGTCTGCGAAACTCGGCGGATGCCCGCTCGCATTCGTTCACAAGACACGGGATATGAGTCGCCCCAATGTTGCCGTCGCCAACCGTGTTGTCGGTGACGTGGCAGGCAAACCCTGTGTTCTCGTCGACGACATGATCGACACCGCAGGTACTATCGCTGAGGCCGTTAAAGTCCTCTACAACGCGGGGGCACAATCGGTGATCGTGGCCGCAACCCACGGTATTTTGTCTGACCCAGCTAGCCGACGCCTCGCCGAATGCGGTGCCACAGAAGTGGTGGTGACTGACACACTGCCCATCACGCCGGAGAAACGCTTCCCCAGCCTGACGATACTGCCCATCGCGCCACTACTTGCAACGGCGATACATGAGGTCTTTGAAGACGGTTCGGTCACATCTTTATTTGACGGAGTGGCATAAGGACGTATCCACCCGCTAATCTAGAGGGGTTGCTCCGGCGAGGGCTGCGCTGTGCGTGGCCGTTATCGACAGAGTTTCCTCGACTGACACAGTTGCGGGTTCTGGCGCGTCGGCGCGCCGACCTGATGACCCGATTATGCGAGGAGACTCAATATGAGCGAAACCCCGATCTTGACCGCCCAAACACGTACCGAATTCGGTAAGGGTGCTGCCCGCCGTGCGCGTCGCGCAGGCCTCATTCCTGCCGCCATTTACGGCGCTAAGCAGGAAACACTTCATGTCGATCTGCCCGGCCACGAACTCACCCTTGCTGTGCGTGACTTCCGTAACGAGGTGATGGAAATCAAACTGGACGGCACCTCGTACAAGGTGAAGGTCCAGGAAGCCCAGCGTCACCCAGTGAGCCGCGTTCTGCTTCACGTGGATTTTGTTATCGCCTGATCCACGCTGGAGGCGGAAGAAATACTCGATTCAGTCTCTGCCGTCTATTGACACACTCAACTGAATCGACGGTATTTTCCACGCCCGAATGGCCCAATAAAATGGCGGATTTTCAAGGGATAGTGCCTTGAAAATCCGCCATTTTGGGTAAGTAATCGCCGTACGAGGTTGTAATGCAGTGTGGGGTAATAGGACAACGCGTGCTGGCGGGGGCCAGGCGATGCGGTTGACGGGACTCGAAAACTGACAACACGGGCAAAATGTTGGTGGGGTGAGCCTCAAATGATGCAATTTCAGGTGATGTAGTCCTAGGTGATGTGGGCGCCGATAGTGCACGGCTATCCCGCCCGGATCGGCACAACGAGCGCGAGTACCCTTGGGGAACAACGACCACGGGTCCCCACGAGCGGTAGCCACGAGTTCACCCTGGAACAACTGCTGCGAGTACATGACGCCAATTCCCAAAGGCCGCAACACCCGCAGAAGAACCATCACGGACGGTGGACACTGCGACGTCATACACAGCGCCCGAAGAAGGCTCGAAGACCGCATAGGAGCCGACACGCCCAGCAGACTCCGCACCAAGGACGACAACAACGTGACGCGGCACAAAGCGATCCAGTGGCCGCCCAGCCCCACCCACATAAAGGAAAGTATCGGCATTGGCTGCAACCGCCTCGTCAAGGAGGCAAGCAGTACGACCGTTCCACGGCACTGCCCGATACTGTACGCCACTAGCAGCCGAAGCCAAGTGTGCGAGCGCCCACGGTGAAGTCCCCAAAGCACGAGGCCACGGCACGCCGACGCGTGACGCCACCTGGTGAAGTCGCAGCTGGATCGCTTCAGCCTGCTTAGGATCGGCGTAGGCGGGTAACTGCCCACACCGAGCTGCAAAGGTGGCGAGGGCAGCAATACCGCAGGTTTGACCATTGACCTGCGGGTGAAAAAAATGCTTCACCGTCAGCGCCTGCCTTTAGGCGCGGGCGATGCGGGACACAATCGTGGCAAGAAGCTGCGAGATACGTTCCGCGTGATCGCGCCCAGCTTCCAAAACCTCGTCGTGAGACAGCGCCGACGACCCCACCCCTGCCGCAAGATTCGTCACCAGTGACAGTCCGAGGACTTCCATGCCTGACTGGCGTGCAGCAATAGCCTCCAAGGTTGTGGACATGCCCACAAGGTCACCACCAAGTATGCCTGCCATTGTCACTTCAGCTGGCGTTTCATAGTGAGGACCACGGAACTGAACGTACACACCTTCAGGTAAATCGGGGTCAACCTCGTGGGCAATGTCGCGCAGACGTTGCGCATACAGGTCAGTAAGATCAACAAAATGAGCGCCCTCGATGGGTGAAGCCCCCGTGAGATTAATGTGGTCGCGGATAAGAACTACCTGCCCGGGACCCCACTCCGGGTTCACAGAACCACAGCCATTGGTCAAAATGATGGTGCGCGCGCCGCAGGCGGCAGCGGTACGAATAGCATGTGCCACTGCACGAACCCCATACCCTTCGTAGTAGTGGGTGCGGGCCCCAATAACAAGCGCATGGGTGTCACTGTCGGCGATACGTACCGATTTCACGTTTCCACCATGCCCTGCAACCGCAGGTGCCCGGAAACCAGGTATTTGGCGTGCCGGTAACGTTGCCACAGTTTCGCCCAACAGATCCGCGGCACCTGACCATCCTGACCCCAAAATGAGCGCGATATCGTGGGTATTCACCTGGGTACGGCCACGGATAGAGCGTGCTGCCGCCTCGGCCAGTTCAAATGGATCTGCCTGCGCCAAAGGCTCCGATGGTGAAATAGTGCGCTGTGCAGGCACGGATGACGGTGAGACATATTCAGACATACCGCTAAGGTATCGCGTGGGTGCATATTGGTCCACTGCTACCGTCAGAGCAGGTGTCACGACCACGGGAAGGTGAAGGCATGGCAGCGCGTGACGTATTGGCTCTTAAGGATCCGGTGGCATTGACCGCAGATCTCATCGACATTCCCTCGGTAAGCGGTGACGAAAAACGTATTGCGGATGCTGTCGAAGCAGCCTTACGCGGGGGCCGTCATCTTGAAGTGTTGCGTGACGGCGACGCAGTCATGGCGCGCACCAAACTGGGACACGGCAGGCGTGTCATCGTTGCCGGCCACCTGGACACGGTGCCAATAGGAGACAATATTCCACACCGTCGTGCCACAGTGCACGGTGTTGACACTCTGATTGGACGTGGCAGCGTTGACATGCTTGGCGGTGTAGCCGCAGCGCTCTATGCGGCGCTACAGGTAACGGAACCGACCTGCGACGTTACATGGATTTTCTACGACCACGAGGAAGTTGACGCCGCACTCAATGGGCTTGGGCGTCTCGCAACGCGATACCCCCAGTGGATGGAGGCAGATTTTGCCGTCCTTTGTGAACCTACCAACGGCTTAGTCGAAGGAGGTTGTAATGGTACTGCACGTATCTGCGTGTCGTTTAGCGGCGTGGCAGCCCACACGGCACGTCCATGGCGAGGTGACAACGCCATACACCGCATGGCTGCCGCCATTGACGCAGTCGCTGCCTACGGTAATCCCGACGTGTACGTCGATGGTCTTGCGTATAAAGAATCCATGTCGGTGGTTAAAGTTGACGGCGGTGTCGCTAGCAATGTAGTGCCCGACAGTGCGCGTATGTGGGTGAATTACCGTTTCGCCCCCAGCCGCACTGAAGCCGAAGCCCACGCGCGCGTCGCACGCCTCGTCCATCGTGCAAGTGGGGGAGGGGTGGAGCTGCGTATCGACGATAGTGCACCCGGAGCACGCCCGGGCCTCGATTCGCCGCAAGCAGCCCCCTTCCTACGTGCCGTAGCGCGAGCGTATGGACGAGGCGACGGCACCCTTGACGGTCTCGTTGGGCCAAAATACGGGTGGACGGATGTGGCGCGCTTGAGCGCGCAGGGTGTACCAGCGGTGAACTATGGGCCCGGTGACCCTTTGCTGGCCCACACGCAGGACGAATACGTGCCGACCGCGCAGATCCGTACCTGCGCGCACACCCTCATTGATTGGCTATCCTCACAGTAACGATCACTTTGACATGTAAAGGAAAAACCGATGGCTGCACAAAAGAACAAAAATGGGTCATATCGGCGTGGGCCTGTGGTTCTACGTGGTGGACAAATCCCAGCTGAAACCTCTGACACCAGGCTCCTTCGTAGTCAGACCGATACGACGTGGCTCCACGAAGACCCATGGCGGGTATTGCGTATTCAAGCAGAATTCGTCGAAGGCTTCGGAGCATTGGCTGAGGTCGGCCCCGCGATCTCTGTTTTCGGTTCCGCACGGACAAAACCTGACGACGCTGACTATGTGAAAGCTGAAGAAATTGGTCGTCTCCTGGTTGAGGCGGGGCAGGCTGTGATCACCGGCGGCGGCCCCGGCGTGATGGAGGCAGCCAATAAGGGAGCGTGGGATGCAGGCGGAACCTCAATCGGCTTAGGCATTGAATTGCCCCACGAACAAGGGTTGAACCAGTGGATTAACCTTGGTATCAACTTCCGCTACTTTTTCGCACGAAAAACCATGTTTGTGAAGTACTCGCAGGGTTTCATTGTGATGCCTGGAGGCTTCGGCACGTTGGATGAGCTTTTTGAAGCTCTCACGTTGGTGCAGACACAGAAAGTCAATTCATTCCCGATCGTTCTTGTGGGTACACAGTACTGGTCAGGTTTGGCCACGTGGCTGCGGGAAACCATGCGCACTAACGGCATGATTAGCGATGGTGATGCCGAGCTTTTCTCCATCGTTGATGACCCTGCTGAAGCGGTACGCTTGGTATTGGCTTAGCTCCGTCGCATCTCAGGCTGAGAGAAACGCCGAAGACGGGTAGAATTGACGCTGAACATCGCCAAAATACCTGTGGCGACCCACTGTGGGAGGAGTCAGCACATGGCAGCTATGAAGCCGCGGACCGGAGACGGCCCCCTTGAAGCAACGAAGGAAGGGCGTGGCATTGTCATGCGTATTCCCAGTGAAGGTGGTGGGCGTCTCGTTATCGAGCTGACCGCAGACGAAGCGAAGGCATTGTCTGAAGCACTCGCTGAAGCACTCTGACCGCCCCTTCGCCGCAGCGATGTGATCGTTTCGATTGCCGAGGCGACGCGATCGTCCGGCATGTCAGCCACTGATTCACGTGGCGTCACGACGAAGCACCGCGAATACTTGTAGCCCCGCTCCTCTTTCCGAGGGCGGGGCTACGTGTCCGTATCGACGCTGACAAGCGGTGTGCATTGGAGGGCATGCGCCGTCAAGCGGTGTGTATTGGGGGCTTTCCCCGTTGCGGGCTGGAGGGCGGGGCATCGCGTGGTCGGCGGCACCTACATGCGGCGCACTGCCGCCAGCAAACCGTCACCTACAGGCAGCAAACAGGGAATGAAATCATCCGAGGCTCCAAGGAAACGGACAACTTCACGGGCGACGACCGTCTCCGGATCACGGCGTGCCGGGTCAGCAACTTGGTCGTTCCACAACGCGTGAGCTACTGCGACAAGACCTCCAGGACGCAGGACACGTAAGGCATGGTCCAAATAGTCTGGGGTTTCCATAATGTCAGCGTCGATCAGCATCATGTCGTATCCGCGGGCAGCCATTCGCGGTAAAACGTCAAGGGCACGACCAGCGATCAGGCGCGTGCGTTGGGTTGACACACCTGCTGACATATACGCGCGACGTGCGTGTTTTTGGAACTCAACTTCGTGGTCAATGGTGGTGAGTACGCCGTCGGATGCCATCCCATCGAGCAGCCACAAGCCCGATACGCCAGCACCTGTGCCTACTTCAAGTACTGCACGAGCACCAGATACTGCGGCAAGCAGACGCAACGCAGCACCCGTTCCAGGAGACACAGGGTGGGCGCCCAACTCAATGGCTGTTTCCCTGGCTTTGGCTACAATTTCGCGTTCGGGAAGAAAATCCTCGGCATAGACCCAGGCCTGTGCTTTGTCTACCGTCATTATTCCTGGTCCTTCCATATATCCCACTGCTACTACCAGCCTAGCGCTCCAGTAGCAATTAGTGGTGGATTGGAGCAACACCAAGTGGTCGGCCAGCCAGACCACGCTGCGCTCCACCAAGTGCGCGGGCCAGTGCCGTCAATGCGCTGGCAGATGGGCCTTGGCCAAGGGCGACAGGTTCACCAGCGTCACCGCCTTCACGCAGCGCAATATCGAGAGGGACTTGGGCTAAAAGCGGAATTGTGTATCCCAGTTGCGCGCTGAGGCGTTGGGACACCGACTGGCCACCACCGGTGCCGAAGATCTCCAAACGGCTACCATCTGCCTGTTCAAGGTAGGACATGTTTTCCACAACACCGACCACTTTTTGATGAGTCTGCGTGGCGATCGAACCAGCACGTTCAGCAACTTCAGCGGCGGCAACCTGCGGCGTAGTAACGACAAGGATCTGCGAGTTGGGTAGCAATTGAGCAATGGAAATTGCCACATCACCCGTGCCCGGAGGCATATCGATGAGCAAAATATCCAAATCACCCCAAAATACGTCGGCAAGAAATTGTTGGAGTGCACGGTGCAGCATCGGGCCACGCCAAATCACCGGTTGCCCGTCAGGGACGAACATGCCGATCGACATGACTTTAACGCCCCCAGCACCAACGGGCGGGATAATCATCCCATCAAGAACCTGCGGCTCATGGGTGACGCCAAGCATACGGGGGATAGAAAAACCGTAGATATCGGCATCCATCACACCGACTTTGAGTCCGGTGGCGGCCAGAGCAGCCGCGAGGTTAGCGGTCATCGACGATTTTCCAACACCACCTTTGCCAGAGGTCACCGCAATGACGCGCGTCAGCGACGATGGCTGCGCAAAAGGTATTTCACGTTCAGGGCGCCCACCGTTGAGTTTTTCCCTCAACGCTTTCTTTTGCTCGTCGTTCATCACACCCATCACCACAGAAACGGTGGAAACACCGTCGATTGCGCCAACGGCCCGTTCAACGTCAGCAGTGATCCGATTGCGCAGCGGGCAACCTGCAGTGGTCAGCAGGACAGTCACCGTGACCGCCTCACCCTCAATTGCAATGGAATCAACCATATTGAGGTCAGTAATAGGGCGGTGAATCTCCGGGTCTTCAACAGTGGCCAGAGCTTCCATAACAAGTTTTTCGGTGACAGACATAGCCACTATCGTAGTCTGCCTTATGCCGTGGTGGCGCCCGCAGTACTGCACAGCCCGCAGATGCGCACAGACACGAGCTCACCTAGGCACAGTGTCACGCTGTATTGATGGGGCCCGCCTGATTTGCAGTGCGCAAGAAAGGTCACACCCGCGTCAGCCTCAGGTCCGTTGCCTTATTTGCGCGTGTGGCAAGAAAACACGGTGTGCAAGCCAAATAACCCACAACGACGTGCTTTACTTACTCCGCGTGGGAAACTTGGTGCCTGTTCTGCGATGGCTCAACTAGTCGTGTGCTTCACCTTTACTGTCTGCTTGAGGACTTTCATCCGCAATGGGGGTGAGGCGTTCAATATCTTCACGCAGATCCTCAAGAATTGACCGCAACTCTGAACGCACAAAGTCACGAGTCGCCATATCCTGCATGGCGATGCGCAGCGAGGCGATCTCTCGGGTCAGATACTCTGTGTCGGTAAGGTTGCGTTCAGCACGCTGGCGATCCTGTTGAGCTTGGACGCGGTCACGATCATCCTGACGGTTTTGAGCGAGCAAGATAAGTGGTGCGGCGTACGACGCCTGCAAGGACAGCATAAGAGTCAGAGCAGTAAACCCAAGGTCTGCCCGGTCAAACTGCCACGCAGACGGCGCCCACGTATTCCACGCGAGCCAGGCAAAGACGAAGGCCGACAAGTACACAAGGAACTGGGGTGTGCCCGAGAAACGCGCGATGAGTTCTGCACCTCGCGCCACCTTTTCTGACTCCAGATTGATGCGAGGGAAGGTAAAACCTTTCCGTTCCGCTGGGGTATCAAGCCGTTCAGCCATCTATACTCCTCGCCATCAGTCGGTCGGTGACCTCGTCATCGAGATTACGCCAGTCAGCTGGCAGCAACTCGTCAAGGACGTCGTCAGCGGATACAGCCCCATGCAGGTGTCCATCTTGATCCACCACGGGGATCACCATGAGGTTATAGGTTGCCAGTAGACGCGTCACCTTCGCAATGTGATCTTCTGGTGCCACCACCTCAACATCGGAGTCAACAATTGTGCCCAGAAGTGTATGCGGTGGTTCACGTAAGGCACGTTGAATATGGACCATGCCAAGGAAATGTCCGGTCGGCGTTTCTAGTGGAGGACGAGTAATGAAAGCGGCTGTTGCAAGCGAGACCGACAGGTCCTCCCTACGCACCGAAGCAAGCATCTGCGCCACCGTGGCATCAGGAGGCAAAATCACAGGCTCAGTCGTCATCAAAGCGCCAACAGTGGATTCGTGGTAGCGCATCAGACGACGCACATCCTCGGCTTCCTCCGGTTCCATCAGGCCCAACAGTTTTTGTGCCTGATCGTCTGGCAGTTCAGCAACAAGGTCGGCAGCATCGTCTGGCTGCATGACATCAAGAACGTCAGCAGCGCGTTTAGCGTCAAGGCCAGAAAGTATTGCAACACGCACGTCTTCGCCGAGCTCTTCCAGTACGTCAGCCAAGCGCGCGTCCGTCAGGGACTGTGCCACTGCAAGACGCCTTTCGTGCGGCAAATCGTGAATGAAATCTGCAAGGTCAGCAGCTTTCATATCCTCTGTGTGTTGGAGTAAAGCAGTGGCAGCCTGGTTCGTATCTGTACGCAAAAGGCCCGATACGTCAGAAATATTGACGGTAAGTGTTTCCCCGGCGCGCCTAAAGCCCAGCGAAGACATGCGGAAGCGTTGAACGTGAAGTTTTTCAATGACCCAGTCACGTGGGCGACGCTGTCGCATGGCGACGTCAAGGACACGAACAGTCGTGCCATCTTCATTAAGCGTGACGTCGCGGTCGAAAAGCTCCGAAACGACGAGCGTTTCGATGGGGCGCCTCGTAAATGAACGAATATTAAGCAAACCCGTGGTGATAACCGATCCCGATTCGATGGCCGTGACGCGCGTGAGAGGAAGAAAAACACGTTTACGTGGGCCAACTTCAACCACAAAACCAATGACATTGGCAACAGTGTTGAGACGGAAGGTGACGACCACGTCGTGGATTTTTCCCACCTTATCGCCCAGTGGATCAAAGACAGAGGTGCCCGCAAGCTTGCCGATATAGATGCGTCGGCCGCCTGTGGAGACATCAATTGGTGCATTGCTCACAGGAACAGCCTAGGCTGAATACAGACATAAGGCAGTATTCTTTGCGAGATTCGTCAAAGAACCCCGGCGTAAGCGTGCAAGAGAGGATAAATGTGGCCAGACGAGCAATGATATTGGCTCCCCAAATGCCCAGCGGAGTAGAGGTGGGCTCGTATAAAACGTACCTTGAAGCGCAGGCTGCAGTGGACTACCTTTCTGACAGCCACTTTGATGTGAAAGCTATCACTATTGTGGGTACGGATCTGCATATGGTTGAGCGCGTCACGGGCCGTATGACGGTGGGGCGCGCCGCCTTATCCGGTGCAGGTACCGGGATGCTGTGGGGCGGGTTCGTTGGTGTCATGATGTCTTTTGGCAATACTGCCACGACACCTATTCCGTGGTTTGTCCTCGGTGTGGGCGGAGGCGCGCTGCTGGGGATAGTGATGGCAGTCCTGGGATACGCCCTGTCAGGTGGCCGACGTGACTTCACGTCTCATTCGCAGGTAGTGGCATCGCGTTATGCCGTGCTGGCCTCAGCGCAGGTGGATCGCGCGTTCGAATTACTTCAGAATACGCGCGGCAACCAGATGCGCCCAGCCCCCAAGCGCTCGCGGCGGGCCGAGGCCAATGGTGGGCCAACAGAATACGGTTCGCGTGCGGATGAGGAGCCTCGTTTCGGCGTGAGACTCAGCGACGCCTCGACGATGCCTGAAAATGGTGCAACGGTCAGTGAAGCGCCGACAATACCGACGGTTGACCAGTCAGAAAAGCCAGCAAGCCCCGGGGAGTAGGAGCTGCAGACTTGACCATCCGCAGTAATCGGCAGCGTCTGCGAACGTCGCTGGCGGCGCTGGAGTGGGGGGATGGCCGGGGCTGCGTGAGCAGGTATGCTTATCGCCCTTTGCTGATGCCCTTTCGGTGGCCGTGGTCTAGGCTAGTGATATGACATTCCTCACCAAGGCGCTGCAAAAAACCGGCCCCGATGCTCCGTTTAAAGTTGTCACTATTGAACGCCGTAGTCCGCGCGCTGATGATGTTGTGATCGCCATTCGCGCGGCCGGGATCTGCCACTCGGATATTCATACGATTCGCAATGAATGGGGACAGGCGCATTTTCCCCTCACCGTTGGCCACGAGATTGCCGGAGTGGTCACCGAAGTTGGGCCTGCGGTCACCAAATTCGCCGTGGGAGACCGTGTGGGCGTGGGGTGCATGGTCAACGCCTGCGGTCATTGTGAGCAATGTGAAGCAGGGCAAGAGCAGGATTGTCTGAACGGTAATGTTGGCACCTACGACTCTATTGACGTTGACGGGACAGTGACACAAGGGGGCTATGCCCAGCATGTCGTCGTCAACGAAAACTTTGTCTGTTCCCTTCCCGATGATCTTGATTTTGATCATGCGGCGCCACTGCTGTGCGCAGGTATTACCACATACTCTCCGTTGAAACGTTGGGGCATTAAAGCAGGCGACAAAGTGGCTGTTGTGGGTCTTGGGGGTCTGGGGCACATGGGTGTCCAGATTGCTGCGGCTCTTGGTGCTGAGGTGACGGTACTGTCCCGTTCGCTTGCCAAGGCTGACGAAGCCAAGGGTCTTGGTGCTGTGGACACATTGGCGACAACCGAGGCGGTTTTTTTTGTTACCCATCGTGGCACTTTCGATTTCATCTTGTCGACGATTTCTGCGCCGTATGATGTGGATGCCTATCTTGGCTTGCTCAAGCCTCATGGCGTAATGAGTGTTGTGGGGCTGCCGCCAGATGCAATGCCTGTTTCAATGGCGGCCTTGATTCTGGGCGGCAAGGTGCTGACCGGATCCAATATTGGTGGTATTGCGCAAACTCAGGAGATGCTCGACTTTTGTGCGGCGCACGGCATTGGCGCGGTGATTGAAAAAATCCCTGTAGATCAGGTCGACGATGCCTATGATCGTGTGGTGGCTGGGGATGTGAACTTCCGCTTCGTTATCGACATATCTACCTTCGACCGGTAAGCAGATATTGAATCTTGTGATATCGGCGACTAGGCAGAAGTTACCAATAGGTAAGTAATTGTCCGCTGTGTGCGCTACGCCTTTTGGAGTTGCGTGGTTTTCTGATAAGTGTTGCCGGTGCTGCTGATACGTCGCCCTATGTGGGGTGTCCTCATTGTGAGAATAGCGATTGTTTAAATCTGTGAAACAGTGGGGTAACCGTGTACGCTTGACCGCTTGTAATATGAACTCTTTTGAGTTTGGTCAACACCGTGTAGTGGAGGATGAATGTTCCACCGTGTCGACGGTAACCGATTCACGCGTCGAGCAGCCACAGTCTTTGCCATGCTGCTTATCGCATTACTGGTGACAATCGGTTCTGTTTTTGTTGCAACCCCGGCCCAAGCAGCCGACGATCCTAATATTTCCTTCCTATCAATGAAATTGGACAAGACGGATGCCTCAGGTAACGTCTTGACGGGCGCACTTGCTCAATGGAATATCGCGACGCTGGCATTCCAATGGCAAGTACCTCAAAACGAAGAAACCAATATCCAAGCTGGCGATAGCTTCTCAATTCAATTCCCCGCCGAACTGACGGCGCGCGTCCCCAACCAAACGAAACCTTTCAAAGTTGTCTATGGTGGGGAAGAAGTCGAAGTTGGTACCTGCCTCATTCTGTCAACGAGTATGGAATGCACCTTCGACGACTTCATACCTAGCCGCGTGGCTGACCAGGGGTGGAAGAACTTTGGTGGTTCCGGCACGCTACAACTGGTTGCCTCACAGACCACGACCGAAGAAGTACTGACTTTTACTACGTCAGGCACACCCTCGGCTGTCACCGTTGATCTGCCTGGTACGGGTGGCATCACTGCTCCAATCTCCGCAGGCTACACCGCGCTGGACGTCACCAAAGGCATGTACGGCATCTCAGAGGCCTCCAAGAATGTCACCTACCCACTCGGCTTTAACACCAAAAAGGTCGCCGAGCATTTCACTGCCGCTGGCATGACCATGACATTTGACGGAGTAACTAATCAAACCCTGACCTTCGTCGATACCTTGGGCCCTGGACAGACCTTTAGCGACCCTGCAACGTGGAGCTTCAGGTGGATGTATGACCAAGCATCCTTCGCTCAAACACCACGTCCTGCCCCGATTCAACTCGCCACTGGCAGTGGTGTCGCCATGACAACCGACAAAGGCACCTTCACCGTTAATGTTGAGCTGGGCACAGCAACGCCGGACGGGCAAAGTGCACGTATCTCCATTACCGGTCCCTTCGAAAAAGAGGTCCAGTACGAATTGCTCTACACGGCAACGCCAACGGCGAGTACGAACCTCCTTCCAGGGGTAACCTACGGTAACGCCGCGAAACTTGTGGCTGACGTCAACAATGACGGCGTTGAAGACACGCTTCGCTCAGTCGAAGTGAAAAAGTCCTTCATTGAGTCATTCTCGATGAGTGTGACGATGGAACCAGCCTACGGAACTTTCAAAGTCCTTAAAACGCTTGAAGGTCCCGGTTCGACCCTGATATCGCCAACCCAGACCTACCGTGTCAAAGTTGACTACACGCTGCCAATGGATGCATCCTCCTATCATCCCAATGACACCACCTACCCAGGTGGCTGGGAGGCCTATGCTCCCGGCACATTGAATGCCGACAACCGCACCGGTACCGCATATTTCGATGTCACCCAAGGTAAGCAAACCCTTTTCCTTGGTCAATATCCACCAATCACCTTCCCGCGAGGTACGGTTGTCACCCTCAGTGAAGTGACATCGGCAAGTGCAGCCCCCGCAGGGTATCGCTGGGCAACACCCGTCTTTAAGGTGGGGTCGGCTACTACCAACACATTCACCATTGGTGACGAAACTATTACGTCGGTTGAACTGACCAACCGCCTTGAGCAAATCAATGGCACCTTCACTGTGTCGAAGACCTTGAATGCCGCCTCGCAAGCAGGTGCAGGTAAGACCTTCACCTTTGCTTATGCCTGTAATGACCTGCGCCAAACCACGGGCACAATTACTGGCGTGCCAGCGGACGGCTCCCAGGTAGCCTCCAATGTGACATTGCCAGTGAATACGCAGTGCACGATCAGCGAAAATGCCGCCACTGCAGCCATCGATGGATACGATCTTGCAGCACCTGCCTCACAGACTGTGACCATCACCGAACCTGCGGCACAAAATCCCGCTGTGAACGCCGCCTTTGAAAACAATTACACTCGTCAAACGGGGAGCTTCAGTGTTGCCAAGACGGTGACCGGCGACCTCGTAGGTGATGCAACACAAGTGTTCCCCGTGACCTATGTGTGTAATGATGCTTCAGGCACCACCGGCAAACTGCAGCTCACGGGTGACGGCGCGCGCGTACAAGGACCAACCCTGCCGGTTGGTACCAACTGCACCATTACCGAAGATCCGGTAAGCCTTGACGGTTACGCAATCACCACGTCGTACTCGGCAAGTGCAGTGACGATCACAAAAGACTCCAATGAACTGGTGACCGTGACCAATGCCTATAAGAAACTCGCAGGTGGTCTGACTGTCACGAAATCTGTCACCGGTAACGGCGCCGCGCTAGCGCCGTCCTCCTTCACCTTTACCTACACCTGCAGCCGTGCAGGCGCAGTTGTGAAAGAAGGAAGCATCGAACTGAACGCCGCCAATAACTTCATCGCAACAGTTGCCGACATGCCTGTGGGTACCTGCGAACTGAGTGAAGATGACGCGCGCGTTGCAGGCGCTGATGTCACATCAACCCTAACCATGGGGACTACTAGCGTGACCGACGCTCCCATCACCTTCGAGGTGACTGACGGTTCGTCCACTGCCATTTCCGCCACCAATACCTACACGCGCCACAAGGTTTCCGTTGGAAATTACGTGTGGTTCGATGCAAATGGTGACGGGCTGCAAGATGCAACCGACGAGCCTATGGGCGGTGTGACGCTTGCCCTGACAGGTCCGAACGGGCAAGCTGTCGTCGATATCCACGGCAACCCTGTCGCACCAGCCATCACCGACGTTGATGGACGATACCTATTCGAGAACCTGCCAACGCTTGCGCCGGGCGAGTCCTACACCGTGACCGTGACCGACACTGGCCGTTTCGGCTATGTGGCGACACTGCCAGATGTAGGCGCAGACCGCAGCGTTGATTCCTCGGACACAGCAGCATCCTCAACTGCTGACCTGAGCATTGACGGTGCTGAGGATCTGACACTGGACTTTGGCTTTGTGAAAGCCAAAGTGTCGGTTGGTGACTTCGTGTGGCTCGATACCGACCGTGACGGTAAGCAGGACGACGATGAACCAGGTCTTGGTGGCGTCACCCTCACTGTGACTGGGCCGGACGGCAATCCCGTGACCGATGTCTATGGCAACGAAGTGACACCCGTCAAGACTGACGAGAACGGAAAATATTCCTTCGATAACCTGCCGTTGCTTCCGAACTCCCAAAGCTACCGCGTGAGTGTCACCACGCCGGATGGCTACTTGCCAACTCGCGCGGGCGCAGATGACACGACGCGTGAAGATGACTCTTCCGACGCTTATGCCGACTCAGAGGGACTGAATACGGATGGCGACCGAGATGCCACGCTGGACTTCGGTTTTGTCGCTATCGAAAAACCTGCAGCAGACACCTCGGGTACCGCTGCACAACCGGTTACCCGCCCCTCAAACACCAAGGGTGCCCTTGCGTCGACCGGCACTAGTGCTCCCAT
Organism: Schaalia suimastitidis DSM 15538; assembly: GCF_000429105.1. GTDB lineage: Bacteria > Actinomycetota > Actinomycetes > Actinomycetales > Actinomycetaceae > Pauljensenia > Pauljensenia suimastitidis. Next base: position 79,938 of record NZ_AUBF01000009.1, read on the forward strand.
CATCCTCGGTGGCGCAGTGCTTGCCGCCATCCTTGGTGGAACGGTGCTGGTTCTTCGCCGCAAACAGGTGAAGTAGTTGGTGGCGCTCTAGCGCTGTAGGCCAAACCCCAAAATGGCGGATTTTCAGGATGTCATTCCTAGAAAATCCGCCATTTTGTATCGGCATTTCAGGGCGCAATATCTTTGATATAGCCCTCATTTTGTCGCGTGCGCCCATCTTGGTGTGCCCGCCGGTCGTTATCGGAGACGTCGTGGTCAATGCACAACAAAAGTGGCGCCATCGCGTTTAGGAGAGAAACTCTGTGAACTATTGTCTAAAGGTTATCTGGTAACTATTGTTGGGGGTGGAAGGTAATTGCGTCAATATGACGTTGACCCTTCCTTTCATCAAATAGCTCAATACCAGCAATTAGGAGGAGACAATGAAGACTCTCATGCGAACGCTAGTGGTGACTATGACCACACTTGCTCTTTGTGTAGCAACAGGTGTAGGAGCCGGGGCTGTTCCACGACAAGAAGTATCGGTGATACCACCGCAGACATCTTTTGTGCTTGAAGGGGAGGAGCCGGAAGCGCAACCAGCCGCGGCGTCAGGCGTTGTGGTCGCAGTCCTTGCGGTTCTCTCTTTGGGGTATGCGGTGGCAAGGGATGACGGTATAGCTCGTGCTGCCGCCGGACAAATCACATGGAGTCAGTGGAATGGAAGCATCGGGTGGGCGATTTTCACCGGCGCCAACTCGCTGGGTGTTGCTGGTGTAGTGGGGTATCAGGGCTGGAAGAATGGCTTCGTTAGCGAATGTCCAAAGCATCGCCATTGCTGGAACCGATGAGGGGTACATGATGAAGGCTGTGGTTCTGCTACGTACAGTCATGATGTGGGGAGCAGTCGTTCTTTCAGGCACCGCACTCCTGTACGCAATGTTTGCCCAGCAAGCGATTCCTCAATGGACGGTGTGGGCAACTTTTCTTCTGTATGGCGTAGGTTCCACTCTGCCGGATGGGAAGCAGCCACGACCTGAAGACACCACTGACGGCCACTAGAGGGCAGCGGATTGCCGCCGCTCATGCCTTACGTTGTGCGGCGGCAATCCACGCTTCAACATCCTCGATAGTACGTGGAATGCGCTCAGATAAACGTGTCACCGTTCCGTCAGCATTGACCACCACGTCGTCTTCGATGCGCACACCGATTCCGCGGAACTCTTCAGGGATGAGCATGTCGTCGGCACGGAAATACAAGCCTGGTTCGATGGTGAAACACATCCCCGGCGTCAACTCGGCTTCCTGATACATTTCGCGGCGCGCCTGCGCGCAATCGTGCACATCAAGACCCAGGTGATGGCTGGTTCCATGTGGCATCCAGCGTCGATGCTGTTGACCAGCAGGGGAGAGGGCCTCCTCTTTCGATACAGGAAGTAGACCCCAAGCTTCGAGGCGATCCACTATGACCTCCATAGCCGCCTCGTGAAGGTGTCTGAAACGTGCACCAGGTTGATTCGCGCGAGCAAGGGAGGCCTCGCACGCATCCAATACTGCCTGGTACACCTTGGCTTGAACCGGAGTGAAGCGGCCAGACACAGGAAGGGTTCGGGTAATATCGGCGGTGTAGAGCGAATCAACCTCGACACCAGCATCAACCAGCACCAGATCACCGTCATTGACAGGGCCGTCATTGTCAATCCAATGCAATGTGTTGGCATGGTTTCCCGAGGCGGCAATCGTGTCATACCCCAAGCCGTTACCTTCTTCACGGGCTCTGGCCCCGAATGCTCCCTCGATCACACGTTCGCCACGCTGGTGGCCCACCGCTCGCGGCAAAGCCAGCAAAATCTGGTCAAAACCACTGTGTGTAGCATCGACTGCACGCTGTAATTGTTCAATCTCCCACTGGTCTTTTAATAGTCGGATCTCAGATAGGTGCTCTTCGAAATGTTCATCCTCGCTGCGGGCTTCCTCGCCTGACGGCAAACCCGCCTGCTCACGTACCTGATCCACAAGTGCCTGCACGTGTACATCCACATCGCGCAAAACCCTCAAATTCACCCGCCCAGCATCCTTGGCCAACGCGTCAGGCAGAGTGTCGATATGGGCGCAGCGCAGACCTGTCTCGGTGGCGACTTCCTCCAGGGAAGGACGCGCGCCCACCCAAAACTCACCGTAACGTGCGTCTGCGTAAAACTCTTCGGAGGAACGGGATGATCGTGGTTTGAAATACAGGACCGCTTCGTGAGGACCTACTGCCTGGCCATCCTCGTCAAGAGGGGCTGGCTCAAGGACCAGCACAGCATCCGGCTCGCGTTCCCCACCCAGACCTGATAGGTGGGCGAAGGCCGAATGGGCGCGGAAACGGTACGCGCAGTCGTTATTGCGGGTTTTATACGTGCCGGCAGGGATTACGAGGCGTTGACCGGCAAAGGGTTCCCCTGCGGCGCGTGCACGAGAGGGAAGGTAATCGGCAACGGCCATGCGTGTCACGCCTCGGTCGGTCCGTGGCCCCCAATTGGCTCCCATAAAGGCGCGGAATGCCTCTGAATCTGGTCGGTGAGACCGTTGTGACCCGCGGTCGGCCATTGACTGTGTGGTCTGATCAGCACTTTCAGTGGCGGTCATTGCAGGGTCGCAAGGGGTGGTGGATGAAGCGGCGTCGCAGTGATCAGTCATAGTTCCTAATTATCCACCCGAGCCGATGTGTAGTGCACGCCAGGTTTCAGATACCCTCAACCTATGCTCCGAATTGACCCCCACACGCATACGTCGCTATCTGACGGTACCGACACCCCTGCGCAGCTTATGGCCGTTGCGGCTCGTGTGGGTCTTGACGTTATCGGATTGACAGATCACGACACGACAGCGGGTTGGGCTGAGGCAGCAGCGAACGTGGAAAATACCGGTGTAGCGCTGATACGTGGCGTGGAAATGTCCTGTTCTTCCCAGGGGATCACCGTTCATTTGCTGGGCTACCTTTTTGACCCTACGCACCCAAGCCTGGTGGCCATGTGGGAGAAAACGAAACAGGACCGTATCAGACGTGCCGAAGAACTGGTGTCGCGTGTTGCGCAGGACTATCCCATCACCTATGAGGATGTCCTTGTTCACGCAGGGCAGAGTCATACTATCGGGCGCCCACATATCGCTGATGCTTTGGTTGCCGCAGGATGCTTTGCGGATCGCAATGGTGCTTTTGAGCACGTTCTTCATCCGCGTGGACCTTACTACGTGCGCTACCATGCGCCGGACCCAGTTGAGGCAGTCCAAGTTATTCGCGAGGCGGGAGGTGTTCCCGTTTTGGCGCATCCACGCGCTTCAGCTCGCCAACGCCTCTTACCTGAAGACGTTATTGCCGAGATGGCCCAGGCGGGTCTTTTTGGTATCGAAAGAGATCATCGTGAGCATGACGAGGCTGCGCGTGCCGATGTCGACCGTATTGCCTATCGCCTTGGATTAGCACTGACCGGGGCGTCGGATTATCACGGGAGTGGGAAGCCAAATATCCTTGGCGAGAATCTCACCCCAGAACATGTGTATCGAGCAATTGAAGAACAAGGCCACCTGGAGGTTGTGCGTCCGTGAGTATGTCACTGTCGTCTTTCATAGATCTCACCCTGTTGGCGACAACGTTTACCACGCTGATCGTGATCTTGGATCCGCCGGGAACTATTCCGGTTTTTTTGGGACTCACTGGCCGTTACTCGCCTGCGGGACAACGTAAAGCAGCACGTCAGGCGACCTTTGTATCCCTTGGTGTGATCCTCATATTTGCGTTCCTTGGGCATCGGATACTGGCTCTCCTGCAAATCTCTGTTGAAGCCTTGCAGCTGTCGGGCGGTGTATTACTGTTCCTTGTTGCAATGGAACTGTTGATGGGCAAGGACAGTGAAGAGCCTGATACGGGTGACCCCAGGGTGAATGTGGCTCTTGTTCCGCTGGGTACCCCGCTCCTTGCTGGGCCTGGTGCCATCGTTGCGGTCATGGTGTCGGTGGGGCAGGCGAATGGTTTCCCAGGGTGGGTTGCCGTGGTGCTGGCCGTGATCCTCGGTCATGCGGTGATGTGGGCGACGATGCGTTTCTCGCTGACGCTGTCTCGCCTATTGGGTCCGGGCGGCATTATGTTGCTCACGAAAATTGCTGGTTTGCTACTTGCTGCGATTGCGACGCAGTTGGTGATGGGTGCTGTCTTCCTCTTCATTGAGGCCTCGTCACTCGCATAATGACGCGCGCGCACAAGAGATGTAACTTGCAGTAATATTTTCCATTAGTGGGGTGCCTCGCCCCACTGAGAAGACTTTCACAGCCACGTGAACCATACGCGGTGATAGAAAAGTACCAAGGTCACCATTGGCCGATCCATGCTTTTGGGTGTGGGTGCACAATGACTCCGAATTGGGGACACAACATGACGCAAAATCTGACCGAGACTCTGGCATACCAGGTTCGCGCAACCTCCGGTCGGCCAGCCCGAGCATCTACCGCCATGGAAGTGTGGCAGGGATTATCTGCCGCTGTTGTCGATCGCATCGCTGACCGCTGGCACGCAACTGACCGCACCTACGCGGCAGGACGCCAAGAGCATTACTTCTCGGCAGAGTTCCTCATGGGTCGCGCCCTCCTTAACAACCTGTCCAACCTGGGCATGGTTGACGAGGCGCGTGAAGCTTTGGCTGCTATCGGCCAAGACCTGAGTGTCGTTCTTGAAGAAGAACCAGATGCTGCCCTTGGAAACGGTGGCCTCGGCCGCCTCGCCGCATGTTTCCTTGACTCATGCGCAACCCTGGACCTCCCAGTGGCGGGCTACGGTATCCTCTACCGCTACGGCCTGTTCAAGCAGCTCTTTGACAACGGATTCCAAACCGAGCACCCTGACCCGTGGATGGAAGAAGGCTATCCGTTCGTTATCCGCCGTGAGCACGAGCAACGCATTGTCCGCTATGCGGATCTGGATGTGCGTGCTATCCCTTATGACATGCCGATCACCGGATACGGCACGCAGAATGTCAATACTTTGCGCCTGTGGCGAGCAGAACCAATCGAAGAATTTGACTACGACGCCTTTAACTCACAGCGCTTCACAGATGCCATTATCGACCGTGAACGCACCAACGATATTTCTCGTGTCCTCTACCCCAACGACACGACCTATGAAGGCAAGGTTTTGCGTGTACGCCAGCAGTACTTCTTCTGCTCTGCGTCCCTGCAAGCCATTGTTGATAACTACGTTGCACACCACGGCACAGATCTGTCTGATTTTGCGACCTACAACGCAATCCAGCTCAACGACACTCACCCGGTTCTGGCAATTCCCGAACTTATGCGTCTGCTGATGGATGAACATGACATGGGATGGGACGAGGCATGGGCAGTCGTTACCAAGACCTTTGCGTACACCAACCACACCGTATTGGCCGAGGCGCTAGAAACCTGGGAGATGTCGATCTTTGACCGGCTCTTCCCTCGCATCGTCGAGATTGTGCGCGAAATTGATCGCCGGTTCCGCCTAGAAATGGCTGAGCGTGGCCTCGACGAAGGCACCATTGAGTATATGGCACCCGTTTCAGGCAACCACGTGCGTATGGCTTGGATTGCCTGCTACGCCTCGTACTCCATCAACGGTGTCGCTGCACTGCACACCGAAATCATTAAACGTGAAACCTTGGGACACTGGCATGCCATTTGGCCCGAGCGTTTCAATAATAAGACCAATGGCGTGACGCCGCGTCGTTGGCTCAAACAATGCAACCCACGCTTGGCTGCCCTCCTTGACGAAGTGACAGGCTCAGACGCGTGGGTGAGGGACCTTTCGGTGCTTGCGGACTATGTCGACGCTGCGGATGACGTGGTGCTTGACCGACTGAGTGCCATCAAACACGCCAATAAGGTTGATTTTGCAGCGTGGGTCAAGGCGCGTGAAGGTGTCGATATTGACCCTGATGCGATCTTCGATGTGCAGATCAAACGACTACACGAATATAAGCGTCAGCTGTTGAACGCCCTCTACATCCTTGACCTGTATTTCCGCATCAAGGATGAGCCGACACTGGATGTGCCTAAGCGCGTCTTCATCTTTGGCGCTAAGGCCGCTCCTGGTTATATCCGCGCCAAGGGCATTATTAAACTCATCAATGCCATTGCTGACATGGTGAATAATGATACGGATATTGACGGACGCATCAAGGTGGTATTCATCCACAACTACAATGTGTCGCCCGCGGAACACATTATTCCTGCAGCCGACATTTCCGAACAGATCTCCACTGCAGGTAAAGAAGCATCAGGCACCTCGAATATGAAGTTCATGATGAACGGTGCACTGACGCTGGGCACGCTCGACGGGGCGAATGTCGAGATTCTCGATGCTGTGGGCCACGACAATGCGTATATCTTCGGTGCGACCGAAGAGGAACTGCCGCAGCTGCGTAAGAACTACGATCCGCGTTGGCATTACGAGAATGTGCCTGGCTTGCGTCGCGTCCTTGATGCCTTGGTTGACGGCACTTTGGACGATAATGGCTCTGGATGGTTCCATGACCTGCGCTGGTCGCTTCTCGAGGCGGGCTACGAGCCAGCGGACGTGTACTACGTTCTGGGTGACTTTGCTGCATACCGTGAGGCGAAAGACCGCATGGCATTCGACCACGCCGATACGCGCGCATGGGCACGCAAAGCCTGGGTCAATATCGCGCGTTCAGGACGTTTCTCGTCGGACCGCACGATACGTGACTACGCGCAGGACGTGTGGAAATTGGATGCGACCCCAATCCAATGAGTGATCACTAATGCTGGGAGCTGCACGATACCCGTGCGGCTCCCAGTGCTATTGTGGCGCAGTGTGGTGACACCACAGTGAAAGGACTATTTGTGGACGGTGTTTATTTCGAATCCACGCCAGCAAATCCTGATCTATTGCTGATGGTGTTTGTGCAGCAGGTCTTGCTGCTCATTGCCTTTATCCTTGGTCTCTTTGTGCGATACCTTCTTCGCGGTCGTGCGCGCATTTCAGTACCTGCAGCAACCTTGACTGCCCTGATCGGTCTGTGGATCGGCTTGTACTGTGTTGGCTGGGTTTTCGACACCTCCCAGGAATGGTCTTTCGGGATGATTGGCACCGCCTCGCTCGTTGCGATGTTCGTCGTGGCGATTGTTGCACTGGTGCTGACTGCCGTGCAGCACGAAAAGCCTTTGCCTCCCATTGCAGAGGTGGCGCGTGGTGGCGAATCGGATCGCCTTGAATTTAAGTCCACTGCTCGTTGGAATATCCGTGAAAATAAGCGCGACGAAGCTATGGAGACAGTGATAGCGAAAACTGTGACCGCTTTCTTGAATTCGGCGGGCGGCACCTTGCTTATTGGTGTGGATGACGATGGGCGCCTGATCGGCCTTGATTCGGATTACGCGACGTTGAAACAGCCTGATGCAGATCGCTTTGAGTTGTGGATACGCGATATGTTGGGGCAGCGTGTGGGGGCAAATGCTGCTGCGTTGCCGTGTTTAGATTTTGCGCCTGCGCACGACGGTAGCGGTGAGGTATGCCGCGTGACTGTGCCGCCAAGTCCCTTCCCTGTCTTTCTTCTTGGTCCCAAGGGCAAAGGGGTCCCTGAGCTGTGGGTGCGTGTTGGTAATTCGACGAGGCGTCTCGAAGTTGACGATGCGGTGACCTATGTTGCGCATCGCTGGCCATCGGTAGCGCGGCCTTCTCTTCGTGTGCGCCTCGCTGGTTTCCTTCTTCGTCGCAGGGTGCACTTTCAGGGGGCGGCCTTGCCTGGGGCTGTGGCATCGTCACAGTCCAAGCCTCGTACTGTCAGGGAGTAGCACGGTTAGGTTCCGCCAATTGACGCGTACTGCAAAGGAGTAGTGGGCTAGGTTCCGCCAATTGCCGCATGCTGTCGATAAGTGGTGCGGCGAGGTTTTGCTAACTGCCACGTGCTGCCAAAGAGTAGTGTGGCCGGGCCTTGTCAAGATTTTTTCGCAGGGGGTTGACATAAACCACCCACTGTGTCACTGTATTAGTGTATTAATACACCGACACAGTGGGGAGTGCGAGGAATGCGCATTGACGACTCGCGACCGATATGGGTTCAACTTGTTGAAACCTTTCGGAAAAACATTGCTTCTGGACAATGGGCCCCCGGAAGCAAAATCCCCAGCGTCAGAGAACTGGCCATTGACGCTGGCGTTAACCCCAACACCGTCCAACGCGCCCTTGCTGAACTCGACCGAGATGGCCTCACCATTCCAGAACGCACACAAGGACGCTTCGTCACATCTGATGCGACGGTGATCCACACAATCCGTCACGACCTTGCTCAAGGCGCCACCGACGATCACATCACCACACTCAAAGCCATCGGCATGGACATCGACGAAGCAACAGCACTGTTGCTTAAACGATGGCCACATGCCTCAAGCCACGGAGCACCACAATGAGCCCAAATGAATCCACCGATGCGTTGATTCACATCAACAATCTCACCAAGAAATATCGCACCCAAACAGCCATTGACGACTTCAGCGTCACACTGAAGGCCGGACGAATCATTGGTCTGATGGGAGCAAATGGCTGCGGCAAGACCTCCCTACTGAAAATCCTGGCAGGCGTCCTTACTGACTGGGAAGGAACGGTGAAAATCTGCGGCACCGTGCCAGGCGTGGCAAGCAAGGCAAATGTTGCCTTCCTGCCAACAGCAGACTTTCTTGACCCGAAACTCACCCCTGCCTCGGCAATCGACCTGTACCAGCGTTTCTTCGCTGACTTCGACGCACGCAAAGCCCACGACATGGTCACCTTCTTTGACCTGCCCAAAGACCGGCAGCTCAAAGAAATGTCCAAAGGCATGGGAGAAAAACTGCAGATCGCACTGGTGATGTCTCGGAAAGCACGGATCTACCTGCTTGATGAACCTATATCAGGCGTAGACCCGGCTGCACGAGACCTCATCCTCAGCGGCATCCTCAAGGACTTTAACGAAGATGCCCTCATGTTGATCTCAACTCACCTCATCGCTGACGTCGAAACCATCGTTGACGAAGTCATCTTTATGAAAGATGGGCGCCTGTTACTGCACGAAAATGCTGACGATCTGCGCCAGGAACGGTCGATGACCATTGACGCCATCTTCAGGAAGGAATACCGCTGATGTTTGCTCAACTATGTGCGCAAGAATGGCGCGATAATGGTGCCACTACCACGGCTGTGCTCGGCATCCACGCCCTCATTGGGGCAACATCGCTAGGTGTGGCGCAATTAGACGTGCCAGTACTGTCGTTTCTTCTGCAAGCAGTTGCTATCGGCACATTTATTTCAGCCCCAATAGTCGTGCTGATTCGACTCCACGTTGCCTATTGGCAGTCAATGTACGGCTCACGTGGATATTTCACCATGACACTGCCCGTAAAAGGCCGCTGTTTGTATTGGGCCAAGAGTATCTTCGCCTTTCTTTTCATTCTGCTTGCCCTGGTACTGACGGCAACTGGACTCGTCGCTGTGGCATGGTCTGTTGCACACAGCAACGGCATGACGCTAGGAGAGTTCTTCCAACCATTGCGTGACAGCATCGCAAATATGCCTTCGTGGATCCTTCTCCACGTGCTGATCAGTTTCCTTGTCAGTATTGCCTTCCTCGTTTTTCCGGTGATGGCAGTGATGAGTATTGGTGCACAAAGCCAATGGAATCATATGGGCTTTGGTGCACCAATGATCGGCCTGGTCCTGCTGTATCTGGTTGGGCAGATTGCCGTGCTGATTGGCATGATCCTTCCAGGCGCCGTTGATCTGCAAACAGGGCAATTTACCTGGGACAGTATGCTTTTTCAACTGATCAATGCCATGGGTGACAATGGGGCACAGCCGAGTATCGTTGGACTTGGCAGCGTAGTGGCCAGTGCGGCACTCACCTCTGTAATGGCATGGTGGGGGATTCGCTCCATCGAAAGGCACACCTCACTGCGATAAGGGAAACACTTCAGTAACACTGTGGTGTCCATACGCGCAGGCGATCATCACCAACCTGCATGGCACAGCTTGCTTGCGCGTAGTGCGACCACGCATGAGCTGAATTGCGCAGCGAACATCGGTGTTGGCCGCAGCGTGGCGTGCCCGACCATAGTGCCGCCAGGCAGCCCCTGCAGCACGACTACCCTGCGCAGCGTGGCCTACCCACAGCGCGACCAGCGCACAAAGGGGTGCGGTGAATACGCCATCACCGCACCCCCCTTTGCACACGGCCACGGACAGTAAAGTTACGTGTCTACGGCAACGTGTCTAAAGCTATGCATCCGACGATGGCTTCCGACGTCGAATCCGCTTACGTGCTGCCCTCGGCGCTGCGGAACCTTCACGATGCTCCGACGAATGCTCGCCGCGTCCGCGTCCGCGTGACCCACGATCCTGACGTCCCTGCCTCCCCGGGGTGACCTCACGATCTCCATCCTTGGCACGCCGATTTCGCTGGCCGGAATGCACACGAGTACGACCGCCTCGTGAAATGGCTGCAGAACGCGCTGAACGGCGACGTGACGGGCTGAGATCCTCAATTTCTTCGGCCTCAAGACCAGCGCGCGTCCGTTTCGCTCGCGGCAACCGGTCAGTGACCGACGGGTCAATATTAAGGTCGGTAAATAAATGAGCGGACGTATGGTAGGTTTCCAGCGGCTGTTCAACACCCAAGCCAAGAGCTTTAGAAATCAAGGACCACCGCGGCTGATCGTCCCAATCGACAAAGGTCACAGCCGTGCCCGATTGGCCTGCACGTCCAGTGCGTCCAATCCGGTGGATATAGGTCTTCTCATCCTCTGGACACTGGTAGTTGATCACGTGCGTGACATCGTCAACGTCAATGCCTCGCGCAGCCACATCAGTTGCCACGAGCACATCAATTTTCCCCTTGCGGAAAGCACGCATGGCCTGCTCACGCGCCCCTTGGCCAAGGTCGCCGTGTAGCGAACCGACGGCAAAACCGCGATCGGTGAGATCTTCCCCGAGATGGGCGGCTGTGCGTTTTGTTCGACAGAAAATCACTGTGCGGCCACGCCCTTCGGCTTGAAGGATACGCGCGACAACCTCCACCTTATTCATCGCATGAACACGGTAGATCACCTGTTTGACGCTGTTGACCGTGGCTCCTTGATCAAGGGGGTCCTGAGCACGTATATGGGTGGGTTGGACCATGAATTTGCGAGCCAAAGCAACAACTGGGCCCGGCATGGTGGCTGAAAACAGCATTGTGTGACGATTCGCTGGTACACGTGACAGCAGCGTCTCCACATCGGGCAGGAACCCTAGGTCCAGCATTTCGTCTGCTTCATCCAACACCACCGTTTCAGCGCCGTTGAGGTGAAGAACACCTTTGCGCAGCAAGTCGATCAGACGGCCAGGTGTCCCCACGACAATATCGGCCCCTTTTTCCAAGGCGGCGATTTGTGGTTCGAAAGGCACACCACCGTAGATTTCAACGATGCGGGTTGACAGATATTTCGCTGCAGCACGCAAATCGTCCGCCACCTGCTTTGTCAGCTCACGAGTCGGCAAAATAATGAGCGCCTGAGGTTTTCCTGGATTGAGGAGCTCGTCGTATCCCTCTTCATCGGGCGCAATGACGTCCTCAAGTACGGGAATACCAAAACCCAATGTTTTGCCGGTACCGGTTTTGGCTTGTCCGATGATGTCGTGACGGTCGAGGGCAGGCCCAAGGGTAAGGGCCTGAATAGGGAAGGGATGTGTGATGCCGCGTTCGGCAAGGGCATCCACGATGGGGTCGGTGACACCGAAGTCAGCGAAGGATTTGAGTATCACATCTGAAGCGCTCGCCTCAACGTCCGCAGGTACCTCGTCGTTTTCCGGTGTCACAATATTGCCGAGGCGGACGACGCCAGCGGAGTACTGTGCAGCAGGAAGGGGGTCATTATTGTGCAAATCGGTCACGATCGGCCTTGTCTCGGGGCAAACCCCGTGTTGGATGAGCAGCCGATCGCGCAGTTACAGGTGGCGCGCCATGCGCGCAAAGAAAATGGTCAAAGCGACCGGGCAGCTATATGGTCACCCTCAGTGTACGGGCTTTGGCTTGCGTGTGGGTACTGCAACGGCCGTGGGGTTTCACCGCCACCACGATCACTTTGCAACTTTACGTGTCGAGGTGACACGAAGTTGACTCTAGATGACTAGGCTGTCAGGCATGGAGCATGTACATGAGCCTGTGACCACGCAGGATGGAGAACTTGTCGGTTTACTTGCCTACAGTGCGCTCGCGGCAATGACTCGTTTGGCAAAAGACGGCGACCAAGCCCCCACGATCCTTGCACACGTCGAACATGCCCGCATGTCGTCAGCGGCTTTTGGTGTATTTGAACAGCTTGAAAAGTGGTCTGATGCGCGTGGCCTTGACCTGCTTGAAGTAGCGGGACGCTACTCGGGGCTATTTGATGATCTTGATGCCCGCACCCGGCCTACAACGTGGCGGGAACGCTCGGTGAAAACCTATGTCACCGTAGGTATTTTTGCTGACCTTTTGCGTGAGGTGGTGCGTCGACGCGAGTTATTTGGTGGGTCAATCGACGACTGGCATTTCGGTCAACAGGCGTGGGTCCTTCAGCATCTTGCTCCTGAACTTGCCTCAGACGAGGAAGGAGCCGCTCGGCTCTCGCTGTGGGCACGACGGGTCGCTGGCGAAGCTTTGGGGCTGGTGCGTTCGACGCTTTTCACGCACCCGCACCTGGTGAGTGACCCCGATGCGGTTGACGAGATCGTGGCGCATGTGACGGCGCGTCACGGCGAGCGGATGGCAGCGATCCACCTGCGGGCGTAGCGTGGCGCTGGAACAGCTCACTACGCTGGCAAGGCGCAGCTGACTGACGTCGCCAGTGCACCTGACTAACGTCGCCAGTGGCGACCGATATTGCTGGTGGCGCGGGTCTGCCAGCTGCTTAGGTGAGGGAGAAACCGACGCGACGCTGTTGAGGTGCAGCGATTTGAATGTACCCAATGGCCTGCGGTGCAATGAAGGTTTTCTCACCGCGGCTGTCGGTAAGACGAAGCAAGGTTCCCGCACCGAGTGCAATGTTGACTTCCATGAAAAGGTCGTCTTCACTCATGTCAAGGTCGAGGGTGAGTTCGCGGGCGACATTGCGCAGACCAATGGTGACGTTCATACGGCAACTCCTTTGTGTTGTGATCTGGTGACCATGCTACGCGTACACAGATGTTGGTGCTGTCTGAGACGATTAATCTATGAGCGAAACGAAGGTCAGACTGCAGATACGGTCAACGGTGCCGTATCAGCTTCCACGCCTGGGGGCCCAGCAGCAGCTGGTGCGTGAACGAGCGCAGGAAGGACACTGCGTGGTCCGAGGCGCACCCGGGTCTGGGCGCACCACCACGGCCTTGGCAATTTTCGCTGATGCTATTGCGTCAGGACGCAGCGCCATCATCCTCGTTCCCGATCGCCTTCGGGCAGACAATCTCCTTGCCCGCGCCCAAAGTCTGGCCCCCAATGAACTTCGTCCCGTACGCAGCTTGGCATCATTCGCCTACCGTGTCGTTTCCACATGGCGTGTCGAACGCACTGATCCGCTTGGCCCCGTTGAACTGGTCACGGGCGCCCGAATGGACCAACTCCTTACCGACCTCATTGCATCGGACACCGGGCCCTGGCCCGCACACCTGAATGCTGACATGCGTGCGCTGCCAGCATTTCGTACCGATATGCGTAACCTTTTCGCTCGTGCAGGTGAAACAGGTATTGATGCGGCGGAACTGGCACGGCTTGGCGCGGCTCATGGTCGCGACGAATGGGTTGCTGCCGCGCGGATATTCCAACGATGGTGCGACGACAAAGGTTTCGCGGTGACCACACGGGAAGTGATGCAAGCGGACCTGTCGCGTTTACAACATGAAGCCGCGGCCATCCTCGAAGGTTGGGATGATGCAGCCAATGCTGCGGGCGTAACTGCTCAACGTCCCTTACCTCAGGTGATTGTCGTCGACGACCTCCAAGACTGCACGGCCTCGACCATTGAATTGCTACGTGCTGCTGCTGCATGCGGTAGCCGGATTGTGGCAATGTCTGACCCGGATGTTGCAGTGGCCACATACCGTGGTGGCGAGCCACAACTTGACGGGCGTTTGGCGGCCTGCCTTGATGTGCCAATCCTGGACTTAGGTGACGTTTATGTGGGGACGCCTGCCTTGCGTAAACTCACACAACACATGCTCGGCGGAATCGCGCAAAGCGGCTCTGTTGCGCGCCGTCACGTAGGGGTACACACCACGGCATCCCTGGAGACTCCAATTCCCGACGCAACCCTGCCAGTGAGTGATGCAAATGATGAACAACAACACAATGAATCCGAACAGGCAGACGATCCTGCGGTACTGCTCAATGCTGCTGGGAAGCAGGCCTTGACGCCAGGAACAGAGCATATCCGCCTGCATTTCGCGGCAACGTCGGCACAACTTGGCGCAGCCATCAGCCGCCAATTGCGCGCACACTACGTCCACGGTGACGTATCACGTTGGGACCAGCAGGTCGTGATAGTGAAAACCAACGCGCAGGTCGAAATGATGCGTCGCCACTTAAGACGCGCAGGCATACCCCTTGCAGGCGGGCAGCGTGCCTTCTCATTCTCTCAGGACCCCGTCAGTCGCACGTTGCTGACATTGATTGTCAACGGCCACGTCCGAGGCGTCATGCAACATCCGGCGAAGGACAATGCGCCAGTGCCAGGTGAGGTGACACAAGGTGCAGATCACGACGCGGACAAGTGGAGGGTGACGCAGGTACAGGCCGCACATGACCTTGTTGACTCGCAGTGGGCCGACATTGACATTTTGGATCTGTCGCGCCTTTTGCGCCGACTCAACATCCACAAGACCCGGCTGGGGGCAGTCCCCTTGGTGGGCATGGAGCCCTGCCCACTCAACGCGACCTCATCCTTGGAGCACGTACCGCATGTCACCACAGAAGCAACACCCGCCTCGGCAGATGCAGCGCCTCTCAACACGGGTGCCGTGACGAATCACAGGCCGTTCGATGTGTTGGATCTGCTGGAAAATCCTGCGCTTATCGACGCCCACGCCACTAAGGACCTACGCCGCGGACTGAAGCGCGCCTCGGCAATGTGGCTGACTTCGGCCACCGTGGGACACATGGCTCCCTACGAGGCGCTGTGGGCACTGTGGCAGAAGGCAGAAGTTGCTGAGCTGTGGCGCCACAACGCTGTGGAAGGTGGTCCTCAGGCTGCCCACTACGATGATCGACTTGACTTGATATCTGCACTTTTCCGCGTCGCTGATATCTGGCAACAACGTCACATTGACGCGAAAGCAATAGACTTCGCCCAGCAAATACTTGACGAAGAAGTCCCTTTGGACACTCTGGCCACTACGGGACACAGGCCGCCGGGTGTAGAAGTGCTCACACCGGCCCAAGCTGTTGGGCGTCATTGGCCCGTCGTAGTCATCGCCGGGCTCCAAGACGGAAGTTGGCCAGACCTGCGCCTACGTGACCGGCTGCTACGGGCGGATCTCCTTGTCGACCTGACCCAAGGTCGGGCACTCCTCAACGACGATGGACGCCTTATCGCTGGCACCCACCCACATGCCGCACGTCAAGCGGTATACCAGGACGAATTACGGCTTTATGTGGCGGCGATTACGCGGTCGACACGGCACCTTCACCTTGGAGCGGTTAGCGCCGAAGAACAAGCCCCGTCCCCATTCCTTGACGCGGCACTGGCACTGACCAACTATCCGCGCACCGACGATGGTGACATTGACGTCCAACTTGTGCCACCTCCGCTTGATCTTTCCGGCCACATCGGCACGCTGAGGCACATGGCCGCTTCCGAGGAAGAGCCCGCCACAGCAGACTTGGCACTGACATTACTTGCCCTCGCAGCGAAAGAAGGGATTGCCTCGGCACACCCAGCGCGCTGGGCAGGGGCTGGCGGCGTAAGTTCAGATCAACCCATCGCTGACCCCAACGCCGTGACCATCAGCCCGTCAAGCTTCGACGACGTACGCCTGTGCCCGCTGCGCTGGTTCCTGGGATCGCACGGAGGAAAAGTGCAAGAAAGTGGAGCGCAGAACCTGGGTACACTCATCCATGCCATCGCCGAACAGTATCCACATGGGACACGCGAAGAACTAGCAGCCGTATTTGACCAACGCGTAGGTGAACTTGGCTATGACATGGATACCGGCGTTGGCAAGAAACAGATGCAGCACGCTCGGGCTGTCCTTGAGGCGCTGGCCACCTATATTGAAGGCGTACCAGGACGGGTGGATGTCGAAGTACCCCTGAACGTCACCATCGACGGAGTACACCTACGCGGCCGTATTGACCGCGTCGAATATGTTGATGACGGCGTTCGTGTCACCGACCTTAAAACTGGAAAAGGTGGCAATAAAAACAGACCCAAGGATGCTACTGAGAATCCTCAACTTGCCCTGTATCAGCTTGGACTGTCCGAGATGGGCTATACCGTGGTGGGTGCAACCTTGCAGTACTTTGGCAATGAAGACGTTCGTTCGGCCAGCCAACCAGCACTGACCGATGACCGTTCTGCCTACTGGAAAGCAGAAATTCAGCGTGTCGCTGACATTATGCGTGGACCTACCTATGAGGCAACGCCCTCATCCGAGGTGTGTCGACTCTGTCCACATACCGCGGTGTGCCCGGCCACAGAAAGCGGTGAAAGGACGATCCAATGACGCAGATGGGCAGTTACGACCGTTATGACGCCAACGGACTTGCCCAACTCCTCGCTGACGAGGGGCGGGCGGTGCACTATCCCACCCAAGAACAGGCGACCGTCATTGAAGCACCATGTCGCCCACTGCTGGTGGTAGCGGGAGCTGGCGCAGGCAAAACGACGACCATGTCTCAACGTGTGCTCTGGCTGATTGCCCACGAAGGATATGCGCCTGAAAGTATCCTGGGCCTGACATTTTCGCGTAAAGCTGCAGCAGAACTCGGCGCCAAAATGCGTAATGATTTGGCGCGCTTTCGCGCACGCACCGGATGTGCAATCGAGGGCGACCCGCAGGCGGCAACATATAATTCTTTCGCACACCGGATCGTCAGTGAATACGGGATGCGCATTGGTCTTGACCCCGATGTCACCCTGCTTGGACAGGCACGCTCCCATGAAATCATGACCCAGATTGTCGCCACCTGGCCCGGTGACCTCCCAGAATCAGGGGCAGTCACGACCTTCGTGTCGCAGGCCTTGTCGCTGTCGAGTCAACTGGGGGATCACCGACTAAGCGTGACACAGGCACGACGTGAATTGACTGAACTGTCGGATGATATTGCCAATATTGGGGACGCATCGCCATCCAGCATTTTAGGTAGGATGCTCGCCGCAAATAATACGCGTCTCCTATTGCTAGACATCGTGCAGGCATACCAGGCGCATAAACGTGCCATCGGTGCGATCGACTACGCTGACCAGCTTGTCCTTGCGCACCAGATCATCACAACGTGTCCCGATGTCGTCGACAGTATCCGGCAGGAGTATCAGGCAGTGCTGCTTGACGAATTCCAAGATACCTCTGTGATTCAGATGGATCTGCTCGCCACCTTGTTCCACGACACGACAGTAACTGCTGTGGGGGATCCCAATCAGGCAATATACGGGTGGCGAGGCGCATCGGCCGCATCGCTGGAATCCTTCCTGTCGCGTTTCAATACCGCGTCGGCACCTGAAGCTTGTCAAACACTGACCTTATCAACCGCCTGGCGTAACGATCACAGCATTCTCGTCGTCGCCAATGCGGTCGCACAGCCCTTGCGTGAACACTCCGAACACGCCAAATCGCCGATCTTGCGTCCACGAGCGGGTGCCGGTGTGGGAAGTGTCGACATTGCTTACGGCGCTGACATCGACGCACAGGTGCGCGCAGTCGTTCACTTCGTAAAAACACACCGCATCCGCCAAGGTAAAGCCTGGAAAAAAGTTGCGGTACTTAGTCGCCGTCGCAATGAAATACACCAGATTGACTTAGCGTTGCGACAAGCAGGCATCCCCACACACGTGGTCGGAATTGGCGGCCTATTGGAACAAAGCGCAGTAGCTGATGTGCGTGCCGCCCTGGCCATCAGTGCAAATATCGGCGACTCGCCTTCGCTCCTGCGTCTGATTGACGCTCAAGATATTGGCGCTTCGGATATTTCTGTGCTGTGGGATTGGGCCAAACACCTGGCTCAGCGACACGACGGCGGACATGTCGACGCCTACCTGGTGGAAGCTGTTGACACGCCACCGCCTCCAGGGTGGTCCTCCCGCGATGATGGTCCAGTGTTTTCGTCGGCGGCACATCAACGTATCAGCATCCTGGGGGCGCGACTGCGCGCCATTCGTGCCGCACACGGTCTTAGCGTTGTTGACCAGGTGGAACGCTGTATTCATCTGCTGGGTATCGTGGAAGACATTATTGCGGATCCGCTTGATAACAACGGAAGGGTTGCCCTTGACGCTTTTGTAGATGTGGCACTGACCTACACGCAGGAGGTTCCAGGCGCAAGCCTGCGCGGTTTCCTCACGTGGATGGACACTGCGATCGCTGAGGAACGCGGCCTACCGCTGCCAGTAACACCGCCCGAACCGGGTGCCGTGGAGCTCCTCACCATCCATGCCTCCAAAGGCTTGGAATGGGATGCGGTGGCAGTCGTGGGGATGTGTGACGGCATATTTCCTAGTCATCGCAGCGACAGTGTGCCCTGGACCGAGGCGCCGCCATCTCAAAAGGGCTGGCTCATCTCCGCTTCGGAATTGCCTACTCCGTTACGGGGCGACCAAGAGCAACTGCCTCCCCTGGTGGCGGACCTTCCTCCGGGGGAAGAACTGGCAAACTATTTCGCTTCCGCCTTCGCTCAAGCCCAAGCTGGAGGGGAGCGTGTGCGAAAAATTGGAGCCTTTGCCAGCAATTACCTTGGCGACGTCACGTGCCGCGCCATCGGTGCGCACAATGAGTTAGAGGAACGACGCCTCGCCTACGTTGCCCTCACACGCGCACGTTCAGCAATGCTTCTCACCGGTGCGTGGCACACCAATGGGGCGACCAAACTGCGGGAACCGTCACGTTACCTGATGGAGGCGCTAACAGCCTTACGCGATGAATATCGGCGTATGAGCGCCCAGAAGGGGTCGAAAGAACTACAAGCAGCACTGCACGGCCTTGAACAAGCGATAACGCCAAAGCCCGAGGCACACGACCTCAACACTGTTTTGCCGACGGCTCTCTACCCGAAAACGCCAGGGCCAACACGCCAGCGGGTTGCTGCCTGTGCCCACCTCGTTGAGGATCGATTGCACGCGTTGCCCCCAGGGGTGGATCCTCTTGCCGCACTCCACACAATGGAGTCACACCCATTGGTTGACGAGGCGAAGGCACTATTCGAAGAACGCCGAAGTGCGCGCTCTGACGAGGTTGTCGACCTGTCTCTTGAACGCTTGTCAGCGACAGCCTTATCTCGTCTGATCGAAACCCCTGCCGAATTCGCCGAAGGCTATCGCCGACCGATGCCAACACCACCATCGGCGCAGGCAACACTGGGCACACTCCTTCACACGTGGATTGAACGCGAACTACGAACCGCTAGCGAAACTCTGTGGGAAGAACCCCTGGTGGGAATAGCGGCGCTGAACCAGGACGATCGCGCGAAACTGAAGACGATACAGAAGAATTTTGCTGAACTTGAACTGTTGACCACCCACGTGCCCGTTGCAGTAGAACAGAGTTTCACTGTGGATATTGCCGGTATTTCCATACAGGGACGTATTGACGCCGTGATGCAGCGGCGCAGTGATGGGCGTGCTTGCGTGATCGACTGGAAAACGGGGCGCCCTGTGGGTGCACACAGTAGCATCGAACAACTCAACGCTTTCGCGACACAGCTGCGCCTCTATCGCACAGCTTGGGCGCGGCACACTGGCACAGATGAATCTGATATTGACGCCGTGCTCGTATTCCTTTCCGCGCCCAGTATCGTCACCCTGGAACAACTGGAAGCAATGCTTCGCACGCGCGAGGCGTGGTACAGCCTTGAGGAAGCTGCCGCCGCCGCTCTGGGTGAATCAAGGGCGGGAAGGAGTGTGGAAGGAAACCGGTGAGCGAGCAGCAGTTCCGACGAGGCAGCGGCGAGTAGCGAACGTTGTGACGAGTAAAGCAGGGGAGGGCTGAGTGTTTCTTACTGCGCGTGCTACGGCTCATCCGACAGGTAAAACAGGCGCTCGGTGGGTCGCTCAGCACCGTCATCTGCATCTGCCACATCCGCTGCGTCCTGGTCTGCATCCGTCTGAGGAGCCTGCAGGGCACTCTCAGATTGGACAGGTTCCGTTGTCCCCGCCTGGCCGTGCAAGGTCGTGCCGACGAGCTGATCATTGCCTAGGTCATGCGACAGATCAGCAAGCATAGCCTCGGCCTCGCGCTGAATCTGCCGATCCTGTGCATGTACGCCGTGTACATACCAGCGCACTAAAGCCAATTCAGAGAGTAGCTGCGCACGAGTCAACAAATGCAGATCTGTCGCATCACGCTCCATCACGTAGGCTTCATTGAACCTGTCAAGGAACTCATCGCTCGCCTGTGCCAATACCCATGCAATATCGGTAGCAGGATCTCCCACATGCGCACCGTGAAAACCCGACATGGCTACCACGGTGCCATCCGACACAGTAATGGAGGTCGCCGCCAAATCGGCATGTATCGGCGCAGCTGGGAAACGCCACAGCGAAACGTCCTCCAGTGCAGCCTCCCACCGGTTCCACAAATTGGCGGGGATCACGGTAGCTCGGGCTGCCTCGTCAAGCACGGCCAGGTGCCGCTGCCTGCACTGCTCAGCGCTATACGACGGCAAGCCCGCACCCGTGTAGGCACGCTCGGGAAGGTTATGGAGTGCAGCGAGAGCACGCCCAAGGGAGGCAGGGAGAAGTTGAGAATCTGAAAAATCGTCCTCCGTGAGGGATCGCCCGCCAAGGTCCTTGTAGACCATCACGCGATCACCTTCAGGGGTGAGGGTTGAGCCAGCAGGTCGTGGCACGTCGAAAGGGATTCGGCGATAGTCGTAGGCTTGCGATAAGCGATACAAAACCGTCGACTGTGACTCAAGGTCAAGGCCACCAATAGAATCATGTGGGCATACAACAGTCCACTTATTACCTTTAGAGTCAACAATCCCTGTCTGTGACATGACCTCATCGCAGTGAGACGGTTGGCGGATCGCCACCACTTTCATCCCCGGCACGGCCACCGTTGCCAAGGCTGCTAACTCGAAGGCGTTCTTTGTGCGCGTCACGGTATCCACCGTACCGTGTTGGCTGCCTCGGCGTGTAACCGTGGATGTTCTTTCCACAGATTTGTCCAAATGCGTGACAAAAGGGGTGCCAATGTAGTTATCTGCCTGTAGCAGTATCTTTCTGGTCACAGGAGGGCGATATGGCAGATCAGTGGATTGATCAACTATTGCCCTATGTGCGTGAACAGCTTGCACGCGCGGGCATCGACCCATTTGCTTCCAGCGAAAAAGCCCGGTATGTCATCGAAGCGGCATTGGATAGCACCGGGCGTCCGCTCCCGCCTGATGACCGTACTGACGCCGTCGCCCACCTTTTAGCGGAGGTATCTGGACTTGGTCCACTTCAGGCACTCCTGGACGATGACGACATTGAAGAAATCTGGATCAACGCTCCCACCAGGGTTTTTGTTGCGCGTCACGGTGTGCCCGAACTGACGACTATCATCCTGTCCGACACACAGGTGCGGGACCTCGTTGAACGGATGCTGCATTTTTCGGGGAGGCGTCTCGACATTTCGCAGCCCTTTGTTGACGCGATGTTACGTGGAGGGGAAAGGCTCCACGTGGTGATCCCACCGGTGGCAGGCACGCACTGGTCAGTCAATATTCGGAAGCATATCCAGCAAGCCCACAGCCTGCGTGACCTTGAAGCGGTTGATATGGTTGCCCCGCCCATTGCCCGGTTCTTGCGGGCCGCAGTGCAGGTGGGTCTGTCCATTATTGTGTCTGGCGCAACTCAAGCTGGGAAAACCACGCTGCTGCGCGCATTGGCAGGTGAAGTCCCACGTACTCGCCGTATCATCACCTGTGAAGAGGTTTTCGAACTTGGGCTGCTCCATCGTGACTGTGTTGCTCTACAAACCAGGCCTGGCAACCTCGAAGGGCGCGGTGAAGTAAAACTGCGCGACCTTGTGCGCGAAAGCCTTCGTATGCGGCCAGAAACCTTGATCGTCGGCGAAGTGCGTGGCCCAGAAGCCCTTGATTTGCTTCTCGCACTCAACGCTGGGGTGCCAGGCATGGCAACCGTTCACGGTAATAGTGCAAAAGAAGCGCTGTCTAAGCTGACGATGCTACCGCTACTGGCAGGAGGTAATGTCACCACCGGCTTCGTCCTGCCCACCTTGGCTTCTTCCGTTGACTTGGTGTGCCACGTTAACCGGGAGCGTTCGGGGCATCGCCGCATCACGGAGGTGCTTGCCTTGCCTGGCCGTGTGGAAGGCGAATCCATTGAAACGTCATTGCTATGGACCGTTGATGATGCCCGGATCCATCGCGGTGGCGGCACACTGGATGCGCACGAGCGTTTCGCAGCAGCAGGCTTTGATCTTGGGCAGCTTCTGGCAGGAGGCGCGTGATGTTCGCAATTATGCTTGGTGTCCTTTTCGCCGCCGGTGTCCTGCTAATGGCATCCGTTTTCGTTGGCACACCACACGTGGGTATTCGCGTGCCGAGGTGGTGGCTGGCGTGGTCCGACCAGATCATCCGCAGTCGGATCACGTGGCTTACACCATGGCGACTGGTCGCCTTGAGCATCATCGTTGCTGTCGTTGTGGGACTTGCTGTTGGCGTGTGGACAAGGGTGTGGGTTGTCAGCATTACTTTGATGGTGTTGTCTTTGCCTGCCTTGCCGTTGGTGGTGGCCCAGCGGGCACGGGCCCACAGTCGTTTGATGCAACGCGCTTGGCCTGATGTTGTTGACGCGTTGGTATCGGGCGTGCGCGCTGGTGCAGGTTTGCCTGACCTGTTGTGTGAGCTTGCTGTCAGTGGGCCGGAGGTGTTGCGGCCCCATTTTTCGGTTTTTGTTAGTCACTACCGTGCGCATGGAAAATTCAGTGAAGCACTTGATCGTGTGAAAGAGCGCTGTGCTGACCCTGTGGCAGACCGCATTATTGAGGCTTTGCGTCTGGCCCGTGAGGTCGGTGGTGCTGACCTTGGGGTTGTGTTGCGTGATCTTGGGGTGTTGCTGCGCGAAGAAGCGCGCACTCGAGGTGAATTGGAGGCTCGCCAGTCGTGGACCGTTAACGCTGCCCGCCTTGCCGTCGTTGCCCCGTGGCTGGTGCTTGTCATGGTGTCAGCACAGCCAGGTGCAGCTGCCGCGTGGAATACGCCTCATGGTGCGATTGTCTTATTCATTGGCGCTGTGTGCTGTGCGGGCGCCTACGGCTTGATGCACCTGTTGGGTCGCCTCCCCACAGAGAAACGGGGTTTGCGGTGAGCGAAAATCTTTTGTCGGTCGTATTTGCTCTGGGTGTTTGTGGCGGAATCATACTGATAATCGCCGCTGTGCGTCTGCGTTACCCCAGTTTGGCACAACGTGTTGCCCAAGCTCAGCCCCAGGCGTGGTCACCGTCAGGCTCCGCTTCGCGTCGATTACCCACCTGGTTGACCTCCGTGTTAGAAACCATAGGGTCAACCCACGGCAGCGTTGAACGACGCCTCACACTTTTGGGTTCTCCTGATTCGGTGGTGAACTTTCGTCTTCAACAGGTTGGTATCGCAGTGGTGACCAGTGCGCTCAGTGCAACTATGGTCGCCCCGTTACTGTGGTCCAAACATCCAGAACGTGCAGTTTTGCTGTTGCTGCTTGGGGTTACCCTTGGTGCGCTCGCGGGTGCTGCACTGGTGGATTGGCTGTTGTCGGTGCGTGCCAAAGCACGCCAAAAGGCTATCGAGCAGCAGGTTCCTGATGCTTCAGAACTGATGGCGCTTGCGGTCAGTGCAGGTGAATCTGTGCCCGATGCGCTTGCCCGGGTGGCCCGAGCGTGTTCTTCCCCTATTGCTGGCGAATTCCACCGTGCGGTGCGCCATATCCATTTGGGTGAATCCACCACTCAAGCCCTTGCCGATCTTGCGGCACGCAACGACTCGCCTGCCCTTGATCGTTTGGCACGCACTCTGATTGCTGCCATAGAGCGGGGCTCACCTTTGACGCAAATCCTCCACGACCAAGCCCGTGATATTCGGGAGCATTCCCGCGCAGCCCTTATGGAGGAAGGAGGAAAAAGAGAAATCGCCATGCTCTTTCCCGTGGTTTTCCTGATTTTGCCCATCACAGTGCTGTTTGCACTGTATCCCGGGCTGGTAGCCCTCTCCTTTTCGCCGTAGTGTGGAAGACGTTGTCGGTGTCGACAACCCCGCCTAGGCGCCTTTCGCCCGCAACCTGTTTTCCTTGTCCACAATCTACTCTCGTCTTCTACGATCGGCTTTCGTTCCGATCCCGATTTTCCACACGCCGACCCCCATCAACACTTCAAGGAGCTTCCCATGGTAATCATCACCGCAATTTTTGCGTTCTTCTTCCCAGCTCGTGGCGACGATACTGAACGAGGTGACGTCCCTGGGTGGGTACTTGTTACGCTCATGACAGCCGCCTTGGTGGTGGCCATATGGACGGTGGCTCAAACACAACTCGTGCAGGTATTTGAAAGTGCGATCAACAAAATCGCCGTCATCTAACGGCCGGGCAGCAAGTCATGGCTGGTGCCGCGACGAGGAAGGGTCCGAAGTGGTATCCCATGTCCTCGTCCAGGTACTTGTCGTTGTCCTTTTCCTTGGGCTTATCCAACTTGGCCTTGCACTTCACTGCCGAAACATGGCGACACTGGCTGCTGTTGAAGGAGCGCGCCGCGCTGCTTTGGTAGGAAGTAGCGATGAAGAGGGCCGTCAACGTGTCCACGCCATGCTCGACACTATGCTTTCCCCCGCAGTGAGTGAAGTGACTGTGTCACGTGTGGGTAGCGCAGGTCAGCAGGTCGTGGAAGTCAGTGTACGCACCAGCGTGCCGCTTGTAGCTACGTGGGGACCGCAGTGGTTGCGTGTGACGGGCCGTGCACCGGTAGAGGTGACGCAGCATGACGAATAGAGCGTCCACCAATGGGGAAAAGGGTGAGGCCACCATTGAGTTTGTTGGACTCGTCGTTGTCCTGGTGGTGCCACTGTTCTATTTCATTCTCACGCTCGCTCAAGTGCAGGCAACGGTATTTGCAGCGGAATCGGCCAGTGCCTCGGCCAGCAAATTAGTGGCGCGTAATGCCGAGGCTACAGCTGGCGCGCACGAGCAGATTACGATGACCTTCGCTGATTTTGGGTTACAAGCGCCGCAGTCGGTAGATATTGGGTGCACTGTCTGTGAGGGGCCAGAGCGCAATATTACGGTGACAGTGCAAGCAATGGTGCAGTGGCCGTTGGTACCACAGTGGATGAATGTTGCACAGATTCCCATTTCAGCCAGTGCCACCACCTTGGTCGAGCAGGTGAGTGTCCAATGAGGCCACAGCCTGACGCCGAAGAAGGCCGCGTGAGTTTATTAATGCTCCTCGTGTTGGTTATCGTGCTCTCTCTGGTGCTGGTCGGGGCGGCAGTTAGTGCTCTTGAAGTGCAGCGAATGCGTTTACTGTCGTGCGCCGACACCGTGGCTAATGCGGCCGCGCAGGTAGGTGACGCCGATGCGTTTTACCGAGGCGGTGCCTCGGATCGCTTACCGATACACGTTGTTGGCGCTACACAACGGGCCGAGGCGACACTTAGTCGTGCGCGGCAGGCGAATTGTCGCGTGGGAGAAGGTGTGACACTGCAGTCAGTCAATATCGAAGGTGGCGATGTTGTGGTACGTGTGACTACGCAGGCAGTGATCCCTGTGTTTCCTGAGATTGTTGGTGACGTTGTGGCTCCCCGGTTGGATATTACGGCTGCTGCGCGGCTTTACTGACCTGACGATAGGGTCATATTGGCAGGTCCACATACTGGAAAGGTAATGCGGTGGTAAAATAATGCTTGAGAAAATCATGACATGGTGAATCTAGATATTGAACGAATCAGTGAATCGCTCCGCGCTCCCTATCAGGCTGTCCTTCGTCGGAACCCCAACGAACCCGAGTTCCAGCAGGCGCTGTATGAAGTCTTTCTCACCCTCGCTCCGCTGGCTGACCGCAAGCCTGAGTACCGTGATCTCGCCATTCTTGACCGTATCGTCGAACCGGAACGTCAAATCATGTTCCGCGTCCCGTGGACCGATGACGCTGGAAATGTCCACGTGAACCGTGGTTTCCGCGTCGAATTTAACTCGGCTCTTGGCCCATACAAAGGCGGACTACGTTTCCACCCTTCGGTCAACCTGTCGATCATCAAATTCCTCGGCTTCGAACAGATCTTCAAAAACGCCCTCACCGGACTGCCTATCGGCGGCGGTAAGGGCGGTTCAGATTTTGACCCCAAGGGGAAGTCTGACGCCGAAGTCATGCGTTTTTGCCAATCCTTTATGACTGAACTTCAACGTCATATCGGTCCCGACACCGACGTGCCTGCCGGTGATATCGGCGTGGGCGGTCGCGAAATTGGTTACATGTTTGGCCAATACAAGCGTATCCGCAACCGTTTCGACGCTGGCGTACTCACCGGTAAGGGCCTGACTTGGGGCGGATCCCAGGTGCGTACCGAAGCAACCGGCTACGGCCTCGTTTTCTTCGCGCAAGAAATGCTAGCCACCAAGGGACATAGCTTCGACGGTAAGAAAGTTGTCGTATCCGGCTCAGGTAACGTCGCGATTTACGCCATCGAAAAGCTCCAGCAGCTGGGTGCCACCGTCGTGGCGTGCTCTGACTCGTCAGGCTACGTTGTTGACGAAGCCGGTATCGACCTTGCGCTGCTCAAAGAAATTAAAGAGGTGCGTCGCGGACGTATCGCTGACTATGCGGCACAAAAGCCTGGCGCTCGCCTGGTTGCCGACGGTTCCATCTGGGACGTGCCCTGTGATGTCGCACTTCCCTGCGCCACCCAAAACGAACTCCACCAGGACGATGCGCGTACGCTGGTAAAGAATGGTGTGCTGCTCGTGGCAGAAGGCGCGAATATGCCGACCACCCCGGAAGCCATCGAAGTGCTGCAAAGCGCAGGCGTCCTCTACGCGCCAGGTAAGGCATCCAACGCTGGCGGCGTGGCCACCTCGGCACTGGAAATGCAGCAAAACTCGGGCCGCACCTCGTGGACTTTCGACGTTGCCGAAGACAAACTTCACCAGATCATGGTCGACATCCACCGCAACTGCGTGGAAACCGCAGAAGAATACGGTGTCGGCGGCGACTACGTTGCTGGCGCTAACCTTGCCGGATACATTAAGGTTGCCGACGCAATGGTGGCGCACGGCATTATCTAATCCACGCCACTTTAAGCGGGGCAGCCACTTGGGACAACCAGGGCTGCCCCGCTGCCTGTATGCGCAGTGCGCCGTAATCTACAGCGGACCGTTATGTGCAGTGGAGCGCACCATAGTGGGGCCTAACACCGGCGCCGAGGGCGACTAAAGGCATGCCCCTCGCGTAGGCTATAGGGGTGGCAATTGAGTACTCAGAAGAGATCCAGTCCCTGCGCACCACGATGGACAATATCGTGGCCGTTGTGCAGCCCGAAAAACTGCGCAGCGAAATTGCGCAGTTAACGGAGAAAGCCGCAGCCCCCGACCTATGGGATGACCCTGCGAAAGCACAGGAAGTCACCTCGGCACTCAGTCACCGGCAAAGTGAATTGGATCGTGTCACCAGCATGACCAGCCGCATCGATGACCTTGAGGCGATGGTGGATATGGCTGGCGAAATTGCGCAAGATGACGCTGACGAAGCCGCAGAGATCCTTGCCGAAACCGAAAAAGACTTGGCGAAACTACGGGCGGACCTGTCGGATCTAGAAATTCGCACCCTCCTTGATGGCGAGTATGACGAACGAAACGCGGTGATCACCATCCGCTCAGGTGCAGGTGGTGTCGATGCCGCAGATTTCGCTGAAATACTCCTCCGCATGTACCTGAGGTGGGCCGAACGCCACGGGTATCCCACAAAGGTTATGGACACGTCATACGCTGAAGAAGCCGGGCTAAAATCGGCCACCTTCGAAGTGCAAGCCCCTTACGCATACGGCACCTTGTCGGTCGAAGCAGGCACGCACCGCCTCGTCCGTATCAGCCCATTTGATAACCAAGGGCGTCGGCAAACCTCGTTTGCAGCAGTGGAAGTAATCCCTCTGATTGAATCCACTGACCACATTGAAATCCCAGAACATGAACTCAAAGTAGATGTTTTCCGTTCCTCAGGGCCGGGCGGACAGTCAGTCAATACCACTGACTCTGCGGTGCGGATGACCCACATCCCCACAGGCATTGTGGTGTCCATGCAGGACGAAAAATCACAGATTCAAAACCGTGCTGCCGCGCTACGTGTCCTTCAGTCCCGTCTGCTCATGCGTCGCCATGAAGAAGAGCAGGCAATGAAGAAAGAACTGGCGGGTGACGTCAAAGCATCGTGGGGTGATCAGATGCGCTCCTATGTGCTGCAGCCTTATCAGATGGTCAAGGATCTGCGCACCGAATATGAATCGGGCAATCCGCAGTCGGTATTTGATGGGGATATTGACGGCTTCATTAACGCCGGTATTCGCTGGCGTAAGAACCAGGCAGCCGAAGAACGCTGAGAGTCACCAGCACCATAGGGCACATATCGTGAATTAGGCGTGTCGCCACCTGCGAACGGACAAAGGCGCGCCTAACCTGAAGTGGACCATGTCCCCGAATTGGATGGCCCCACGATATGATCCGCTTCGACGATGTTTCGATGGTGTACGCCAAAGGCGCACGCCCCGCACTTGACCACGTGAGTTTAGAAGTCGAGCGCGAAGAATTTGTGTTCCTTGTGGGCAAATCCGGGTCAGGTAAATCCACCTTCCTTCAGCTAGTCATGCGTGAACACAAGGCCACGTCAGGCAAGGTGTGGGTCCTTGGTCAAGATGTTGGGAAATTGTCCCGCTGGTCAGTGCCGAAACTACGCCGCCAGGTCGGCACAGTATTTCAAGATTTTCGCCTCCTGCCGTCCAAATCGGTGTACGAAAATGTCGCTTTGGCAATGCAGGTAATTGGCAAGCCGCGTCACGCCATTGAAACGTCAGTACCTGACGTCCTCGACATGGTGGGGCTGAAAGGTAAAGAACGGCGTCTACCGCATGAACTTTCCGGCGGTGAAGAACAGCGTGTAGCAATTGCGCGCGCCATGGTGAACCGTCCGCAACTGTTGCTGGCTGACGAACCGACCGGGAACCTCGACCCGGATACGTCTCTTGGCATTATGCGACTGCTGGATCGTATTAACCGCACGGGGACGACCGTTGTCATGGCAACTCACGATGCAGCGATCGTCAACCAGATGCGTAAACGTGTCATTGAGCTGGATAACGGGCACGTGGTGCGTGACCAACAGCGTGGCGTGTACGGAGAAGGGAACTGACACGATGAAACTCCGTTTTATCCTCGCCGAGGTCGGCAAAGGCCTGTCCCGCAACCGCGCTATGACAATCGCCGTGATCTTGGTGACCTTCGTGTCGCTCCTATTTGTGGGTGTCGCAGGACTATCTCAAATGCAGATTTCTCGGATGAAATCACAGTGGTACGACAAAATTGAAGTGTCAGTGTACATGTGCGCCCAAGACGACGAAATGCCGCAGTGCAATGGCCTCGAAGCCACTGAAGAACAAATTGCCGCAGTACGCACACGCCTACAATCAGCTGAACTTGCGCCACTGGTCAAAGAAGTTTACGAGGAATCCAAAGCTGAGGCTTTCAAAAACTTCACTGAACTTTTCGGCAATACCACCATTTACCAG
Organism: Schaalia suimastitidis DSM 15538; assembly: GCF_000429105.1. Lineage (GTDB taxonomy): Bacteria > Actinomycetota > Actinomycetes > Actinomycetales > Actinomycetaceae > Pauljensenia > Pauljensenia suimastitidis. The sequence continues at coordinate 109,862 of NZ_AUBF01000009.1, forward strand.
TGGACCACTGAAGACATGATGGCCGTGTCATTCCGCGTCAAACTTGTTGACCCCGAACAGTACACGGTGATTCAAGAAGAATTCTCAGGCACAGCTGGTGTGGCGGTCGTCAAAGACCAACGAGAAATCGTCGAGCCACTGTTTAAAGTGATCGACACGGCGAAATTGTGGGCCCTTGGATTGGCCGCGGTGATGATTGTGGCCGCCGTTTTGCTGATCACCACAACGATTCGTCTATCGGCCCTGAGTCGTGAACGCGAAACCTCCATTATGCGTCTCGTGGGTGCTTCCTCCTTGTTTATCCAAGCCCCCTTCATGATTGAAGGCGCCTTGGCGGCAGTGACGGGCGCGATACTTGCCGTGGGCACCTTGTTCCTTGGCGTCCACCTGCTGATCGACGGCTGGTTGGCTAAAGCATTCCAATGGACCAGTTTTATTGGGACTGCGGAGGTATGGATTATTACGCCGCTGCTCATTGGCGCAGCCGTGCTCCTGGCCTTATTTGCCTCAATGTTCTCACTTGCGAAGTACACGAAGATCTGAGCGGAGGAATCATGATGCGTCATCGCCGCCACCGGTCCACCCTATCGCTTGGGGCTCGCACGTCTGTTGCGCGACGAGGCGTTGCAGCGCTTGCGCTGGTCCTGGCCGTTCCGCTGTCGCTGCTTTCTGTCACTCCTGCGTCGGTTGCTGACGAACGTGACGACGCGGTGGCGCGGCAGCAAGCAGCGCAGGCGCGTGCTGACCAGTTACGCATTGACCTTCAAGGCATTGGTACGGAATTGGCGCAGATCTACATTGATCTTGATGCTCTCAATCAGCAGATTCCACTAGCAGAAGGTGACCTTGCCGCAGCGCAGGTGAGGCGTGACAATGCGGAACGTGAACATCAGATCGCTGTTGAGCAACTTGAAGCGTCCCGTGGCGAACAGGAGCGACTGGAGGCTGAGGTCGCTTCGTCACAGGACCGACAAGAACAAGCGACGAAAACAATTGGCGGTATGGCACGCGAAATGTACCGAGGTGGTATGACCTCGCCGATGGCGTTGGTCTTGTCCGCCGAAGGTAGCCAAGAGATTGGACAGCGTGCTGCTGCCGCGGAAGTCCTTGCCAAAAGCCAAGATCAGGCGCTCCAACAAGCGTTGAACTCAGAGTCCACACAACGTAATCAGGCTGCGCGACAAGAAGCAATCACTGCGCGTGTTACTCAACTGGAAGAAACGGCGCGTGCTGCCGCGGAAGCCGCAGCTCAGGCAGAGCGTGATGCCGAAGCGAAGGTACTTGAGCTCGCGTCACTACGTGAACAGGCTCAGGCAAAACAGGAAGAATGGAACGGACGTCAAGCTGAAGCCACTGCTCAACTTGCTCAAGCCGACCGCGAATTTGCTGACGCTGCTGCACAGGTGCAACGCCTCGACGCTGAACGTGAAGCGCAGCTTGCTCGGGAACGCGCGGCAGCAGCGGCAGCAGCAAGCAGTGGCAGCTCAGGTTCGTCGGGGTCTTCCGGTTCTTCTTCGGTGTCGTCATCCTCTGGTTTTGTCTACCCGTTGCCGTCGTACTATCCGGTGACCTCGCCTTTCGGGTGGCGTATCCATCCCATTACAGGGGTGCGTACCATGCACCAGGGAACTGATTTCGGTGCTCCTTGCGGTGTTCCAGTGTATTCGGTGGCAAGTGGTTACGTCACTGATGTGAAGTGGTGGGGCACTGGTGGCCAGACGGTGTGGGTGAACCACGGGACGATTAATGGCACTCCGATGGTGTCGCACTACCTGCACTTATCGGCCTACTCTGTGTCTGTCGGCCAGTATGTGCGTGCTGGACAGCAGGTAGGTTTGGTGGGCACGACGGGTGGCTCAACCGGGTGCCACCTTCACCTAGGGTTTATCGCCAACGGTAGTTACGTCAACCCGATGAACTACCTGTGAACTGACGCTACCACTGCTTGCGAATGGTCACGCGGTGCTGCTACTCAGGTAGCGGCGCTGGCCATCCCGTTTTGGTGCGATGAAGATGCACGGCGGGCGCGCCTCGTCTATCGTAGGTGTGCTGGAGTCAAGAAGGGAGGAAGCACCGATGCCCAAAGAGTGGAAAAAGCCGAAGATGACCGAGGCGGAGCGCCGCAAAGCAGAAGCGGACTCGAAAAAAGTTGTTGCTCGCAACAAGAAAGCACGCCACGACTATCTTATCGAAGACACGTGGGAGGCAGGTCTGGTGCTTTCGGGAACCGAGGTGAAAGCGCTACGAATGGGGCGCGCGTCGCTAGTTGACGCGTGGGTGGAAACCAAGGATGGTGAAGCGTGGCTGTACGGTGCCAATATCCCCATGTATGCGCAAGGCTCGTGGAATAATCACGCGCCGACACGTAAACGGAAACTGCTGCTTCACAAGGCAGAAATTGTGCGTCTCGCGCAGAAAGTTGCGGCCAAAGGCTATACGATTGTGCCTTTGGAACTGTACTTTATCGGTGGAAAAGCCAAGGTCGAGATTGCTTTGGCCAAAGGTAAACAAGAGTTCGACAAGCGTCATGCCTTGCGTGAAGCGCAAGATAAGCGTGAGGCGGAACGTGCGATGAGTCGTTACGTTAAGCGGCCTCAGCGTTAACAAGCGCTTTTGACTGCCTTGGGTGAGATGTGGAAGGGCGCGTGTGAGGATTTCGTTGTGTGCGGCTTCTGTGCGTTGCGCTGTTTCGCTGCACATGCGTAGCCGGTGGTCTGCTGCGTTGTATTGACTGGTGCTGCCTGGGCATACATAGCGTCGCGACTGGCTTGTCGGAGGATCAACCAGTCATTGATCTCTTGCGAGTAGGGGCGTAGGCAGCGTAGAATGACGTGTTGCCCCGGTAGGGGAGTGAGTTGTGAACTCAATAGGGGATGATCGGTTTCGACGACGGTTGTCGATCGAGGGGAAGCGGGCCGAGGATGTGCGTTCAACTCGTTAACGATACGCGCAAACCAATAGGTGCCGAACAGAACCGCACCGACTACGTTCTCGCCGCCTGATTGCCGCGTGAACCTTTAGTCCGTCAGCCCGGGTGGTGCTCTCAGCCCGGTTCCTGGCGTCGTTCAGAGAGCCACTGGTTGCGAGTTGCGTTGGCCGACTCGCTTCGACATTCAGTCAACTGAGCCTATCCGGTAGCAGGTCTGCATGACGCCGGGGGCTGAGAAATAATCCAGCAGACTGCGCCCGGAGAAGACCTCGGGGCCAGCCGTCGGACCGGGGTTCGATTCCCCGCATCTCCACTAGAAGGCTCTTTCTTCACGAATCTGTGTCGAAGAAATTGCTTTGGGTCGCTCCCCCGGCGCGTGCCGGGGGAGTTTTCGTTTGTCAGGCGGCGGCTGTTCTGCCGACTTGGGTGAGTTCGGGGCTGGTGAACTGCTCGAAGGGTAGTGTGGGCGGGGATGTAGATCGGCGAGGCGGCGAGGATCCGCACGACGGAGTAGATGGTGGTCATCTGCATCGCCCTACGGTCGGTCACTGTCTGCCCCGATGTGCTGGGACCGAACAGGAACGCCTACTGGCCCGACAGCTCGTGATTGTCGGCGTGGCGGGTGTTCTCACCACGGATCCAGTTGTCAAGGCCCATGTCTGTGTTTCCTTCTCGAGATAACATGAGTTGACAGTGTTTTGTTACCGATGGCATCTTGACTGACGTACCATGTGCTTCATATACAAGGTGGTTAGGGAATGGACCGTACCGATGGTGATGCCAACGAGGTCTTCGTTGTAGATCCGATTGACGAGGAGATCGTTACCTCTGACGAAGATAGGAATCACGTCAAGCGAGAGGTTGCGCGTATTCGAGAGTTCGTGTCGAACCTTTCGATAGACGATCTCAAAAGCGGAGACTGGTTCGTTAAGCTTCTAGCGTTCTCGCTCAATCAATATGTGACGCAGGTTGATGCGAATTACTTCAAGAAAAAGTACCCAAATCTTCCTCCTGACGCTGTTGTCGATGCGCGTATCAAGATGGCCGCAAACTACGCCGCCATCGAAGGTGCTCTCAGTTCATTTGCCTACACAGGTGTCGTTGCCGCCACGATTGGCACCGGTGGTGGTGCTTCCCCGCTGACGCTACCCGCAGGCGGAGCGAGCTTCGCCATTGACCTGAGTTACACGTCCTACTTGCAGCTACGCATGACCCATGACATCTCCGTTCTTTATGGCGTCCCGCTAGATCTCAATGACCCAGATGACACGTGGAAGCTGGTGAAACTGGCTTTCGGTGTCAAGGCAGGTGAGACCGCAGGCGGCGCGGTCATGAAGGGACTGCCCGCTTTCATACGTCCCGTCATGAAGAAGGTATTCAGCGGCGCAACTCTCGCGGCGCTCAAGAGTCTGCCAGTCGTCGGAAAGTACCTTCTTCAACGCAATATCATCAAGTTTACCATCCCTGGTGTCACTGTCCCCTTGACGACTGCAGTCAATCGATGGATGACCAAGGCGGCAGGCGAACGGGCCAAGATCTCGCTTTGCAGGGAAGCCCAAATCATCGAGGCCTCTCGGCGAATTGTGGCCCAAGCAGAGAACGTTGAGGCAGTTCTTGCAGTTCTGTGGTGGATCATCAACATTGACAAGACCGTCCAGGACAAAGAGCGACTTCTCCTGCACTACCTCACGGTGTCTGCCGAGCAAAGCGGTAATAACAGTGAGGACTACCAGCACTACATCGAGTCCTTCAAAAGCCAGATCGAAGTAGATGAAGAGGATCTTTGGGAACGAATCAGCTCGATGTCCGCTGAGGGCGCTCCATATCTCTACCGGGCAGCTGTCATCGCATCCGCGGTCGATGGCAAGATCAACAAGCAGGAGCTTGATCTCCTGGAAATTCTTGCTGAGCGTCTAGGGCTCCAACATGACAAGAAACTGATCTATGAAATCGAGTGTCAGTGGAAGTAAGCCCCCTCCGAACCGACCAATTGAACTGACGAGATATCTCGTTACGCTGCGCCTCATGGTGACCTAGAAAACCAGTATGTCGTGCTCGTCGTGCACCGAAGCCCCGGTGCTGGTGCTGCATCTATGGATGGTGCGGTCGAGGCTATGATGGTGGCGACGGTGCTGTCGATTTCTTGATGGATTTCTACTTGTCGAGTTTGATATTCCCGGCCGGGTCGGTGTGCACATGAATGTTGTCGACCATCCGGCCGAGTACCGGGTATCCACCGTGGGCCAGCCTTCCCTCTATCGCGAGTTTCATCAGTTCTTTCGAGGGCGGGACATGTGGCTCACCGCAATCGACGTTGTACCGCGAGCGTGATCGGGGCGATGCGTCGGTGCTAGGGTGGGGGTCTGGGTCTTCCGATGATGGAGGTTCTTACGCCTTCCACCTGAAAGACCTCGACGTGCTTCACGTTACCTTTACCCGCCCTGACCTTACCAGGTTAACGCGTCTCAATGAGCTCGGTCTGGAAGTCGTCGGCCAACACGTTGAGTCCAAAAGGGCGGTGCTTGCCCGCCGGGTCGTTGATGATGAAAGAGCATGACCACAGCAACCCACCAAGCTGCATAACCTGTATCACCTCGCCCTGCAGCACGCCTACAATCTTCTGGCCGACAAGGTCGCTAAGATTCCTTGACGCCCATGCGAGGTGACTCCCTGGCTGCGTGAGTATTCCTCGTCTAGCTGACGACACCCGATGTGGTACCGACACACCAACTCGTGACCGAAGTGTGCATTCCATTGGAGTAAACACGCACGGGCAATCAAGGCACACCCAAACGTGCATACACCGATGAGCGCCATAACGCCACGAGGCCGACAAAAGGTGCCCAACACGTGCCGCCATACGCCCGCAGGAGCGATGTGTTATTCGCTCCTGCGGGTTTTGTTCTGTGATGAAAAATCAGATGGTGGCAGAAAAGCCACGACGCACGGTCGCGTCACCTGCGCAACAAGTGCGGGAGAAAAGCCTTTAGCCCACCGCCTTTTTGTTATCAGTCATCTTGTTATCGCTCATCTTGTCGTCGGTCATTTTAGTGTCGCTCATTTTGTCGTCGCCGGTCTTTCCGTCGCTCATCTTCCCGTCACTCATTTTGTCGTCGCCGGTCTTTCCGTCGCTCATCTTTCCATCACTCATTCTGTCGTCCGTCGTATTCGACACCGCTGGCTGATTTTTATTGCTGTTGTTCATAGAACCTGAACCAGAGGTGCCACACGCGGCCAATCCCAGTGCGGTGACGATAGCGAGAGAAGATGCTGCGACAAATTTCAAGGTTTTCATGGAGGATGTGTCCTTTCACTGATGGAGGTATCAGGCGATACCGTCACGAGCTATTCGAAGCACAGCCCCACCGTGGATTGCTCAATAACCTGTGATTCATGTAACGCGCGGAAACGAACCTTCGGCCAATCCGAATGAGCATTGGCATCGAACCCTGCATAAGTCATCAGTTCGAAGGAAGAAGGAAAATATGACGTCATTAATCCTTGTTGGCCTCCTTGGAGGGTTAATTACGGGAATATCGCCGTGTATTCTCCCGGTTCTACCCGTGATTTTCTTATCGGGTGGTGCGCAATCGGCGCGGCAGGGCGCCAAGGTTGGAAACATCAATATGGGTGTTGCTCCGGGCATTAACCTGGGTGGTCAGGGTGCTTTACGAGGCCAGGGTGCGTCCGTCGCCCAAAGTGCTTCCGGCAGCCCAGGCGTGTCGGGCGCACTGGGGACACTCCCAGCACAAGGCAGCCCTGAGGCTCAGCAACGCGCATCCCGGTGGCGACCCTACCTTGTCGTCGCCGGCCTCGTCCTGAGCTTCACCACATTTACCTTGCTTGGCTCGACGCTGCTCAATCTTTTGCGTCTACCTCAAGACTTCATTCGCTGGACCGGCGTTGTCCTATTGGCGTTGATTGGCGTGGGAATGCTCTTCCCCCAAGTGATGGAGATCCTCGAACGTCCTTTCGCTCGCTTCGGCAAAGCTGACACAGGAAAATCGTCCAACGGGTTCCTCCTCGGCCTGGTTCTTGGCACAGCCTACGTGCCATGCGCCGGTCCTGTGCTTGCTGCCGTGTCAGTCGCAGGTACAACAGGAATGATCGGAACTGACACAGTCCTCCTTGCAATCTCATTTGGTATAGGTACCGCTATCCCGCTGCTATTTTTTGCGCTCGCAGGGCGACGCCTCACCGAACGTATCGCCGCATTCCGCACACGTCAGCGCGCTATTCGACTGACCGCTGGTATCGCAATGATCGCGCTTGCTGTCGGCATCGTTTTTGATCTTCCTGCCGTGATTCAACGTGCACTGCCTGACTACACTGCTTCGCTCCAAAAGAGCACGGGAGAACTCCTTCGAGGTGGTAGCGCCCCATCGGCCGCTGCTAACGGCACATTGAGAAACTGTGTAGATGGTGCAACAGAACTAGCTGATTGTGGTCCACTGCCAAAGATCGACGGGATCCACGCCTGGTTCAATACGCCTAACGGTGCGGCAATTGACGAAACCGCACGTCAAGGAAAAGTGACGCTGGTGGATTTTTGGGCCTACTCGTGCATTAACTGCCAACGCTCAATACCGGGAATTGAGCGTCTCCATCAGACCTACGCACAATCGGGTCTGCAAGTCATTGGTGTTCACTCACCTGAATACGCTTTCGAAAAAGAGGTGGCGAATGTACAGGCAGGTGCCGAAAAACTGGGCATCACATATCCGGTGGCGGTCGACTCAGATTTGGTGACGTGGCGTAATTTTGATAATCACTACTGGCCTGCTCATTATCTGGCCGACGCCTCGGGGCGCCTGCGTCAAATTAAATACGGCGAAGGCGGAGAAGCTAATACTGAGAAGCTCATCCGAGAACTTCTTGTTGCCGCCAACCCGCAAGTGACCTTGCCTGCACCGATCTTTGCCACTGAGGATGCCACCGCCTCGCACATTCGTCGTACCCCCGAAACCTATTTGGGAGCGTGGCGTGCCCAGCGGGTGGCGAATGGGATGCTCACGCAGGGTGAACATCGCTTCGCCTTCCCAGAAAACCTCGATCAGGACCATGTTGCTTTTGATGGGAACTGGCAGGTTGAACACCAGCACATTACGCCAGCAGGCACGCCTGCCCGTTTGCGCCTGGCCTGGCAAGGGTCTCAGGTGAATGTGGTGGCGTCGGGCGAAGGGAAACTCACGTGGAACAGCAATGGTGTGCAAAAGACAATGGATGTGGGTGGTGTGCCCAATGCACTGGAACTAGTGCGCACCATGGAGCCAACATCGGGCGTGCTTGAACTAGAAGTTTCCCCAGGGGTGCAACTGTACTCCTTCACATTTGGGTGAGCCGCACCAGATGCCCGGTTCGGTGAGGCGGTAAGGCCCCCGGGCTGGGGGAAAGGCGGTAAGGCCCCCGAGCTGGGGGAGTCGCGCCATGTGCCCGACGTCATATGCTCGCGGTGGGTGCGAGGGTATCCCACGTGCTCACCGTGAGCATATCGCCCTATGATAACTAAGTGAGTTTTCGAGTAACTACTGTCGATGAGATGCTCCTCGTTCGTATCGGACGAGGTGACACGGAGGCATTCGAGCGCTTTTACGACGCATGGTCCGGACGCCTATTCGCGCTCATCCTCCAAATCCTTGTGGATCACGCACAATCTGAGGAAGTCTTACAGGAAGTGTTTCTGGAAGTATGGAGGCAAGCATCATCATATGATCCGCAGCGAGGAAGCGCCCAGGCATGGGTGGTGACCCTGGCTCGCCGCCGCGCAATCGACCGCGTGCGGGCGAGCCAAGCTCACCGCGACCGTGAAGCAAAAATCCCACACGCCAGTGCCGACTATGATCAAACGGTAGAAAAGGTTGAAGAACGTATGGTCCAAGAAGAAGTACGACATATGCTCAAAGAACTGGGTGAACCCTACCGTTCGACAATTATCCTGGCTTACTTCACGGGTCTGAGCCACGCACAAATTGCACAGGTCACGCACACTCCGCTTGGCACAGTGAAAACACGGATACGGGACGGTCTGTCCCGAATGAGACAATGGATGGAGGCGCAACGATGAGCGACGAATTTGACGACATCACGAACGAGGCGGCCGCTGCCTTAGGCGCCTCACTGCGCCCGGTCGCCCCACCCCCTGCGATCAAAGCTGCACTGATGCGGGCCGTCACTTCAAGTGGGCAAGACGAGGCGTCGCCTCGTCAGGCAGCCCAGGCGGACGAAGCACGGCAGACGGACGGGGTAACAGAGCAGATGGATGGAGCAACGCTGACGGACGAAGCAGGGCAGACGGACAGTATCGGGCAGGCAAATGAGTCAGGGCGAATGGCTGAGCCAGCACAGACAGCCGAGTTAGCACAGGCGGATCGGTCAGCGGCCCAAGGTGCGCCTGCGCCCGTTACGCCACTGCGGCCTCGGCAATTCCGAACCTTTGCATTACGAGGCGTAGCCGCGGTCCTGCTTCTCCTTGCCGGTGCGGGCATTGGCCGGTGGAGCGCAATGGACTCAATGGAACCGTCAATGCACTACGCGAAACTGAATCAAGCGCAAGACGTCGAACGTGTGGCTGACGTGATGCCTGATGGACACGTGGCAACACTGACATGGTCTCGTGGAATGGAGATGACTGCGCTGACACTACCGGCCGAACTTCAACAGTCTCACGGTTTGGCTCTACAGTTGTGGCGACGCCAAAACGGAGTGGTCACACCCTTAGGAATGTATTCACCCAGCAAAGGAACATCATTTTCCTTTATCGACATCATGCCCGAACCAGGTCTGGAAATCCTGGTCACAATTGAACCTGAAGGAGGCTCAGCACAGCCTTCAGGGGAGCCTGTAGTGGTACTCCGCGTGGCCGACGATACTCAGAAAGAGTCAACACTGGTGACAGCATAAGCACATGAAGTGCCACAAAGGGTGCATGAGACAGCGTGACATGAGAGGCAGCGTTTTGTGGGAGGGGGGACTTTTGTGAAAGATAGGGGAGTTTCGTGGGAGATGGGGACCTTTGTGGCAGGTGAGGCACTCGTGCTGGGTGGGAATGCCGTAGCAATGCCCACCCAGCACGCAGTTTAGTTGCCTGAGTCGGCAAGATGCTCAATGACGTGTAAAGAACCAAGGTCAGGCGCATCCCCCGTTGGATTGGAGAAATGAACCGTGTTCCACCCTGCTTTTAGTGGTGCCTCGAAACCAACTTCGGCATAGTTTCCACCAAAGCTCCCAGAGTATAGACCTCGTAGAACAATCGGACTATCGTCGTTGACCGTGATGTGAACATCGCGGCGCTCGCCGCTACGGAAATCCACGGCAAGACGGTAATTCCCGTCGGCTGGTGCCCATACTTGAGTGAGCGTCGCATCATTGCCTTCTCCGCCAAGCCAACGTGTTGAACCTTTTTCGGCGACCGTTTGGCCGCGTAGGAATCCATTATTGACTTGAACAGCGTAAGGAAGTGTCGGTTGTGCCTGGTATGCCCGGAAGTAATCGACCTCAAAGGTTTTCGGATAGGGGGTGTGAGGGTCGAAAGGTCCTGTCCACGAACTCCCCATTTTTTCGTAGACACCTATGAATGTCATCATCGGGTAATCAGGAGATTGCCACGTGGAGTGCACGAGTTTGCCGTCGACGTACAGTTTCATGCCTGAGGGAAGCCATTCGAAACCGTAGGTATGCCACTGGCTGGTGAAATCTGAGCCGTCACCAAAATGTGCTCGACTTGGCCAGAGTTTGAAGTAGTCTCCCCACGTGTGGGTGCTAAAGAGAGCTTCCTTTCCGCCGTACCGGCCCAGGATCTCAAAAATATCAACCTCACCGGACTGTCGTGCCTGCGTATTGGCCCCGATAGGCTGATCTTGGTTGACGCCGGTCATCCACCACGCAGAGTGGACGCCACCGCCTGGTGCTGCTTTTGCTCGTAACTCAAAGTAGCCGTATTTTTGCAGATGCCCGCGGAATGGTTCGACGTGCTGCGCAACATTGGGATAGGAGGTCCAGCGGTGGATGTAATCCTTGTTGAAAGTCTGGATGGACGAGATTTTGGTGTCGCCGTCTCTGGCGGGGTCCCACGGTGCGTCCTCGCGATTAATCGTGAGTTTAAGGGTACCGTTGTCAACCTGATAGCGCGCTTTCGTCCCCGGTGACGTTGACCAATGTGGAAGATATTCGTCACTAAATAGTTGGCGATTGATATCTGTCGAATTGAACTCTTCTGATGCTGTAATGACATAACCTGGCCGCTCAGGGGTCTGTGGGTCAATCAGCGAGGATGTAGGTGGGGGAAGTGGGCCGTTGATCGGTGCGCTATTTGCCGAGGCGGCATGCGGCAGGAGCGGTAGGGCAAGTGCACTTACGGCCAGCGTCGTGATCAGTGTGAAATGCCATTGTCTGGAGTGCATATAGGTGTCCTTTCGTGACGACATTGTCGGTAGTGGTGTGTGCGAGGCACACGGCTTGGCGCGCATCGACTCATTTAGTACTCACCTTCCCAAAGGGAACCTGGAGTGGGGGAGGGGAAATAATCGGCCTCATGGACGAGGCGCGCCAAGGCATCGTTGATTGCATCAAGCCCGTAGCGGGCTGCGCCGAGAATGATTTCTTTACCGGCGAGCTGTGAGGCGGTGATCGTCGGCATAAAGGGGCATATTTGTGAGAGTCGTTCCTCTAGGCCCGGCACAATGAGTTCTGAGTATGCGGCGAAACGGCCACCAAGGACAACGCATTGTGGGGCGAGCGCCAAGATCATGGCGGCTGTCCCCAGGCTGAGCACATCAATGTAGGCATCGATGGCAGCCAGTGCTTGCTGATCGCCTGCCTGTGCCGCTGGGAAGAGTTCGACCCGTGGAGGCTGACCCTTCGGGTACAGGTGTGTGGCAAAACATTCATTTTCGAGGTCGCGCCACTGTAACGCTGGAAGTTCCCCAATGAGCCCGGCGCTTCCTTGAAAGCCTCCGTGGACGCGGCCCGAGATTACGGCGGCGGCGCCTGTGCGTCGCCCAGCAAGGATATATAGGACGTTGTCGAGACCTGCTGCCGCGCCTTTCCATGATTCGCCGCGCGCGCCAAGGGCGCAGTCACCAGCCACAATCGTTTTGGTTGACAGGGCGTGCGAGAGTGCCGAGGCAAGGTTTGTACCGACCCAGCCAGGCATTCCGTGACCGCCGAAGTAGGTGACTGTGCCGTCATGAACGATGCCTGGTGTGGCGACGGAGCAGATAAGGGTGCTTCCGGGAGCTGCTTCCTGTGCGTGCTTCGCTAAGGTGATGCCACGATCGAGGCGTTGCTGGGTTGGTGTCTCTTCCTGGCAGCTTTCCTCGTAATCGGTGAGGATCTCGCCATTCAGGGTTGTAGTCATTACGCCAATGTGGTGGGCACCAAAAGAGATGGCCAGAACATGTCCCGATGATGGTGCCAGGTGGTAGTAGCTAGCTGGACGGCCAAGTGACGACAAGGTGTCAGGTGGTGCTGTTTCACTGATCCAGCCCAGTGCCTTAAGGTCTGAGACCACTGCTTCGGCGCCGGGGCGCGTTAAATCACTCAGACGTGCTAGCTCGCTGATTGTTTGGGCAGATTGCGTGCAATGTGACAGGACGGAAGCCATATTTGCTCGGCGTTGAATACGTCGGCGAGCGGTGGGTGTGGTCGTCATTGTCGGCCCCCTTTTGACATACAAAAGAAACTTGCATAATAATATCAGCACTGTTGACGGAATGGGGATATCAATGACGACTATTCTTTCACCCGCCTCCAAGAAGACGAGGAAAACGCGCACCAATGCGCGCGCACGGCATGAAAGCCTAGTGGCATTAGCTTTTATTGCACCCGCCTGCCTGGGATTCATCGTGTTCTACCTATTCCCAATGATGCGCGGTGTACAGATCAGTTTCACCGACTGGGACCTGTTGACTGCGCCGAAGTGGGTGGGCCTGGATAATTACACAACGCTGCTGGCCGACACCCATTTCCACAACGCCCTCCTCATCACCGCCACCTACGTGGTGGTCAATATCAGCACACAGACAGCCGCAGGTTTCGGTATTGCCCTACTGATGCAACGCATCAGCCAGTCAACCCTGGTCCGTTCGCTGCTCCTCGTGCCGTGGCTAGTACCAAATGTCACCATCGCCGTGATCACACTGTTCATCCTTGACCCCAACGTTGGGCTACTCAACCACCTCATGGGATATATCGGCGTTGGCCCCATTGCCTTTTATGGGAACCCTGATATCGCCATCATCACGGTAGCTCTGGTGAACTCCTGGCGAAATATGGGCTACACAGCACTCCTCATCTTCGCGGGCATGCAGATCATACCCAAGATGGTTTACGAAGCCGCTGAACTAGATGGCGCCAGTACGCTCCGCACCACCTTCTCAATCACACTGCCGCTAATCCGGCCCGTGCTGGTCATGGTCGTCGTAGTGTCCATGATCGGTTCGTTCCAAATATTCGACACCGTGGCTGTCGCAACGAAAGGCGGGCCAATCGGCTCCACACGCGTCATCTACTTCTATATCTACGAAAAAGCCTTCCAACAAGGCCAAATGGGCTACGCCGCAGCCATGGCAGTCGCGCTGCTCATCATCATCCTTGCCATGACGTTGCTTCAACTTCGTCTAACCCGCGCAACCGAAACAGACTTGGACTGACAATGACACGTGGACAAAAGATCACAATAAAGCCGGGCAAAGTCATTGGATGGGCTACGCTTATCCTGCTCCTCGTCATCACACTCATCCCGTTTGTGTGGACTATTCGAACGGCATTTGTTCCCAACGCGCAGATTTTCAGCGGAGACTACTCGCTTATCCCGCAGGACGCGACCCTCGTCAACTTCAAACGTGTACTGGGTTTGGTGTCTGCAGAAGAAGACCTCGCAGCCGGCGGTGCAGGCGCCAAAATGTACTTCTGGTTGTACCTGCGAAACTCGATGATTTTTACAGCACTGCTGGTAATTGGGCAGGTCGTGACATCCTCGATGGCCGCCTATGCGTTCGCCCGCCTGCGCTTCCCCGGACGCGACAAGATCTTCGCAGTGCTGCTGACAGGCATGATGATTCCGCCAATCTTCATTGTGCTACCAAACTTTGTGCTCATTAAAAACCTTGGGCTACTCAACAGTTTCCTTGGATTACTTGCGCCGTATTTCTTCGTCAGCCCATTTGCCATCTTCTTCCTGCGGCAATTCTTCTTGTCAATTCCGCGTGAAGTAGAAGAAGCCGCCAAAGTTGACGGCGCCGGATACTGGCGCACTTTCCTTCGCATCATCCTCCCGATGAGTTCAGCACCGATCGCCACTATTTCCATCATCCAAGCCGTTTTCGCTTGGAACGAGTACCTGTGGCCACAGTTGATTGGCAAAGACCACGCTGTGCGACTCCTCAACGTCGCGTTGGCGGTATTCCAACAAGCCTCACCATCGACCAGTCCAGACTGGGCAGGCCTCATGGCAGCGGCAACGCTGCAAACACTTCCAATGCTCATCGTCCTTCTACTTGTCGGAAAGAAACTCGTGGGCTCCATTGGACTGACATCTGCCAAATAAAAAACAAGAACCCCTCAAAGGAGAGACACATGAAAATCAGGCGAACACTTCTCGCATGTGCGGCAGTTACCGCGCTGGGCCTTGCTGCCTGCACGCCAGCAGAATTGCAAAACACCAGCGGTGGCGGTGGCTCCAGCGAAAGCGGCGGCACAACTATCACTTACACGCTGTGGGACCCCAACCAAAAACCCGCATATGAAAAATGCGCTGCGAAATTCACTCAAAGCACAGGCATTAACGTCAATATTGAACAATCCGGTTGGGATGACTACTGGCAAAACCTCACCACGTCACTGAACGCGGGAACTGCACCAGATGTTTTCACTAACCACGTTGCCTACTACCCGGAACTTGCCACCAAAGGCGTGCTACTGGACCTCAACCCGTTCTTAGAAAAAGACCCTGTCGACTTCAGTCAATATACCGGTGACCTTGCCAGCTTGTGGGAATATGACGGCCAACGTTTCGGCATTCCACAAGACTGGGACACCATCGCCCTGGTCTACAACGTCGAGGCAGTCAAAGCTGCCGGCATCGACCCCGGAACCTTAAAGGACCTCGACTGGAACCCCACCGACGGAGGCTCCTTCGGTAAACTCATTTCCCACCTGACGATTGACAAAAACGGTGTACGCGGCGACGAACCAGGCTTCGACAAAACACAGGTAGAAACCTACGGGTGGGGCTTGGAAACCGGAGGCGGCGTCGTCGGACAAGGCCCATGGTCGTGGTTGGCAATGTCCAATGGTTTCACCTACCTTGACAAGAACCCATTCGGTACTCGTTACCAGCTGGATGACCCGAAGCTTTCCGAAGCGCTGACCTGGTGGCAACAACAAATTGAAGCTGGTTTCGTCACCCCCGTTGAAGAGGCCGGTAACCTGGGCCTAGAACCGATGATGGAACAGAAGAAAGCGGCGCTTGTGCCCGATGGATCGTGGCGTATCAACTCTTGGGCCAACTCCCAAGCGCAGGATTTCGCATTCGCTCCGCTGCCGAAGGGACCTGAAGGCCGCAAGACCATTATTAACGGCATCGCTCCATCCATCACGAAAGACACCAAGCATCCTGAGGAAGCATGGAAGTGGGTCCGTTTCCTTACCTCCAGCGAATGCCAAAGCATCATCGCCGACGAGGCCGTGGTCTTCCCCTCCATCACCGCCTACTCCGAGGCTGCAGCTAAGGCACATGAAGCCAAGGGTGTTGACGTATCGGCTTATCTCGATATTGCGCGTGATCCCAACGCGCTGGAATACTACCCGATCACCTTCAAAGCAGCTGAAATCAATGCCGAAGCAGGGCTTGTCATAGAACAAATCCAACGCGGTCAAGTCAAACCTGCCGACGCTTTGCCAGCGCTCAACGAGAAGATTAACGCGATCCTCGCCCAGTAGCGCACGGTGGTGCGGTGTACGCAACGAGTGTACGTGCACCGCACCCCACGCGCAGCGGCCTGTGTGCAGGCCGCGCGTTAGTGCGGCCAATGCTTTTCGCCTCGTCTGCGCCGCCAACGCACGACGGCCCAACCGTGCCGCACCTTTCCCACCTTCCACAGCTTCGCCTCGATACGCACGGAGAAGTGCACGACGATGAATATTCAACTCAGCCAATGTGATGGCATATGGCAACTGACCGGTGACATTGCCCTCGCCTATGACAGCGCTGGTGTCAGCACCGCCAAGGGCACCAGCCGTACTGTCCGCATCCACCACACCTTACCGCCGTCGGTGTCCTACCTCAGACACGGATATGGATCCTGGTCACCGACACGATGGTGGTACCTTGACCGAGACCCGTGGCGCGTATGGAACAATCCGATGCGCACCGCAACCGCTGAAGATGCCGCCACCGACACTCCGAGCGTGCACCAGTCCTATATGCTCACCTGCCTTGAGCTGGCTCCAGGCCAGATATTCCTCGTCGGAGCACTCGGAGCGCGCACGGCACTGTTCGGATTGCGGGACGGCGAAATATTCGGATCCAGCCTTGACGAGGCCGAAGAAGGTACCGCAGATTCTGGGGAAATACTCGAATGGTTTTTTGCCTTCGGCCCCGAATATGCATGCCTGACAGCCTTCGCCCAAGCGGTCAGCGCCTCGGTTGGCGCTTCTGATACTCAGCTGCACCACAGTGAAACCTGCGCTGTAGCCCCCACAGTTGCCGCCGCGGCCTCGGTGAGAGCCCACGATGACCATGGGGTGGGCATATCGACTTCGGCCAGGACGTACCCGCGTCACGAGGTTGGCGCAGTCTGGTCCTCCTGGTATTCCTGGTTCGAAGAGATCACGGAAGAACATATTGCCTCGGAAATTTCAGCGGCAGCGCGAAGCGGCTACGAGGTCGTGCAAATCGACGACGGATGGGAAAAAAGTGTTGGCGACTGGACGTGTAACGACGATTTTCCCCGAGGGATGGAAGGCCTCGTCAAGCAAATAAATGATGCCGGAATGACCGCTGGCCTGTGGATATCACCCTTTATTGCGCTCGCGGACACGCCGGTCGTGCAAGAACACCCCGAATACTTCGTTGCCGACGCCGACGGGTACCCAGCCGTTGCTGGGTATAACTGGGGACAGGCCTACTATGCCATCGACTGTACCCGCCCTGAAGCAATGGCTTGGGTACTTGATGTGATTGATCGGGCTTACCGCTGGGGCTTTCGATACTTTAAATTTGATTTCCTCAATGCGGCGGCAATGCGTGGGCACCGGTACCAGCAGGTGAATCGGGAAGATGCCTACCGCATGGGTCTGGAAGCGATTCGCCAACACATACCGGATTGCTACATTATGGCGTCGGGCGCTGTTGTGGCTGCGTCAATTGGACTTGTTGACGGTATGCGAGTGGGGCCGGATACTGCTCCCTACTGGGACAATATGGATCGGCATCGAGACCCAAGCGGACCTGCCGTGCGTAATGCGTTACGTAACTCCGTGACCAGGTATTGGCTCAGTAGCGTGGTGGATATTGACCCTGATGTTGCTTATGCGCGCACGCGCGGTTCGCTGCTGTCGCCCGAGGTGAATGCAATCACGCAGGAAATGGCGCGGGTGTGCGGTGTTTTCGGATGCTCCGACCCAGATGCGTGGCTGACGGATGCTGAACGTGCCATTATCGCCGGCTGCTGTTACTCGTTTAAAGACGGGAAACGACCGCAGGTTGAGCAACTGTCGCGCTACGTCTTTCGCGTTGATGGGCGAGACGTTGATTTCGAGCCGTGGATTACCCCCGCCGGTCGCGTCTCTGACCGACTGCTGGTCAAATAGTTGCCGGGTGTCGGCGACTGCTTGACGAGGCGGTGGATGGTTGACGTGGGCGACGCGCTGATGCGGCGAGGCGGTGGCCGATTCACGTGGGCGACGCGCTGATGCGGCGAGGCGGTGACCGATTCACGTGGGCGACGCGCTGATGCGGCGAGGCGGTGACCGTTTCACGTGGGCGACGCGCTGATGCGGCGAGGCGGTGACAAGGCGGCGAATAGCTGGCAGCTGCGCACCGCCTCGTCACGTATTCTCAGGTGCGCACCGCCAGGTCGCGTATGCTGTGGGGGTGTCCGTAGACTTCCCGCCCATCGTCAGGCGCACCAAGCCCGAGGTCCTCGCCCCCGCAGGTAGCCTTGCCACTGTCAAAACCGCTATCGATTTTGGGGCCGATGCCGTGTACTGCGGCGGGAAAGCCTTCGGGATGCGTGCAGCGCCAAAAAACCTCAGCCTTGAGGATTTCGAGCAGGCGGTAGCCTATGCGCATCAACGCGACGCCCGGATCTTCGTCACCTGCAATATTTTGCCGCGCAATGACGAAATTGAGCAGATGAATGCCTACATGGGGCAGCTCGGCGAGATCGGTGTCGATGCACTTATCGTTTCGGATGTTGGTGTCCTCATGGCTGCAAAGCAGGTGGCGCCACACGTTGAGGTGCACGTATCGACCCAGGCGGGGATCACCAATTACCAGGCCGCCAATGCCTTCGCTGCCCTGGGAGCTTCTCGCGTGGTGCTGGCCCGGGAACTTGACCTGGAAGCAATCCGAGGTATCCGAGCTAATGTTTCACCGGACCTTGAAATCGAAGCATTCGTCCATGGGTCCATGTGTATGGCCTTTTCGGGGCGGTGTTTAATCTCGCAGCACATGACCGGAAGAGACGCCAACCATGGGGATTGCGCGCAGTCATGCCGCTGGAAATACCACGTCGTGGAAGAGAAACGGCCCGGCGAGTTTATTCCGGTAGAAATCACCGACCAGGGAACATTCCTGTTTAACTCCCATGACATGAATCTGTTGGCTCACGTTGACGAGATTCTTGACGCGGGCATCACTAGCTTGAAAATTGAAGGCCGAGCAAAGAGTGCTTATTACGTGGCGGCTATGGCCAATGCCTATAAATGTGCCGTCAATGAGTACATGCTGCAGCGCGGCTTTGAGGACGCCGCTGGCAATACGCTTACGCCATTTCGGCATCACCTGAGCGACGGTGCGGATGTGCTGCCGGTGGCATCGTCTGCCTGCGCGTGCACTGGTGGCGGTACCGCACCTCCAAAGGTGGTCCTTCCAGCATGGTTGCTTGAGGAACCTTACAAAATCGCTCACCGAGAATACTCCACTGGCTTTTACTATCCAGAACACAGTGCTGGCGAAAATATCATGTCTGGCGCCTATATCAATACGTGGCGGTGGGTTGGAAATGTCATTGGCTACGACGATGCCGCGGGCCGCGTGCGCATCCACGCGAAAAATAAAATCAGTCCGGGGATGGATATCGAGTTTCTTTTCCCTGGGCACGAACCTGTCGTATGCCGCGTCCCTGAACTCGGTCTGCAAGACGAGGCGGGGCGAGCTGTCGCGGAAATCAACCATCCTGCGCACGAGTTTTCCCTTCCCATTGATCAGCCTGTACCTGCAGGTGCGATGATTCGTGCGCTCATGCCGAAACGAGTGTCCAGGAGTCACAACTGAACTGCTGGGACAAAAGTCATAGCGGCCACTACGATGGTATTCACTTTGCTTGCCGCATATGAGCCGCGGAATTGCTGAAAGGAAAACCCATGGCCTACGAACTACGCGTCTACCTCAACTTCCCCGGAAATACTGCCGAGGCCATGACCTACTACCAGGGCATCTTCGGTGGCGAACTACAGATCATGACATTCGGCGATGCGCAGGCGCTGCCGGAAGGCTCCCCAAGCCTCGACAAGGTCATGAATGCTGAACTGCGCACACCGCACTTCACCCTAATGGCTGCCGACATCATTGCAGAAACGCCGATCGAGGTCACCCTGGGCAACAACTACAACATCGCCCTGGTGGGTGAAAGCGTCCAGACACTTGAGGAACTCGCCTCAGCCTTCGACGCACTCGCCGCGCACGACAATGCCACCGTCGTCATGCCGCTGACACGCGTCATGTGGGGCGCCGTCTTCGGATCGCTTGTTGACGGATTCGGCGTACCGTGGATGTTCAATATTGACGTCCCCGCCGGTCAAGCCGGTCGTTTCGACGACGTCAACGCCAATGCCTAAAGACTTGGCGTCCGTGTGGGCCTCGGTCGAACGCAATACCGGCATCGGCCAAGAAGAATGGTTGACGTATTTTGAGCCGCACCGGAGCCTGGACCACACCGCGCTGGCGAAATTAGCGTTGGCGCGCATCGTCGAATCCCACGAGGCCGGTAATCCAGCGCTGGCCAACCGGAGCCTCCAGTGGTGGGCCCAAGGTGTGACCGCCCTGTATGAGCAGCACATTGGTCGACGCCAAGAGGGGCAACGTTGCGACGGTGCTTACGGTGCGAGCGCCTCGAAAACCGTGCCTGGGTCGATGGACGAGGTGGCCGACCGTTGGGCACTTTTCGTGCAGGAACGCTTGAGCGAGGTTGAGGGGATTGCCTGGGCTAGTGAGCCGCGTTGCACAGCTACTGACAAGTGGCGGTACTGGCGCTGCGAATTAGAAAACGGTGCGCCGGTCTCGGTCAATATTAGTGCGCGTCCCAGTGCAGCTGGTGCCGCCAAATGCGGAATCGCCGTTGAAATGCGCAAACTGGGTAGCAGTGATGAGGCTACAGCGTTTAAAAACATATGGAAGGCAGTGCTCGCTGAATTTGCTGCCTGGGAAGAACCCGGCAGCATCGGGACCAGTGACCAGTGACCAGTGACCAGTGACCAGTGACCAACGTCGTGACTCGCTGGCAGACCAGCATCGTGACTTGCGAGCAGCGACCAGCATCGTGACTCGCTGGCAGACCAGCATCGTGACTCGCGAGCAGCGACCAGCATCGTGACTCGCTGGCAGACCAGCATCGTGACCAGCAATCAACAAACAGATTGGCCAAACGAATGACATCATTATCTCACGGTCCCACGCCGTGTATCTGGATCAACGGAGACGCAGCGCAGGCAGCGCGGTACTATGCTGACATTTTCCGCGATGTGACAATCGTTGACGCAGGTATTACCTCGGAAATCACCATCCACGGCCGCAAACTAGTGCTGCTGGGCGCAGACGCCACATATGCACCCAACCCGTCCATCAGCGGACTGCTCAACTTCGATCCGCTGCTCTTTGGAGGTGAAGCGCAGGCACGCCAATACCTCGACCATTGCTACGAGCACCTCAGTGAAGGTGGCGTACTTATGGAGCTGGGGCAGTACCCTTTCAGCGCGCACTACGCCTGGGTGAAGGACCGTTACGGTTTCACATGGCAACTGATGCTGACGAATCCTGAAGGCGAACCGGCACCCTTTGTGATCCCGGCCTTTATGTTCGGTGGTACCAACCACGGCAACTGTGAAGAAGCCACCGATCATTGGATCGCGACCCTTGGCGGTGAACGTAAAAGTATCGTCAGATACGACGACAACGGGCCGCTGGAAGCCGGTAGCGTCCAATTCACCAGTTTCACGCTGGCAGGCCAGTGGTTTGCCGGCATGGATTCGGGGACCTTCCACGACTTCACATTCACGCCCGGTGTTTCAATGATGCTTTTCACCGCTACTCAAGCTGGGTTGGACACGTACTGGGCGGCACTGTCACGTGTGCCCGAGGCTGAACGCTGCGGCTGGTGCATGGACCAGTGGGGTGTTTCGTGGCAGGTTCTGCCCGACACTATTGGCCAACTGATGGCTGACCCGATTACGAGGGGTCGCCTGATGGACATGGGTAAAATCGATCTGACTCAACTGGAGGCATAATGCAGTACCTGATCAGCGTCTACAATCCCGCAGGCGCACACGACGACGGCACGGTTTACGCCGACGAGGCCGCAATGCAAGCAGCATTTGCCCGCGTCGACGCATTCAACACTGCGTTACAGGAAGCGGGACAATGGGTGAGTGCTGCCGGGCTCATGCCGCCATCAACTGCGGTGAGCATTACTCCTGACGGTGAGGCGACGCCTGGCCCTTACGTTGAGGCGAGCCATTTCCTTGGCGGTTTCTGGATTGTCGAGGCAATCGACCTTGACGAAGCCACCGACATTGCGGGTCGCGCCGCAGCGGCATGTGGAAATACCGTTGAGCTGCGGCAAATGGCAGGCTGAATACATCTGACATCAAACCGTCGCCACGCAGTGCGTTTCCGCGTGGGGTAATGCGTAACAGAGCGTCAGACGTGGCGGCGGGCCAAATATTGAACCAAGGGCGAGCGTCGCACAATGGGGTTGCGTCACACGCAGAAGGGTATTAATTGTGGTCGAGGAATTTTGGGCGCGTGCCACTGCTGTCTGCGCCGATCTTAATCCGCTTTCCGAGGCGCCACCTGCCTGGGCATTCGGGGCTGGCTCCGAGCAGGCAAATCGGCTGGCCCAGCTGGTAGTTGATGGCGTAAAAACGGCGACCGCCTCGTATTTTGCTGACTACCTTGCTGAGGAAGAACCACTTCCGCACATCGGTGACCTGGGTATCGTGCTGGATGGCCAGGGGGTGCCTCGTGCCCTTATTCGCACGACCGAGGTTGATGTGGTGCCATTTGCTTTGGTTGGAGCCGATCATGCGCGCGCTGAAGGTGAGGGTGACGGCTCTATTCAGCAGTGGCGCGACTCCCATGAAGCATTCTGGCTTGCTCATTCGTCGGCCATTGCAGGCAATACTCACCGGATTGACGAAGCTGCCCTTATCGTGTGCGAACGTTTCACTGTGCTGTACGCGGAATAGGTGTGCGCCGGGTATGCCGAATGGGTGCGTGTTCGGGTGGGGGAGGAGCGTGCGTGTCTGGGCAGGCGATGTATTGGCGGGCGGGGCGAGCGTGCGTGCTCGGAAGTAACGGTACTCAGTGCCTTGGCAGCCGGTGCGTTGGGGCGTCGGTAGCTGGGGCGTTGGCCTGGTTTTGCGCCCCAAACGCTGGTTGAATGCGCCGACTTAGTTCGCTGCCGCCTCGGCGAGGCGCGCGAGGCCACGCTCAAAGTCAGCACCAATGCGCCCATCCATCTTCATGACAGAAAACATCACCTTCATCAGAAGGTTTTGTTTGCCCGTCATTTCCCACGTGACAACCGTGGATTCCTCACCTTGGACGGCAAGAGTGAAGTGGCTGCGGTTCAACGCTTTGAAAGGTTTGAGGAACTCAACGTCAACCTCAATCAATTCAGGCGTGTCAGTAACGACAGTCATGCGGCCGGAACCGGCCTCCTTGTTCCCCGACCATTCCATGCGCGCACCAACGCCAGCATCAGCACCGGAATAGGTTTGCGTCATCTGGGAGTCAATGTCTTGCCAGGGTGACCATTTTTCCCATTCATGCAGGTCGCGAATAAGTGCACGGACAGTGTCGATGGAAGCGGGGATCGTGGCAGAACGAGTCACTGAAAAAGTAGCCATCGGGCAAGACTAGCAGGACAAGGTGACGTGCGGGTGGTGAGGGGCTTTTCTGCGAGTACCAATCTGACAAAATTAGTTAAGGAGCCAGTCCATAATGGTTGGTACAAATGGAAAACACAGACAGATAAGCAGGACTTGTCCACAATCAA
The DNA here is from genome assembly GCF_000429105.1 of Schaalia suimastitidis DSM 15538. Lineage (GTDB taxonomy): Bacteria > Actinomycetota > Actinomycetes > Actinomycetales > Actinomycetaceae > Pauljensenia > Pauljensenia suimastitidis. The sequence continues at coordinate 133,289 of NZ_AUBF01000009.1, forward strand.
AACTGTCTTTGTTTTTGGTATTGGCTAGTTTTTGCCCAGGCTTGTCTAATCATCCATCGCGTTTATAGAACTTCTTGCGCAAAGGAAATGCGATTGCCATCAGGATCGTCGATATAACAGGTCAGAACGACCTCCCAATCCATTAGGTCACTTGGCTCTAAACCGTTGCTGGCAAGTTCTTCTTGTACTTTCTTAATGTCATCCACACCGAGGACAAGACTGGTTGGATTCCCTTCTTCTTGGGACAGTTGCAACCAAGCAGTCTCGGTCACGTGGTACTCCGCGATCCCTTCCATGGGGATGACATCAGGATCGCCCAGCCATTTTCTGTACCAGGCTAGGCTTGTTTCCAAATCCTTGACAGGAAAAATGGAGATGAGGCTTGTCACGTGTGATTTCATGTCGTTGCTCCTTCTTCAGTTCTCATATTAAAGCCCAAGGTTCGGGCTACCTAAAAGCGAGATCTTCGCACGCGATTTATCCAGATCGACATTGCCAAGATATCTCTTGCCTCTCATGTCAGTGGCACCGGATTTTTCTCTCACACACCTTATGGCACTTAGACCTTTCTGGCAGGCGGCCCGAAGGTGTGTGGGTTACTTTCTGACCGTCAAAATGCTCCCGGTCCAATGCCGCCGTGGGTTCTGTTGCCGCATTGCCTTACAGTCTGTCGGCCGCATGCTGCCGCGACGCTGCGCCATTGTGCCGTGGCATCGCGCTGTGTGACTGTGTGCTACTCCCACGCTGTGCCACCACACTGTGGCGCTGCCTCGTGTCGCTCTTGACCGAGATAGCACCGACCCTCGCATGGTTATTTGACAACTGAATGGTTGCGCGGGATCCTAAAGTCCTCACTGCAGTACGTGGCACAGCATTGACGCACGCGACCAAACTGCACACACCACGCTCACAAGAGGACACGTACCAATGGGTATCCTGGCACGCAATGGATTCGCCACCCGCCAACAAAGCGCCGCATTCTTCAGCGTCGTCTTTTCCGGACAACTCATCTATTCAGCCTTCGAATCCTTCAAAATACCTTTTTACGAGCGTCTCGTCACCTATTACGGGTTGAGTGACACACAATTTGGTCTGCTCTTTATGGCCCTTGGCGTCGCTGTCCTGTTCTATATTCCGGGCGGATGGGTCAATAACCGTTTCAACGTCCGCAGCCTCCTGATCGCGGGCCTTCTCTACCGCTGTGTGACGAGCCTGACGATGATCCTGCTCATCCCGCCGTTCCCCGTCATGTTCACCATTGCACTGAGCTGGGGCATCCTCGACGCTATCTTTTGGCCGGCTGTCGTCAAAGGCGTCGTCCTCTTTAGCGGCGAAAACAACAAAAGTATGGGCCTTGGCCTCCTGACAGCCCTACGAGCAGGCGGCGAAGCCACACTGAACGGTATCCTCATCGGCGTCATGGCACTACTTGGCGGCACCATGCTGGTGTTTAAGGCAGGCATGATCGTCTACGCATGCCTCACAGTGCCCATGGCCTACCTGGTTCACCGTTTCGTACCCGCTGACTCCGCCCACGCCTCGGTAAGAGGAGAAAGTAACGGCGCCCGGCAAGCAGACTCGGCCCGAGGCGGAGAGAATGGCGCCCGGCAAGCAGACTCGGCCCGAGGCGTAGGCACCGACAATCGGCAAGCGCTCGCTGGGCTTATGGCCACGTTGCGCATCCCCACCGTTTGGCTCGCTGGGCTGGTTGGACTATGTATTTACTGGGTCTACACCACCCTTGTTTACACCGCGCCGTACCTCATTCGGGTCCATGCGATGAATGCCGATATCGCGCCAATCTACACCACAGCCAATGCCATTCTCCTTGGCCTCGGCGGGGGAGTAGTGGGTGGTTGGCTTGCTGATCGGCTGATACGTTCTGCTTCGAAAACGATCTTCGTCACCCTCGCCGTTTCCGCCGCACTGCTGGCAGTACTTGCCTACGTTCCCGCGCGGCCCGGCTGGATGCTGACTGCAATTATCATCATGTCGTGTTTTGCCTTCGTGATCCTCATGGCGAAAGGGATTCAGCAGGCACCCATCGCCGAGCTTGCCTTGCCTGACACAATGCTCGGCTCTGCGATGTCGGTCAACTCCTTTATGGGATTTGCATGCATTCTGTGGGCGATGCCAGTCAATGGCATGATCCTTGACGCTTTCGAAGGTGAGCCTGCGACGGCATTCCGCATCATTTTCCTCATGATGGCAGGTGTCGCAGTCATTGGCGCGCTGAGCGCAGTATGGCTCCTGCGGCTGATCAAAGCCAAGCGCTAGGAGGCAGTGGCGGAGGCGTAACGAGGTAGGACGTCGCCCGTGGATGGGCCAGACGTCGCCCGTGGCAGCGCAGGACGCAGCTGCTGTGCCAGGGCTATGGCAGCGAACCTGCTGCTACGACAGTGCCGCTGCTACTGCTAGGCGGAGCGAGGCCTGGAACCGTGTCTCGCGCTCGTCAGCACTCATATCGTAGGAATGATCGAATAGGTGATCCGAGACTGTGAGAATCGCCAGTGCCTGCTTGCCGAACTCAGCTGCTACGCCGTAAAGAGCGGCAGCCTCCATTTCCACACCGAGCACACCGTAGGCCGCCAGTTTTTCAGTCTGTCCCTCGGGTGTGAAGTAGAAGTGGTCGCGGGAAATAATCGCGCCAGCATGAACCGTTGCGTCAAGTTCGTTCGCGGTAACGGCTCGTTGCGCTTCCTCCCACGCAGCATTGGCGAGGCGGAAATCAGCCACAGCGGAAAAATTCACACCGGGGATGCGTAGTTGGTTCATGGCAGAGTCCGTGTGTGCGCCAGTAGCAATAAGTACGTCGCCAACTTTTACCTGCGGTGCAATGCCGCCAGCTGTCCCCACACGAATAATGCGCTCAACGCCATACTGAGTAAAGAGCTCAGTGGCGTAGATAGAAGCAGAAGGTTGCCCCATACCTGAGCCCATCACGCTAAGGGGGTGACCATTCACGGTACCGGTGAAACCCAACATTCCGCGTACGTCGGTCACTTGACGAGGTGTATCAAGGATCAGTTCAGCAATACGCTTGGCGCGTTTCGGGTCCCCGGGCATGAGGACTGCGGGAGCAAAATCGCCAACTTCGGCGGAAATATGAGGGGTAGGCATACGGTGATCTCCTGTTCAAGCAAGCGGCATGGATGCCTGCGCGTTGTCCAAGGCGGCGCAACGGGTTGGAGCAAGTGTGCCACATTACCGGCTAATGTACCGCGCGAAGCGGGTTGTGCATCGAGACGGCCGACACGCTTCGGGATCTTCGCCAGCGCAATGGACGAAGCAGAACGCAGGTTCGATGCAACGCGATGTCTGTGAACGCACGCACCTGTGCAGGCAGCAATACGCGGCATTGCAGGCGACCATACAAGATGCTGTTAACCCAGCTTGTTCTAACGTATCCGCAAATGTAAAAACAAAGTAATTACGCCAATGTGAACGTTACCGAAAGAGTGTGGGTTACTCAGACGCCTTGTTGAAGATTTGACCCGTCTGGACGCTGTACCTAGGAGCCTGAGGTGACGCTTCTGTAAAAATGAGACGGTGAAAATCAGTACAAATGTAAAACGAGAGACATATTAGGGCTAATCGTCTCAAAATGGCCTGTGACCTGGAAATATGCGGAATGGCGTTAATGTTTTTAGTCAATGAATTGAGTGCGAAAAGTGAATAAAAGGGGTGATGCTGGTAACGATTTAATAACAGTGTGCCCCAGTTGGTCATTAGCACCCCAATTTATGAGGTACCGTTATCTACACGATCGCAACGGGGCAAATGCGTGACACTTCGTTAACGCTAACGAACCGGAGTGATAAGGCAGGCACAAGGCAGTACCTGGCACTTCAAGGGGTGAAACAGTGACCAACTTGCTTGAACTCAAGGGGATTTCAAAGACATTCCCCGGCGTCAAAGCACTGTCGGACGTAAATATCGATCTTCGCGCTGGAGAGGTCCTGGGTCTGTGTGGTGAAAACGGAGCCGGTAAATCGACTCTGATGAAGATCCTCACAGGCATCTACACGGCTGATCCAGGCGGCGAAATTTGGTTAAACGGCGAAAGAGTCGACGTCCGCGATCCAAACCATGCCCGAGACCTCGGTCTGAGTATCATTCACCAGGAACTGAATATCATTCCTGACCTGACTGTCGCTCAGAACTTGTATATCGGACGCCCGGGTTCCCACTCAGGTTCCCTTATCAACGACGCCAAACTTGTCCGCGATGCACGCGAACTTTTCGAGCGCCTCAATATGGATATTGATCCCACCGCCTACTGCCGTGACCTCTCCGTCGCGCGTCTGCAGATGGTGGAAATTGCCCGCGCGCTCTCCTTCGATTCCCGCATCCTGGTCATGGATGAACCGACTGCTGCATTGACGACGCAGGAAACCGAAACACTCTTTGGTCTGATCCGCGACTTCGTCACACCAGAAACCGCGCTGGTGTACATCTCCCACCGTATGCCAGAAATTGAAGAGATCACCGACCGCGTGTCCGTGCTCCGCGACGGCCAATACGTTGGCACCGTCAACACCAAGGAAACCGAAATGCGTCAAATCATCTCGATGATGGTTGGCCGTGAGGTTCCTGCAGATGCGCGTCCGAAGAATGCCCCTGCCACTGATGAAGTGGCCCTCAAAGTGACCGGACTGTCCACACGCAAACTTCTGAAGGATGTCTCCTTCGAGGTGCGTAAGGGCGAAATCTTTGGCTTCGCTGGACTCATGGGTGCAGGACGTACCGAAGTTGCACGCTGTGTTTTCGGAGCTGATCCACGCACTGCGGGCGAAATCCAAGTCCACGGAAAAACAGTGAGCATCGGCAGTGCACGTGACGGCGTGCGCGCCGGTATCGGATACCTTTCCGAAGACCGCAAACGCTATGGTCTGCTTTTGGACCAAGATGTCAAATTCAACACCGTCTTGTCCTCGATGGAAAACTTCTCGAAGGGCTCCATCCTCCAACACCGCAAGATCGTTCGTGAATCGCAAGAATACGTTGAAAAACTGCGTACACGTACCCCCTCGGTTGACCAACTCCTGCGCAACCTCTCGGGTGGTAACCAGCAGAAAGTCGTCATCGCCAAGTGGCTGCTGCGTGACTGCGATGTCCTCATCTTCGACGAACCCACACGCGGCATCGACGTTGGTGCGAAAGACGAAATCTACGAACTGCTGGAAACCCTTGCCGCAGCGGGTAAGGCAATTATCGTCATCTCCTCAGAACTACCAGAGGTCCTTCGCCTCTCACACCGTATTGCCGTCATGGCACACGGACGTATCATCGGCACCCTCAACAACGAGGAAGCCACTCAAGAAAACATCATGGAATTGGCCACCGTCGGCCAGGAACAAGCGAATGGAGCAGTCGCGTGAGGAACGCAGCAACTAAGGCAGCCCCTGAAAACTCCGTGGTTGTCGCCATCAAATCCCAGATGCAGCTGGTTATGGTCATGCTCGCACTGGTGGTCGTCTACGTGTTCTTCATGTTCGCGGCCCCCAACTTCGCGCAGTTCAAGATCCTGACCGACATCATCATGCAGGCCGCCTTCATGGGGGTCATGGCCCTGGGCGCCACTTTTATCATCGCCACCTCCGGTATTGACCTGTCGGTAGGCACCGGCATGACTCTTGTCGCAGTTGCCGCAGGTTTCTTCCTTTCAGAAGACGAAGGAAAATTCGCTCTCCCTCTGGCGGTGGGTCTACTCCTGACACTCCTTGTTGGCGCACTCATGGGTGCCATCAATGGCTTCAACGTTTCGGTCCTCGGCCTCCCACCGTTCATTGCAACCCTGGCAATGATGATGGTCGCACGCGGCCTCGCGCTGGTTCTGTCCAACAAGCAAACCATCTCCATTAAGAACCCGGGCTACATCTTCTTGTCAACGGGACAAATGATCCCCAACATTTCTAACGCAGCACTGATCTTCCTTGCACTGGCCATCGTTGCCGGCTTCCTCATGAATAAAACCCTTATCGGTCGCTACGCACTGGCGCTGGGATCAAACGAAGAAGCCACCCGCCTGTCAGGCGTGAATGTCCGCTTCTGGAAGATCATCATTTACGTCGTCGCAGGTATCTTTATGGCGATCGGCGCCATCCTCTACTCGGCACGCTTCGGCTTCGTCCAGCCCGCTGAAGGTGTTGGCTTCGAACTTAACGTCATCGCAGCCGTCGTCATTGGCGGCACCTCGCTTGCAGGTGGCCGTGCATCAATCTTCGGCACCGTTATCGGTGCACTCCTGATGGAGACCTTGAAGAAAGGTCTGACCATGATGGGTGTCGCAGCTGAATGGCAGCTCGTCGTCACCGGCATCGTCGTCCTCCTCGCGGTCTTTGTCGACAACGTACGTCGCGCTCGGGCCGCAACGGTCTGAGCTCCCATCAACGGACATCCCGTCCACCACAAAGATGTGGCGGAGTAACCGCTCCGTCATCCCACGAAAGGAACACAAATGCGCTCCATCGGACGTATCGTCGCCGCAGCTGCGGCGGGCACCCTGGCCCTTGGCCTAGCTGCATGTTCAAACACCAGCAGCACCTCCACAGAAACCGCTGCTGAAACCACCACCACGACGGAGACCACCACCACTGAAGGTGGAAAGATCATCCTCGTGTCCAAGGGCTTCCAGCACCGCTTCTGGCAGGCAGTGCGCGAAGGCGCTGAAGAAGCCGGCACCGAATTCGGCTACGAAATCGAGTTCATTGGTCCTGAAGACGAGACCAAGGTGACCGAACAGCTCAACCAGCTCCAAACCGCTCTGGACTCCGCACCAGCCGCCATCGGCTTCGCAGCTCTTGACTCCGGCGCAGCAGCACCGATCCTGGAACAAATCAAGGCCGCTGGCATCCCCGTCATCGCCTTCGACTCCGGTGTTGACTCTGACATCCCGCTCACCACTGTTCAGACCGATAACTACGCTGCTGCTCAGGAAGCAGCCAAGCACATGGTTGAACTCATCGGCGGCAAGGGCACTGTCGGCCTCATCTGCCACGACCAGACCTCACAGACCGGCAAGCAGCGTTGCGAAGGCTTCCAAGACTACATCAAGGAAAATGCTCCTGACGTGAAGGTTCTCGAACCTCAGGTCGCAGGTGAAGTTGGCCTGGCAGCAAACACCGCCAAGGCAATCATCGACGCGAACTCTGATATCTCCGGCATCTACGGCTCCAACGAGGCTGCTGCCACCGGCGCGATCCAGGGCGCTAACGAATCCGGCAAGGAAGGCCTGGTTGTTGTTGGCTTCGACTCCGGCAAGACCCAGATCGACGCCATCAAGGCCGGCACCCAGGCAGGCGCAATCACCCAGGCTCCCAAGCTCATGGGCTACAAGACCGTCGAAGCCGCTGTGAAGGCCATCAAGGGCGAATCCCTCGAAAAGATCATCGACTCGGGCTTCTACTGGTACGACAAGACCAACATTGACTCCGACGAGATCAAGGCAAACCTGTACGAGTGATCCGCACGCTAGTGCGCCACTGATGTACATCTGAGGTGGGGCAGACCTCAGTCTGCCCCACCTCAACCACAACTGGATCCGAGGGGTGATTAAAGCCCCCCGCTGACACCTGAGAAAGAGACGCAAGGGACATGACAAAGCACCCCCGTATCGGTATCCGCCCCACCATTGACGGCCGCCGCAATGGTGTACGCGAAAGCCTCGAAGACCAAACAATGGCAATGGCTCAACGCGTCGCCAAGCTCTACACCGAAAACCTCCGTTACCCCGACGGCGAACCTGTGGAAGTTGTCATCGCTGACACCACCATCGGCCGTGTTCACGAAGCACAAGAATGCGCCGCAAAATTCCGTCGCGAAAATGTTGGCCTCACACTCACCGTCACCCCCTGCTGGTGCTACGGCACAGAAACCACTGACATGGATCCGGCAATGCCGCATGCCATCTGGGGCTTCAACGGCACTGAACGTCCAGGCGCCGTCTACCTTGCTGCCGCACTGGCTGGTCATGCCCAAATTGGCATTCCCGCCTTCGGTATCTACGGCAAAGAGGTCCAAGATTCCGACGACGACACCATCCCTGAAGACGTACGTACCCGCCTCCTCGACTACGCTGTGGCAGGCCTTGCCGTCGCACAAATGAAGGGCGAAGCCTACCTGTCCATGGGGTCTGTTTCCATGGGCATCGCTGGTTCCGTCGTCGACCCCAATTTCTTTGGCGCCTACCTGGGTATGCGCAATGAGTACATTGACATGTCCGAATTCACCCGCCGCATCGACCGGGGGATCTACGACCCTGAGGAATACGAAAAGGCCTACGCGTGGATTCGTGAAAACCTCACCCAGGGTAAGGACTGGAACCCGCAGGACTGGCAATTCCCAGAAAAGCACGAGGAATGGTGGCAGTTCGTCACCAAGATGACCATCATCGGTCGTGACCTCATGGAAGGCAACCCTCGTTTGGCGGAACTGGGCTTCGTTGAAGAAGCAGGTGGCCACGGCGCACTTGCCTCCGGCTTCCAAGGCCAGCGTCAATGGACCGACCATTTCCCCAATGGGGACGTCATGGAAACGCTGCTCAACACCAACTTTGACTGGAATGGCAAGCGTAAGCCGTACATCATGGCCACCGAAAATGACTCCCTCAACGGTGCCTCAATGCTCTTTGGCCACCTGCTGACCAATACGCCGCAGATCTTCTCTGACGTGCGTACCTACTGGAGCCCTGAGGCAATCGAGCGTGTCACCGGCTGGAAGCCAGAAGGCCGCGCCGCTGTTGGCCTCTTGGACCTGCGTAACTCCGGTTCCACCACCCTTGACGGTGCGGGTAAGGCAGTGCGCGATGGCGAGCACGTCATCAAGCCCTGGTGGGAAATGACCGACGAGGATATCCAAGCCACCCTGGACGCTTCTACCTTCCACCCCGCGTCCACCGGATATTTCCGAGGCGGGGGCTTCTCTACCCACTTCCGTACCGAAGGCGAAATGCCAGTGACCATGTGCCGCATCAACCTTGTTGCAGGCAAACCCGTCATGCAGATCGCTGAAGGATGGACTGTGGAGCTGCCTGACGAAGTGGCCACCACTATCGAAGCGCGTACCAACATTGAATGGCCCACCACCTGGTTCGTTCCGAACCTCACCGGTGAAGGCGCATTCGCTTCCGTGTACGACGTGATGAACAACTGGGGTGCCAACCACGGTGCCATCAGCTACGGCCATATCGGCCACCAGCTCATCACACTGTGCTCAATGTTGCGTATCCCCGTGAATATGCACAACGTGCCCGAAGAGCGCGTATTCCGTCCCAAGGCATGGTCGCTGTACGGCACCGCTGACCTTGAAGGCGCCGACTATCGCGCCTGCGACACCTTCGGTCCGCTGTACCGCTGAGTCTCAGGTGGCCCGAGACACCCGTCTCGGGCCACCTCCGGACAGGCGCGACGTGTCTTGCCGACACCTGCACCGACCCAAGCATCGCCTCCCACCTCGTCACTGACGACGAAATACCTCAACCCGTTAAAACCGCGCTTACCCGCCGTTTGGTACGGCGAAGAAGCCCCAGCTTTCGGAGGGAATATGACCACCGTCCTCGCCGTTGACCTCGGATCTTCCTCAGGTCGTGTCCTCGCCGGCACACTGAACGACGGCCATATTGACGTCACCAACGTGCACCGCTTCAAACACGAAGCCACACGCGTTGACGGACACCTCGTGTGGGATCTTGAAACCATGTGGGCCGAAACCGTCAAGGGGTTGACCTTAGCCCTTGAACAATTCCCTGACGCTGAAAGCGTCTCAGTGGACACCTGGGGCGTGGACTTTGTTCCCCTTGACGCAAACGATCAGATCGTTGGTGCCACCCGCGCCTACCGTGATGAACGTACTGCACGCACTCACGACTCATTCCGCGCCCGTCTTGCGGACCGTGAATTTTTTGAACTGACCGGTATCGCACCGGCCACTATCAACACAGCCAACCAGCTCTACGCCCTCAGCGTCGAGGAGCCAGAGCTGGTTGCCGCGATCAACACTGTCCTATTACTACCGGATTACTTCGCATGGAAACTGTCCGGTGTCAAAGGGTGGTCGCGGACAATTTGCTCAACGTCCGGCCTATGCGAACCGGGCGCACCACGTTGGTCCGATGAAGTATTCGCCCGCCTTGGCCTGGACCGCACATGGGTGGGGGACCTTAACGACGACCTGACGGTGGTGGGCCCGTGCACGGTGCCCGGCCTCGAAAAGCTGACCGTAGTGCGCGGTGGCGCTCACGACACCGCCTGCGCTGTCCATGCCCTTCCCATTGACGAGGGTGTCGACGCGTGGTGGCTGAGCTGCGGATCCTGGTCGGTGCTGGGGGCAATGGAAGACCACGCAGTGACCAGCGACGCCGCCTTCGAGTTGGGGATGACTAATGAGTCGCGCACCGACGGCGGCGTGCGTCCGCTGTTCAATATCACTGGCATGTGGATCCTCCAAGAACTACAGCGCCAATGGGAACGCGAAGGTAACCCCACCGACACTGACGAACTTGTTGCGGCAGCACGTACGGTTGCCCCTCCAGCCGTTGTCATCGACCCTGACGATGAGCGCTTCGCGGAGCCAGGCGAAATGGTGCAAAAGATCGACACCTTCCTGGCTGAGCAAGGGGCGCCGACCCCGCAGAACGAAGCCGAGTACGTGCGCCTGGTGATTGAGTCCTTCGCACAGCGTTACGCACGCGGCATTGACGAGTTAGCTCAAATCATTGGGCGGCGACCTGAACAACTCAACCTTGTCGGTGGCGGTTCACGCAACCATCTGCTGTGCGACCTCACCGCCCAAGCTGCGCAGTTACGTGTTGTTGCCGGCCCCATTGAAGCCTCGATTCTGGGGAGCCTGCTGGCGCAATTTGAAATCCGCGGACACCTTGACCCTGCCGATCGCCCCCAGGTCATTGCTGCCACCGCCACAACCCACATCCACACGCCTCATGCCGACTAATCGGAGAATCTCCCAAGCGGATGTGGCGCGCATTGCGGGCGTCTCAACCAACACGGTGTCGCGTGTCGTGCGCGGCGACCCTGAGGTTGCGGACGCCACTAGGCGACGTATCTCGGCTCTCCTTGCCGAGGTCGATTACCGGCCCAATTTTGCTGCCCGTTCTCTGGCAACTAACAAAACAGGTGTCCTTCACGTGGCGTTGGCTGCACCAATGTTCCACGGACATGGACGAACCTTGCTGTCAGTGCTCAACGCTGCCGCGTTAGCTGGATTCAACGTGTCGATGTCGAATACGTGGAATGCTGAAGGCAATACCCAACGCGACATTGCGCCTTTTGACGTTGACGGTATTGTCATCCTCGGTGGGCAAGAGCCGACGATTGACTTGGCATTGCGCGCCGCAACGAAGGTTCCCACCGTGTTGCTGCTGGGATCGGAGCATGACCTTGATGGGGTATCCACCGTTGCAGTGGATAATGTTCGAGGCTCATACCTGGCCAGTAGTCACTTGCTGCGGATGGGCATCACCGACTTGGCTCACCTCGGTGGGCCAGGATCTTGGGGTGACTCCGGGAAACGCCAGAAAGGCTTCGAACAGGCCTGCCGCGAATTTGGTGTGAAGGCCCCTGTATTTCCGGCCGATTCGTGGAATGCGCGCGATGGGTACGATGCGGTGCGAAGTTTGCCGCGCTTGCCCGCTGGTCTTGTATGTGCCAACGACCAGCTAGCGATGGGGGCAATGCGTGCCATCGCAGAGTCGGGCGCGTTAATCCCCGGTGATGTGCGCGTCGTTGGCTTCGATGATATGGACGGTGCCGACTGTTTCCAACCGCCGCTGACGACGATTCGCCAGCCCTTTGACCGTGTGGGGCGTACCGCTGTGCGTCTCATTCGGCAAATGCTTGATGGTATAGAGGCGCAAGACATTTTGATCGAACCAGAATTGGTCATTCGGGCCAGTTCGTCCCACTGAAGACCCCACATTGAAAGGATACTGACATGCTGTACGGACCCATGACACACCCCCAATTCCTGCGTGCATTGGCCGCATCAGGCCATGGCTCAAAGATTCTGCTTGCTGACGGCAACTATCCTCACACCACTGGCGTGAATCCGAATTGCGAATTGGTTAGCCTTAACCTAGCTCCCGGTATGCTCACCGTCAGCCAGGTTCTTGAGGTTCTTAAGCGCACCATTCCCATTGAAAAAGCGGAAATTATGGTGCCCGAGGCAGATCAAGCACCAATTGAGATTCCTGCACATGACGAGTACAAGGCGGCACTGCCCGATGTTGAATTCGGTGAAATTGCGCGTTTTGCCTTCTACGATGCGGCTCGTAGTGAAGACGTGGGCATTATCGTGGCTACCGGTGACCAACGCCTGTATGCCAATTTGTTGCTGACTGTGGGCGTGCGTCAACCAGGACAGTGACGACCTTTCCGCAGTGGCGGTGAGCTCTTCACAAGACGTGGAACTCCTCGGAAGAGGTGGGCGACGAAATACTCGCCTGCCTTCCGAGGAGTTTATGTTGGCGACCGCGTGTGTTGCGGTACAGCGGCCACCGTCTAGCTGAGTGGCCCAGCGGTAGCGCTAATCGAGGCGGCGATTCGCCGGGTGGGTGACAAGGTGGCAGTTGGCAGCGCTGATCGAGGTGGCGATTCAGTGGGTGGGCGAAGATGTTGGCATCCAGAAGGGTATCGGCAACATGATGTGGAAGAAAAATATCCAACGTCACCACCACGATGAGCACCGAGCAAGGACTGTATCGAGGCATATTTGGCGATATTGTGCTTTCGTATTGAATCGAATGCGAAAGATGGTGGCAGCGTCGCTCCCTACAGCTAATTACTCATCCATATCGCCATGAATATGCTGAAAGTCCTATATTTTCGACACAGTATGTGAGGCGCCCCGCAGAAGGTTGGGCAATCAAATGTGACGGCGAGAACTTTCGTTTTATTCGCCTATTCTTGCCATAACGAAAACAAAAGTGATAAATTAGTGTCGTCAGCGAACGAAGGGGTGACACAATGACAAAGCAAGAGCGCGCGGCCCTTATCTTGGACCGTCTAGCTGCTCATGGTGAAGTCTCTGTCGCCGAACTCGCTGAAGAACTTGGCGTCTCCCTCGTGACAATTCGAACCGCACTCAAAGACCTCGAAGATGAGGGCTATCTTGTGCGAACTCACGGGGGAGCACGCCCCACCACCTACCGCAATATTCACCTGCGTCTGACCGACCGAGTCGAACAAAAAGAACGTATCGCCGCCGCAGCTGCCGCGATGGTTCGCGACGACGATCGCATCATGATTGAAGCCGGTACAACCTGCTCGCTCATCGTGAAATACCTGGCCAGCCGTCGTGGCGTCCAAATTGTCACCAACTCGGTCCTTGTATTTGCCAATGCGCGGTCCAACCCGAACCTCAACCTCACCCTCACCGGCGGACAATTCCGGCCAGAGTCGGAATCGCTTGTCGGACCGGTCGCAGAAAAATCTATTAATGCCTTCAACGCACGTATCGCCTTCCTTGGCACAGACGGCTTCACCGTTGAACGTGGTCTGACAACGCAACTCGTTGAAGGCGGACAAGTCGGGTCCCTCATGCGCGCCCGCGCAGAAGAAACCTGGCTTCTTGCTGACTCGTCCAAATACGGGCGAGCCGGCTTCGTAAGTTTCATGGACGTCGATCAGATCAGCGGCATCATCACCGATGACGAACTCCCGGTCGACCCCAGGGAAGAATTGGCCTCGCGTACCACACTACGCATCGTCTAGGAGGAAAAGAATATATGGCCACCATCGTGGTGATGCCCCAGTTGGGCAACTCCGTCGAATCCTGCATCATAATGTCCTGGGAGGTCGCAGTCGGAGACACTGTCGCCGTCGACCAAACCCTGTGCGCCATCGAAACCGATAAGGCGACAATGGACGTCCCCAGCACTGAAGCGGGCACCGTCCTGGCGCTCCTCGCTGAAGAAGGCGACGAAGTGCCGGTCAAAGATCCGCTCGTCATCATTGGCGAGGCCGGTGAAGATATCTCCGCACTCCTTCCCAACGCAGGTGGTGACGCAACCCCCGCCGCTGCGCCAACAGGCACCGAAAGCCCCGCGGCTGCAGCTCCCGCCGCCCCCGCACCAGCGTTTGCTACCGCTGCCAACGATGGCGCCGTTTCGCCTCGTGCCCGCAGCCTCGCTGCCTCCGCAGGTGTTGACACCGCAGCCATCACCGAAGGCAGCGGACCCCACGGTCGCGTCATCGAACGCGACGTGCAAGCACATATCGCCGCAGGACCTGTACTCACCTCAGCAGCACAGGTAACAGGTGGAAGCGCTGCACAAGGCACCGGCATCGGTGGCCGCGTCACCACCGCCGACCTCGCGGCAGCGCCAGCATCAGCTACACCCGCCGCTGCGGTAGCAATCCCCGCCGCCGAATTCCCCGGCGCATCCACCTCGACACCACTCAAGGGCGTGCGCAAGGTTGTGGCTGAACGCATGATGGCATCCCTTGCAGAAACCGCACAGCTGTCCTACACCGTCAGCGCCAACGCAGCGGGCCTGCTCGCCATGCGTAAGAAGCTGAAGAATGCTGACGAAAGCCTGGGACTCAACGGCATCACCATCGGTGATCTTGTTGGCTACGCACTTGTGCGTACCCTCGTGAAATACCCCAGCTTCAACTCCCACCTGGAAGGCGGTGTTTTCACCACCTTCGAACAGGTACACCTAGGATTTGCTGCCGACACGCCGCGTGGTCTGCTGGTCCCCGTCGTGCGGAGCGCTCAAGCAATGAGCCTCAAGCAGTTCTCCGCTGCCTCCAAGCAACTTGCCGCTGAAGCGATCGACGGCAAGATCAACCCTGAACTGCTGTCGGGTGGAACCTTCACCGTGTCAAACCTGGGATCGTTTGGCGTAGAAACCTTCACCCCCATCATTAACCGCCCGCAAACGGCAATCCTCGGTGTCGCCGCCATCACCCCACGCCCCGTGGTCAAAGCTGACGGCAGCATCGGTGTCGAACAGCGTATCGGTTTCTCCCTCACCGCAGATCACCAAGTGATTGACGGTGCCGATGCCGCGCGCTTCCTGCGTGACCTCGTGTCGGCCATTGAAAATATCGACGTCACCGTGCTGGCCTGAAAGCCAACAGGTAAATAGGAGTAAAAACTCATGACTCAGACCCATTTTGACGTCATTGTCCTTGGCGCAGGCCCAGGTGGATACCTTGCCGCCGAGCGGCTTGGCCACGCCGGAAAAAAAGTTCTCCTCATCGAAGAAATCGCCCTAGGCGGTACCTGCCTCAATGTGGGCTGCATCCCCACCAAGACCCTACTGAACGGCGCGAAGAATTATTTACACGCCAAAGAAGCAGGACAATTCGGGGTGGATGCCACCGGCGTAACCTACGACTGGGCACGGATGCAAGAGTGGAAGAACCAAGTCGTTGCTGGACTTGTTGGCGGTGTGGGCGCCGCCGAACGCAAAGCAGGCGTGAAAGTTATCAACGCCCGCGGACACTTCGATGGCCCAGGTAAGGTCACTGCTGACGGTGTCACCTACACCAGTGACCACGTCATCATTGCTACCGGCTCAGTGCCAGTGATGCCGCCGTTGCCTGGCGCTGCAGATAACCCAGCTGTCGTGGACTCTACGGGTATCCTCTCCCTTGACGAGGTGCCTTCCCGTCTGGCAGTTATCGGCGGTGGCGTTATCGGCGTGGAATTCGCTTCACTCTTTGCCACTCTCGGCTCTGAGGTGACCGTCATTGAAATGGCACCTGAAATCCTGCCATTCATGGACGACGACATGGCAGCCCAGCTCCGTGGCGCCATGAGCAACATTACGTTCGAATTGGGCTGCAAGGTGGAAAGCCTCGACGGAGCATCAGTGACCTATAGCAAAGATGGCGAACATAAGGTCCTTGAAGCTGACGTCGTCCTCATGGCCGTGGGGCGTCGCAGCGCCACCACCGGCTGGGGCGCCGAAGAAGCGGGCCTAGAAATCAACCGCGGAGTTGTCGTCGACGATCGTATGCGCACGAACCTGCCGAATGTGTGGGCTATCGGGGATGTCACCGGCCGCTCGCTCCTGGCACACGCCGCCTACCGCATGGGTGAAATTGCTGCAGCAAATATCCTTGACCCCCAGGCCCACCGCCGAGGCGAAGTGATGCGTTGGCACACCGTGCCGTGGGCTGTGTACTGTCTGCCCGAAGCCGCTGGTGTCGGCCTGACAGAATCTCAAGCAAAGAAAGAAGGCCGCGACGTTCTCGTGGCAAAAGTACCGGCACAAATGTCGGGCCGCTTTATTGCCGAAAACGGGTTCCGTGCACCCGGTAGCGCCAAAATCATCGTTGACCCCACGACACACCAGGTCCTCGGTGTTCACGTCCTAGGCGCTTACGCAGCCGAAATGATCTGGGGCGCACAGGCAGTCCTCGAAATGGAACTCACCGTTGAAGACCTCCGTCAAGTCGTCTTCCCTCACCCAACTGTCTCCGAAGTTATTCGTGAAGCCGCTTGGGCCGTCAAACTCTGAATCACACCCCATTTGATAGGAAAAATCGACAATGACTAAGTCCCTTATCGTAGACCCGGCAAAGGTGCGCGCACGCGGTAGCCTCAAGCTCCCGGAAATCCCGCTCAATGCCTACGAATTCAACCTTGACACCGAGGTTGGTCGCTACGGAAAAGACGGCATGGTTCGCATGCTTCACGACATGATCGTCGTGCGTGTCTTTGAATCCATGCTTGACTCCATCAAGAAGACCGGCGAATGGCAAGGCATCGCCTACAACCACGCAGGTCCCGCTCACCTGGGTATCGGCCAAGAAGCCGCCTACGTTGGTCAGTCCTTCGTCTTGAGCCCCGACGATCAACTTTTCGGCTCGCACCGCTCCCACGGCGAAATCCTCGCCAAGTGCTACTCAGCAATGCGACAGATCGAAAATGGCAAGCTCGAAGACATCATGAAGAGCTTCCTTGGCGGAGAAACCCTGTCATTTGCTGAAAAAATCGACTACGCCGACACCAAAGAACTCACCGAAAACTTCATCCTCTTCGGCGCACTCGCTGAAATCTTCGCCCGCAAGGCCGGCTTCAACCGCGGCCTGGGCGGCTCCATGCACACCTTCTTCCTGCCCTTCGGTTCCTACCCGAATAACGCCATCGTCGGCGGCTCAGCCCCAGTGGCCAACGGTGCTGCATTATTTAAGCGCATCAACCGCAAGCCCGGCATTGTGATCTCCAACATTGGTGATGCCTCCATGGCCTGCGGTCCCGTGTGGGAAGCCATGAACTTCGCGACCATGGACCAGTTCGCCACCCTGTGGCGTGAAGAAGACGGCGGCTACCCGCCGATCCTGTTCAACTTCTTCAACAACTTCTACGGCATGGGTGGCCAAACCTTCGGTGAAACCATGGGCTACGAAGTCCTCGCTCGCGTGGGCGCCGGCCTTAACCCCGAAGCCATGCATGCTGAACGTGTCGACGGCATCAACCCCCTCGCCGTTGCAGACGCCACCAGCCGCAAGAAGAAGATCCTCGAAGAAGGACGCGGCCCCGTCCTCATGGACACCCTCACCTACCGCTTCTCTGGCCATTCGCCGTCGGACGCCTCGTCCTACCGCGAAAAGGACGAAGTGGCACTGTGGGAAGAGATCGACTGCATCAAGTCTTACTCCGAACTTCTCATCAGCAACGGCCTGACCACCCAGTCCGATATCGACGACTACACAGCAGCCTTCACCGAGAAACTCGTCAAGGTTTTGCGCCTAGCCACCGACGAAGAAAACTGCCCGCGTATCGCCGACGGCTACATCGAAACCGTCATGTTCTCCAATACCCCCACCGAGGCAATGGAGGAAGGCGAAGCAGAAATTGACCTTGAAGACAACCCGCGTATCAAGGCCATCGAAAAGAAGATTCGCAGCGCCTACGACGAAAACGGCAAGCCCGTTTCCAAGATGAAGATGTTCCAATTCCGCGACGCACTCTTCGAATCCCTTATCCACCGCTTCTCCATTGACCCGACGATGGCAGCCTGGGGTGAAGAAAACCGTGACTGGGGTGGCGCATTCGCCGTTTACCGTGGACTCACCGAAGCCTTGCCGTACCGTCGCCTCTTCAACTCGCCGATCGCTGAAGCCTCCATCGTGGGTGCCGGGGTTGGCTACGCGATGGCCGGCGGCCGCGCAGTCGTTGAACTCATGTACTGTGACTTCCTGGGCCGCAGCGGCGACGAAGTCTTCAACCAGATGGCCAAGTGGCAATCCATGTCCGCTGGCCTGCTGAAGATGCCACTGGTCCTGCGCGTTTCCGTGGGCAACAAGTACGGTGCACAACACTCCCAAGACTGGACAGCACTGACTGCCCACATCCCAGGTTTGAAAGTCTTCTTCCCGACCACGCCCACCGACGCCAAAGGTATGCTGAACCTCGCGTTGCGCGGCACCGACCCGGTCGTCTTCTTCGAGTCCCAACTCCTGTACGACAAGGGTGAAGAATTCGAACCCGGTGGCGTACCGACCGGCTACTACGAGACACCCGAAGGTGAACCCGCCATTCGCCGCGAAGGCACCGACATCACCATCGCCACCATTGGCGCGACCGTCTACCGTGCGCTGGCAGCTGCCGACATCCTTCAAGAGAAATACGGTATGAGTGCTGAGGTCATCGACCTGCGCTTCATCGCACCGCTGAACTACGACAAACTTGTCGCATCAGTGAAGAAAACCGGACGTCTTCTGCTGTCCTCCGACGCTGTCGAACGCGGCAACTTCCTACACACAGTTGCCACCAACGTTCAGGCACTTGCCTTCGATGCGCTCGACGCCCCGGTTGCAGTGGTGGGATCACGCAACGGCATCACCCCCGGACCGGAACTGGAATCCTACTTCTTCCCACAGCCTGAATGGATGATCGACGCCATCCACGAACGCATCGTTCCGCTGCCCGGGCACGTTCCCAGCACCAACCAAACCGAAGGCGAAATCGCCCGACGTAACAAACTGGGAATCTGACCTCAGCATGTGGGCTGGGTGGACACCGCGCCACCCAGCCCACATCACCCACCTGAAATAGCGCCGGTAATAATCGTGAGCGCCCAACGGCGCTGAGCGTCACCCGGCCTTCCTCGAAAAACCTGCAACTCCGCCTCGTCACTGGAAGGACAGCAACGATGGAGCCCACTAACGACCCCACACTGAGCCCGGCTGAGCGCATCGAAGCGCTCCGCGAAGTCGCCGCATGCGAAACCTTTCCCAGCTGGGTTGCCGAATCCAATAACCATATTCACACCTGCTATTCTTTCAGCCCCTACACTCCCGCAGGCGCTGCCCTTGGTGCGCGACGTGCGGGCCTGCGTGTCGTTGGCTCCGTGGATCACGACTCCATTGGCGCCGCCGCAGAAATGACCGAGGCCACGCGGATCTTGGGCATGGGCTCAGTGACCGGCTTCGAATGCCGCGCATTCTTTGACCCTGAAGGCCCCTTCGCCTCAAAGAAGCTCAATAACCCTGACTCGGCAGGTATTGCCTACATGACCATCCAAGGTGTGCCCGCCCCCGCCCGCGACAGTGTCGCCGCATGGCTCACACCGAAGCGTGAGGCACGGCTGCTTCGCACCCTTGCGATGGCAGATGCTGCTAACGAGATCCTCGAAGGCCTTGGTTTGGCCCCCTTTGACCCACAGGCCGACATGGTCGACATCAGCCAATTCGCCAACGGTGGTGGCATTACCGAACGGCATCTGCTGGCCGCAATGGCAGGCGCACTTATCCGCGGCTTTGGACGTGGAGAATCATTGGTGCGTGGACTGGTGTCGATGGGCGTCAATATTCCAGCTCCGCTCGCAGGTGCGCTGGGCGATGAAGAAAACCCACACCTGATGTACGACCTGCTTGGTGTCCTCAAATCTGAATACCTCGATCGCATCTTTATCCAACCCACCGACGAATTACCCACTACTGAAGAGGTTGTGACATTCGCCGATTCAATTGGAGCGATCGCCACCTACGCTTACCTTGGTGACGTATCTGCCTCACCCACAGGGGACAAGAAAGCCGAAAAATTTGAAGACGATTTCCTCGATGAGCTGGTAGCTGCCGCAGCAGATCGTGGTTTGCGTGCCATCACCTACATGCCGCCGCGGAACACCCCGGAGCAGTTGCGTCGCGTCCACGAACTTGCCGTTCGCTACGGAATGCTGGAAATATCGGGTGTTGATATCAACCAGCCACGCCAATCCTTCAACTGCCCCGAACTGCGGCGCCCTGAATTTGCCGACCTCAACGAAGCTACGTGGGCGCTCGTGGCTCATGAAGCCCTCGCCAGCGTCGATGCGTCGCTGACCTTGCTTGGCGAAGGGCGCCTCGCCCCCGAGACCCTTGCCGCACGGATTCGTGACTACGCACCACTTGGACGTGCTTACGCCGACGGCGCCGATGCGCGCGAACTCGCCGAAAAAGCTACCCGCGCCTGAGCCAACCGATGTCAGAGCGTGTCTGCACAACAGCACACACCTCGTGAAAGGAAAGATATGAGCAACGCACCCGAAATAAGGGGACTATTCCTCCAGGCGCTGGGCCGCCCCGTCCTCGTGCGTCCCAGCGACAAAACCGCGACCCTCACATTGCCAGAGGATCTGGCCACCGCCTCGCTGAACAATGTTGAACTTCCCGTGGTCGTATCGTCAGGTAATGAGGTGTACGAGGTGACAGCCACCCACCGCACCGAACGGGAAATCTCTGGTCGCGTAGCCCTGGTGACAGGCGGCGCACAAGGTTTTGGCGCCGAGATTGCCAAAGGCCTCGTGGATCAAGGATGCTTCGTCTTTATCGCCGACCTCAACGCTGAGGGTGCGGCAGCGAAATGCCAGGAGCTGGGTCCAGATACAACACACCCGATCGCTGTTAATGTCGCCGACGAAGAGTCAGTTGCCGCCATGGTGGCTGAGGTGGAAAAGGTTGCAGGCGGGCTTGACCTTGTCGTATCCAACGCCGGTATTGTGCGCGCAGGATCGGTTTTAGAACAGGACGCTGCTGCGTTCCGCCTGTCCACCGACATTAACTACGTGGCATTCTTCCTTGTCACGAAGCACCTTGGTGGCCTTCTGGCTCGCCAGCACCGCACCAGCCCAGCGTGGCTTACCGACATTATTCAGATTAACTCCAAGTCCGGTCTGGTCGGATCCAATAAGAATGGCGCCTACGCCGGATCGAAATTCGGTGGCATTGGCCTAGTGCAGTCCTTCGCCCTAGAAATGGTGGAGCACGGCGTCAAAGTGAATGCCATTTGCCCAGGCAATTTCTACGATGGGCCACTGTGGTCAGATCCCGAAAAGGGGCTTTTCGTCCAGTACCTGAACTCTGGAAAGGTTCCAGGTGCGCGCACCGTTGCTGACGTCAAAGCCTTCTACGAATCGAAGGTCCCGATGCGTCGCGGCGCCACCGGCATTGACGTGCTGCGCGCCATCTACTACATCGTTGAACAAGCCTATGAAACTGGCCAGGCGGTGCCCGTCACCGGCGGCCAAGTCATGATGAATTAGCCCTTTGCCATCCGGCCCTTCGACTCATATAAGGACAGATCATGCCTCAATACCCGGATACACAGTACGCCATTCAAATCACTGGTAAAGATGAAGTAGGTGTCAACACTGCTAAGGCAGTTGACCCGGTTGGCCCACACCAAATGATGCTGCAAGTGGAAGCCTGCGGTATCTGCTTCTCTGACACGAAACTGCTTCACGCATTTGACACACACCCCCGCAAGGCTGAAGTCATTGAAGGTATCGACCTGGATGCTCTCAATGAGATTCCAGGGTACAAGCCCGGGCAGCTTGCCACCGTTCCCGGACACGAACCTGTAGGCCGCATCGTGGAGGTTGGCGAGAAGGTGACCCACTTCAAGGTAGGTGACCGTGTGCTGGTTCAAGCCGACTGGAAGCACCTGCGCACCGCGAAATCCAATGGCGCTTTCGGATACAACTTCGAAGGCGCACTGCAGGAATATGTGGTGATCGACGAGCGTTGCGTGGTGTCTCCTTCAGGGGAAGAATTCCTTATCCATGTCTCTGACGGCCCGTCCGCTGCCGCTGTTGGCCTTATTGAACCTTGGGCGACCGTTGAGGGTTCCTACGCGTGGAAAGAACGCGCACACGTGGCTGATGGTGGTCGTCTGCTTGTGGTTGGCAGCGGCGACGTAACGGCGCTCACAGCTGAGCATCGTCCAGCTGAGATCGTCACAATTGACGAGGCGGGGGTGGCTTCCCTGGGGGAGCAGACCTTCGACGACATCGTGTATTTCGGTGCTCACGCGGAGGTAATTGAGGCTCTGGGCGCACTGCTGGGTACACGTGGTGTGATGTGTGTGGTCCTGGGCGGAGGCACTATTGAACGCAAGGTGAGTCTTGACATTGGTCGTGTCCACTACGATTTCATTCGGTTCTGCGGCACCACTGGCTCTGACCCTGCTGAGGGCTATGCGTGGATCCCTGCCACCGGTGAGCTGCGCGAAGGCGATAAGGTTGCCATTATCGGTGCAGCAGGCCCAATGGGACAGATGCATACGATGCGCGCCATCACCTCGGGTGTTCCCGGTATCACCGTGGCAGGCACAGACCTGAGCGACGAACGTCTTGCGGGTCTGCGTAGCGTGGTCGGGCCAGTTGCCCAGCAGCGCAATGTGCCACTGGAGATTATCAACACGGGGACAACACCACTGGAGTTCGGCTACACCCACTTGTCATGTATGGTGCCTGTGCCCGCATTGGTGTCGCAGGCAGTGGATTTGGCAGCTGACGGCGCAATCCTCAATGCCTTCGCTGGTATTCCCGCCGGTACCTTCGGTGAATTCGACCTGCAAGGCATTATCGAGCGACGCATCTTTATGCTGGGTACTTCCGGCTCAGATGTTTCCGATATGCGTACCGTGCTGCGCAAGATCGAAGAAGGCATTATTGACACCACGATCTCGTTGTACGCGGTGACAGGTATGGCTGGCTTTGTTGACGCGATTAACGCCGTGATGAACCGTACCTCAGGCGGCAAGATCATGGTGTTCCCGCAACTGCATGACTTGGGCCTGACGCCTTTGTCTGAACTCCGTGAGAAACTTCCACAGGTCGCTGACAAGCTCGTTGATGGCCTGTGGACCAAGGAGGCGGAAGAGGCTCTGCTTGCTAGCGCACAGAGCTAAACGCTTCCACTGATTGGGGAGAGACTGCGCCCTGGCGGCATATTGGCTGCCAGGGCGCAGTGTCGTATTCGACGGGTAGTGGTTGGCTATGGCACTGGTGGGCTATTGCAGTGGGGCTTTCCAGTGGTGGGCTATCTCTTCGGACAGTGCCTTGTCCTCGCTGGTCGCGCATGCCGGAAAACTGGACGATATTCACCGAAACAGCCACGGTTTCCCGTCGCTCGTTGCGCATAGAGGAATATAACCCCGGCAATACGCCGGGGTTATTCCTCGTCGGACGTCTAAGACATCACGGTGTCACTGCCAGTAGTCAAGTTTTTCGGTGATGCCGATGGAGGCTGCTTTGAACTCTGGGTTAATACCCTTGGCTCGTTGAGCGCGGTAGTCCTTTGCCGCATCAAGTGCTTTCTTTCCCAGAATAAGGATCACTGGCAGGTTGATCAGCACCATTAGGCCCATGAGGATATCGCCAACATTCCACGCCACCGAGAAATCGAGCAGCGCACCACCAAAAACAAGCACGACCGCAACGGTTCTAAAGATGCGCAATGTCGTCAGCGAAGCGCCACGTTTGCCCAACAAGAACCGTAGGTTTACTTCGGCGTAGTAGAAGTTACCAATGATGGTGGTGAATGCAAAGAGCAGCAGTGCAAAGGTCGTGAAAGGAAGGGCAAAGCTTCCCAGCGCTGTTTGCATGGCAGCCGTCACCAGCGGTGCGCCTTTGAGGTCCTCACCGCCTTGCACGCCGGACGATAGGATGAGGAATGCGGTCAGTGTGCACACGATCATTGTGTCGATAAATACCGACAACATCTGAACCAAGCCCTGCTTGACCGGGTGTGATACAGATGCTGAAGCCGCGGCGTTAGGAGCCGAACCCACACCCGCCTCATTCGAATACAGGCCTCGTTTAATCCCGTACATCATGGCTGAGCCAGCGAAGCCGCCGAAGATCGCCTCAAAGTCGAATGCGCCAGCAAATATCGCCGAGAACATGCCCGGCACGTTACGCCAGTTAATCACCACCACCAAGATGGCGACAACCAGGTAAATCGTGGCCATGATCGGCACAAGAACTGCGGCAACTGACGTGAGGCGACGTGTTCCACCATAGATGGATGCAGCCATTGCCACAGCCAACAGTGCGCCGATGACGTATGGCGTCAACACCACGCCATTCCACGTCAGATCGTTGTACCAAGCGTAGGAAGTGAAGGCATCGGCAACGTTGAAGGACGCGAGGAGGTTGAATCCGCCCATATAGGTCAGGATTAATACTACGGCGAAGGTGACGGCGAGCCAGTGTTGCTTCAAAGCAATTTCAATGTAGTACGCAGGACCACCAATGGAGTGGTCATCCTTGCTGGTGCCGCGCTTTTTGTATATCTGCGCCAGTGTTGATTCGACGAAGGCCGAGGCGCCGCCAAGGGTAGCGATAACCCACATCCAAAACACTGCGCCTGCGCCGCCTAGTGCGATCGCGGTGCCAACACCAGCGATATTGCCAACGCCAACGCGTGATGCGGTTGATACCATCAGGGCGCGGAAAGAAGAGATTTCGCCCTCTTTTTCTGGCGGTTCAGTGACGACGCGAATTGATTCCTTGAACATGCGCAGTGGGAGCGCGCCTGAGCGCACAAAGAAGTACAGGCCGACACCAAGGAGTAGCGCAATCAAAACATAGCTATAGAGATAGTTGACGATCGGTTCTAGAACAGCGTTAACTGCAGTGCTGATCTGGTGAAACTTGTCATCTGGCGCAGGTGATAGGGGAGCCATTGTTGTCCCTTCGCATGTCGAGTGGGAGGTGTGCATCGTGTGCACGAACACAACGATGTTACAGGAATGGTCAAGACTCAGTCAGTGACTCACACGCATTTGGTCACGACTGCATCGAAATGGGAAGGAGCTTCAAATCCTCATGCATCTCGCATGATCTGGCACGCAGGACTAAGGTCGTGCTCAAGTGAAAGTTTCAACCTAAGGAGACCCTTATGCGGATCGTTGTCGTTGGCGGCAACGCCGGCGGTATGAGTGCCGCAGCGCGCTTGCGGCGCCTCAACGAAGACGCCGACATTGTGGTGCTAGAGCGAAGTGACGAGGTGTCAGTTGCCACCTGCGGCATCCCCTATTTTGTAGGCGGGGAAATTACTGACGAAGCGGCTTTGCGTTTGCATACTCCCGCATCGCTTCGCATGGCCCTCAACTTGGACGTTCGCCTGAATCATGAGGTCGTGGCAGTGGATCGTCAGGCGAAAGAAGTGCGCTGCCAGACACCCCAGGGGGAAGTTGCCCTCACCTACGACGCGCTGCTGCTCTCTCCGGGTGTTTCGCCTCGTCAAATCCCTGGCGTCACCATTAGCCAGGCGCTCGCCCCCTCTGTCTTTACAGTGCGTTCAGTTGCCGATGGTGTTCGCCTGCGTGAAGCAGCCCAACAGTTGGTTGCCGCCAGCAACGATGCGCATACCTACGTCATTGGTTCCGGCGCGGTGGGACTTGAGATTGCGGAGAATTTGCATAGCCTCGGCTTGGCGGTCACCGTCGTCGAATATGCCCCTTATGTCATGCCGCGTCTCGATCAGGAAATGGCGGCCCTTGTCCGACGAGAACTACACCGCCTCGGCATTGAGACGATGGAAGGTTTCGGACTTACCGCCCTGGAGGCCCGTGAAGACGGACGCCTCGAATTGACGCTGACATCTGCTGCAGGCGATGCGCAGCAGCGCCAAGCGCATCACGTAGTTATCGCAGCGGGCGTGCAGCCAGAAACACAGATCCCAGGTATTGAATCGCTCCTTGATGCGACAGGCGCAATTGTTATTGACGCGCATGGACGTACCAGGGACGAGCGTATTTGGGCTATCGGTGATGCTGCGACGCAGGAGCATTTCCTTGGCGGGCCAGCTCGTCCTGTTGCCTTGGCTGGCCCTGCGAATCGAGGCGGCCGCCTCGTCGCTGACGACATTATTGCCACCATCGCAGGAGGAAAGGCAGCGCGTCCAATGCCCGCACCGCTGGGTACGCATATTGTGCGCGTGGGCAATTTGCAGGTAGCTGCTACCGGCGCGAATCGCCGTGATCTGCACGGTCGGCAGTTCCACACCTTCCACCTGCATCCCCTCAACCACGTCGGATACTTCCCCGGTGCGAGCCAACTGGCCTTGACCGTCCACGTTGATCGCGATGGCACCTTGCTTGGGGCACAGGCGATCGGAGCACAAGGCGCTGCGCGACGCATTGACGTGCTCGCGACGGCAATGCGGGCAGGTATGTCGGTCGAGGATTTGATGGATCTTGATTTAGCGTATGCACCTCCTTATGGTGCGGCAAAGGATCCAGTGCAGATGCTTGGCATGGCAGCCCATAACGTCCTAGGCGGCGCGCTTCGGCAGTGGCAGGCGTGGGAATTGCCCCAGATGGTCCTCAGTCACCTTATTTTGGATGTGCGTGGCGACAAGGAAGCGGCAACAGATACGCGAGTGAGTGGTGCGTTGCAGATTCCTCATACGCAGCTACGTGAACGTCTCGATGAAGTGCGCGACGCGGCACAAGGTCGCCCCATCGCTGTGCATTGTCGTAGCGGTGTTCGCTCATATTTGGCGTGCCGAATCCTGGAGTCAGCGGGCTTTGAGTGCGCCTCCCTGTCAGGTGGCATGTTGACCCTTGACGCATTCGCTGAAGGAAGCGAATTGGAATCCCTATTGGAAAGAGAGAAGGAATATGTGTCGACCGGTGCGTTGTGACGTGTGTGGAAAAACCACTTGGGCTGGCTGTGGGCAGCATATTGATTCGGTCAAGGCGCAGGTCCCTGCAGCGCAGTGGTGCAACGGCCGCCATAGTCAGCAGGAAATTGCCGAGGCGGAGCAACGTTCCGCGACGACGGCGAGCTCTGGCGGTTGGTTGAAGGGGCTATTTGGCCGTTGAAAAGCACAGATGAGGCTGAGGGTTCCTATGTGGTCACCCTCACCCTCATCCAGTTTGACGTTCGAAAGTAAAGCCGCGTAGGCTGTATAACCGTCGCCCGAACCGATAACAACGGTAAGGATGGCAAGCAGCCTTTCGCAATTGGCTCATTTATGGGGTTAAATGCGGATGTGTGGTTGTTGTTTGTGAACTCGATAGTGTGTTTGTTTGTTTTTGTTTTGCCTGTTTTTTGTTTTTGAGTTTTTTGGTTGGGATTGTTTCTGGTTGGCTGTCTGCGCGTGTTGTGTGTGGGTGGTTGGCTGGGGTTTTCCGTTTTGTTTTTTTCGGAGAGTTTGATCCTGGCTCAGGACGAACGCTGGCGGCGTGCTTAACACATGCAAGTCGAACGGGCTGCTTGGGCGCTTGCGTCTGGGTGGTGAGTGGCGAACGGGTGAGTAACACGTGAGTAACCTGCCCTCTTCTTTGGGATAACGGTCTGAAAGGGCTGCTAATACCGGGTATTCACTTTCTGGCGCATGTTGGGGGGTGGAAAGCTTTTGTGGTGGGGGATGGGCTCGCGGCCTATCAGCTTGTTGGTGGGGTGATGGCTTACCAAGGCTTTGACGGGTATCCGGCCTGAGAGGGTGACCGGACACATTGGGACTGAGATACGGCCCAGACTCCTACGGGAGGCAGCAGTGGGGAATTTTGCACAATGGACGAAAGTCTGATGCAGCGACGCCGCGTGAGGGATGGAGGCCTTCGGGTTGTGAACCTCTTTCGCTCATGGTCAAGCCGCAGCTTTGGGTTGTGGTGAGGGTAGTGGGTAAAGAAGCGCCGGCTAACTACGTGCCAGCAGCCGCGGTAATACGTAGGGCGCGAGCGTTGTCCGGAATTATTGGGCGTAAAGGGCTTGTAGGCGGTTTGTCGCGTCTGCCGTGAAATCCTCTGGCTTAACTGGGGGCGTGCGGTGGGTACGGATGGGCTTGAGTGCGGTAGGGGAGACTGGAATTCCTGGTGTAGCGGTGGAATGCGCAGATATCAGGAGGAACACCGGTGGCGAAGGCGGGTCTCTGGGCCGTTACTGACGCTGAGGAGCGAAAGCGTGGGGAGCGAACAGGATTAGATACCCTGGTAGTCCATGCTGTAAACGTTGGGCACTAGGTGTGGGGGCCACCCGTGGTTTCTGCGCCGTAGCTAACGCTTTAAGTGCCCCGCCTGGGGAGTACGGCCGCAAGGCTAAAACTCAAAGGAATTGACGGGGGCCCGCACAAGCGGCGGAGCATGCGGATTAATTCGATGCAACGCGAAGAACCTTACCAAGGCTTGACATGCACCCAGAGCCTCCAGAGATGGGGGTGCTTTTGGTTGGGGGTGTGCAGGTGGTGCATGGTTGTCGTCAGCTCGTGTCGTGAGATGTTGGGTTAAGTCCCGCAACGAGCGCAACCCTTGCCCTATGTTGCCAGCGCGTTGTGGTGGGGACTCGTGGGGGACTGCCGGGGTTAACTCGGAGGAAGGTGGGGATGACGTCAAATCATCATGCCCCTTATGTCTTGGGCTTCACGCATGCTACAATGGCTGGTACAGAGGGTTGCGATACTGTGAGGTGGAGCGAATCCCTTAAAGCTGGTCTCAGTTCGGATTGGGGTCTGCAACTCGACCCCATGAAGGTGGAGTCGCTAGTAATCGCAGATCAGCAACGCTGCGGTGAATACGTTCTCGGGCCTTGTACACACCGCCCGTCACGTCACGAAAGTTGGTAACACCCGAAGCTCATGGCCTAACCGTTTGGGGGGAGTGGTCGAAGGTGGGATTGGCGATTGGGACGAAGTCGTAACAAGGTAGCCGTACCGGAAGGTGCGGCTGGATCACCTCCTTTCTAGGGAGCCCTTTTTTTGCTGTTGCATGTGTGTGCGTGTTGTGCGTGCGCGTGTGTGGTGGTTGGTCATGATTTGTTTGCTGTGCGTTGTATGTGTGGCTGGTTGTGGCTTTTTTGGGGTTGGGTAAAACAGGGATGGGTGGGCATGCTGTCGGGTTCTCGGGTAATAGCCTGTGGGTTGTTGTCTGGTGCCTGCGATTGTGCTGCGCGCGCGTGTGTGTGGTGTGGTTGTGTGGTGGGGTTGTTTGTGATTTGTATAGTGGTTGTGAGCATCTTTATTTTTTGTTGTGTTTTCTGTGGTTTTGTTTAGTTTTTGTGGGCATTCGGTGGATGCCTTGGCACCAAGAGCTGATGAAGGACGTTGTGGCCTGCGATATGCCTCGGGGAGTTGGCGAACGAGCGTTGATCCGAGGGTTTCCGAATGGGGGAACCTAACCTGGGTTGTGCTGGGTTACCATCATCTGAAGTTCATAGGGTGGTGGGGGGAACGCGGGGAAGTGAAACATCTTAGTACCCGTAGGAGAAGATATTCCGTGTGTAGTGGCGAGCGATAGCGGAGGGTGGCTAAACCGTGTGCGTGTGATACTCGGCGGGGGTTGCGTGTGCGGTGTTGTGGGGCTCAACTGTCTGCTTTCTGCCGGGGGTGGGCATGCAATGGCGTGTGGAGGTGAATCATTTGGGATGGTGGACCGTAGTGCGTGAGAGTCGTGTAGCTGGACGCGTGTTGTTGTGTGTGGGTTGGGTGCCCGAGTAGTGCGGGACTCGTGGAATCTCGTGTGAATCTGCCAGGACCACCTGGTAAGCCTAAATACTACTTGGTGACCGATAGTGCATAGTACCGTGAGGGAATGGTGAAAAGTACCCCGGGAGGGGAGTGAAATAGTACCTGAAACCGTGTGCCTTTAAGCCGTCAGAGCCTTGTGGGGTGATGGCGTGCCTTTTGAAGAATGAGCCTGCGAGTCAGTGGCATGTGGCGTGCTTAACCCGTGTGGGGTATGCGTAGCGAAAGCGAGTCTGAAATATGGCGTGTGTCGCGTGTTCTGGACCCGAAGCGGGGTGATCTACCCATGGCCAGGTTGAAGCAAGGGTAAGACTTTGTGGAGGACCGAACCCACCAGGGTTGAAAACCTGGGGGATGAGCTGTGGGTAGGGGTGAAAGGCCAATCAAACTCCGTGATAGCTGGTTCTCCCCGAAATGCATTTAGGTGCAGCGTTGTGTGTTGCCTGCTGGAGGTAGAGCTACTGGATGGCCGATGGGCCCGCAAGGGTTACTGACGTCAGCCAAACTCCGAATGCCGGTATGGTTGAGCATGGCAGTGAGACTGCGGGGGATAAGCTTCGTAGTCGAGAGGGAAACAGCCCAGATCATCAGCTAAGGTCCCTAAGTGTGCGCTAAGTGGGAAAGGATGTGGAGTTGCGTTGACAACCAGGAGGTTGGCTTAGAAGCAGCCATCCTTGAAAGAGTGCGTAATAGCTCACTGGTCAAGTGATTTCGCGCCGACAATGTAGCGGGGCTTAAGCGTACCACCGAAGCTGTGGCACCTACGCGTGTGGATCCAGGCATTTGAGTGTCTAGGGTTGTGTGGGTGGGTAGGGGAGCGTCCTGCACGTGGTGAAGCTTGGGGGTGACCTCTGGTGGAGTGTGTGGGAGTGAGAATGCAGGCATGAGTAGCGAATGACGGGTGGGAATCCCGTCCGCCGATTGACTAAGGGTTCCAGGGCTAGGTTTATCCGCTCTGGGTTAGTCGGGTCCTAAGGCGAGGCCGACAGGCGTAGTCGATGGATGACCAGTTGATATTCTGGTACCGCCTAACAACCGCCCGTACTGAAGCGCATGTGCTAACCATGTGCTCCTTGTCTTCTGCGTGCTTTCGGGCGTGTGGGGGGTGGGGGGTTGTGGGGTCCTGTGTGTTGTAGGTAAGCGTGTTAACAGGGGTGACACAGGAAGGTAGTTGCCGCGCACCGGTGGTTGTGTGTGTCTAAGGTTGTGGCCCGTCCTTCAGGTAAATCCGGAGGGCTTGTGGGTGAGGACTGATGGGGGCCCTTTTTTGGGGGTCTGGTGATGATCCTATGCTGTCAAGAAAAGCCTCGACGTGAGGGTGTTAGGCGCCCGTACCCTAAACCGACTCAGGTGGTCAGGTAGAGTATACCGAGGCGTTCGAGTGAATCATGGTTAAGGAACTCGGCAAAATTCCTCCGTAACTTCGGGATAAGGAGGACCCTTGCGGGTAGCGCATCCTTGCGGTGTGTGGCGTGTGGGGGTCGCAGAGAATAGGGAGAAGCGACTGTTTATCAAAAACACAGGTGCGTGCGAAGTCGTAAGACGATGTATACGCACTGACGCCTGCCCGGTGCTGGAAGGTTAAGAGGAACGCTTAACCACGCTGTGTGTGTGGTGAAGGTGTGAATTTAAGCCCCAGTAAACGGCGGTGGTAACTATAACCATCCTAAGGTAGCGAAATTCCTTGTCGGGTAAGTTCCGACCTGCACGAATGGCGTAACGACTTCTCCGCTGTCTCGACCGTGAACTCGGCGAAATTGCAGTACGAGTAAAGATGCTCGTTTCGCGCAGAAGGACGGAAAGACCCCGGGACCTTTACTATAGCTTGGTATTGGTGTTCGCTTGGGCTTGTGTAGGATAGGTGGGAGACTGTGAAGCTTGGGCGCTAGCTTGGGTGGAGTCGTCGTTGAAATACCATTCTGGTTCAAGTGTGCATCTAACCTTGGCCCGTGATCCGGGTTGGGGACAGTGCCTGGTGGGTAGTTTAACTGGGGCGGTTGCCTCCTAAAGAGTAACGGAGGCGCTCAAAGGTTCCCTCAGCCTGGTTGGTAATCAGGTGGTGAGTGTAAGTGCACAAGGGAGCTTGACTGTGAGACCGACGGGTCGAGCAGGTACGAAAGTAGGAACTAGTGATCCGGCCATGGCATGTGGGTGCGTGGTCGCTCAACGGATAAAAGGTACCCCGGGGATAACAGGCTGATCTTGCCCAAGAGTCCATATCGACGGCATGGTTTGGCACCTCGATGTCGGCTCGTCGCATCCTGGGGCTGGAGTTGGTCCCAAGGGTTGGGCTGTTCGCCCATTAAAGCGGTACGCGAGCTGGGTTCAGAACGTCGTGAGACAGTTCGGTCCCTATCCTCTGTGCGCGTAGGAAATTTGAGAAGGGCTGTCCCCAGTACGAGAGGACCGGGATGGACGAACCGCTGGTGTGCCAGTTGTACCGCCAGGTGCATGGCTGGTTAGCTACGTTCGGAAGGGATAACCGCTGAAAGCATCTAAGCGGGAAGCCTGCTTCAAGATGAGATTTCCGTCCACACTATTGTGTGGTGAAGGCCCCCAGCAGACTACTGGGTTGATAGGCCAGAGGTGGAAGCGTAGTAATACGCTCGTGAGCCGACTGGTACTAATGGGCCAACACTAAACAACAACCAACACACCCCCCCCCCTTTTGGGCGGGCGTGCAACAAAAAAGCTGCTGCACGCAGCACTGCTTACACCACTATACAAATCACGACCAACCCAAAACCCCACACCCGTGTGGGGGACACAAGAGAATACACTCGTGGTCGACACTTTTGCGGCGGCCACAGCGTGGGGGAAACGCCCGGACCCATACCGAACCCGGAAGCTAAGCCCCACAGCGCCGATGGTACTGCAACCGACAGGTCGTGGGAG
>NZ_AUBF01000010.1 GCF_000429105.1 Schaalia suimastitidis DSM 15538
GGTTTGGGTGTGCGGTAGGGCAGGCGGATGTAGAGGTAGTTCCTGCGTTCACGGTAGGCATCTCCGGCGATTGTGATGATGTGGCGGAGCATGTCGTCAATATGTGTGGCGCGCGCGAAGACTTGTGGGGGTTCCCAGCGTTCGTAGGAGTCGAGTTCGAAGAGGCCATCCCGTTCATGCAACGTGTACGTTATTCCAGTACCGAATATTAGGCGCAGTCTGTTGCCGCGGGCTGAAAAGAAACTATCGGGGTGATCGAAAAGAAGGCTCCCCACCGTATGACTCAGCGAAAGACTCACCATAGTTGAATAATACCGGCTTCTTTAAGGGCAGCCATCGTCTTTATTTCACCATCGGGACTGCGGAATTGTATTTGTGTTGCCCCACCGGGATATCCCATGCCGGGTGAGGCAGTGGACACTTCGACCGTCCATCCGTCGGGCAGGGAAGAGATTGTCATTTGGTTGTACGCTTTGCCTAAGCTGTCAGCTGGGATAGCGCGTTCTTGGAAGCTATATGGTCGCCCGTCCACTACAGGAGAAAACCACCTGCCCTTTGAATCGCCGACACGGTCAATGGTGTCGCCAAATTCGCGGACGAATTCGTCGAGTGTGAGTGTGCGTTCAGTGCCAGGAAGCGCCGACGGTTCCGGCCAGTGGTAATGCAGAGTCTTGTCCTCATGCCTGTAGGAATACTCATCCAACCATTCCTGGGTGTCGTTGAGGGCATTACCTTCGCGGTCCACGCCGTATTTTGGCGTGCCGTCAAGGATATCTGCACCTTTTGCGCCAGGCCTGAGCAACGACGGGTCTTTAAGTAGGTGGTGGGGATCAGAACTGGTTTGTGGGGTGGTTTCCGCAGTGTGCGAGTCGTCAGTACGGGCGTGATCAGCCTCGTTGCGAGTGTGGGTGGGTGCTTCGAGTGTGTCATCAAGGTGGTCGGCCTGTAGTGCCTCAGCGCCTTGGTCGAGGCGGGTGATACTTGGTGCAGTGACCGCACCGCCAGGCAGGTGCTTTTCGTTCGCCAAGATCCCCGCGCTACCGCTATCGATGGCGTCAGCGTTGCTGCGCTCAACTCTGGTATTGTCATGCGAAGCGTCATGTCGGGGGTTGACCGGAGAGTCGTTGACCGTAGCATCTTTGCGAGTCGTAACCTCGACCGCATTGTCAGCGGGTGATGCGGGAGTGAGTGTATCTCTTCGGGCTGTCGACCCGGCCGGATCACTGTGGGCGACGTCCAATGATTTTGGTGCGGTAGGTGCCCTGTTACCAGGGGTATCCAGGATACTTGAGGCTCGTGCGTTTTCGCCAAGACGGTCCCTGCCCAGGGTTTTGATTGAATCCGCACCGTCGTCAAGTTTGTCGACATTGCGAAAATGAGTGGCATCGCCGAATTTGCGTGCCGCCCCCAATGCGTCATCGACCCTCCCCACCCCTGAGGTGAGACGCCCCGCCGTTGAGACGCCACGCGTGGCCGCGGCACCCGCACCACCTGTCGCCAACGCCAACACCATATCAGGCACCAAATGGCCAAGTGCACGGGCAGGGTCATCAACCCATGTATCCCAGTCAAGGACTGCTTTAGCGATCTCAATACCACTGCCCATAGGATCGCCAGCAACCGCGTCGAGGAAGTCGAGAGCGTCTTGCGCACGAATACCGTATTTGGCACACAACTCGTCAACAGTCAGCTGCCCATTCGACAGCTTCATCACGTCCAATAAACCACCGTATTGCAGTTGAAATAGCAGATCATGCATATCAGCAACCGTTTCGAACGCGCCGACAAGCACCCCACCCACAAATGCCAGACCCGTTTGCGCCCAATTACGTGACGCTGGTGCCCCTTCACCACATGCGTACAATTCGGTGGCGCATGCGTGGGCTTGAGTATCAACCTTTACGATCAGTGCAGAAAAATCCGCTATAGCCTGGTCACGAAGCGCCTTGCCTGGATCCACAAACGGTTCCGACAGCACCGACACTTTCAACGAAGGTGTCAACACATCAACGCTCTCGCCCCAAGCTAACTCCTTCCTACCTAGTCCCATACGTTGCTCATAAGCATGGAGCGCCTTGAGTGTTTCCATTTCCCCACGGGCATAGAGGTTGGCGCATTCACGCCCATCCTGCTGTGCCTGAGCAAGAGCAGCTGCATACCCCTCCAATGCGGACGCAGCCCGAGTAAACATATCCGATGCCTGATACCACCGCTCAGGCTCCACTCGGAAACGATCCTGGAAACGCCGCGCTGCGCGTCCCGACCACCCATCAGTCGAAATTCGCTGCAAGGACCGTGCAATATCAGCCCACTGACCTGCGCGTACACGCATCACATGAGCGCGAGCATTAATACCTTCAGCGTTACCCTCGATAGAAAAAACGGGTGCGCCCTGAAATCTCACGCCCATTAATACGAACTCACCACCCGTTGAGTTGACAACCCTGCTGCCCTGTCACGCACGGCCTCAAATGTTTGGCGGGCAAAGGCATCAAACTCAACGTAATGAGCTGCGACCTTGCCTAAACGTCCTGATACCTCACTTAAATCATCAGTCATATCGTTGAGCCCGCGTTCCCACCGATCCTGGAAAACATCCAACGCGTCCCACACAATGTCATTAGCAACATCTGCGCGTTTCGGAACATAATCGTCCACATCAAAATCCCGCTTCTGCTGGACAGCATCAGCTGTCGCCGTTGCTGCAGTCACCAATACCTGCACGTCAATCTCAAAATCATGCGACACCCACACACACCACCCTTGGATCAGTCCAATAGCGCCACATTACGCACCTCAACGTCATAGGCAGCCTCGGACACCATGCCCACCGCATTAGCTGCATCATCCAAAAACCCAGCCAATTCCTCGATACGCTCATCAACACGCACCTGCGCACCCAATTGCGACTGTCTCGACGCCGACTCCTCGTCCCACTGATACACCTCGAAGGCAACCTGTGAACGCAATGCCTCACCATCAGCACGCACACCCTTCGCCTGCTCGACTAACAGTTCTCGCAACGCTTCGGCTTCCTGGTGTCGGAACACAATACGGCTAGCTGCCAACAGGACCACCCAACCGTTCCGTGAGGCGAGCCAAGGAGGTAGCATTTCGCTGTTCAGCAGCTGCCATATCTTGGTCCAGCATCTGCAATGCACCCCCATAAGCGCCCAAATCATGACACACCACGGCTACTGACTCAGTCCACAACGTCAGTGCCTCCCGCAAGGCTTGGCTTCCACTGGTGGACACACCTGGAAGTAATGTATCCGCTTCGTCCACCAGGGTTTCCATGCCATCAAGTAATTCAGACTGACAATTAAATACCACGTGGGCTGCACGCGTTTGTGCCCCAACGTTCAATGCGACCAAGCTGCCCACAGCAACTCCCGTAGTCAACGAATCAGATCAACCCACCGCAATATAACAAAATAGCAACACCTACCCCGCCGCTTGCCGTCAGACGGACTTCACGTCAATTGGGGACGTGTATTCACCGCGAAACCTACCATTCGCCACTGCGCGGACCTCATACACTCTGAACCAAAACGCCATGTCAGTCCCCATGAACTCACGTCTGTCATACGCGCTGTCGCGTCCCACAGCCATTAGGCGGCACACAACCACTAGCCGCAGGCTACTTTAATTGGACGACCTTGCCTAATGGTCCTCCAAGGCACCTGTGAGCGGATTATGTGGCCACGCCAGGGTATGGGGCGCCGACAAGGTGACGTAGTTTGGACATTCAGAGTCGTGCGGAGCAGCGGAGCCTTGCGCGGGCGTGATGGGAGGAGGGTTGGCTGCCCACGCACAGGCGTACAATATAGCTTGAAGCTGCAGATTGAGCCACAAAATTACTGTGAGTATTGCTGTGGCCGTCGCCATTAGTGGATTTTTCGTCAGCTGTACGATAGTTGTCCCCGCAACTCGTAAGGCGACTGAAGACACCGCAATGATGCCCACCGCCTGCCACAGGTCGCGCCCAAGTGGCCGCACCGCAGCAACCACGCGAATTAGCACAAAGCCAACAAAGCCATACATCAGCAGCGACACCAGATATGACACTCCGGTTGTCACGCGAACCAATGTGGGATCTTGAGCGCCAAAGGCACCGACAAGCCACGTTGAAGCCGTATCGGTTGCCACACCTAGGGCTGAGGCAAGGAGCAACACCAAGGGGAGCAGCACTACCCCAATGAGGCCCCGACCTTTAGCTCCTCCAAGGCCGGTAGGGGTGGTTGTCAATCCAAACATCAAGCGGATCGCTCTGCCAAGGGCCGCAATCATCGACGTTGCGCTCCACAGAGCAATGGCAAGTGCGATGCCGGTCGTGAGCCACGTGCCTTCAGTGCGAATAAAAGCCGAAAAATCAAGAACACCCTCAGGGTAGTTCTCGGTTTTCACTAGCCCTGGCAGTGTCGCATCGAATGTGGTGGAAAGCTCCGCCAAAAGCGCCGGGCGAGATCCAACAACGGCAACGGTGGCTGTGATGGCGGCAGTAAGTAGCGCCACTAAAGACATGAGTGCACTCAGCGCCATCCCAGCCGCAAGCTGCGACCCATTCCAGGTGGCGTAGCGCGTGGACATGCGTGCAATACGCGACGCCTTGAGGCGCTGCCCCCAAGGAGCAATACTGCGTGTCAGAGCATGCACAAGCGACGAGGCGGTGCGACCAAAGCGGTGATGTGATGACGGCTGTTGGCTGCGCCTGCCCATACCTTCGGTCCCCCCTTCGCGTTGCCTCTCTTCATACTAGCGATCCGAGCCAGCATCGTAAGTAGTGGCGTCATCAGAGTTTAAGATGCGGTGCGCCCGCAGCGTGTCATCGGGCCGTGCCGCCAGGATAGATTCTGCTCGGAGGTAACGCGGCGTGAAGGTGCCTGACGCACAGTGAAGCTACGATGCTTCCAAATCAAATAAGGCCATTGACGAGTAGATGCCGTTTTCGCTGACACGATCAAGACGAAAACCAGGAACCATCCACGACGCTTCAACAGTGTCACCGTAGACGAGAGCGCGACTGAGCTCTTCGTGTGTGACCCCTTGCGCCAGCGTCACATGCGGGTGGTAGGGGAAACGTGTGGGATGATCCAGTGGCCCAGAGCGGATGTCGTCCGCGAGCATGGAACACTCAGCGGCACCTTCATCTACGTTGACGAAAGCAACTGGAGACGTGGGCAAAAAGGAACCAGATCCGCGTAATGTCACGTGAAAGGCACGATGTTTTTTCGCTACCGACCTTAGGTGCCGAATGATGTCGGCACGTTTGTCGCGTTCGACCGCAATGGGGGGCATTAGAGTGATGTGCGCAGGCACGGAAGCACCTAATTCGTCACCAAAACTTAACCGTGCCGCACTAAGCTGGCTTACCCACGGTTCAGGGATGGCGATCACCACGCCGAGCCATTCTTGGCCCTCGCGAAGAGGCGGAAGAAACATGCAGCACCTGATGTTGAGTAGTAGCTGAGTGCAGTGTGGCGACGATGCGTCAAACTGCGGTGACACGCTAGTGTATTCGCTCTGAGCCCATGTAATCTATGTGACGAAACGAAAAGGCCAGGATTGTGTGAAGACGCACCCTGGTCCCCAATGGAGGTTGCACGCGAAAGGTTGATGACATTGTCCGAGGTTATTTGGAATCCTGCAGTTGATCCCACCGAAGGTAGCGCCAATGCTCGCGCATTATTTGCCGACGTTTTCGGCAATGAACCCGACGGTGTGTGGTCAGCTCCGGGGCGGGTCAATGTCATCGGCGAACACGTGGACTACAACGGTGGCCCTTGCCTACCTATCGCGCTGCCTCACCGTGCCTACCTCGCAGTGAAGAGACGCGCGGATCGCACCGTGCGCCTCGTCTCTGCCCAAACACGTGATGCCGTCGACGTTATGGACCTTGACGCTATTGGCCCTCAAGGTAGCGCTGGAGAAGTGAAAGGATGGGCCGCCTACCTGGCAGGCGTCGCATGGGCACTGGAACAGGAAGGCTATGGGCCTCTGCCGGGTTTTGACGCTGCCC
Organism: Schaalia suimastitidis DSM 15538; assembly: GCF_000429105.1. GTDB lineage: Bacteria > Actinomycetota > Actinomycetes > Actinomycetales > Actinomycetaceae > Pauljensenia > Pauljensenia suimastitidis. Next base: position 6,020 of record NZ_AUBF01000010.1, read on the forward strand.
TGTGGTCTTGCGTGCCCCAAGGTGGGGGGTTGTCATCTTCTGCTGCCTTAGAGTGCGCAATGGCAGTTGCCCTTGACGAGCTTGCGGACCTGGGACTTGCTGGGACGAACCATGCCCCTAATGATCGCGGCCGACAAATCCTTGTCAATGTGTGTCGCCGTGCGGAAAACGAAGTTGCGGGCGCAAATACGGGCGGTTTGGATCAAACAGCATCTCTGCGGTGCCGTGCCGGCCATGCGTTGGCTTTGGATTGTCGAGACATGTCTACTGAGTACATTCCATTTGACCTGGCGGCACACGATTTGGCGTTGCTCGTCATTGACACCCGTGCTTCACATTCCTTAGCTGATGGGCAATACGGTCAACGGCGTGCTGATAGTGAAGCGGCGGCAGTAGCGCTGGGGGTCCCGTTGCTGGTGGACGTCACCGATTTTGACGAGGCGATGGCCACGCTTGCTGGTACGCAGGAAGATCAGCCCCGCCTGCGTATGCGTGCCCGTCACGTCATCAGTGAAATTGCGCGAACCCGCGCATTTATTGACCTATTGAAGGGTGGTGAACTGTCAGGCGCGCGCCTGCGTGCGGCGGGTGCGCTGATGAATGACTCCCACGATTCGCTGCGTGACGACTATGAAGTGTCCAGTATTGAACTTGATGTGGCGGTAGATGTGGCCAGAGCCTGTGGTGCTTATGGTGCGCGAATGACAGGTGGCGGATTTGGCGGTTCCGCCATTGCCCTTGTGGATGTTTCGGCAGTTGACGATATTGCGCAGGCGATTACCTCTGCCTATGCGGCGCGCCGATGGACATTGCCGCACATGGTTGTGGCAACGGCTGGTGCACCTGCGGGGCGTAATCCCTGAGATTGCGCTGCTACACCCGCCGGTGTGCAGACACTGCGTGCCCGTCAGCCCACGGATACTGTGCCTCGTCAGCCCACCGACACTGCGCCCCCGATGGCTCGCATAGCGGTGCGACTATTTCGACTCGAGCCCGGGCAGGCACCCACATGGACGACAGTTCGCGTAGCAGTACGGCTATGGAGTAGCTAACGTTATTCAAGCCCGGTATCCACCGGGTGCGACAATAGACGCCATGACATCTTCACAGCCATGGCTGATCGTTGGACTGGGTAATCCCGGTGCGCAATACGCCGACACCCGTCATAACGTTGGACATATGACCATTAACGCCCTCGCTGCACGCTTAGGTGTCGCATTGACAAAACACCGCACACGCACCCACGTTGCACAGGGGCGCCTTGGCGTCCTTCCGGGTGGCATTCCAGGGCCGCAGGTCACGCTGGCAATTACCGACAGTTACATGAATGTCAGCGGCGGCCCAGTGTCCCTCCTCATGAAATACCTGGGCACTGACGCAGAGCACCTTTTGGTGATACATGACGAACTGGACCTGCTAGCGGGACAGTTACGGCTAAAAAAAGGTGGCGGCGAAGGCGGACATAACGGGTTGAAATCCATTAGCCAATCCTTGGGCACAAAAGACTACGCCAGGCTCCGCATTGGCATTGGACGACCGCCAGGCCGCCAAGATCCAGCAGACTACGTGTTGGCGCGCATTAGCGCTAAGGACCGCCCTGATATAGACGTCACCATCGAACAGGCCGCTGACGTCGTCGAAGATATTGTCCACTCGGGATGGAGCGCGGCCCAACAGCGCTTGCACAGCCAACCATAAAAGGCGCGTCAACGTCTCAACGTCGCTCCACCTCGTCAACTACGAAAGGCCCCCTGTGAAATTCAGTGCCATTGCCCCTCACCTGGCCAAGGATGCTGCCTTTGAACAGGCAGTGGACAGCGTACGCCAGGGCATCAGTGGCACCGTCGTCGCACCTAAAGGTGTGCGCGCTGCCCTGGCTGCGGCGATGGTGCACAACACGGAGGCACCGCTGCTGTATCTCACCGCCACAGGACGCGAAGCTGAAACCGTTACTTCTGCCTTGAGTAACTGGATGGATCCGGCACGTGTGGCACTTTTTCCCGCCTGGGAAACACTGCCACACGAACGCCTCTCGCCTCAAGCAGATACTATGGCGCGCCGCATCGCTGTTCTGCGGCGACTAGCGCATCCACGCGCAGACGACACCCAAGGGGGCCCCATTGATGTCCTTGTCGTCCCCATCCGCGCATTCCTTCAACCCATCATTGCTGGCCTAGGCGACCTTGAACCGGTTCGCGTCCGCGTCGGTGATCGCATTGACCTCACTGAATTGACTGAGCGCCTCAGCGCTTTGGGGTATCAACGCACTGACATGGTGGAAAACCGCGGCCAATTCAGCGTGCGTGGCGGTATCCTCGACCTCTTTCCCCCACATGAGGCTCACCCCTTGCGCGTCGAACTGTGGGGTGACGAAGTTGATGAGATCCGGGTTTTTTCGGTGGCAGATCAACGCACCATTGCCGAGGCGCCCAGTGGCCTCTGGGCGATTGCCTGCCGTGAGTTGCTCCTGACCCCTGACGTGCGCCAGCGCGCACAACAGGCTGGTGCGACACTGCCGGGTGCCAGCGAAATCTTGGAACTCGCATCGGAGGGCATTGCTGCGCCAGGTATCGAAAGCCTCGCTCCGCTCCTGGTGGATGGCATGGAACGCCTCATTGACCTTGTTGCGCCGCGTGCCACTATTTTCGTCTCTGACCCAGAACGTGTGAGCGCCCGAGCCAAGGACCTGGTGGCAACCACTGAGGAATTTCTGTCTGCGGCATGGTCGGTGGCGGCAGGTGGGGGAGCGGTCCCCCTGGAGGCGGGCAGTGCCTCGTTCCTTGATTACGGGCATATTCAGGCGCAGGCTCGGGAAGAAAAACGGCCCTGGTGGGAGGTGACGTCGTTGCCGCCAGCGGAACTTGCCGAGGCAATGGCAACGTGTCACCCTGCTGGTGCTGGTGCTGGTGCTGGTGCTGGTGCTGGTGCTGGTGCTGGTGCTGGTGCTGGTGCTGGTGCTGGTGCTGGTGCTGGTGCTGGTGCTGGTGCTGGTGCTGAGGTGCCATCGACCGTGGTCTCGCCACACCTGATGATCATCGGTGCACGGGATGTGCGACCATACCGAGGTAATTTTGAGGCCGCCACAGCCGACCTTACTGAATTGGCTCGCGCCCAGTGGCGCCTCGTTCTTGCCACAGATGGGCCAGGCCCCGCTAAACGCCTCGCCAGCATCCTTTCCAGCGCCGAGGTGGGGGCGCGCGTCGTCGACAAGGTTCCCCACGCCGATGGATTCGTACCTGGGACAGTCTTTGTCCTAGCTGCCCCCACAGGGCAAGGGTTCGTTGCTCCTTCCCAGCGGCTCGCTGTCTTAACCGAAGCTGACCTGACAGGGCGCAGCGGCACCGGCACGAAAGACATGCGTCGTATGCCGTCGCGGCGCCGCAAAGGTGTGGACCCACTCACCTTGAAAGCAGGCGACCTAGTGGTACACGAACACCATGGTATTGGTCGTTTTATCGAATTGGCGTCGCGCACCGTGGGGCGCGGAGAAGGAGCCGTGACCCGCGATTACCTTGTCATTGAGTATGCGCCGTCAAAACGAGGACAGCCTGGTGACCGTCTGTTCATGCCCACCGATTCTCTTGACCAAATATCTAAATACACCGGTTCTGACCAGCCGACACTGACAAAAATGGGTGGCGCGGAATGGGCGAAAACGAAAGCCAAAGCCCGCAAAGCTGTCAACGACGTCGCTAAAGAACTCATCCGCCTCTACGCTGCTCGTCAAGCGACAAAAGGATTCGCCTTCTCACCTGACACCCCCTGGCAGCGAGAATTGGAAGACGCCTTCCCGTACGTGGAAACACCCGATCAGTTGGTCACCATCGATGAAGTGAAAGCGGATATGGAAAAATCCGTGCCGATGGACCGACTCCTTACCGGTGACGTGGGATACGGAAAAACTGAGGTTGCGGTACGCGCCGCATTTAAAGCCGTACAGGATGGAAAGCAGGTCGCGATCCTCGTGCCGACGACACTGCTGGTTCAACAGCATTTGGAAACATTCCAAGAACGCTATGCAGGTTTTCCTGTGACGGTGGCCGCCCTATCGCGTTTTTCTACGCCAAAGGAATCAGAAGCTGTCAAAGCGGGTTTAGCGTCAGGTGGTGTCGATGTCGTCATTGGCACGCACACCCTGTTGACAGGCACTGTGGCATTTAAAGATCTTGGACTTGTCATCATTGATGAAGAGCAGCGTTTCGGAGTGGAACATAAAGAAACGTTGAAAGCGCTGCGTACTGATGTTGATGTCTTGTCGATGTCGGCCACGCCGATTCCACGCACATTGGAAATGGCTGTCTCAGGGATACGCGAAATGTCGATCCTGCAAACTCCGCCGGAGGAACGCCAACCGGTACTGACCTTCGTAGGTGCCCATACAGATGCACAGGTGATTGCGGCGGTGCGTCGTGAATTGCTGCGAGATGGACAGGTTTTCTATGTGCATAATCGGGTGGAGTCCATTTCCCGCGTTGCAGCACGTTTGGCTGATTTGATTCCCGAGGCGCGGATACGTGTTGCCCACGGAAAACTCAGCGAACACCAGTTGGAAGAGGTGATCGTTGACTTTTGGAATCATGAATTTGATGTTCTTGTGTGCACGACCATTGTTGAAACAGGTTTGGATATTTCCAACGCCAATACATTGATCGTTGACCGAGCAGATACCTTCGGTTTGTCTCAGCTTCACCAGCTACGTGGCCGTGTGGGGCGTGGCCGCGAACGCGCCTATGCGTATTTCTTTTATCCACCTGATCGCACACTGACTGAAACAGCGCATGAGCGGTTGAAAACTATTGCTGCTCATTCGGATCTGGGGGCGGGTCTTGCTGTTGCGCAAAAGGACCTGGAGATCCGAGGCGCCGGTAACCTGCTGGGAGGCGCGCAGTCGGGCCATATAGAAGGGGTTGGTTTTGACTTGTATGTGCGCATGGTGGCCGACGCTGTGGCGGCATATAAGGGGCAGGCACCTGCGCCTCGAGCCGATGTGCGTTTCGATCTTGCTGTGGATGCGCACGTTCCTGAATCTTATGTGGCGGGAGAACGACTCCGTTTAGAGGTGTATGCGCGCATCGCTGCAATCACCTCACCCGAACAAGAAGCGGATGTGCGTGCCGAACTTATTGACCGGTACGGGCCTATTCCGCGGGAAGTGGAGTTACTTTTTGCGGTGGCACGCCTTCGGGAAGTGGTACGTCGCGCTGGTATTGAAGAGATTGTCACCCAAGGCAAATATGTGAGGGTCAACCCGGTGTCCTTGGCGGATTCTCAGGTGATGCGTCTGAAACGCCTGCATCCGGGGGCGGTAATAAAGGCTGCGGTGCGTCAAGTACTGGTGCCAGCACCAACCACGTCACGTGTCGGCGGGGTGCCGGTAACTGACGAAGCCTTGCTGGAGTGGGTGGAAACGCTAGTGACGAAGATCCTGGTGCCCTTCTAGAAACCGTGTGCCTTTCCTTTCCTTATGTACGCCCACGCTGTTAGGTGCCTGTCGGCAGCATGCACATGCGGATGAGTGTCTCGTGTGGCTGGTGCGGCAGTCGACCTGGTTTATTCGGTACAATAGGCCCGGTTTCGCTGTGGAGACGCAGCACAGATTTGAGGAGTAGCAATGAAATTCTCGGCTGGGAAGAAGATGCTGGCAGTGATCGGCTCTGTTGCGGCGGTGGCTGCGCTCGGCGCTTGTTCCGCTCAGCCGGGGACTGCGGTGTCCATCGGTGACGTCGCATATAGCGAAGCGGAACTTGACCAAGGTGTCGCCCAGATTTCCGTGTTGCTTGGTCGTGAGATTAGCCGCACTGAACTGGTGTATGGCCTGCCGCAATTTGCCCACATTAACACCATCGGTGATGAGCGTGGCCTTGGCATCGATGAAGCGAATGTGTCGACAGAATTGGGAGCGTTACTCGCTGCAGGCCGCATCACAGCAATCCCAGAAAATCCGGGACGTATCGTTGAGGATTTCGTCAACGCTTCTGCTGTTGCCCGCGACCTTGGTGCCGACATTGAGCCACTCCTTGCCGAGGCGCAGGCGACTATGCCGGTGTCTGTTAACCCGCGTTATGGACAGTTCGACGAACTCTCAGGTCAATTCCAGCGTGTTCCGCTTGGCGACGTGCTGCCTATTCAGTTCCTTGGAGCGCTGACGCAGACTGCGCAATAGTTCTTGTGAGTTAGCGTGTAGGCTTGTGAGTCGGCGCGCAGGCGGGAAATCGTTCGTACCGCATTCAGAGGCGGCTGCCTGCAACGAACTAGGTGCTGGCTTCGTTGGAACCGGGTGCGCTGGCGTTGCTGCGAGGCGGTAGGCGGGCTTGCTGTGAGGTTGCCGCGCTGTGTGTGGCGTGCGCAGGTAGCTACTTGACGCACCTGCCCCAAGCAATAGGCACACTTATGTGATGGAGGTCGCTTAAATGTTCCATCCTCCTGACCTGCCGACGGGACCAATGTCGCCCCACTGATCGTGCGCCTCGGCCCGCGAGGTGGAAAGCATTTTGAAAATGTGTCCACGAAGATGACCGATGGGCCAGCACAAACTAAACTGGCTTGTGCATACAGTCACGCACTTAATCGATTGGAGAATGACGTGGCAAGGATTGAGGCAATTGGAGCTCGCGAGATCCTGGACTCGCGCGGAAACCCGACCGTCGAGGTTGAGGTCCTGCTCGAGGACGGCACCGTTTCGCGTGCTGCCGTTCCCTCCGGCGCATCCACCGGCGCCTTCGAAGCGGTTGAACGCCGCGACGGCGACAAGGGTCGCTACCTGGGCAAGGGTGTGCAGGCTGCAGTTGAAGCCGTCACCGAAGTTATCGCCCCTGAACTTATCGACGAAGACGCCTCCGACCAGCGACTGATCGATGAGGCAATGATCGACCTTGACGGCACTGACAACAAGGGACGTCTTGGCGCAAATGCTATCCTCGGCGTGTCTCTTGCCGTTGCGAAGGCGGCTGCGGACTCCGCTGACCTGCCGCTGTACCGCTACCTCGGTGGCCCCAATGCACACGTGTTGCCTGTCCCCATGATGAATATCCTCAACGGTGGTTCTCACGCAGATACCAACGTTGATATTCAAGAATTCATGATCGCCCCTATCGGCGCAGACTCCTTCTCTGAAGCACTGCGTTGGGGTGCGGAGGTGTACCACACCCTCAAGGCAGTGATCAAGGGCCGTGGACTGTCCACCGGCCTTGGCGACGAGGGAGGCTTCGCGCCGAACCTTGATTCCAATGCTGCTGCGCTGGACCTCATCATCGAAGCCATCGAAAAGGCTGGCTTCAAACCTGGCGACGATGTCGCTTTGGCACTTGACGTGGCATCAACCGAGTTCTTCAAGGATGGTCTGTACCAATTCGAAGGACAGGGTCGTTCCACTGACTACATGGTTGACTACTACGAGAAGCTCATCACCGACTACCCGATGGTTTCCATTGAAGATCCATTGTCTGAAGACGAATGGGAAGCCTGGACCGCTCTGACTGCCAAGATTGGTGGCCGCGTCCAGCTCGTCGGTGACGACCTCTTCGTGACCAACCCGGAACGTCTGCGCAAGGGTATTGCTACCGGCGCTGCGAACGCCCTGCTGGTCAAGGTGAACCAGATCGGCTCCCTCACCGAAACTTTGGACGCTGTCGAAGAAGCACACCGCAACGGCTACCGTTCCATGACGTCGCACCGCTCCGGTGAAACCGAAGACACCACCATTGCCGACCTGGCAGTTGCCACCAACTCCGGCCAGATCAAGACTGGTGCTCCGGCTCGTTCCGAGCGCGTTGCCAAGTACAACCAGCTGCTCCGTATCGAAGAAGAGCTCGCAGGCGCCGCCGTTTACGCTGGCCGCACTGCGTTCCCTCGCTTCGCGCGCTGAAGATGACAGCACTGAGATAGCTCACGCTAGCTGATTTCAACAAAATCCCCGGGGTCACAAACGGTGGCTCCGGGGATTTTGTATTGGCAGGTGGAATCGCAAACGAATCGCCACCAAACGACGAGTACACCCGCTAACCTGAGCCCTTCAGCAGCTTAGGACGAACTGGGGGTATCCTCCCGAGTTCACACGTCAAAAGTTTTTCATACTGTAAAATAAAGGGCGCAATCGGGCGACGTGGCCTTGACGGGCAGCGTAGTCACGAGCACCTGAAACTACACGAATGGTGAGCGTCCCGCTGGGTCGTTGCCAACATGAGGAGTTATACGTGTCCGACACAAACGTTATAGAACTCACCGGTATTGAAATTGTTGGTGAGGAGCAGCGCACAGCGAAACCACATCAGCTTTTCTTGCCGTGGTTTGCCTCAAATATTTCCGTCTTCGGTATGTCCTACGGTGCCTGGATTTTCGGCTTTGGTATCTCCTTCTGGCAAGCCACCCTGGTTGCCGTCGTCGGCGTGACGTTGTCCTTTATTATTTGCGGCATTATTGCACTTGGTGGCAAACGTGGTTCCGTTCCTACGATGGTAATGTCCCGCAGTGCTTTTGGTATTCAAGGGGCCAAAATCCCTGGAATTGTCTCGTGGCTGACCTCCATCGGATGGGAAACCGTCCTGGCAATCACCGCCGTACTGGCCACCGCGACGATCTTCGAACGTCTGGGTTGGGTCGGACAGGACCACACAACAGTCAATATTGTTGCCTCGGTCGTGGTTGCTGCCCTGATCGTTCTTGGTGCTGTTTTGGGTTACCACATCATTATGAAACTGCAGTCAATTCTGACCTGGCTCACTGGTATCACCACTATTATTTATGTCTTCCTAGTCGTACCCCATATTGATTGGGCTGCGGTGATGAGTATTCCGTCTGGTTCCGTTGCGGGCATGATAGGCGCGTTGACAATGGTGATGACTGGCACGGGCCTAGGGTGGGTAAATATTGCCGCCGACTGGTCTCGCTACCAATCCCGTGACGCAAAAGATTCCGGCATCATTTTCTGGAATACCCTTGGTGGCTCACTTGGCCCGGCTGTGCTCATCACCTTCGGTCTTATGCTCGCAGGCTCCTCTCAAGAGCTTTCTGACAATGTGGGACTTGACCCCATCGGTGCACTGTCGACGCTGTTGCCGACGTGGTTCCTCATTCCGTTCTTGCTGACTGCAATTTTGTCGCTGCTCTCAGGTGCCATCAACGGTATTTACTCTTCCGGCCTGACCTTGCTGACGTTGGGCATTAATATTCCGCGTCCTATGGCTTCATTGATCGACGGTATGATCTTGACGGCCGGTACCGTTTACGTGGTCTTCTACTCGCCCACCTTTATTGGCCCCTTCCAGTCCTTCTTGGTCACGCTTGGGGTACCGTTGGCTGCTTGGGCTGGCATCATGATGGCTGACATTATTTTGCGTAAGAAGCCCTATGACGAGAGGGCGCTTTTTGAGGCCTCGGGCCGCTACGGCGCCTACAACTGGGTGTCCCTTGGCCTAATGGTTGTCGCCTGCATCATCGGCTGGGGCCTCGTAGTCAACGGTTTTGAAGATGCCGCATTCAACAACTGGCAAGGCTACCTTCTGGGTCTTATCGGCGGGAAAGATGGCGTGTGGGCAGGCGCAAATATTGGCGTAATCTTTGCCCTTGTTCTGGGCTTTGTTGGCTACTGGCTGACATCAGCTGGCCGTATCCGTGCCCAGGAATCCTCTCAACGCTAGGGGATGGCAATGGATCCCATGCATTTTCGCAAGTACCTGGCCACCGACGAGGCGCAGCAAGGTGCGGACTATGTGCGCCGCCTCGCCAATGGTCCGCTGGACGTTTTCGTCGTCCTCGGCTCCGGGCTTGCCGAGGTGCTGGCTCCTTGGGGCGATCCACTTGCCCACTGCGCGCTTTCTGATATCCCCGGTGTCATTGCGCCGGTGGCTGACGGGCATGAGGATCGTTTCCTTGTGTATCGTCGACCCGTAGCTGTCGGCCCTGGCTCAGTCACTGTAGGTGTGGCCTGTGGGCGCACACACCTGTACGAGGGGCACGGCCCCGATGCGGTCACCCACCTGTCGAAGGTGGTGGCGCTAGCGGGTGCAGGTGTTGCCATCGTGTGTAACTCCAATGGTTGCCTGCGTGACTGGGACCTTGGGGATGTGGTGGCGATTGAGGACCATGCGAATCTGTCGGGGACCTCGCCGTTCTCAGGTACCGTATTCCTGGACGTTGCTACGGTATGGGATGACGAATTCACCGACGTGTTGACACAGCATGTGCAGCGGCGCGGCAATTACGCCATGTTACGTGGGCCGGAATACCAGACGCGCTTGGAAAGCCGCATGTTGCGCGCTGCTGGTGTGGATTGTGTTGGCATGTCGACCGTGCTTGAGGCCATTACTCTTCACGCCTTCGGTGTGCGGGTCTGCGGTCTGTCGGTGGTTTCAGATTTGAGTTTCGCTGTAGCGCCCACTGATCCTGGAGCCGTGTTGGAAGCGGCGGCGGCAGCTCAACCGGTGGTAAGGCGAGGTATTGAGGCGGTGCTCGCTGCCGTGTCACCGTGACGGACGACGACAATCAGGATGTGCCTTCGCTTTGCAGATCGGTGTTGTGTCTGCCGCGAAGGATAGGCATTTTTGTCAGTGTGGCGCTCCAAAAGGGGCGCCACACTGATTGTTTTGTGCAACCCATGGTTGCCACAATATTTTGAATGAATACACTTTGAAAAAGTGGTGAAAGTCATATATTTTCGGTGTGTTCATGATACAATATAGCGCACAATGGGGCTCACTTTTCAAAGGGGGAATGCTCTGTGGGTCCGTAATAGTGGCGTATGCGCCTCGTATTGTCGCCAGTGAGTGTGGGGCATTGGTGCCCAGGAAATGGCGATTCGTTGTGCCGCATATGTGACAGTAGACGCGCAAGCAGCGGCACCCAAGTGCCCAGATCTTCATAATGAATGCCGATCACCTTCAATGGCGAGATGCCAATGGTTGACGGCACCTACGTGCGATGGGACAAGATCGCAGCGCAAAGCAACCGACCTTCGTCTCTGACTTGGGTATTGCTGTTGCATTGTTTGTATAAGGAGCGATTCACGCAACTGTAGGAGCGGTGGAAAGGATTGCCGCATGACTACTATCGCAGCACCACCACAAGCACGCTGGAAAGCTGTGCTGAAAATGATGCTCAACCCTGGGGAAGTCGTCAAAAATCAAATGCTTAAGGTGCCGTGGCCGCTGTCGTTGACAATATCAGGGCTGGCATTCGCATTGTTTTTCCTGCAAACCGGGTTGGATATGTACCGCTCAGGCACAACCAGCATCATCATCGTTGGTGTCTTGACAGGATTGGGTTTCGTCTATGGAACCGTCGGCATGTCGCTTTTGGCACTGCTGATGTGGTCGCTGTCCCAAGCACAGCAGCACGGGCACACGATAGGTTGGGCGATATCAACCTTCGCATTAGGGTATTCGGCGACGCTGATATACAGCATCTTCGGTCTTATTTTTTCACTGGTATTCGACTGGAATACGTCGGTGGCATTCGGTGTGACGGGTCTTCTTTGGGCACTGAGGCCGACGATGCACACGATCAAGCAGATGTCTGGCGACCGTGTGGCGTTCAGTATCGCAATGACGTCTCTGAGTGGCGCCATCCTTCTATTTGGTTGGGCGGCGCTAGGAACATTTGCAAGCTAAGTACACGCCACTACGGCATATCCGCCGAATGAGAGATGTGGAAGATATGCGGGAGAGCAGGAGGAATAATGACAGCTCCAGTACGACAGGCGAGTGTCGTCGCACCCCAACGCAGGGGTGTATGGCCTGCGGTCTTGTGTTTCATTACCTTCGGTGTGCTGATGCCGTTGACGAGGCCAGCATTTAGTGTGTGGACATTCCTCTGGTCCATCCTCCTTGCGCTTGTTATTGCTGCGCTAACGCTGAGTCTCCTCCTTGCCTCCTTCCGTATGGGAACGCAACAACTCAGGCAATATGACCAACATTTTGCGCGCAATGTCGTAGGCGCAGGCATGATCTTTATGATTCCTTTCGCTGTTTTGGCAGCATTGGCGCTCATTGCTTTTGGATGGGACGCCATCATGCCCTTCGCATCCGCCGCAGTTACCACCGGTGCTGCCGCAGCTGGAACAGAAGCGATGACACGAGGCGCGCGCGGATTGCGCTTGATGATTGTTCCCACCGTCATTGCCATGATCTTTTCCACGATTTGGATGGTTCTTATTACGTTCATCCCCTAAAGGAGGTGGCTCCGATGTCGCATCGAAATACCTTTCGGCGAGCAGAATACTGCGTCAATAGGTTGGTGAAGTACGGGCTGCTGGCGCTTCTTGTCACGACCTACGTGGCACTGCCTCGACCTGCGATGGCAGCAAGCGTGCCCGATATCGTGACGGCAGTTGCAGGCAGCCATTTCACAAATGTTGAGGTCGATACCGGAATTGAAGAGCAGACCGGTTTTGATATCGATATGACTGGTGCCATGGGTGACTATGGCAGTGGCTATGGAGTACTCAGCGTTGTGGGGCCAACCGACCAAACAGGGATAAATGCGCTTTTGACATATGTCGACACTGTGGTTGAACAAACAATGGTTGACACCCAAACAATCAGCGGTAGCGAAGTGAGGAAATACAGGACTAACGGTGGTGTCGGAGTCGGTGTGGTCTTGGCTGACTATTTTGTCGTAGTGGAGCTCTATGACACAGGATTTGCCGAATCCGCAGATTTTGCAGCCTCAATGGTGATGGCTCAAGAACTTCTAGACGGCATGGAACAAGCAGGTCTGCTGTCCAGGGAAGCCCCCGACCTTGTCGATCAAGAGAGCGTCACAGAGGACACCGGTGGGATTCGAGCACTGACGGATCCCGAACGGATTATCGACACGATGAACGGTGGGGAAGCGTATAACGGTCCAACGGTGCCGTTGACTTTCGTCGCTCACATGCCGCACTACGTGACAGAAATACTGACCTACCACTGGAATGACGGGCAGGGAGCGTCACCGGGAACGATCGCATTACAGCACAATGATGGGACTGTTTATGGGCCATGGCAGGCGGTAGCTGGCTCAGGTCAAGGAGGTGCCCCTAACGTTGGATGGCATGTGTATCCCAATATTGTGATCCCCGAAGGAACCTACACCGTTGTTGATTCTGACCCCGCAACTTGGTCACACAACGCGCAGTCGGGTGGTCAAGGAATGGGCTACGTGATGGCGACCCCGGATTTCGAGGTGACTCAGGGCGAAGCAGACACACCTCCTTCTACCGGCGAACAGAATCAAGAAGCAACCGAGCCAACAACTAGCGCACCAGGACAAACAGCAGCTGGCGAGGCGGGGAGCCCCGCAGGGGTAGGAGCGGTTGGAAATATCCCCGGTCCAGCAACCACAGCCCAGGCGGTGATAGGTGTTGTTGTTCCCGGTGCAGTGGTGAGTCTTTTGGGTGTACTCGGCGCGATCGGTGGGGGCAGCGTGCCTCCGGTTGGGCCGACCACTCCGCTTCCACCCATATCTGGCGGGGGCGGTATGCCTCCAGGTCCGGGTATGCCAGGTGCAGGACGCACCCCTTCGGGTCTGCCAATTTCGGGGATGAGCGGACAGCAGCCATATCCAGGCGTGGGCAGCGGAATGCGCATTCCTTCGATACCTCCGCCGACTGGACAGCCGCCTGCACTGTCGCCCTTCCCTGTGCCCACCGGCAATGCACCCATACCCACCGGCGGAGCGTCCATTCCCACTGGCAAAGCACCCATGCCCACCCAAGGTGCGATACCCAGCGCAGGTAGCGCCGCCTCGCCAATGCCCAGTGGCTACGGTACGCAGGAAATGGCACCCCATAGCCCCATTGGAGCACAGCACTCACCGCCGCCCCAGGGTGCTCCACTACCTGGCCCGAGGCCCGTGCCACGTCCAGGTGCTGACGAGGCCATGCCAGGTGTTCCCGTTACGCCAAGTGCCGCGGCACTTGCGTCGCCAAATGCTCCTGTATCCAGCACGCCCGGCATACCTGGCGCGATGCCTGCCGCATCCGTCGGGCAAAGCGGACAGGTTCCAGGTGAGTCGATCACTCAGAGCGGCGTCAAAGGCAATGCTGAGCGCATGCGTCTACCAGCGGACGAAGTTGACAATAACAGTGTACTGAACCCTGCTCACAGTAGGTCTGAGCTGCGCACACATGGCAGCGCCGGATACGTCGACCCTGAGGAAGGTGGTACGCCTGATCCACAGCCTGAAAAGCACTACGACGAGTGGGGATACGGGAAAGACGGTTTCAATGCTGATGGTTTTGACCGCGATGGCTACGACCGGCAAGGTTTCGATTTTGAAGGGTATGACCGAAACGGACGTGACCCGTGGGGATATGACCGCAGAGGTTACGATAAAGACGGATACCACTGGAGTGGATTTAATGACGAGGGGTATAACCGCGTAGGTCGGCATTGGAGGGAAAGACCTACCTCCACTAATCCTTTCGCAGACGATCTTCCCATTAGCCTTGACGGCACTGAGGCACCGTGGTCACCCACTCAACCTCGCTTTGGCGAACCGTACCCTCCGACAGTATTACGATTTGGACCCAAAGCATGGACGGACGATCCTGGCTCGGGTGCAACCCAGTCACCATTGCCTGGTTCTTTACGTGACGGGTCGCCGACTTCCTCAGATGTGGCACCAGGCAGTTCAACCCGTATGCGCTCGGTGCCCACGGTGACACAGGCGCGGGTGAAAATTGGTGACATTGAGGGTAGTGATCCCGCACATGATGCTGCACCGCTTGCAGACGATACAACGTCACGTGTCGACGCCTTAGGTCACGATGGCACAGTGGATTTTGAGCAGACACCAGGATCGGATGCAATGCCTGAACCCGAGGTTTCGACACAGTCCAATTGGGAAGAAGGCTTTGATTACACCGATCCTGAAACTGGGCAAACATGGCGCTACGAATACGAACCAGGCTATGACGGTCCGCGACATGGCCAAACCGAAACCCTGGTGGGCCACGGCGATGGGCAAAGCTACGAAATTGCCTTCGATGCGACTACCGGGCAGTGGTACAACACAGACACCGGCAACGAATTTGATCCTTCGACCTTTAGGCAGTGGCAGGAAAGTGTCGCAGAGGACCGTCAGCGGGCATTGAGTGATTTAGCCAAAATGGCGGTGCGGCAGGACGCCGCAAGTAAGGATCTTGACGCCGCTGCGGACAGTTGGCATCAGCTCGAACAGATGGAGAAACTAGCTGACAAGTGGAATATTGGGCACGATGGTGGGCCCGGAGATATATCGGCGGCGATACAGGAGCAAAGAGACAAACTCACAGGTGGCGGTCGAGTCGACCTTGAGAAAATGCGGCGAATTCGACAAGTAATCGCTAGCCGCATTGAAGGGAAAACGGAGGCTGACACCGGTCCGCGTTGGGAAGACGGTTGGGATAAATACCTTGGGTGGACGATTGACGCTGCTGCTGAAACGACTCGGGAGGTGATTACGGGCGAACATAGTGACGGCACGATTTCGTGGAAAGGGATTGTGGCGCGTGTTGGGATTGCCGCACTTTCCGGGGGTTTTACCGAGGCAACGCGGGCTGTCGTGGTCAACGGTGTTATGGATGTTGCCGAAGCGATGTACCGCGTCAGTGACAGCATCGCTGCGGGTGAAACAGGTACGCAGGCGACTGCCAAGGCTGTCGGTGGCTACATGATGGGTGAATTCCTTGGTGAATTCATCGGCTGGGGAATGGGCAAGGGGATGAGATATGGAGCGGAGGCGATGGACAAATACTTCCCCGCTGCGAGTACCAGAATCGTTGATGGGGTTGAGTTTCTTGCCACCAAAAACAAGCAATGGAGTCGCGGCCTCGGCCTTATTACTGAGGAAGGGGGTGATGAAATCCTCGACAGAGTCAACAAAACCCTTGTTGACATGAGTGATGGCGCGGAAGGTAAGTTGCCGGATACAACGGTGCGGGCGCCTCGTCTTTCCGCAGATGACTACACGCCGCCTGGCCCAAAGGCACTAGGCGGCGACGGTGCCGGAGGAAGTGGGAAACTCCTGTCAGATGCCCAAAGGGCACAAGCAGCAGCCCACAGCACAGTGCGCGGTAGTGTCGAACATTTTGATGACCTACCTGATGCAACAAAGGCCGATCTGCTTTCCGAACAAGCTCGATACCAGGAATACAGACTGCAAGCTGAAGAAAACGTCTGGGGTATTGCCGACAAAACGCTGCGTGGTGAAGACCTCACAGTTGACGACCTCATGCGCCTCAAATCCGATCAAGCCTCAATGCGGACCTTGAAGAAGATTGAGCAGATGGAAGGACTCGGCTCACAGCTGACACCGCAGGAAGCGCGCGGCGTGCAAACGGCTTTCAACCAGGCAATGGAGGAGAAGGTATATCGACCCTCCTACGGACAGGTGGAGGATCACATCCGCACGAAATACCCCGACCTCGAGGCTGACCAAGTGCGTTGCCGGACCGTGCGTACCCCCGGCAGCGATCCCAAACAGTGGAGTATCAACACCGACAATGACGTAGTTGTCGAAAAACTCGTGCCAGGTCCCAATGGGCCAGAATGGGTGGAGATCCCCAAGAGCGAATGGGAGGACGTGTATTACGAAGCCTTTGCAGATAACTCTGGGTATAACCTCGCCGAGGCGAGGCGGCGCTTCCCACATGCCGACTGGGACAGCATGGATCAGTCGATGCGTCTCCAACAATGGGCAAAATTCCATGAGGAAACACCGATGGATCAATTTGATTTGTCGGCAGCGCGAGATTTTTCTGACCAACGTACCGCGATGATCCCTCCTTCTCCTACACATGGTCGGCCCATGATCGAGGTGACACAAGCTGAACTCGACAGTGGAGTGGATTACGTCATCGTTGACGGCAAAGCAATGCGCCCATCCACCGGCTATGAACTCACCCGACGTGGACAAGGCACAATGATCGATCCTCAACAGCTTGGCCTGATGGAGCAGCATAAATTTGACCAATACTGGAATGCCGGTTCGACGCCCGCAGAAGTGATGCGCAATCAAACGGAAGCACTTGAACAGTTGGGTAAGACCGCTGCAATCGCTCACACCGTTGAGCGAAGCTATCAGGACATGGGGTATCGCATCGTACCTATGCCAGAAAATATGCGCACAGCCATTGAAGTAGTAACTGACAATCGCCTAGCTCCAGCGGTGCGCGCACAGCGTTTGCAGGGACTGGGTTTTGAAACGCCAGGCGCGTTGCTCGACAAAATTGTGGGACGTATCGATGCAATCAAAATTGCACGGAAATAACAGACGTATCAATCCGTAAGGGGCAGCAATGGACACACCACATGAGGCCAACGCCATTGATATTTTCAAAATAGCGCCAAGCGACGTCGCGCACCTTGCTCGACAGGTCAGTATCACACCAAACCCTCTGTCACCCTACTGGGGTGACGGACAAGAGATGAGCCTAGGGGAGCCATCACAATATTTGGATGCCATCATGCGCAGCCCGCATTGCGTGCCAATTACGCATGCTCTCGTGGCACCCCTGGTGAAAATTGAGTGCCGCCGAGGAGGAAGTGTGACGGCGCCTGAACATTACCAGGTGCTCCTATCACGTTCCGGCGGCGCGGTAGTGGCACATATGCGCAGCAGGGATGGTGAAGTGCTTGTACTGCATTTTGCTAACGCAGCTATCTTCGTTCAGTGGTGGCTCAGTATCTCTGCCTCGTCGGCCAGTTACGCCTCTCCACCGCTGTTTTCGGAAGGAGAAGATCTGCATGTTTTCCTGTGCCTCCTGCATAGCATCGACATGTATCAACGGGCGTATTTTGAAAGTATGCTTGACTACCGCCCAACGCTTGATGAAACATTTGACACACTGCACTTCGTTGACCTGTTCCGTCGGTCTTTGGCGAGTCGTGATTGGCGCTGGCAAATACCGACCCTTTTGGGGGTGCTTCCCGAACTTGAACAGTGGAATATCGAGCTGCTAGAGGGGCACCTTGAACGGGCATGCGCTTTAGGTTTCCTGACTCGGCACGAGGCCAAGTGGGCTTTCGGGGATCGTGTGAGGTTAATGGGGACCGAGGTCATCACCAGTTGGCTTGGTTCCACTGGTGCTCACGCCAGTGTGATGATGGACGGAAACCGGGCGGATCTGAGCAGCCTGCTTCTGATGCCAACAGCAATTACCAACCACCTTTTTACCTTCCTGCCCATGCAGGAACATGGTGTGACGGTGAGCCACCACTCGTACAGTACGCAGGAGGCGACCAACAGCATATTGACCTGGTTTGCTGCGCTGTACGAAGCAGCTGAACAGACACAAGCACAACCCGCATTTGGGCACGGTGAGGCAGGAATAGTCCCTCCATCTCCTGGACGGCCGGTAGCGCGGCGCGTGGATGGTGCCGTATCGCAGGTATGCGGTAACTGTCGGGCGGAACTCCATGGTGATGCGCGTTTTTGTCCATACTGCGGGACGCCGGTAGTGGGGTGACCCAGTGGGGAAGCACTGCGATAGTTGAACAAGGAAGGTCCCATCTCACAGCACACCTACAGGTCATCTCAGGCGCTCACCCAACTGGGCGCGGTAATGTCAGACTATGAATAGCCAGACACCTGGAACTGGAGATAACCCAGACGACAACGATGCCGCGCTCGAAGCATTCTTCCGCGGACTTCTCGGGGAGGAAGCAGGCGCGGAAGCTGCGCGTGCAATGAAAGCCTCCGGTATTGATCCCAGCGTAGTCAACGAGGTAATCGGCTCTCCTTCGCACATGCAGGCAGCCTTGGGACAATTCAAGTACCTTCTTGATACGTCGACCTCGCCAGTAAACTGGAAAATGGCGCGCGATATTGCTGTTCAAAAGGCATATACGGCGGGTGACCCTGCCCCCACGGCCTCTCAAGCCGAACGTGCGCGTAATGCCATGAGCGTGGCGGACCTATGGATTGATGCCGTCACTGACTTTGTTCCCGGACAAGTGGAACGCACAATCTGTTCCCGCGTGCAATGGATTGACGCGACTATTCCCATGTGGCAACGGATCTGCGAGCCGGTTGCAACGAATGTGTCGCGTGCCCTCGTTGATACGTTGGCGTCACACATGGGTGGTGCTGACGACCAGGACGATGATGGCGCGATGCTGCCTCAGGAAGTGCGCTCTCTGTTGGGGCAGAGTAAGCAGATGATGCCGCGCTTGGCCTCAATGATGTTTGCTGCTCAGGTTGGGGAAGCCCTTGCGAGCCTGGCAACCGACAGTGTCGGCTCCACCGATGTGGGTGTTCCACTTGCGGGCAGTGGGGTCAGCGTATTAGTCCCGCATAATGTCGATTCATTTGCTGATGGACTCGATATTCCTTTTGAGGAGGTGCAACAGTATCTTGCAGTGCGTGAATGCGCACACCAGCGTCTTTTCCACGCTGTCCCGTGGCTTGCCGGTGACCTTATTCGAGCGGTGGAGACCTACTCTGCACATATTGCGATTGATACCGAGGAAATTGCTGCATCAGTGGCGTCGGTGGATATGTCGGATCCACAATCGATGGAGCAAGCGCTCGCAGGTGGAGTATTTGCCAGCGAACCTACTGTTGAACAGGCCAAAGCCTTGGAGCGCCTCGAAACGCTACTTGCTTTGGTCGAGGGCTGGGTGGAAGTGGTGTCCTTCCGCGCTGCTGCACCGTATTTGCCTCACATTGAACAACTGTCGGAAATGCTACGTCGCCGTCGCGCAACCGGTGCGCCTGCCGAACAGGTGTTGGGGCGCCTGATTGGGCTGCACATGCGGCCGCGGCGTGCCAGGGGAGCGGCTGAGCTTTTCCGCATTGTCGAGGCCGAAGAAGGTCGCGCTGGCCGTGACGCATTGTGGGATCACCCGCATATGACGCCAGCATCATCAGATCTTGACATGCCTGAAGCATTCCTTGTGATGCGGCAAGCCGCCCGTGAACAAGACGCCGATATTGACCAGGCCTTGACCGCTTTGCTTGACGGCACCATGGGGTATGCCGAAGGTATGGATCCCGAGGTGGATAAGTAGTGGCGCAATATCATGACGACGATACGGCGACTCTTCGTCCGAAGCGCCGCATAGCCACTGGGATAATTGCCTGGTCGGGGGTGGTTGCAATTGGTTTGGCACTCACACTTATCCCGGTGCCCTTCGTCGTTGAATCACCGGGACCTACCGTTGACGTGGGCGGCAGTCTGGGAGGCAACCCCATCCTTGACATTTCAGGGACCGACCCGCAGACAGGGGATGCGCTCACGCTTGACCCGCTGCATGAGGCTGGTGACGCCTCGGGGCAGATACGCTTAGTAACGGTCAGCGAAAGCGGCGGCCCAGGGCATTCTCTTAGTACTGTTGAACTCTTCCTCAAATGGCTTGATTCCCGTAACACTATTCATCGTTACAGCGATATATACGGTCCCGATGTCACTAGCGACGATGTGACTGCCGCAGGTCAAGCGCAGATGTCGAATGCGCAGTCCGCATCAACCGTGGCGGCCTTGGAAGAATTGGGCTGGGACGTGCCAGCAACGATTAAAGTCGTGGGCGTTGTTGAGGGCTCCCATGCGGTGGGCAAATTGATGGAAGGCGATGTTCTTGTGTCCATCACGACGCCTGATGGCACAGTTCATCAGGTCGATAGCCCATCGGTGCCATTTCGTGTCATGAAGTCAGTGGCGCCGGAATCTCAGCTGAATGTCACAGTGGTCCGCAATGGTGAGACCGTTACTGTTGATGTGACGTCGATAGGGACGGTTGGTGCTGACGGCCAACCTGAGGAGGGTTCCAAACTGGGGTTGTACTTAGAGCCTGAAGCGACTCTGCCCATTGAGGTGGGCATTGAGCTTGAAAATATTATGGGCCCCTCTGCTGGCATGGTCTTTGCCTTAGGGATTATTGATCGTCTAACGGCTGGTGATATGACTGGCGGTCAGGTGATTGCGGGAACCGGTACCTTGACCTTTGATGGGGAGGTGGGGGCCATCGGCGGAATCAAACAGAAGATGTGGGGTGCTGTGCGCGATGGTGCCACATGGTTCCTTGCGCCGCAGGATAACTGCTCTGATGTGGTGGGGAATGTGCCCGAAGGCTTGCGTGTGGTCTCTGTGGGCACGCTTTCCGAGGCGCGGGCTGCGGTTGACGCTATCGCACAAGGCAGCGGTGAAGCACTTCCTACCTGCCAAAGCGTGCAGGGATAGTGGCAACTGTGCGACAGCGTCGCTGTCGCCTCCTGTCCTGGCTGTTGCCTCCTGTCCTGTCGGGCAACTAATTCAGGGAAGCCAACAACGCCTCGGCAAGTGAAGGAGCAAGCGCACTGGCTTGGCCTACTTTGTCGTCAGCATCATGGGTGCGACTACGGATCGCCGACCATGTTTCACCACTGCGTAGCGCGCCCACGGCAAGACGCACATCCGTGCGCTCAGGATGATTTTGCACATAGGCCAGAGCCTCCTCTGGGTCTGCTGGGGCAGATTCTTCCACATGAGGGGGAACAACAACTCGTTCCACAGTCAGTGCTGCGCCAACGACTTGTTCTGGCCAAGCTAAATGGCCCAGCACGTCCTCTAGGTCCTCTTCACTCAGGTCGTCTTGGATGATTGCGCTGAGGTGCTCGTCGCTACCATCCCACCCGTTGCGAAGATTCTGCGCGATGTCATCGGGAAGATCACCGTGTTCCAGCAGGCGTGCGGTGGGCACCAGGGCATAAAGCGATGGGGCATGATCCCAGCCTGCGTGGGATGCCACTTTCTCAATGTCGACAACAACGTGTGCGAGGGCAATCTGGCGTGCAGTGGGCATCATTGGGTCTGTCATAAAGGTATTTTCGCATCCTTCACACGACAGTACACAGCAGCGGTACTCACCTGCTTACCAAGCAGGCGGCGAGGCGCGCCGCTAGGATTAATGCGACACTCCACGACGCATGAGAGGACTCCTCAGTGAGCACCTTCCCCACCTTCCCAGACTTTGGTGGCAGAGGCAACGGCGATGAGCCAAAGCGCCCGCAGATGCCCCAATTGCAGATGAAGAAACTTGGCCCTGGTGCCATCGTGCTGATCGTATTGGCGGCACTGGCGTTATTTGTCTACTCGGCCGCGTCGTTTTGGACTGAGATTTTGTGGTACGACCAAATGTCATCCACACGTGTGCTTTTCACACGCTGGATCGCTGTCGCCACTCTATTCCTCATTGGTTTTGTGCTGACAACGTTGGGGACCCGTTGGGTCTTTGGATGGTCGTGGAAACGGCGAGAAGCAGCCACCCGCGGGGAACAATCCGCTAATTTACGAGGCTACCGTGAGGCTCTGGAACCAATCCGCGGGTTGGCATTTTGGGGTGTCGCACTCTTCCTGGGCGTAACCACCGGCTTACGACTGGCGACGGAATGGCAGACGGTCCTCACCTTCCTTAACCGCACACCATTCGGTGTGACCGATCCTGAGTTCGGTTTGGATATTTCCTTCTACGTCTTTACTTTGCCGATGCTGGCCTTGGTGGCAGAGATTTTCCTGCGGATTACTGGCATTATGCTGCTCGCGGCACTGGTTATCAGCTACCTGTATGGCACTATCCGCTTGCTGCCTCGCCCTCATGCATCCAAACCTGCCCGCCTGCTCACTGGAATCCTTGCCGCTATCGTCAGCGCCCTTATCGGAGTGAACTACTGGTTGGGACGTTACGCGCTGCTGTCGAAGCGCGGGGCGAATTGGGATGGCGCAATGTATAGCGACATTCATGCAACGTTACCAGCGCAGACAATATTGGCCGTGATCTCGGCAATCGTGGCTATCCTTTTCGTATTCGCTGCGTTCCGTGGCACATGGCGCCTTCCAGTTGCAGGTGTAGCAGTCACAGCTGTATCTGCCGTTGTTCTGGCCATGGCGTACCCGGCGCTGATCCAACAATTCCGTGTAGTGCCCAATGAACGTCAGTTGGAGTCGGAGTATATTCAGCGCAATATCGACGCTACCTTGGCGGCATATGGTTTGGACGACCTTGAGTATCAAACCTACGACGCGAAAACCGAAGTGGAATCTGGCCAGCTTCGCGCTGACACACAAACAACCTCACAGATTCGCCTTCTTGATCCGCTGGTCATTGAAAAAACAGTGCAGCAGTTGCAGCAGTCTCGTCCTTACTATGGGTTTACCAACGGTTTCTACGTTGACCGCTACACCGTCAACGGCGAAAAACGTGACACTGTGATATCAATGCGGGAACTCAACCTTGCTGGCCTGTCTGAGGAACAACGAACTTGGGCCAATATGCATACGGTCTATACCCATGGTTTTGGTGTGGTAGCTGCATATGGTAATACCGTCACACCAGGCGGTTTGCCGTCATACTGGGAACAATCAATCCCATCAGTTGGTGAAATGGGCGAGTACGAACCGCGTGTCTATTTCTCGCCTTCAGTCACCCACTATTCGATTGTTGGCGCACCGGATGGTGCGCCTGACCAGGAACTTGACTATCCAGATGACAATGCCCCCGGCGGACAAGTGTCCACTACCTTTAAAGGCAACGGCGGCCCGTCAGTGGGTAACGTGTGGAACAAATTGTTGTACTCCATCAAATTTGCCTCCACCGATATCTTCTTCTCGTCCCAAACTAATGAGGCATCGCAGATTCTCTACGACCGTGATCCGCTGCTGCGTGTCTCAAAGGTCGCGCCGTATCTGACGTTGGAACAGGAAGCGTATCCTGCTGTCGTCGATATGGACGATGACCCAGCAACGCCCAAACGGCTCGTGTGGATTGTTGACGGCTATACGACCACCAACCACTATCCCTATGCGCAGCATCGCGCCCTTGACCAGTCCACCTTGGATTCACGTTCTACCCAGGCCGCAGCATTCGTTAACACGAATACGGTTAATTACATGCGTAACTCCGTTAAGGCAGTGGTGGATGCTTACGACGGTTCAGTGAAGCTGTTCCAATGGGATCAGCGCGATCCGATCTTGTCGACGTGGATGAAGGTGTATCCCGATACTGTTTCCCCCCTCTCGCAGATTTCTGGCGATCTCATGAGTCACCTGCGGTACCCTGAGGACCTGTTTAAGGTGCAACGTGAGTTGCTGACCAGCTACCACGTGACCAACGGTTCTGATTTCTACACCGGTGGTGACCGTTGGCGCCTCGCACAGGAAACATCGACAGCGGCAGGCGCTACAACGACTGCAGTGGATGCCGAGGGTAATCAGGTCACTGTGCCTGCCGCGCAACCTCCGTACTACCTCACTATGCAGATGCCAGGGCAGCCCACGGCTGAGTTCTCGCTGACCTCTGTCTTTGTGCCAGGTGGTGAGTCGCGTCGCGAGGCAATGGCGGGCTTCCTTGCAGTTGATTCTGAAACGGGCAATGAGCCAGGAAAAATCCGTGAAGGCTACGGTAAACTGCGCCTGATTGCTTTGCCAGCGTCAACGACGGTACCTGGCCCGGGGCAGATCCAGAACGCCTACGACACGAATAACCAGATCGCGTCACAACTCAACATTTTGAACCTGTCAGATTCCACGGTTATTCGCGGGAACCTGCTTACCCTGCCAGTTGGCGGTGGATTGCTGTATGTGCAGCCGGTCTATATCCAAGGCTCCGGCAACGCCCAGTACCCGATTTTGCGCTTTGTGCTCACCGCTTTTGGCGATCAGGTTGGTTTTGCTCCAACTTTGGAGGAATCTCTTGACCAGACCTTCGGTGGTGATTCGGCGGCTACGGTGGCTGACACGTCGACAAGTGCCGGGACAACAGATGCCAGTGGCGTTGAGACGATGACTCCCACGAGTGCCCAAGAGCGACTGAGTCAGGCATTATCTGCTGCATCAGAAGCAATGAAGGCCGCTGACGCTGCTCGTGTGGCGGGTGACTGGGCAGCCTTCGGCAGTGCCCAAGAGAACTTAAATAGGGCCATCGCTGATGCCATTGCGGCGCAGACAGAACTTGGTATGCCGATTCCAGGTGTGACTGATACAGCTCAAAGTGGGGCAGCGACCGGTACTGAGGCGACTGACAGCGCTGCTCAAACCACCACTGCGCAGTGAGGGGTGCCTATGGCTGAACACGTCGTACTTGAGGGTGAACTGATTTGTCGCACGAAGGAAGAAACGGCGTGTGTGCGTGATGAATTGCCTGCCCACATTACTTTGACGCAGGCTGAGCAGGGGTGTCTGCGCTTCGTTGTTGAGCGAACCGAAGATCCTTTGGTGTGGGTGGTGTCAGAACGATTCATGAGCCGCGATGCTTTTGAGACGCATCAACAGCGCGTCGCCGCTAGCCGATGGGGCGCGGCGACACGCAGTATTGAGCGCCGGTATCAAATCACCACGGTTGATGCACCTGACCCTTACCGCATCGACTACGAATGGTTATGGCAGCCGGGAGCGCAGGAACTTACCGCAATCCTGCGTGTAAGGCTCAGCCACGCTGATGCCGATACCCTCGCGCAGGCAGTGGAGATTTTTCGTGAGGGTCTTCATTGCGATATAAACGGCGTGCGAGGCCGTGGTGGGTGGTCAGTGCGCCTGCATGCTGAACACGATAATGGTGCTGGTGCTGGTGCTGGTGCTGGTGCTGGTGCTGGTGCTGGTGCTGGTGCTGGTGCTGGTGCTGGTGCTGGTGACGCTGTGTGCACGATTGACCTTGTGAGCGGCGGCGAAGACGTGGCCGACGCTATTGAGGATGCCGCAGACTATGCGTACCGGATATTCTCAGTGGTACCGGGTATCGGCATGGAATGGACCCAACTGCCACGCGGATCATAAGTACACCCAAGTGCCTCCACAGCTTCCTCATAGAAACCCCAGGTGGAATAGGGGACAACAAGGGCAATGCGCTCCTGCGCAGCACCTGCCCACCACTAGGAGGAAATTGTGGCACGTTCAGTACCAGGTACAACAAAGAAAATCACAGCTGCGCTCGCGGCGCTTGCGGTGGCGGCTGGCCTCGCTGCTTGCGGGACCTCAACAGCAGCACCCGCAGAAACTACGCAAACCCAGACCGCGGCCTCGACAACAACAAGTTCCGAAGAAACCAGCAGCGGTACAACAGCTAATGCCAGCGCATGGACCGCAGCAGGCGGCACCACCGAATTAGCCAGTATTGACACTCACTTTGATGCCGACGACTTGACGTGGGAGGCCTCCGAAGTACAAAGCGTCACCTTGGCAGACAATGCCTCCGCCTCAAGTGCTGCAGGTGTCACCGTGTCCGGTAACACGGTGACCATTACTGAGGGCGGTGTTTATGAGCTTTCAGGTAGCCTGAGCAACGGCCAAGTTGTGGTTACTGTCGCAGATGATCAACGTGTCACACTCATCCTTAACGGCGTGAATATCACCAATAGCGCAGGTACCGGCATCGCTGTAACCATCGCTGACGAAGTGTTGGTGTACACGGCCGCCGGAACGACCAACACTATCGCTGATGGAAGCGGATACACGGTGGCCGATGATTCCACGCCTGTGGCGGCCATTGCCTCGAAAGCAGACCTTACCCTGGCTGGTGAAGGCACTCTGAATGTCACCGGCAATACTAATGACGCGATCTCCTCTTCCGATGGTTTGGTCATCGTATCGGGCACTATTCACGCGACAGCAGCTGATGACGGTATCCGCGGCAAAGACTACGTCGTTGTTCATTCGGCAGCGATCACCATTGAAGCTGGCGGCGATGCGCTCAAGTCCGACAACGTTGAAGACGAACAACGAGGATGGATCCTCATTGGTGGCGGTCAGATCACCATTAATGCCGGCGACGACGGCATAAAAGCAGAGCAGGCAATGGAAATCTCCGGTGGCACCATTGACATTCAATCCTCAGTAGAAGGCTTGGAATCGATGTACCTCACCATCAGTAGTGGCGATGTGTCAATTGTTGCCTCCGATGACGGCATCAATGCCACCACCTACATCGAGTCCAGCAGTCAAAACAGGGAAGCCGACGATGGGTCAATGCTCACCATCAGCGGCGGTAGCGTCACGATTGACGCTGGTTTTGATGGACTGGACTCTAACGGTGGTGTGTCACTCACCGGCGGCAGCATCACCATCAACTCCGCACAAAACGGAGGGGACTCACCGATTGACGGCAATGGCACTGTCACACTGAACGGTGCCACAGTCACAGCAAACGGCCAACAGATCACGTCAGCATCCCAGCTTGGGGGAGGCATGGGGCCTGGCGCTGGTCGAGCACCACGCCAATAACAAAGTCTGACTGCAGCAGGCGAGGCCAAGAGCACGCACCGACAGGTACGCCGTCGCAGCTTACGGAATAGTGCGTTGACAAAGAGCAGTATCAGCCTCTACACGGTAATGGGAGCAGGTTCCGACAAAAACGGAACCTGCTCCCATTCGTATCGTCGTCACACACAATCACCACAAGTGACAATGCGCGTCGAATACGCGTAGAAAGATACGGCAGTTCCCTCATGCGTCTATGCGCGTCACCATAGTGCGCAGGCCTGCGGCTAAGCCTGACTCTCGTCGTCTTCCATCCGAAGACGAGGTACAGAGGTCTTGTCAGCCCGCACCCCCGCCATAGGTGCGTAGAAGCGGCGAATCACGTCCATATCCGCCTTCGTATCACCTGTGAGATGCACAGTCGGTCCCCACCCAAAAGACATGGAATTGCGGTCAACAAAACCCAACTGAATGGGAATATCCGCTTCGCGAGCAATCCGATAGAAGCCTGATTTCCAATAGGGACGAGGCGAACGGGTCCCTTTGGGGGTGATCGCAATGGTGAAGGTTTCACCGCGCGCGCGAGCCTGGTCAGCCATCCGCGCCACCGCCTCGACAATCCCGTTGCCGCGACTACGGTCCACACCGATACCACCCACCCAACGGATGAAAGGACCTAAAACGGGGGCCTTCACCAACGAATCCTTCACAAGGAAACAAAACGGTCGTCCTAGGCTCCAAAATGCTACCGCCATAAATACGCCATCCCAGTTCGACGTATGGGGTGCTCCAATGACAATAACCTGGTCAGGCAGGGGTTCATGGGAAAAAGACCAGCGCGACAGGCGCAGGAATGTGCAGGCAATGGCTTTGCGGATACGCATATATTCTCTTTCTGGCACGCCAGTGTTAGTCGAGCGGATCTACCGAGATTGACACCGACACAGTGTGGGACTGTCCGGCCTCAAGATGCATGGCATTGTCCCGAATATTACCGGATTCGACACAGATAAAATCCTGCCACTCATCACACAGAACGTCGGCAAGCGATTGGCATCCCTCAAGCCATGGAGACCAGACAACGGTTGAGTCTGAGCCTTGCTTTTCCACGGTGATCTCTCGCAGCCATCGGGGATCACGTATTGTCACCGTGGACCGTGAATCGTAGACGCGGTCAATGGGTCCAACAAGGAGCACTTCGCCGTGTTGAATATGGGAAGGGCCTACACCTTCGTCACGCCACGTATCGCCCTCAAGGCCCCACAGGGTGACATCCTTGACATCACCAACTGCAAAATAGGTATGTAACGCCACTTCAAGGTCGAAGGCATGATTGTCACTATTAGTGAGCGTCAGAGCAAGGGTGAGGCAGGTGCCACTGGTGACGACAAGCTCAGCGGCGAACGCATGAGGAAAGACCCCGTCGTGCGCCTCGGGGCGGTGATTCAGAGCAAAACGTACCGTTGCCTCGTCAATACGCTGGGCACTCCAGCAGGACGTACGGGCAAAACCATGCCGAAGCGTGGTGGGTACGCTGAGCACGGGCGAACGATCAGGTCGGCTAAACCACGGAAGACATATGGGAATACCTCCGCGGATGGCCTCGCCGTCAAGGGGAGGTGTCGTGCGAGGCATCCACAAAACAGGGCGCTCACCCTGGGGTGCCCAGGTGAGCACTTGAGCACCGTACGGTACAGCTGTGCCGTGTGAGTCCAGCGAAGAGATGCTGAGGGGATCGACCGTAGTCATGCAGGTAATTTTATGATGTTTGAACTACCTCTGACGACCGGTTTCACAGTATCGCCCGTATAACCGTGGTGTATTTCGCAAGCGTCGGGGGATGGCCCCAGGGCAAAGAACCGATACGCTGGAGGTCAACGTGACGTCATCTACCCTCGATATTCCCGAGGCTGCCGACTGCCCATCTTAGGACATGTGTGACGTCCCCTTGAGGAGGAACCCTATGCCGCAACGCTCAGACCTGCGCAATGTCGCTATCGTCGCACATGTTGACCACGGGAAAACCACACTCGTGGATGCCATGCTGTGGCAGTCAGGAGCGTTTAGCGATCGCGCTACCGTTGAAAAAACTGGCGAGCGTGTCATGGACTCAGGTGATCTTGAGCGAGAAAAGGGGATCACAATCCTTGCGAAGAATACCGCCGTGCACTACGCCGGTCCGGCTGCACAAGAACTGGGCATGACCAATGGCGTCACCATTAACGTCATTGATACGCCTGGTCACGCAGACTTTGGAGGGGAAGTCGAACGCGGATTGTCAATGGTTGACGGTGTGGTTCTGCTGGTTGACGCCTCAGAGGGACCTTTGCCTCAAACGCGTTTCGTCTTACGTAAGGCGCTCCAAGCACAACTGCCGGTGGTTGTTGTTGTCAACAAAGTGGATCGCCCGGACTCGCGCATTGAGGAAGTGGTATCCGAAACGACGGACCTTCTGTTGTCGTTGGCTGAAGACCTGTTGAACGAGGGTGTTGAAGCAGATGTTGATGCCTTGCTTGACGTGCCCGTCGTCTATGCATCCGCGAAAGCTGGTGTATCGTCTTTGACAAACCCGGGGGACGGGCAGCTGCCCACCGAGGATCTTGAGCCGCTTTTTCGTACGATCCTCACACGCATCCCAGGTCCCACGTTCGATGAGGATGCGCCCCTTCAAGCCCACGTCACTAACCTGGATGCCTCCCCATTTCTTGGGCGCCTCGCGTTGCTACGCATACATAACGGCACCTTGAAGAAGGGAGCCACTGTTGGTTTGGCGCGGCACGATGGCACAACGAAATCGGTGCGCATCACGGAACTTTTGCGCACCGAAGGTTTGGAACGCCACTCGGCTGAGCAGGCCGACCCCGGCGACATTGTTGCGGTTGCTGGTATTGAGGACATCACCATTGGTGAGTCCTTGGTTGACCTTGATGATCCGCGTCCTTTGCCGCTGATTAAAGTGGATGATCCTGCGATCTCCATGACTATTGGTATCAATACCTCGCCCATGGCGGGCCGTGTCAAAGGTGCGAAGGTCACAGCACGTCAGGTAAAAGATCGCCTTGATCGTGAACTGGTAGGTAACGTGTCGCTGCGGATTGTTCCCACAGAACGGCCTGACGCGTGGGAGGTGCAGGGACGAGGCGAACTGGCCTTAGCGATTCTGGTTGAGCAGATGCGTCGGGAAGGTTTCGAACTGACCGTTGGAAAACCGCAGGTGGTGACTAAGGATATTGATGGCGTTACCCACGAGCCGATGGAGCGGATGACCGTTGACATTCCCGAGGAGCACTTGGGTGCCGTTACGCAGCTCATGGCGCAGCGTAAAGGCCGTATGGAGACGATGGCGAACCACGGTTCCGGGTGGATTCGTTTGGAGTTCCTTGTGCCTGCGCGTGGCCTCATTGGTTTTAGGACGCGGTTCCTCACAGAAACGCGAGGTACAGGCATTGCCTCGTCAATTGCGCAGGGCTATGCGCCGTGGCAGGGCGTCATTGAACAGCGTCTCACCGGGTCTTTGGTTGCTGACCGCCCAGGTCAGGCTACCCCTTACGCCATGATTAACCTTCAAGAACGCGGCAGCTTCATTATTGAGCCTGGCTCTGAGGTTTATGAGGGGCAGGTTGTGGGTGAGAATGCGCGCGCCGAAGATATGGACGTCAATATCACCCGCGAGAAGAAGCAAACGAATACGCGGTCGGCGACTGCTGATGTGTATGAATCGTTGACACCGTCTCGTCGCCTCACTTTGGAAGAGTCCTTGGAGTATGCCGCTAATGATGAATGCGTCGAAGTGACCCCCGATGCGGTGCGTATCAGGAAGGTCGTTTTGGATTCGCAGGAGCGGTTTAAGATTGCTGCCCGGGAGCGTCGCGCTCAACGTTAACGTGCGCCGCGCAATACGTCCGAATGTGACGCGAGGCATTATTTTTCCTCTTCGGAGCCGCTGTGAGCGTCCAAAATGCGGGAATTGCAACACTTTTGGCTCAAATCCTGGTTCAAAGCTGACAATCGGGTGTCATATTCCGTACTGTTTCCCTTGTGACCACTACTGTGGTCCCTGACTACGAAAAGAATGAGGTTCCGACATGTCCGTCAACCGCACCGAACTCGTTGCAAAGATCGCTGAGCGCGCAGGCCTGACCAAGGTTCAGGCAGATGCCGCCCTCACGGCTTTCCAGGATGTCCTGGTTGAGTCGCTCGCTGCAGGCGAAGCCGTCAAGGTAACCGGCCTGCTGTCCGTGGAGCGTGTTGAGCGCGCCGCTCGTACCGGCCGCAACCCCCGCACTGGTGAAGAAATCCAGATTCCTGCTGGCTTTGGCGTGAAGCTCTCCGCTGGCTCGACTCTGAAGAAGGCCGTTTCTGCCTGATTAGTTCACTGACTATTGGTTGTGCCCGCCTCGATGAGGTGGGCACAACCTTTTCTGCGGTGGCAGCGGGGCTGAGGTGAGACCACGGGCTGAGGGCACCACGGGCTGCGGTGAGACCACGGGCTAAGGTGGTTGCGTGCCTGCGTGCCGAGGCGGCATGCCGTGGTTGGCTGCGTAGGCCGGTGTGGGGGCAGTGGGAATACATGCCGTTAGGCGTTTTTCTGAGGCGAGGGCTATGCTTTGTTGGACTGCTAATAAAGATGCACGTTACCAACGACCAGGAGAAGCTGATGCGCATTGCAATCCTTCCCGACGAGGCGACGATCGCCAGCGTTGCTGCTGACCGTATCGAAGCGCTCTACCAACGCAAGCCCGAGTTTGTTATCGGTCTTGCCACCGGCTCGACACCGCTGCCGCTGTACGCCGAGCTTATTGAACGTTACAAGGCCGGGCGCCTATCCTTTGCGCACGCACGTTCCTACAACCTCGATGAATACATTGGTCTTCCTGAAGACCACTATGAAGGCTACGCCAATTTCATTCACCGCAACCTTGTTGACCACGTCGATTTTGCTCCAGGTGCGGCACACGGTCCGAATGCATGGACTGGTGACTCTCATGCGGCAGCCGCGGCCTACGACCAAGCAATTAAAGATGCTGGCGGTATTGATCTGCAGGTCCTTGGGATTGGCTCTGATGGCCATATTGGCTTCAATGAGCCAGCAGGTTCCCTCACGTCGCGTACGCACGTGGGTGTCCTTACCGACCAGACACGTCGCGACAACTCGCGTTTCTTCGATGGTGATATCACCGCTGTGCCCACTCACTGCATTACTCAGGGCCTTGGCACCATTATGGAGGCACGCGAAAACCTCATGATTGCCACTGGGGAAAACAAAGCCGACGCTGTGCGTGAACTGATTGAAGGTCCGATCAGCCAGCGCTGGCCTGCCACAATCCTCCAAATGCACGACAATACGATCGTTTTGCTTGACCGGGCCGCCGCCTCGCGTCTGGAGATGGTCGACTTCTATAACGAAGTGTGGGAAAAAGAGCAACTCCCGTTGTGATCTCGACTCCACTGCCCCCGCTCGTCGTGAACGAGCGGGGGCAGTGTCGTAAGTGAACACATACAATGGAGCTATGCGTGCACTTGACGATCCCCTTGGCCCAGGCGACCCACTCGGCCCTGGTAGCCCCCAAGGGCCTACCGGAACCCAGACCTCGACGGGACTTCTTGAACGCACCGAAATTGAACGCGAAAAGGCACCCGGCGATGGTGACCGGTTTGCGCATTTCGTCCGCAAAGATAAAGCGGATCACTCAATGATGACCGGACAGCCGGTCGTTGCCTTGTGTGGCAAAGTATGGATACCAAGCCGCGATGCATCCCGTTACCCGGTATGTCCCACCTGTAAGGCTCTGCGGGACAATATGGGCAATAACGGGAGAAACTGGCCCTTTTCAAATGGTGACTCGTCAGGCTCGGGAGGCACTGACAAGTGACTCCGGCCCACTCGCGGCCCGCAGGTCCAGCCCACGCTTCGACCTCGGCCGCCCAGTCGTTGCCGCCTGCTTTTCCGGCGCGTGCTCCTTGGGGGACCGCCCAGAACCTTCGCGCCTGGCAGGCAGCAGCCCTTGAACTTTACCTGGAGCGCCAGCCGAAAGATTTTCTTGCGGTCGCTACGCCAGGTGCAGGAAAAACGACATTCGCGCTGCGTATCGCTGTGGAACTCATGGGTCGAGGTGTTGTCGACAAAGTCACCATCGTTTGCCCAACCGAGCATTTGAAAGTTCAATGGGCAGAGGCGGCATCACGCGTTGGAATCCACATTGACCCTGCGTTCACGAATGCTCAAGGACGCGCTGGTTCTCATTTCGATGGTGTTGCAGTGACCTATGCGCAGGTCGCTTCTAACCCAATGGTCCATTCGTCACGGACGCGCACCTACCGGACGCTGGTAATACTCGACGAGATCCACCATGCTGGCGATGCGCTGTCGTGGGGCGACGGGGTTCGGATGGCATTTGACGAGGCTACCCGGCGCCTCGCGCTCACAGGTACCCCATTTCGCTCCGACACCTCGCCCATCCCCTTCGTCCGGTACGTTGAAGATGCTGAGGGGATACGACGGAGCCGAGCCGATTACACCTACGGCTATGGGGATGCCCTGCGCGACGGCGTGGTACGTCCGGTGCTATTTATGTCGTACTCAGGGCAAATGTCGTGGCGGACACGGGCAGGCGACGAGTACACCGCGCGGCTGGGTGAACCGCTGACGAAGGATCTGATGAAACAAGCGTGGCGTACCGCGCTGGACCCAACAGGAGAGTGGATTCGATCGGTCCTTCAAGCAGCCGATCAACGTCTTGAAGAAGTCCGTCGTCAAATGCCTGACGCTGGCGGCCTCGTCATTGCTGCTGATCAGAAACAAGCGCGCGCATATGCGCGTCATTTACGGGAAATCACTGGCAGGACAGCCACTGTGGTACTTTCTGACGATGCTGACGCTTCGGAACGCATTGATGCTTTCCGCGAATCCACTGACAAGTGGATGGTGGCGGTGCGCATGGTGTCGGAAGGTGTTGACGTGCCACGGTTAGCAGTGGGTGTCTATGCGACAAATACCGCGACGTCGCTGTTTTTTGCGCAGGCAGTTGGACGATTCGTACGCGCGCGTCGCCGAGGCGAAACGGCAACAGTGTTTATCCCATCGGTATTGCCCTTGTTGGATTTGGCCGGTCAGATGGAGGTCGAGCGCGACCATGCCCTTGACCGTAGGCCTAGTGATGAGGATACGACGTGGCATCCTGAAGACGCTGAACTGGCTGCCGCACAGCGCGAAGAAAAGGCCTCCGATGATTTATTAGGATCATTTGAAGCGCTAGGCGCTGACGCAGAATTCGATGCGGTGCTGTTCGACGGGTCGCTGTGGGGAACCGGTGCAGAGGTCGGTTCTGTTGAAGAACAGGAGTATCTGGGTATTCCAGGTTTGTTGGACCCGCATCAGGTTACGGCATTGCTTCGGGCCAGGCAGGCTGAACAATTAGCGCAGCAGAAACGGCACGCAGCCGCCAAACGGCAGCGTGAAGCGAATGCGGGTTTATCGGATCATCGTCGACGAGCAGCGAAGCGGAAGGAATTGTCTCACCTGGTGTCGTCGTGGTCGCGTCGATCAGGGGAGAGCCACGCGAATATCCATGCCACATTGCGACGCCGTTGCGGGGGGCCAGAGGTGGCGCAGGCAACAACCGAGCAGATCGAAGCAAGAATCGCATTATTGCGCGAATGGTTCGTTGGGCGTTCGTAGTTTTTCGCTGTTATCGTTTGTGCCACTACGGTGCGGGTGTCACCTTTTTGTGGTGGTGCCACCCTCTGGAGGGTCGCCGTATCATTGACGAGGCGATTGCCTCTGCGCTGGAACGCTCCGTAAGTGGTCCCGCACTGAGGTCATTGTCCTTTCGCATTGACGTGCCGGGACGGCCCGGTGCGTACACCACAGTCGGGGACGGCCCCGAGAATGGACAGTGTCATGCACTGGATCGTGTTGATCGGATCGGGTCTTTTTGAAGCCGCATGGGCGGCAAGCCTTGATCGCTTAGGGAATCGCTTTTCCTGGATTGACCTCGTGACATTTGCGGCGACGGTGACGATATCAATGGGCGGCCTGATGTGGGCGATGAGGGAGGTCCCCGTGGGTACCGGATATGCCGTGTGGGCTGGGACAGGAGCCGTGGCAACCATTGCGTGGTCGGTGTATTCAGGGTCGGAGACACTGACGCCAATGAAAGCTATTCTGTTGACGACCTTGGTAGCGTCGATCGTGGGCTTGCGGTCACTCGAAGGTGGATCGGCTTAAAGAGCCGCATGTGGGGGTTACTGTCTGCAGTATGGGAGGTGTGTGGCGACGCTCATACCTGCGGAGGTACGCGTGGCTCCACGCACGGGCACTGTGCCACCCTCATCGCACTGTGCACTACCGCCAAGATCGTGTGCGACCCTCATGGCATCGTGGGTGCCACGGCGATGTGCCACCGCCAAAGCACTGCGCACCGCCGCAAAATTGGCGTGCTATCCGTAAGTTCGCCCTACGCCGCATAAGCAGGCTCGGAGCTGCACTACGACACGGTGACGTAACGTGTCGGAATGGCCGCATCTCCTTCAGACAGGCGCCACGCCTGGTACGGCAACTCATTGCGTGAACGAATGTGATGCTCCTGGGCACGCAGCAACGCCTGAGGCCCCCAGGCATCAGGATCAATGACGCCATCCTTGACTAACTGAACCTGCAGCGGGCGGGCACCAATACGGTGCAACTCCGCCTGCGCCGCCTCGTCCGTGTCAGCAACCACCAGCACTTCCTCGCTGGCGTATCCTGACTCATCGACCACGCGCCCAGCCCATTTGCGTCCGCCAACGGTGGATTTTGATTCCGATTTCTTAGCAACAGGCCACATTTTCCCGTCGCTGCCTTCACGGATCACCACTTTGTAGACCAGTGCCGCAGTAGGCACACCCGAGCCGGTGACAAGTTTTGTGCCGACGCCATAAGAGTCGATCGGTGCGGCACCCAACGCCGCGATAGCGTATTCGTCAAGATCATTCGTCACCGTAATCTTCGTGGAGGTTGCGCCCATGGCGTCAAGCTGCCCGCGTACAGTGAATGCTTGGGCTACCAGGTCACCAGAGTCGAGGCGGACTGCGCCTAATTCGCCACCTGCTGCACGTGCCGCCTCGACCGCATTTTTCACGCCCTGTGTGACATCGTAGGTGTCGACCAGCAGCGTGGTACCTGTGCCCAGCAAAGCAATCTGCGCAGCAAAAGCCTGCTCTTCGCTGTCGTGGATCAGGGTGAACGCATGTGCTGCGGTACCGATTGCCTTAATGCCGTATCGTTTGGCCGCTTCAAGATTAGATGTTCCAGCAAAACCACCAATAATTGCTGCACGCGCGGCAGATACTGCGGCACGCTCATGGGCACGGCGCGCACCCATATCCATACACGGGCGACCGTGGGCGGCAATCGTCATACGGGACGCTGCTGAGGCAACAGCACAATCGTGGTTGAGGATACTCAGTAGCAGCGTTTCCATGAGGGTGCATTCAGCAAAGGTCCCCTCAACGGTCAGCAGCGGCGACCCTGGGAAATAACATTCCCCTTCGGCATACCCCCAAATATTGCCTGAAAAACGGAAGTTTTCCAGGTATTCCAGTGCGTGCTCCGACACTACGCCGCGTTCGCGTAGCCACTGGATTTCCTCGGCTTCGAACGTGAAACGCTCCAAAGCTTCCAGAATGCGGCCGGTACCAGCGACCACGCCGAAACGACGAGTCGCCGGTAGGCGGCGACCAAATAGCTCAAAAACGCATCGTCGCTGTGCAGCACCTGAACGCAAAGCGGCGTCAAGCATCGTCAGCTCGTACATATCCGTCAGTAAAGACGTTGAATAAGAGGCAGGCATGGCACCAACCTAGCCCACATTGGGGCAATTGATCCAACCAAAGTCCCGCGCGCGGACGCGAAGCGTCATAGGCTTGTGCCGTGAGCATCGACGTGATCACACATCCGATGGAGAACACGCAGTCCAGGCAAACGACATTGGCTGCGTGGCGAACTGTGGTTTGGGACGACCCCATTAACCTCATGGACTACGTCACTGAAGTCTTTGCGCGCCATTTCGGTTACCCACCTGACAAGTGTGAAGCCTTGATGTTGTGCGTCCACATCTGTGGCAAAGCGATTGTGTCGACTGGTCTGCGGGAACGTATGGAAGCTGACGTGATGGCTTTGCATGGCTACGGCCTCCGCGCAACGCTGGAACGGGACGAGTGACTCAGGTGATCGGACACGCGTGGTGATCGGACGTTTTGAGCGTACTGGCGACGGCTATACGGCGACAATCGACGGAGACCACAACCTCCTCGTCCAGCAACTTGCCCACGAAGTGCTGGTGTTGCTGGACACGCCTGACGAACCCTCCCCACTGCTTGCTGCCGTCACCGATGACTTCTCGCGCCTGGAACCGGCGGACCCGGCACTGACCTACCTGCTGCCAGCTATGAGCGGTGACGGCGCGCAAGCGCAGGAGTTACGGGCACTCACCGAAGATTATTTACGCGCCGAAAAATCGTC
This sequence comes from Schaalia suimastitidis DSM 15538, assembly GCF_000429105.1. Lineage (GTDB taxonomy): Bacteria > Actinomycetota > Actinomycetes > Actinomycetales > Actinomycetaceae > Pauljensenia > Pauljensenia suimastitidis. The sequence continues at coordinate 43,642 of NZ_AUBF01000010.1, forward strand.
GCGCCTACGCAAAGTACGTGCGGACCTGGAACGTGCCCGCTTGGCAGAAACAGGGCAGGTGAGCCTTGGTCACGACGACGTGTGGGAATGGCTGGCTGCGCTCAATGATGTTCGTCTCGCTTTAGGTGGCGAACTTGGCGTGGAAACGCAAGCCGATGTGGCAGCAATCGAGCAATTAGCTGCGCAACTTCAGCTGTCACGCGATCAGCGTTCGAATGCGGCGCTGATCTACATGATTATCACCTGGTGGCAGGACTCACTACTAAGGGCAGTGCGCGAAGGGGCCTCAAGCAACTAGTGTCCAAGTATGGATAATGCGCCCATCGGCATCTTTGACTCCGGTCTTGGTGGTTTGACCGTTGCGCGCGCAGTGATTGACAAGCTTCCTGACGAAGAAATCCTCTATCTTGGCGACACAGCCAATACGCCCTATGGGCCAAAGCCGATTGCTCACGTACGTGAACATACGCTGGCGGGTCTTGACGAACTTGCCTCCAGAGGCGTCAAAGCGATTGTCATCGCCTGTAACTCGGCAACTGCTGCGGCACTGTCAGATGCGCGTGAACGGTACTGGATTGACGCCGGTATTCCGGTCATCGAGGTCATCACTCCAGCAGCGCGGGCAGCAGTCAATGCCACGCGGAACCGGGTGGTGGGCGTGATTGCCACCGAAGCGACCGTGCATTCTCAGGCCTATCAGAATGCGTTAGCTGCGGTACCTGATTTGGAGTTGCATTCAGTGGCGTGCCCGCGTTTCGTCGAATTTGTCGAGGCGGGAGTGACTACCGGTCCTGAGTTGGAGCAGGTGGCCCGTGATTATCTCAATCCGCTAAAAGATGCTGGCGTGGACACATTGATTTTGGGGTGTACGCACTATCCGCTACTTACAGGTGTGATTGGCCGTGTACTTGGTGAGTCCGTTACCTTGGTGACATCTTCGGAGGCTACTGCGAATGTCACGTATAACCTCCTCACTGATCGCGATATGCTACACGCGCCGTGGGATGAGGGCCAAGGGCCCGCTCATCAGTTCCTTACGACTGATTCGGGATCAACCTTTCCGCGGCTTGCTCGCCGTTTTCTTGGCCCTGAGGTGCAGCGAGTTGAAGAAATCCAGTTACAAGGCATCGGAGCATGATGGAACTTCGGGTGATCGGCTGTACGGGCTCAATGTCAGGGCCAGCGTCGGCGGCGTCGTCCTACCTGGTCCGTGCCTATGGGCATGATCCGCTTCGAGGCCGTGACCGTTGGTGGAATATTGTTCTTGATATGGGTCCGGGTTCTTTTGGTGGCCTGTGGCGGCATATTGATCCTCGGGACCTTGATGCAGTTCTTTTTTCTCACTGTCATGCGGATCATATTGGTGATGTGATTTCCCTTCATGTTCACCGCAGGTGGGGTCCTGCCCAAGGTTTGCCACCGATTTTGCTGGTGGGGCCAGCCGGTCTTGAACAGCGAGTCCGGCAAATTGATGGCGTGGATGAAGCGGAAGATTATTCCGGAGAGTTTCGTTTTGCGACCTTTGTTGACGCGCATTCATTTGCTGTGGGGCCGCTGACGATCACCCCTGCGCGCGGCTGGCATTCCGTTGACTCTTTTGGTGTACGCATCGATGGCCCTGGTGCGAAGGGGCAGGTGTCGCTTTTCTATACGGGCGATACTGATGAATGCGATTCCATTGTTGAGGGTGCTCGCGGTGTTGATCTGCTGCTGTGTGAAGCAGGTTTTATGGCCACTGACGAGGTGCGCGGTATTCACTTGGATGGGGCGCGTGCGGGGCGTGTGGCTTCGCGCGCCGATGTTACGTCGCTGCTGTTGACGCATATTCAGCCGTGGAATGACCCTCAGCAGGTGTGTGCCGAGGCGCGCACGACGTGGACTGGTCCACTGGGTGTTGTGCGAACTGACGCGATTTACGAGGTCGGGGTGGGCTTTTCGGCGTAGCGTGCCTTTTGTGGGCGTTGCGCTAGTGACTATTGTGTTCGGCTGTGCTGTACCCAGTCCATGAGGTGCGTGATGACCTGAGCGGTCGGTCCCTGATTTGCGCCGCGTTTGTGTCGCAGGAGGATTTTGCGGCTGCCCAGGTGAGGCATGGGTGTGACGCGTAATCCTGTGAGGTCAATGCCGCTGACAGCCATGGATGGTAAGACGGTGGCACCAAGTCCGGCTCGTAAGAGGGCAAGGGCCGTGTCGTAGGTGGAGTAGCTGTAGGGTGCGACCGTGAGTTTACCCACTTCGGCGCGTACGCGTCGCAGTGGCTCGGTGCCAACGATATCCGGGTTGGGACGCAGCCATGTGAGGTTGGCGAGGTCGTGGGTGCCTGTCAGGCGCGGCCAGGTGTCAGGGGTGATAACTACCCATGGTTCGTCGATGAGTGCGTGGTCCTCATAGCCTCTGGGTGTGGGGGAGCTTTTTACCTCGCGATCAATGAGCAAAATGTCGAGCTTGCCTGTGCGTAGTTGGCTCAGTCCCTCGTTTTCCTCTACTTCGGCAAGGTGGAGGGCGATGCCTGGTAAGTGGTGGTCAAGGTGGGGGAGGAAGGGGATAAGGACGCAACGTAATGCGGTTTGGAATGACCCAATGGTGACGGTGCCTGTCACTTGTCCGGTGAGTGGGCGCAGTTGTTCTTCGATGTCAGCAAGGTCATTTTCGAGGCGTTCTGCGCCACTTGCCAGTAGGCGTCCTGCGGGGGTGAGGACTGTTCCGTCGTGTTGGCGTTCGAAAAGTTGGAGGCCGACCTCTTCTTCCAATTTCTTGAGCTGCTGGGATACTGCAGATGGGGATACGTGCAAGATGTCGGCTGCGGCGACGATTCCACCCTCGCGGTGGACGGCCAGGAGGATGGGGAGGCGACGAGGGTCAACATGCATCACAGCGAGTCCTTAAGTAAAACTTTAGATCATGTGAAGATGAATTCTATTGTGCTTTAGTCTGTGGGTGGGACACAATAGTGTCCGTGCAAATAACGATGGCAACTATTACGGCACTGCTTGGCTGGATCGGTGCGGGTGGCACCATGGGCGCGTACTACCTGGTGTCAACGGGGCGCGTACATCCAGAATCTTTGAGGTACCACGTGCTCAATATCAGTGCCTGCGTTCTTCTGGCCTACGCCTGCTTTATGACCGCAGCGTGGCCATCGATGGTTGCCAACCTGCTATTTGCTGCAATCGGTGTTCGGATGACATGGAAGGTCCGTGACCGCCTGGCCGCGCGCATTATGTCCCTGCTGCGCATTGGACGCCGAAATACAACGAAGAACGTGGTACTAAGCGCCTGACAACGCGATGCGATGTGATGGTCTGGAATGCGATGCGCTGCGACACGGCACACCCGACGCCACCGGTGGGGGCGTCGTCTGCTCTTGCTCAGCCTTGCGGCACCCAGTGACGTTGACGCACCCAGCGACACACTTGAACGTCACCTGGTCAGCAGCACCGTACCTACGCCTGGTTTGTTGCTGAAAGGTAATCGACGACTCTGGGCGCCAGATCACGGAGAGCCTTGCCACGGTGACTGATAGCGTTCTTGCGTTGAGGCGTCAATTCAGCGCTGGTGACCGATTCGCCAGTGGGAACAAATATTGGGTCGTAACCAAAACCGCCGCACCCGCGACGTTCGCGTAGTAGCGTGCCTGTCATCTCGCCCACGGTGACGTACTCAGTGCCGTCAGGTAGGACGAGGGCTGCCGCACAAACAAAGGCGGCACTTCTGTGACGGTCTGGGACATCCGATAACTGAGCCAGCAAAAGATCAAGATTTGCCTGGTCATCACCGTGGCGCCCCGCCCAACGGGCAGAGAAAATCCCCGGTGCCCCTCCCATCACATCAACGCAAAGACCCGAGTCATCGGCAACAGCGGCTAAACCTGTCGCTTCGGCCAAGGCACGGGCCTTAATGAGTGCATTTTCGGTGAAACTCGCACCATCTTCAACGGGTTCATTCACCTGAAAATCGGACATGCGGGCGACAAGATTCTGGGGAAGTACACCCAGATGGTCGGCAAGTATCGCCTGAAACTCACCTATTTTATGTGCATTGGCTGTAGCAAAAACCAGACGTGGAGCGTCAGAATCTGCAACGCTCAGTCCGCTGAGGTCCGCTGGGGTGCTGTGTGAGGGCAAGGACTGAGCGGTCATGGACGCACCTCGATCATTTCACCAAGGTTGGCTTCAAGACACATCTGTTGAGCCAATGTGAGGTGCTCATTGCCAAGCGCAGCCAAATCTAAAAGACGTCCAAGTTCAGTCCGATCAAAGGTCGCGTGTTCAGCGGTCCCTTGCACTTCAACGAAGGCGCCCGTACCGGTTTGCACCACATTCATATCCGTTTGGGCGCGCACATCTTCCACATACGGCAAATCCAACATGGGCACCCCATCAATAATGCCCACCGATATTGCGCTGACCGATGACGTGAGGACTGGCTTGTCATCCTTGGGAATAATGAAACCTTTCTCGCGTCCCCACCGCACGGCCTCGGCAAGAGCCACCCAGGCGCCAGTGACTGACGCTGTACGTGTACCACCGTCGGCGCGCAGCACATCACAGTCAAGAACGATGGTATTTTCTCCAAGTGCTGAGACATCGACGACAGCACGCAGCGAACGGCCAATGAGACGTGAAATCTCTTGTGTACGGCCCGATATTTTCCCTTTGACCGATTCGCGGCCCGAGCGTTCAGAGGTGGCACGCGGCAGCATCGCATATTCGGCAGTTACCCACCCTTCACCGCTGCCTTTACGCCAGCGTGGCACCCCTTCGGTAAACGAGGCGACACACAGAACGCGGGTATCGCCGAATTCGACCAGGACCGAGCCCTCACCCGTGCCAGACCATCCACGAGTCAAACGGACAGGTCGAAGTTGCTCAGGGGTGCGCCCATCGGCGCGAATCACAGTTTCATTCATGCCTTTACGTTACCTGGGCGCTACGGTGGACGTCATGGTTGCCCGTTTTCCTTTCGCTCGCGGTCACGTGGACCCACTGGTAGCTGTCCGCAGCACACTGAATATTGAAGCGTGGCTGCGCCAGCCACACAAACCAATTCCGGGGATCGCCCAGCGGCGAATATCGCTTTTTGTACTCAGCGGTTATCAGGTTCTTATCTGCACTGGCGCTCAGGGCCGCCACCTGCTTCATATTGACGCGACGGAGGTGCCAGCTTTGGCGCTTGCTCAGGATGCACGTGCCGTCTACGGTATTGGGGCGACCAGCGACGATACGTATCACGTAGCAGTCAGTATTGACGAGGCCGCCCGCGATAGGCTGCTGAGTGCTGTACGTAGCGGTGCGATTACTCCCCTCAGGACACTCGGTAGTCCTAAAGAGGGGGCAGGAGCCAGTGGGCAGCTTGTGAGCACACTCGTCGGAGCGTCGAGCGCCGCCGACAAGGAATTAGGCGTGCCTGAAAACTGTGATATCGCATGGGCTGACCTTCGACATGTGGCGCACCTGTTTTCCGATGACGACAGTGCAGTTGCCACATCTGCTGTGGCGCTGGACGCATGGCACCGCGATAGTCGTTTCTGCACCCACTGCGGCAGCGCCTCGTCAATTACGGACGCCGGATGGACCCGAACGTGCGGTCGGTGCGACCATGTTGAGTATCCTCGACAAGATCCTGCGATGATCGTCGCCGTCTTTGACGACGAAGAACGGTTGCTGCTTGCCCATAATGTGGCGTGGCGCCCGCGAGTCATGTCGCTGATTGCAGGTTTTGTTGACGCCGGTGAAGACCCGGAGCGCACCGTCATCCGTGAGTTACGCGAAGAAGTGGGGATCGAGGTCGACAATGTGGAGTTTATCGGCGCGCAGCCGTGGCCATTCCCACGGTCAACAATGATCGCCTATCGGGCGCGCTTGGCGGCACAAAGGCTGCAAGTGCCACGACCTGATGGCATTGAAATTGATCGCGCACATTTTTTCAGCCGCACTGAGTTACGTGCTCGGCTCGCTGACGGTAGCCTAGAGCTCCCCAGCCCCACGTCGGTGGCTCGCGCAGTGATTGACGATTGGTTATCCCGCAGCTAGAACAGTGTCGGTGCCGCACACCACCGTGGTGCTTGACGACTGGTTATCCCACAGCCAGACCAGACGAAGACACAGATGTCAGTGGCCGCTAGCATAATGTCACTATGTCCACCATGCACCCAGACGCGCTCCTTGAGGCACTCGACCCCCAGCAACGCGCTGTCGCCTTACAGGTGACAGGCCCGCTGGCAGTGCGTGCAGGTGCCGGTACCGGAAAAACGCGGGCAATCACATACCGCATTGCCTACGGCGCGGCAGTGGGGGCGTATGACCCACACAATGTGCTCGCGGTGACCTTCACAGCCAGGGCCGCTGCGGAAATGCGTGCTCGACTGGCTAAATTGGGTGTGCCGCAGGCACAAGCACGCACATTCCACGCCGCTGCCCTGCGGCAATTGCGTTACTTTTGGCCAACGGTGATTGGCGGTGAACTGCCCACCCTGATTGAACACAAAGCATCGCTTGTTGCCGCGGCGACACATCGTGTGGGGATTCGCGCCGACAAAGACATGGTCCGTGATCTTGCTGCCGAAATCGAATGGGCGAAGGTGTCGATGGTCGACGCTGAAAATTACCAGGGACGCCTTGAAATTGAGGGACGTTCTGCACCAGCAGGTTTATCCGCCGATGACGTGGCCCGCCTTTTTGATGCTTACGAGGACGCGAAGGAAGAGCGCGGTGGTATTGACTTTGAAGACGTCTTACTCATCATGTCAGGCATGATGCAGGAACGTGACGATATTGCCACAAGGGTCCGTGCCCAGTACCGCAGCTTCGTGGTCGATGAGTATCAAGATGTTTCGCGCCTCCAACAGCATTTGCTTAATCTGTGGCTGGGGCAGCGACGCGATATATGCGTCGTGGGTGATGCTGCACAAACTATTTATTCATTTGCAGGCGCCAGTGAACGTTACCTCCTTGAATTTGCACAGCGTCATAAGGGTGCCAATATTGTGGAACTCAGCCGCGACTACCGCTCCACTCCCCAAATAGTTGATGTGGCCAACCGGCTAATGGACCCTGCCACCCCCGGTGGTCCTGCTAGCAACGAAGGCCGCGTTCACCTGGTTTCGCAATGTGTGGATGGCCCACAGGTCACCTACCGAGCGTACGACAATGACCGGGCCGAAGCTGACGCCATCGCACAAACAGTGATGAAGTATGTTGCCAACGGCGTGCCCCTGCATGACATTGCGATTTTGTACCGTACGAACAGCCAGTCTGAACTGTTTGAACAGGCTCTCTCAGACGCGCAGATCCCATTTCTTATCCGAGGCGGCGCACGTTTCTTTGAACGCGAAGAAATTCGTCGAGCGTTACTTGCCTTACGGCGGGCGCATACCGATACTGCACACGGTGCGAACGTCGATGAGGTAAGCATGGTTGAGCAGGTGAAAGAGGCGTTGACGCTGGCAGGGTGGAGCAGTGAACCGCCTGCGCAGCGTGGTGCTGTGCGGGAACGGTGGGATAACCTCCAGGCCCTGCTGGATCTGGCACAGGAAAACCCCGACCGCAGCTTGACTGATTTCCTTACCGAATTGGAAGAACGTGTGCATGCCCAAGCGGCCCCAGCGGTTGCAGGGGTTACTCTGACCACCATACATGCGGCGAAGGGCCTTGAATGGGACGCTGTTTTCCTCGCTGGACTCAGTGAAGGTCTGCTTCCTATTTCCTACGCCACGACTGAAAGTGCCCGCGATGAAGAGCGGCGGCTACTGTACGTGGGTATTACGCGGGCGAAACGGTATCTTGAATTGTCATGGGCCAGTAGTCGCAACGCGGATTCGGGTCGGGCAAGTCGCAAACGTTCCCGTTTTCTTGACGGTTTGTGGCCGCAGGAAGGCCAGGGGCGGAGGCAACATGCCAGGGCCACGCCACGACCGGCCCCTGGTAAAGAAGCAGCGAAGCAATTCGACGAGGAACAAAGTCCAGCGGTGCGGGATCTTTTTACTCGTCTACGCGCATGGCGTTTGGAGGAAGCGCGAGCAACACATAAGCCACCCTTTGCCGTATTCACCGACCATACGCTGCGCAGTATTGCAGTGGCACAGCCTCGGACAATGACGCAGTTGCGTATTATTCGAGGCGTAGGTGACGTCAAATTAGAACGATACGGGCAGGCGGTGCTTGCCATTGTGCGCGGTGAAACGGTGGTCGTTGAAGACGCAAGTGCCTAAGGGGTATGCGCGTCATCTGCCTTCAGTGGATGCTGCGCTGTTGGTGCGTCGTTACGTTGTGAAGGGTACGCCGGTTGTGGCTCGTAATGGGCATGCGGGCCACCTACATATCAACAAAGGGGCTGGTTGAGGCCGTGCAGGTACACCTGGGGTGAATATCCAAGCCTTGGCAGTGCGGAATACCGAAGTTATCGACAAGGATGGGCAGCGGCGGGGGAGTGGGTGCGCTTACTCGTGGTGGCTGGGCATACGTGACAAATAATTGTGCCAATATCGTCGCCACACCTGTTGAGCGGAGGTGAGGTACGCGAGGCAGCGGATGGTTGCGTATCTGTGCGCAATTGATCGCCCAGTACGGGTCGCGGTGTGAGGTTCGCAATTCCCAGCAGTGGATACATGGTCCTTTCGATGCGGAAGTGAGTGGTCCAATTAAAGTGCTTTCCTCGTTGTGTACCACCGCCACATGCGACACCCCCGTTTGCTCCACACGGGCGTAGCGCGCCGGGTCGACACTGCGTTCACAGGTGCATACCGCAAAATCCCAGTGACTGAGGCGCAGACACTGAGCTGACGTAGTGGCCTCAATATGGTGGCGTGCAGCCATTTCACGCGTGAGAGCAAAGGCATGTGGTCCCCACGCGCGTGATTCTTCATGGTCAATATGTCGTTCGTCGCGAAAATCCACGGAAATATTGACGCTGTCAGAGGCAATCCGTAGTGCTTCAAGGAGCACCAGATCGACACCAACAGCCAGCAATTTCAGACGGGGAGGACCCAATGGCGTAGCACTAAGGCCATGTGCAGCAAGAATCCAATGGAGCGCCGCGGCAGTAACCGTCGAGGTCGCACCTGGTTGCGCAGAGACAGCGTAGCGCTGTTCGCGCTGGGCTTGACGCATAAGCCAGGCTATTTCGTCCGCGCGTAAGCGTGGCAGGAACAGTTGATGCAAAGGATCACCGCCAATGACAAGGTCCGACGGGCCACGGCGAATAACGGCGGTGCCATATCGAAGACAGTTTTGTGACTCAGATTCCACAAGAACCCCTTTCAATGACGAATTGACATAAGTATGCATAAACTAATAAGAAATAAAAAGATGAAATGTTGACCTGTGGACAACAAATGGGGGAGCAGGCACGGGAATAATTCACAGTGTGTCGACATGCCGCGTCACATCCACGTCAGACGAAGTCCACGCGCCACCATTGATGACATGTCACAAAGCTCAGGTCCGCAACGACCACACGCGCCTCGGCGGCCTGCACGCACGCCGGGCATAGGACCTGACGCGAGCGAGAACGACACCATCCGCGCTGGCCGTAAAGATCGCGCGGGGGGCCGCGATTCGGGGCGCCCAAGACGCGAACAAGCCACAAAATACACCACACGCAGCCAGCGCTCCAGCGGCACCACACACTCCGCGGCCACGACACCAACTGCGCACAGTCACGCTGGCGCTAATCGCACAGATACTCGGATCACCTCAGAATCTGCTGACGCACCACGGCGGGACACTGCTCGTCGCACGCGAAAACTCAGCGACCAGGCACCCCACCCTAGACTGCACACCCCCAGCACGTCGTCGCCTCGTAAAGGACAAGCGAAAGCCGCACAGATTGACTTTTCTCGGCGTTTTGAAATCGGCGGCGTTGAAATTTCGATGCGGTGGCTGGTGAGCCTACTCCTCATTGGTGTCATGGCCATAATGATCCTGCCTGCACTATTCCAGTGGTACCAGCAACAGCGCGAATACCAGGCAATCGTCGCCGAAGTCCAAGCAGCGCAGCAACGCAACGCGGATATGCAATACCAGCTTCAACTGTGGAATGACCCACAGTACATTGCCTCCCAAGCCCGCAGCCGCCTCGGCTATGTCAAACCAGGCGAAACACAATACGTCGTCGCTGATCCTGGTGAGGAATACCAAGACGTCGCACAAATTGCGGCCGCCGAACATGAAGGACCAAAAAAACCGTGGATTCAGCTTGTCGCACTGTCACTGCTTGAAGCAGACCAAGCTGACCCGCGCGCCCACCTGATGTCAGGCACCTCCACCGACGAAACCGTGGAACCTGCAACGACAAACCAGTGATTGCCCGCGCCGGGCAAAGCAATGAGAAGATAGACCCTGTGACTGCAACATTCTGGGACCTTGCCACACACGACGACCTTGCCACCTTGCGTGAGCAACTCGACCGCATCCCCCGAGGTGTTATTGGTATTGGCGCGCGTTGTATATGTTCGCGTCCGCTCGTCGTCGTGACCGCGCCACGCCTCGAAGATGGCACCCCCTTTCCAACGACTTTCTACCTGACTAATCCGGGCGCCGTGAAGGCCTGCTCGACCCTCGAAGCCGAGAAAGTCATGGAAGAACTCAACGCGTGGCTCGCTGACGATGAAGAAGCCGCCGGTGCACACGCCCGCGCGCACCAGTCGTATATTGAATTACGTCGCACCCTTGGCGAGGTCCCCGAAATTGACGGCATTTCCGCAGGAGGAATGCCCACGCGCGTCAAATGTCTTCATGCTCTCGTGGGCCACGCACTGGTCGCTGGCCGCGGCGTGAACGTTGTGGGGGACAAAGCTCTGGACATGATGGAAGAGCGTGGCCTGTGGTCGCCTCGTCGATGCACTTGCTGACAGACAAGGATATTTCCGATGCGTGTTGCCGCCATTGATTGCGGAACGAACTCTATTCGCCTCCTCATTGCCGAGTCCTCTCCGGGGTGTACTCAGCTGATAGACCTGAGCCGCCAGATGCGTATCGTGCGCCTAGGGCAAGGTGTTGACAAAACGGGTGTGTTAGCGCCCGAAGCTATTGAACGTTCACTGGCCGCGGTGCGCGAATACCGGGCCCTGATTGACCAAGCAGGGGTTGACGCTATCCGTTTTGTGGCGACTTCAGCCATGCGTGATGCTGCCAATCGAGACCTATTTGTCACCCCGGTGCGTGACATACTCGGGGTGGATGTTGAGGTAGTGCCAGGTGCTGAAGAAGCCGCGCTGTCGTTTGCTGGCGCTATTAGTGCCCTCGACACCCAAGCAAAACGGCCAGTGTTGGTTGTCGATATTGGTGGGGGATCCACTGAATTAGTGCTTGGATGTGGCACGGTTGATGAAGCAATTTCCATTGATATGGGTTCAGTCAGAGTCACCGAAAAATTCTTCGCTGATTGTGCGCACGATGCAGGGATTCCTGCTGAACGTGCTGCGATGGCCACGCAGTGGATTGACGATCAACTAGACCAGGCTGAAACGAGTGTGGACCTGACCAAAGTCGCCACCCTGGTGGGCGTTGCAGGAACCGTGACCACAGTGACAGCGCGTGCACTTGGCTTGGAACAGTATGAACCGACGCGCATCCATGGTGCAGTCCTTCATCGCACGCAGATTGACTTAGCTGTCGCCGACATGGTGAATCTTCCGGTGCCAGTGAAGGCGTCTTGGGGTTTTATGCCGCCAGGCCGTGCCGATGTCATTGCTGGCGGCGCACTGATTTGGCGTCAGGTAGTGGACCGTGTCGCTCGGCGCGCTGGCGAAGCAGGGCGTTCAATTGAGACGGTAGTCACTTCAGAGCACGATATTTTGGACGGTATCGCGTTGTCGCTGCTGAAATGACCCGCTTCAGGCTATACTCAATGAGCCGCTAGCCCCCATAGCCCAATTGGCAGAGGCAATCGACTTAAAATCGATGTGTTGTGGGTTCGAGTCCCACTGGGGGTACCGCCGGGTTTGGTTAATGGTGAGTGACCACTGTTGTGCCGAGTTCGACCCAGTCATGGATCCAGTGCGCGTCCTCAACGGGGATATTGACACACCCATGTGAGGATTCATCGGTGCCGATGCCGAATTCTTTGACCCATGGCGCACCGTGAAGCGCGTAGCTTCGATACCAGTACGCCACCCACGGCACATCCCGCTCGCAGTATTCCCACTCAGGCGTACAGCCCATGTCTTGTTTGGTGTACTTCAGGTACACCTTGTAAGTGCCTGTAATGGTTTCGTTGCCCACGCCACCGTGGTTAATAAGTATGGGGCCATACACTTGTCGGTAGCCAACATAAGCGGTAAGGGTCGAATCGGTGAGGTTAACATCCACCCATTTTTCGCCCGCCGAAGCCCGATGTGCGAAGCGATCAACGCCTGCCGATACGACACGATTATCCATACCAGCAGGAATCTCGTTCGCGGTCACCTCGCCGGTGTAGGCGGTACCTGAAGACAATGCATCAAGGACTCCGGCCACGACCGCGTCACGGTTGGTCACTTCCAAACCCACCTTTGGTGGCCGAGCAGGTTCCAACTGATTACCTGCCGCATCAACATTCATAATGCCGTTAATCGGCTGTCGATTGACGTTGTCCACAACCCCATCAATCCAGGCCGTTACTTTCTCATCATTGACTGCGGCTCCAAAAACCCCGTCAGTTTCTTTGAACTCCAACCACGCAGCTTTTTCAGCCGCAGGCGCCGGGTAGGTATTGGGCCCGTGTGTGAGCGTGACCTCTTGGGCAAGAAAAACATTAGCGTCAGTGGCAGCCGTAGCGGCCTCCTGCGTTGACACCTGAGGCTCAAGCACTTCGATATTCAGCGGCACCGTTTGCGCTGTCAACGTCACTGCGGCAGCAGTGACCGCATCTTTCAATTGTTGCGGATTCACACCTTCGCCAACGCTTGACTCAGACGAAGTGAAGGTGGCACTTTCTGCTGTGAAAGTCACTTGCGCATCAACGGGCAGCGTGCCGCTTTGTTCTGTGAGCCTGGTCGCCAATTGAGTGACACCAGCATCGTCAAGATGGACCACCGGGGCGACGTCGGTAGAGCTAAAAAGAGACTGTAAACGCGGAAAGACCCCATGTGATGCTGCTAGTGCGGCATCAGCCGTAGCCTCAGCATCAACAACAACACCTGCCTCCGCCAACGACACGGTGGTGTCGCTGCCCGCAACCGCCAGGGCTAATGTGGCTTCCTGCGATTGCTGAGACACCAACTCAATAATTTCTTCACGTGACATGCCACCAACAGGATTGCCAGCCACGGTGACACCAGCGGCAGCATAGCCAGGTATTTTTGCCGTGAAATCAAAAATGAGGAAGGCAAGGGCTGACGCAACAAGCACAGTGAAAACTAGCGGGACAATCCGAAGCGATCGACGAGGCGCAGCGTGTCGTGCAACGGTGCGCGTGCGACGCGCTGATGGACCTCCTCGGCGCGACTCGGCTGCCAAGGCGCCCGTCATAACCCGAGATTGGCGCGGCGTCTGTCCCTCAGAATCTTGCGCATTCATCGAACCGTGTGTATTGGGATGCATGCTCATAGAGGCTCCGATGTCTTCACTTGCACCATTTCTCCAGCCATACCGGCAGTGTCACGTGCCAACGTGACACTGCCATCATAATTGTCCAAAGCGTGAAAAAACGGTCCTGCCGTCATTCACCCTGAAAAACCCCTGGTTTTTCCGAGAGATTGCTCCTTAAAGTGGCGTCCACGCCTTGAACATGATTCAGTTATTCCAACAGCGTCCGTGAATGGAGAAAGACTCATGGCCAACCCTGTATTCGACAAACTCGGCAAAGAGTGGACAACCACCACGCCAGCTGGCTACCCCACAATGCCCGGCTACAGCGTGGGGGACACCACCGCCTCGTCAACCTACACCACGACGGGCACCGGTGCCGCCCAGCCCACCTACGGGCAAACCGCGTGGGATCAGCAAACAATGGAACATGCCTACGCGGCCCCCGCTGCAGATGCCGTTGATCGCGGGCGTATGACGTGGGACGACGTGCTCGTGCGCACTGGAACATCCTTCGGCCTGCTCCTGGCAGCTGCTGTTGTGGCATGGTGGGTGACCGCCGTCAATGCTGGCGCAGGTGTGATGCTGTCTGCCATTGGTTTCCTTGGTGGCTTCGTGCTAGCGCTGATCAACAGCTTCTCGAAGACAATTCGACCAGCCCTGATCCTGGCTTACGCTGCCTTTGAAGGCGTTGCACTTGGCGCATTCTCAGCCCTGATGGAATCCATGTACCCCGGCATTGTCGTCCAAGCAGTCTTGGCCACCGCCGCGGTCTTTGGAGTGACACTGCTGCTGTTCACCTCAGGTAAGGTCCGTAATTCGCCGAAACTTGCTCGTTTCGTCATGATTGGTCTTATCGGCATCATCGTGTACCGACTCCTTAACTGGGTCCTGGTTCTTACCGGTGTCCTGTCTGGCGGTGGCTTCAACGATGCCACCATCTTCGGTATTCCTCTTGGTGTTGCTGTGGGCTTCCTCGCCGTGCTCATTGGTGCGGCGTGCCTTATTCAAGACTTCGATCAGGCAAAGGTTGGTGTTGAGCGGGGTGTGCCCGCCCAGTTCGCTTGGGTATGCGCCTTCGGTCTAATGGTGACCGTGGTGTGGATGTACCTTGAAATCTTGCAGCTGCTGGCACGCTTGCGTGACTGACGAGGCACCACGACGCTAGAGCACCGCCCTGGGTTGCGTACCGGCTCAGACTGCCGCACCGCCCAGGGTGCACTCGCTCAGGCTGCCGCACGACAAAGTGCAACACTCATCTCTCGACAACCCACCAACCAAAGGAAGACCCTTGGAAAATATCACCGTCACAGGCGAATTCGCCCGCAAACCCGTCCTAGAATTCGCCAGCCCTGAAGCTGACCCTGAACTCCTCGTTGAGGTACTGATCGAAGGAAATGGAGACGTCGTCGAAGCCGGCGACACCATCCACTGCCACTACCTTGGGCAGGTGTGGAATGGCGAAATGTTCGACAACTCCTACGATCGCGGACAGGCACTGTCATTCCAAATCGGTGTTGGCATGGTAATCCGCGGATGGGACGAAGGACTTCTTGGCCACAAGGTTGGCTCACGTGTCCTTCTCTCTATCCCCTCTGACTATGGCTACGGTGACTACGGTGTGCCACAGGCAGGCATTAAGGGTGGCGACACGTTGGTCTTTGTTACCGACATCATGGGTATCGCCTGAGTTTAGGTGATTCGCGTATGTGCCCGGCGCCACCAGTGCAATGCGCCGGGCATTTGCGTATCCAAAGAAGTGGCAAGACCGCGCTACGCTTAGTACACGCATAGCAGAAAGGGACGCGATGGCCTCGCGAAACACACGTTACCGGAATGGACTCACCTCATTCCTCAACAGGATGGCTAATGTGACCGCCAGCAAAACGGCCACCGAACCACCCCAAACCGAGTCCACCGTTGACTTCCCGGTGACGGATTCGCTGCGCAAAGAATCAGCCCAGTCTTCGGTCCCATGGAGCGTACGTGTGGCGGCAGCACTGTCGTGGCGCCTCCTCATCATCGCAGCCGCAGCAGTCGGTGCCGTCTGGCTACTCATCAAGATCCAAGTCATCATTTTGCCCATCGCGATTGCGCTGCTCCTGGCGGTACTGATCACTCCCTTCGTGACGTGGATGCACCGCCGACTGCGTCTCCCACGCGCCCTTGCAGCAGCTTTTGGTTTACTGATCCCGTTGGCTTTAGTGATTGGCGCCTTGTCTGGCGCTAGCACCCAAATCATTTCTGATGTTCCCAGACTGGTGCAACAGGCGACGAAAGGTCTTGATGCCGCTTCGGCTTGGGTAAAGACGTTGCCGCTCAATATTGATACGACGATCCTTGACCACCTGCAGGAAAATATTCAGTCGCAGGTGACCACATGGGTAACACAGAACTCGTCGCTTCTGGCCTCTGGAGCCGTTAACGTCACCAGTTCAGTGGTCTCAGTGCTTTCAGGTCTGCTGATCGTCCTTTTTGTCCTGTTCTTTTTCCTTAAGGACGGGCGGCAGATTTGGCTGTGGGTTGTTCGTCTGCTTCCTGAACCTGCGCGCATCCCCGTCCACGAGTCCGCCATCCGCGGATGGGTGACCCTGAGCGGCTATGTACGTTCCCAGATTCAAGTGGCTGCCATCGACGCGCTAGGTATAGGCCTTGGAGCATATTTCCTTGGCTTACCAATGGTTGTGCCCATCATGGTGGTCGTCTTCTTTGGCTCCTTTATCCCCATCCTTGGTGCACTGCTATCAGGTTCAATCGCTGTGCTACTCGCGTTAGTTGACCAAGGCCCAATGGCTGGCCTCATTATGCTTGGCATTATTTTGCTGGTGCAGCAAATTGAAGGGAACCTCCTTCAACCACTCATCATGTCTAATGCCGTGTCCCTACACCCCATGGCGGTACTGCTTGTCGTGGCGGCCTGTGGCACTGTTGCTGGTATTCCTGGCGCCATCTTCGGTGTGCCAGTGGCGGCCTTCCTCAATGCGACGCTGCTATACCTGCACGGCTACGACCCGATTCCCGCCCTTGCGACGAATCCTGACCGTCCAGGCGGGCCTCCTGGAACGCTTCATCAAATGATCGTCGACTCCTACCGCAAAGAAGGCGCTGCCCCCGTCATGCCAATTGACGAGGCCGCGTCCTCCTCAGGTGCAGATGGTGACCCTAAGGTGGAGGTAACAGCCTCAGTGTCACAAGGCAGTGGCGAAGAGGTAACAGAGAGGCAAGCAGATGTGGAAACAACGAAGCCGCATAAGGATGGCTCGGATCCTGCGTGAGGTGCGATAGGTGAGGCCGGGTGAGCGTGTGCTCACCCGGCCTCACCTTAACGCTAGGTCGTGTTGGGCTTGACACGCGGCCATCGAGATTTCGGCGCTAGGTCATGTGACTGTCTTCAGCGTTCGACCGCGCCGAAGCCAATGTCTGATGGCGCAGCGTTTGACGTACGACTGCGCTGTGCAGTCGATGGCTGTGCGCCTTGCGAATCGATGACACCGGACAGTGCATCAAAGGCCGCATCACAAATATCAGACACCAAAAGGCTTCGCGTTGAGGATCTCCACCTCAATGACCTTGCCATTGGGGGCCTCGTAGCTCACTTTGTCACCAGTTTTTGCGCCCATCACTGCAGCACCGAGCGGTGCCTGAGTGGAAAACACTTGGACGCCAAGGTCACCACCCGCATCACGCGAGCCAAGGAGGAACTCTACTTCGCGTCCTGCGACCAAAGCTGTCACGACCATGCCTGGTTCGACGATACCGTCATCGGCAGGTGTCTCACCGACCTCAGCATTTTCTAACATGCCTTGAAGGGCTTTAATACGCGTTTCGTTAAGCGATTGCTCATTGCGTGCAGCGTGGTAGCCGCCGTTTTCACGTAGGTCACCTTCTTGGCGTGCGGCATCAATGAGTTTGGCAATATGCGGACGGCGCACTTCAATGCGTTCGGTGAGCTCAGCCTGGAGCGCATCGTACTGTGCTTGTGTCAGCCACTGGGTGTCTGCCATGGGAACCTCCCGAGAAAAGGTGAACCGGCACCGCCTAGGTGCCGGCTACTGAACGCCATGAGTCTACCAAGGTCGCACGATAATAGCTAAAGCAGTGCCGATGACCTACAGTTGGGCAGTTCAGCGCAAAGGTGAGTGTTTCCAGGAACGTCAATTCGCCCGGGCAAGTTACCCTAAAACAGCCAAGTACACCGCCACGCAATGGCAGGCCCACGCCAATACGGTGCACAGGTGGAAAAGTTCGTGGAAGCCGAACCATTTGGGGGAGAGCTGAGGCCATTTGAACGCATAAAACAGGGCGCCAACGGTATACAGCAAGCCGCCCGCCACAATGAGCCAAATAATGGCTGGACCACCAGCAGCCCACAGTTGGGGGAGGTAGGCGATGGCCACCCACCCCAGTGCCACATACACCAATGTCGCCAACCATCGTGGAGCCGACGGCCAGAAAAGGTTAAGCAAAATACCTGCCAGAGCACCGAGCCAGACAATCAACAGAATTGTCGTGGCGTCACGCTGACTGAGCAAGGCAACGCACAGCGGCGTGTAAGTGCCGGCGATGAGAAGGAAAATATTGGAATGGTCCATGCGGCGCCAGAATGTTTCCCATTTTGGTGCCCAATAGAAGCGGTGATAGGTGGCGGAAACGCCGAAAAGTACCAGGGATGCTGCTAAATACACGGCGCTTCCCCATTTGGTGCCGGGTGTTGGCGCCAGCACTAGGAGCACGATGGAGGCTGCCAAAGAGAGGGGAGCGGTAACAAGGTGGATCCAGCCTCGTAAATGGGGTTTAATTGCCACGATTTGATCGGGTAACCATTTGGTGGGTTTCAACGACGCGATCCGCATAAAGTCATCCTCCCAACGCAGTTAATCCAACGGTTCTGCTTTTACGAGAGTACTACTGCTGCACGGCCCTGTCTCTTATTGCTCCGGCAACGGACGTCTGCAGGGATGGCTGAGCAGGCCGTTCATCCAGTGCAATGGTACCTTACCGTTGCCCAGCGTCGAGTTCACGCAGGTCTTTGCGCGACGCGGAGGCGGCATAGGCGGTAATCTGAGGGCACGGCTCTATTATTCTGAGGTATCCCGAGCTAGGCGAAAATGCAGGAGTGGGCATGGCGCAGTGGAATTTGCTGTACGACCTTTACGAGGCTCGTGTTCGTTCACGCTTAACTAAAGAGCTCATTCCCCGCCACGTGGGCGTCATCCTTGATGGCAATCGCCGGTGGGCGAAATCAATTGGCACCACCACCTCTCATGGACATCGTGCAGGCGCTGGGCGTATCGCGCAGTTCCTCGGATGGGCACATGAACTTGGCGTGGAAATCGTGACCTTGTGGATGCTGTCGACCGACAACCTGGGACGCGAATCAAAAGAGCTTAACGAACTGATCGGCATCATTCGCACAGCCGTCGAAGGACTTGCTCAGGACGGCCGCTGGAAACTGCATATTGTGGGCGATATTTCGCTGCTGCCGGATTCATTGGCGCAGACCTTGACAGATGCTGCCCAGCAAACAGCTGGTGTGGAAGGGATGATTGTCAATATTGCCGTCGGCTACGGCGGTAGGCATGAAATTACCGAGGCGGTGCGTGCCCTTATCCGGCAGGCTGAGGCAGAAGGTACTTCCTTGGGTGAGCTTGCTGAACGTTTGACTGATGCTGATATTGCGGCGCACCTGTACACCAAAGACCAGCCGGACCCTGACCTGGTCATCCGTACCTCTGGTGAGCAGCGCCTCTCTGGTTTTATGCTCTGGCAGTCGGTACATTCTGAGTTCTACTTCTGTGAAGCGTACTGGCCGGATTTCCGGCGAGTGGATTTCCTACGTGCGATGCGTTCCTATGCGCAGCGGGAACGCCGCCTCGGTAAATGAGTGGGGTGTGGCTTTTGTAGGCGTGCGGCTTCGGTACGTGGCCGCGTCAACCGCAGCGTCCGCTCGGTTGGTATCCAATGAGGACGTACACCCGGGGGTATCCAACGAGGCCTTATGCCCCCCGTAAGTCGACGAGGCCGCACACCCACCGGCAGCTAACTGGGCGGTGGGTCTTCAGTCTTAGGCGTTGAGTTCGTGGCGCCACGGCGGATTGGCGCCCGCACGCGAGACAGTCACATCTGACACTGCGCTGGCATGGGCCAAAATGGCGTCAACCTGCTCGGCTGTCACGTTACGCAACGCTGGTCGCGCAGCAGAACCGACAAGACCAAGGCCCCACATTGCGTCAATAATGCCGCCCATGAAGGAATCGCCTGCACCAACCGTGTCAACAACTTTGACGTCAGCTGGGGTTGATGTGCAGTACAGGCCCGACGCGGTATAGGCAACGCCGCCTTTCTTTCCGCGCGTGACAATAATGACCTGCGGCCCCATATTTAGCCACTGCTGGACGGTCTTTTCCAGATCGGAACATCCGGTGAGCCATTCGATGTCTTCATCGGAAACTTTGACAACGTCAGCGACGGCCACGAATCGGCTGACTTGTGCCATGGCTTGCTCTGGTGTGCCCATGAGGGTAGGACGCGCATTGGGATCGTAGGTAATTAAGGCGTGTCGGCGTGCACGGATCAGGGCATCAAGAACGGTGGTGGCACCCGGTTCAGTGGTGGCCGAAATAGACCCAGCATGAACCAGCACTTCGTTGCCGGTCAGCTCCATTGGATGCGGGGGATTCCACACGAAGTCAAAGGTGTAGGTTGCTGCGCCTCGTTCATTGAGGGCTGCCAGAGCGGTACTGGTGTGGTCGGCCCCGTGGGAATCCTCGGTAATGTGGACCTTTGAGGCAGAAAAATGTTCGACGATTTTCTGGCCGCGGCTATCTTTGCCAATCCATGTCCGAAGCGCCACTGGTCGATCGAGCCGACCAAGTGTCATTGCCACATTCGCTGGAGAACCACCTGGGTATTCATTCGTTGGTTCAGTTTCGCCATATGGCTGTACGCAATCCATGAGGGTTTCGCCGATGGCTAGGACGTGGGGTTCGTTGGCAAATTCCATGGCGTTTCTTTCATAACCAGAGGTTTAGGCGACAAACACTAGTTTAGTGTGAGATTAACCCTGTTCGTCTAGTTCTGGACGCACAATCTGCTGAAGTCGTTCTTGGGCGCCCTCGAGGACTGCGCGGCACCTGGCCGCGAGGGCTTCACCTCGTTCCCACAGCTCAAGGGTTGCCTCAAGGGGAGCCTGCCCACTTTCGAGCTGGCGGACAATGGCAACTAGTTCGTCGCGCGCTTCTTCGTAGGTCATCTGCTGGGGGTCAGGTGCATTTGTCATTGCTGGTTCTCCTAGGGGTTTGACGAGGCGGTGCAGGCTTTGGCGATGAGGTATCTAAGGTTTTTCGGGCAGGGGTGTTGTCGTTGCTCCCACCACTTGTGCCACGAGGCGCCCGTGCGCGAGCACGCCTTCAATGAGATCGCCTTTTTTGATGTCGTCGGCGCTGCGAATGAGTTGCCCTGAAGGGGTTTTCAGGAGCGAGTATCCGCGTTGTAAGGTTGCCTGTGGTGACAAGGCGATTAGGCTCGCGTGTGCCTGAATAACAGCTGTCATTTCACTGGTGAGTACGCGTTCAATCTGGTGGCGAAGCGAACGAAGATGAGTCTCAATGATGGCGGTATGGCCGTCAATAACTGCTCCTGGTTGGTGCAGGATAGGGCGGGATGTCAGCAGTTCTAAGGCGTGTCTTTCCGCGTCGATGCGGCGGGCCAGTGCTGTACGCATCGCGGCTGTGGCTCGGGCAAGACCATCATATTCGAGCTGTTGGTCGGGGACGATGCGGCGTGCAGCATCTGTTGGCGTTGACGCGCGGTAGTCAGCAACGAGGTCAAGGAGCGGTGCGTCGCCCTCGTGCCCAATAGCAGAAACAAGGGGTGTACGTGCCGCTGCTGCTTCGCGTACCAGTATCTCGTCAGAAAAAGGAAGAAGGTCTTCTACGGAGCCTCCGCCGCGGGCAATGACGATTACGTCAACATTTTCGATGGCGTCAAGTTCACGCAGGGCTGTCGTTACTTCACGCACGCAATACTCGCCCTGAACGGCGACCTCACGTATTTCGAAGCCGATCCTGGGCCAACGGGCTGAAGCGTTGACAATGACATCGTCTTTCGCTTTCGCGTTGCGTCCACAAATCAATCCCACCGTGCGGGGGAGGAACGGTAGGGGTTTTTTACGTTCTGCAGCAAAAAGGCCTTCGGCGTCGAGGCGGCGACGAAGCTGTTCGATATGAGCTAAAAGGTCGCCGATACCTTGGAGGTGAATCTCTTCGGCGCGCAGATTCAGGGTGCCGCGTCGCTCCCAGAACACAGGTTTGACGCGGGTGACAATGCGAGCACCTTCCTCAAAACCGGGGCCAGCCTGGTCGAGAATCCCAGCAAAAGCACTCACAGTCATTGAGGTATCTGTTTCGATGTCACGCAGGACGAAGAAACCCATTTTTGTGCCCGGTCGCGGTTTGTATTCGACGACCTGGCCCTCCACCCACAGAGTAGACATGCGATCAACGTAGATTTTGATGTTCTCTGTCAGGCGTCGTAGCGGCCAAGGATTGTCGCGTGTGGTGTCTGCCGCCTTAGCAGCTGAGGGCGCGCTGCTGGTGCCGTGTCCCGAGGCGTCGCCTCGGAATACGCCTATGCCATTGGGTTGGGCTGTGCCCGCTCCCGCACCATTGTGGTGTGCCGCAGGATCAGGTATCACAGGGGACGAGGGCGCTGCCTGCATTTGGCCCGCAGACAAAGGGCGATAAGCGAAGGTGGGCGACTGCTCGCCAAATGACGGTCCTGGCACCGTTTAAGGATAACGGGTGGACGCCTCGGCAAGTGTGATCTGTACCAGCCAAGGCGATGCGGTGCGAATAAGCCCGTTACGCTTGTCGCTATGACTGCCCTTTCGCAAGAAGCCGCACCGACTCAGGTTTTTGCCAACGGCCAAGGCCGCGTACTGCTGGCTGCGCCTCGTGGATACTGCGCTGGTGTTGACCGTGCAGTGGACGTCGTTGAAAAGGCGCTCGACCTTTACGGTGCCCCCATTTACGTACGTAAAGAAATCGTTCACAACAAGTACGTTGTGGAAACCCTGTCTAAACGTGGCGCCATATTCGTCAACGAAACCGATGAAGTACCTGAAGGTGCGCGCGTAGTCTTTTCGGCACACGGCGTATCGCCGCAGGTACGGGATGCGGCAGAGGCGCGTGGCCTCGCCACCATTGACGCCACATGCCCTCTTGTGACCAAGGTGCACCGCGAAGCTGTGCGTTTCGCGAAAGAAGACTATGACATCGTGCTTGTTGGACATGAAGGGCACGAAGAAGTGGAAGGCACTTACGGGGAAGCTCCAGAACATATTCAAGTTGTTGGCACACCTGACGAGGTGTCGCAGGTGAGGGTCCGTGACCCTCAACGCGTCGTGTGGCTGTCCCAAACCACCTTGTCTGTCGACGAAACCATTCAGACAGTTGACCGCCTCCGCCAGCGTTTCCCGCTGCTCAATAACCCACCGTCAGACGACATTTGCTATGCGACACAAAACCGCCAGGTGGCCGTGAAAACTATTGCGCCACATGTGGATGTCATGGTTGTGGTGGGTTCAGCGAACTCTTCTAACTCGGTGCGGCTGGTCGAAGTTGGTCTTGAAGCGGGCGCTGGCGCTGCCTACCGGGTCGATAAGGCTGAGGAACTGGAGTCGGCATGGTTCGCCCACGCCTCGACTGTGGGCCTCACCTCGGGGGCTTCGGTACCGGAAATCCTCGTGCGTGACGTCCTTGATTGGCTGGCTCAGCGTGGTTTTCCCAATGTGGAGGAAGTGCGTACCGAAACAGAAACAACGACCTTCGCATTGCCTCGTAACCTCAGGACGGACCTGAGTGCCCACGGGATGGACGATGCGCGCCCTCATGCGCGGCGAAAGGCAGGGCCCGACCACACGCACTAGTGACGTGTGTCTATCCACCCAAGATCAGGCTGGGGTTGGGCGTCGCGCTGCTTTAGACTGGTGGGCGTGTCTCTAACTATCGGTATTGCCGGGCTGCCCAATGTTGGCAAGTCAACTCTTTTCAATGCTCTGACGCGCGCCACCGTTCTGGCTGCGAACTACCCATTTGCCACCATTGAACCCAATGTGGGTGTGGTACCCCTGCCGGACCCCAGGTTGCAGCAGCTAGCAGAAGTGTTCGGCTCAGAACGCCTGGTGCCAGCGACGGTCTCCTTTGTCGATATTGCAGGTATTGTGCGTGGAGCCAGCGAAGGTGAAGGGCTGGGCAACCAATTTTTGGCCAATATTCGCGAGGCCGATGCCATTTGCCAGGTGACGCGTGCCTTCACTGACCCGGACGTGATCCACGTTGATGGCAAAGTTGACCCGGCGGAAGATATTGACACTATCTCAACCGAATTGATTCTTGCTGACATGCAAACACTGGAAAAGGCGATTCCGCGCCTCGAAAAAGAGGTGCGCGGCAAGAAGACTGAGCCCATTGTGCTTGAAACAGCTCGCGAGGCGTTGGCACTGTTAGAGCAAGGACATTTGTTGAGCGGTCCAGAGGGGAAGAAACTGGACGCGGACGCAGTGAAATCCTTCCAACTGATGACTTCCAAGCCGTTCATTTACGTTTTCAACATGGATGCCGAGGGGATGGCTGACCAGGAGCGCCAAGCTGAGTTGCGTGCACTGGTTGCGCCTGCCGAGGCGATCTTCCTGGACGCACAATTCGAAGCTGAACTGGTCGAATTGGATGAAGAAGACGCTCGCGAAATGCTGGAAGATTCCGGTCAAGACGAGTCTGGGCTGGACAAACTGGCCCGCGTTGGCTTCGACACGCTGGGTTTGCAAACCTACCTCACCGCGGGTCCGAAAGAAGCGCGCGCCTGGACTATCCGCAAAGGTGACACTGCGCCGCAGGCCGCTGGGGTGATCCACACCGACTTCCAAAAAGGCTTCATCAAAGCTGAGATCGTGTCCTTCGAAGATTTGCTGCACTACGGCTCCATTGCCGAGGCGCGCGCCGCCGGTAAAGTCCGCATGGAAGGCAAAGACTACGTCATGGCCGACGGCGACGTGGTCGAGTTCCGGTTTAATGTGTAGAACCGCGTCGTTCCAACGTTCTGCGTCCAGTAAGGACCTACTGGACGGGGCAGTTACTGGAAGTTATTGGAAAGTTACTGGACGCGGAGAGTGAAGCGGCGGAGCTGCATCTTGTGGTGACGGGTGGTCGTCTGCGACGCAAGGGCAAGCGCCCAGGAGGGTCGGATGATCGGGGACTCGGTTCCGTGGAAGGAAGAGTTGCTCAAGGTTGTTGACAACATTGAGCGCCGCGCGAACCAACAGCGCTGGACAGAACGAACTGGCTTCCTTGTCGAGCGGGATGTGATGGTTGGTTCCTTCGCCGTCCGCAAGATGCTCGATACGCCAGGCAAGATCAGTGACGAGACACGCCAGGAGACCGTCTCAGTGGTCTCCCACCGCCTCGTTGGGCAGCCTCCAGACCTCTACAACCGGTTCGAGTTCTGGACGATGTTCAACGTCGAACTTGGAACGAAGGAAGAACTGAGCCTCCGAGAGTTCTGCAACCGGATCATCCACAGTCTCGTCTTCTCGTTCAGCGCGCCCGAGAACGATATCCCGCTGCTCGACGGCATCTACGTCGCATCAGACCGAAGCAGTCGCAAGTCCTTGACTTTCATCAGCGTCGAGGAACTCCTTCGCGTATTCCGCAAGGTCGGAGACGATGACGTGGTGAGCGTCATTATGCGCAGAGACGCGGAGGGGCGCATGCAGGTGATCCGAGCATCTCAGCCCAGCATCGAACCGGGAACGCGCAACTTCGCACCCTCACCAGACGAACACGGGTCGTAGTAGCTCGTCAGAGTCGCCACATCTTCCCTGTGAAGGGCTGCCCATCGCGGTCGAGCAGTTTGACGAACTCAACCTTCGAACCGATCCCAGCGTCCTTCGCAGCCTGATGAACCTTGCGCGCGAACGCCTCGCTCTTCATCACATAGACGATCTTCTTGAACTGTCTGTCCTGGGCGTAGGCGGCCATCACCTGTCTCAACTCTTTCGGAGACTTTCCTGAGATCTCCACCTCGACGGCGAACGACACAGGCTCAGCACTCGTCCTCAGGTGCTCACGGTTGATCACGAAGTCAGGGCGGTGGGTCTTGCCGGTGCCCTTGATATCCACCGGAACCCACAGCGACGGGTAGAGAGTTGCGACCTCAGACCAGGCGACTTTGCCCGCCTCGGCGGCTCTGTAGGCGTCACGGAGCACAGAGACAGCCAGCACAGCCTGGTCTGCCGAACGTTGCTTGACGACATCCATGAACGCGCGCTCGATGGCGGTCTCACTCAGAACCTCAGCCAGTTCGATCCTTCCCACAGACGAGCCGAGCGACGAAGACAAGCCAGTCAGGATCGCTTGGTTGATGCTCAGCGTGTGCTTGACGTGGATCGGGTTGATGTCCGAAGCCTTCAACGAGACGACCTCGAACGGTTCCACGTTGCCTTCATCGAGCAAGCGCTTGAGACCGTTCTTGCCCAAAGTCCAGAGCGTGCGTCCATCGAACAGCGTTGTGCCATTGACCATGTGCTGCCACTCGTTGAGACCACGAAGGCGATGTGCAGCTGAACTGTTCGTCACTCCAAGCAACTGTCCGACCTGTGCTGCGGTAGCGAAGCGACCCTTGCCAAGGAACTCGAACACGGCGATGTCACGCTCAGTGATCTTCCCTCGCTTGTATTTCAGGTTCTTCGTGCGTTTCTTGTGACCCGGCAGCACGACACCCTGCTCTTGCGCTTCACGCTCACGACGGCGCATCTCACGACGCTCCTCAGGGGTCTTCTTCCTTCTCCAAGCACTGTCGTCTCGCACCGAAGTAGTAGAGACAACGTGGTCTCCAACAGGCTCAGCAAGAGGATCATCGTCGTCCTCCAGCAACTCAGCGAGCACGTCATCCTGCTCATCGACGCCACCAGTTCCCTCACCATCAACACCTTCGTCAAGGTTCGCTATGACGTGCTTGACGGTCTTCACGCTCTCTGTCACAGCCACTGAGGCAGGCTTCGTGAAACATGTGTAGGCACCATCAGGCGTCCTCGAGGTGTCCTGACGAACCGCATCCGCAACGCGCTCAGCGGTCTGTACGTGTTCGCGCACACTTGGCGTCGCGGGCTTCACGAAGGTTCTCAAAGGCGAGCCAGAGAGCGGCGCGCCTGCCTCTGCTGACACCCCTCCAACGGCGATCTGCTCGTCGTCATCATCAAGGAACGGGTTGTAGTCGGGTCTTGGTTCGCTCTCATTCGCGGCGACGATGGTGTCCTCGTCGTCATCTAAGAATGGGTTGTAGGTGTCTGTTGTGTTCATTTTGCTGTCCTCCTGTAGCAAGCCCCCAAATAAAGGTCACTCCTAATATCAGAAAGACTGCCGAACCGTCCCGCACGCTCTGCCGCACGGTTGAACCAACGGCACAACTCGGCACGGTTCCCTAAGAGACCTTGCGAAAATGCGAACTCACAAAATATGACCTACACGGGTCCCCACCTTTGACGGCCGAGGCGAGTGAATGCCTTCATCGCATTTTTGAGAAAGCACTTGACGAACCCAAGATGTTTATGAAGTTGCCAGGTGTGCGGATCACTCTGACTGCACTGCTATCGGAACCAGCGCCACAGGCGCTCTTCTGAAAACTTGACGAAGCCTCCTTGGCGGAGGCGGGGCGGAGAGCACTCACGAGGCGCGTGCTCATACGGGCGCTCTGTCTGGGTGGTGGCTGTTGTCCATTGAAGAACAACGAAGCCCCCGAGCCAGACTATGTAACAGCCTCACCGCCTTACTAAAACTTCCTCAACTCAGACGGCGTGCCGGATGGGTGCCTTGTGGGTCTCATTACCTCGCGGGGCGCTCTCGTTCCGCGCCTACTCCCGCCATTAGTCCTGTCCTCTTTTTATTTTTTAGTGCAATTCCAACGAACTTAAATCTCCTTAAGAATTCTTTTGAAGAAATGCTTGACAAATAGGAATTATCAGCTAATGCAATTGTTGTCGGAAAGAATTCGGCATAACAACTAATAGGGCATTGCCCAGAATGGTTGGGAACAAGTGGAAAAGTTGGGCAATGTTGATATTAGTAGTGACCGTTTAGAAAGGAACGGCAAACCGATAACTCCATAGGAGGTAGTTCAAAATGACTACAAAGTTTCATGTAACAGAAGATGGAGCACGACCTTGCAAGGCTACTGTCAAGCCTTGCCCCCTTGGTGGGGAGAATATCCACTTTGCTTCACAGGAGGAAGCGCAAGCAGCCTACGAGGCGAAGATGGCTGAGGAGCACGGTGTGGTAGCCAGCCAGAAGAAGGCGACAGAGACAGACCTTGGCGCTATGGGCTGGCATGAAAGAGCGGAACTCGCGCGAAAGACGGATGACGCTGTGCTCTTAGCGCGCCTTGCAGAGGATGACGAGGAGGACGTTCGCTGGTCCGTGGCGCGGAATGAGAAGACTCCACCGGAAGTTCTCGCTGCCTTGGCAGAGGATGAATACTTCTTGGTTCCCTGTGGCGTGGCTAAGAACACGAGCACACCGGTTGAGGTGCTGGAGCGTCTCGCCAAGAGTGACGACGCAAGGTACGTGGCTGAGAACAAGAGCACACCGGTCGAGTTGCTGGAAGCGTTAGCAGGCGATGATGAGGAGGACGTGCGCGCCTCCGTGGCAGCGAATGAGAAGACTCCACCGGAAGTTCTCGCTGCCTTGGCAGAGGATGACTCCGAGGACGTGCGCTTGAAGGTTGCTGAGAACGAGCACACGCCGGTTGAGGTGCTGGAGCGTCTCGCCGGGAGTGATGATGAGGACGTGCAAGCGGCGGTAGCGAGACATCCTAACGTCACTACCGAGTTACTTGATCGTATGGCAGACAACTGTGGCGATGAAAAATACAAAATGCAGTCGGCGGTCGCTCAGAACCCCAAGACTTCGGGAGATACATTGGGAGATCTCGCGGAGAGTCCCTTTGGTGAAGTGCGCGAGGCGGCACTGAGACATCGCAATTTTCCGACAGACATCCTGTTCTCCATGCAGTTTGACGAAGATTGGGGATTTGAGCAAGACGATGTGGAGGACAGGATCATCCAGAACCTCACCGAGTACGGTCAGTGGGAGAAGAAGAATATGCAGGAACTCTTCGATGCTGCGAGAGGGGACGGCTTGGCATTCAAGACCGAAGAGGCGTTCAGAGAAGCGTATGACTACACCTACGGCGAGGGAGGGATGGGTAATCCGATGCTCGCGGCGAACATCTTTGCCGAGCCGCGCGAGAACTAACAAGACTGTCTCTCAAGTTTTTGAACTCAGCCCCTGACCAGCACGAGAACGGTCAGGGGCTGAGTTGTCTCCAGAGCATCGTGGGACGAGAACAAGCCGAACAAGTTGCCCATGTCGATATTTCTCCTCAAGTGCGGTATAGCTCGATCCGCGCTCATATACGGGAGGTAGCAGAGATGGACAGTCAAACAGTAGAGATGCCGCGCTCAGTGCGTGTAGGTGCCGCAATCGTGAGCATCATCGGAACGCTCGGGATCGCAGCGGCATCGTTCGTACTCAGTTTTTTTGCGCTCACTGACCTTGTGGTTGAGCGCTCACCGATCAACGCTCAGTACGCATGGATGTGGGCAGTAGCGCTCGATGGACTGATCGTCGTCTCGACCATCGCGCTTGTAGCAATGGTCGGCTCCAGCCTCCGTGAGCGTGCGTGGGCGCTCACCTTGCTGCTCACTGGTGTCCTTCTTTCCACGGCAGGGAACGTCGCTCACTCGGTGCTGGGCGGTCACGGGTTCATTGGATCGCTCATCGCTGCTGTTCCGCCGTTGCTGCTTGCTGCGATCACACACTTGACCGTCCAACTACTCCGTCACGCACTGGTCTCACCTGAGCGCTCAGCAGTCACGGTGAGCGTTGATCTCGTCCAGGAAGAGAGCGCTCAGGCGGTTGTGGCTACTGGTGCGATGAGCGGCGAGGGACTGGTGAGCGTTGAGCGTGCCGCTGTCGTTGAGCGCACACGAGCCGCGAGCGTTGAGCGTGAGCAGGAACTTGTGAGCGGAGAGGTGCGCGCGAGCGATGAGCGCACACCTGGTGACGAGCAGCGCTCAGTGGTCTCGTCGCGCAAGCCTCAGACAGTGAGCGCGCCTACGGGCGACTTTGAGAAGGTTCTTGCTTGGGTGAGCGCTCAGCGAGAGATGGGACAGAGCGTTACTGGCAATGAGATCGCCACACACTTCAATGTCTCGCCCGCTACTGGTCGCCGTTGGAAGACGAAGGCGTTGAAGCAGATTGAGGAAGCAGCGATCTCATTGGACGCAGCCGAGGAGATGGACACAGTTGCCGCCTGAGACTGTTCAGGAAGCCCGTAGAGCGCCTTTAAGCGCCTGACTGGTGTATCTCTTGCTCGCGTCGTCTTGAAGCCGTCAGATGGGCTTTATGGGCGTCCTTGCCGAACTTGCTGATATTGGTTGTAGAGCAGTTGCTCAGCGGACGAAGCCCGGCACAGTGATCCGCATATTTCATACAACATTTGAGAAAGAGGAGGGTGGCTATGACTACCACAACAGAGAAAGTAAGAAACACCGAGAGCGAGTGGGTTGGCACGGGAGAACTCAGCGAGAGGTTGGGGATCTCGCGTCAGGGCACGCGAAACTTGATGCGCGAGCACGGAGTCAGCGTTGTTACCGCTGCGAAGAAGTGGAGGATGCGCCGCGAGGACGCTGAGAAGTTCATCAGTGAGGTTCTCCAGATGACGAAACTCCAGTGATCCGCACATCCATCAACAGACCAGAACACTACGAAACGAGATATCCCCGTTGCCCGAGCAGGCGGCGGGGCTGTATGCTTCCCCGTGGAACTCCTAGCCCATAGGATGATGGCGGTCGTGTCGCGCGATGTGAATGAGATGGAAGAAGGTTCGATGAAGGCTCTCCTAAAGCCCTTGCAAACTCTGGTCGCCTTGTTGGTGCTCGCTGCTTTGGGTTGGGGACTCTGGTGGCTGGGCGGCAAGGCTGTGGCGTGGTTCGGGCACCTCGACACCCCGACGCGAACCGGACTACTGACGCTGTTCGGAATCTTGATGGTTCCACTCATCACTTTCGCCACACAGTTCTATCTTGGTCAGCGTCAGTCTCGAGAGCAAGCCATCCGTGACCGAAGAACTCAGTTTTACGATAAAGTCATCGAACTCTTTATGGATATCATGGGGCGAACCAAGTCAGGAGAGCCTCTAAATCCAACTGAGTATGAGGTGCGCTTCAGGAAACTCTATGCGGAGATGCTTACATACGCATCTCCTGCCTTCATTCGATCATGGAACAGATATAATCGGATAGCGAACGGTGCTCTGATGGAAGTCGCAGTTGCTCAACGAGGAGCCGAAGCGGGAGCCGAGTTGAGTACCCTCCTGTTGATGGCGGCACTCGAAGACGTGCTTGTCGAACTCCGCAAGGATCTTGGGCATCAGGTTAAGGAAGCGAACTACGGAAACCTCATCTCTGTATTCGTGACAGATCTGGATGCGACAAAGATCGCCCAGATCAAGTCTGCGAAGAAGTTCCTCGATCAGCACCAGCCAAAGTAGCCACCAAGCCCGTTCAGATCGCCCAGATCGAGCAACCGTCATCTTCCTCAAAATCGATCCTGTAACGCACCCCAAATACCGCCGCTACTACCGCACGTTTTCAGGGGGTCTTCTTGCTGTTTTGAAGAAGATTGTCGAAAAACCCACGTTTGCGATGACCAGCCCAGAACAAGCGACAACCGTCCTCAAAATCGGTCCTGGTACGCGGGGCGAGAGACAGGGCGGAAGAGGGCACAGCGGACGACAGAGCACCACCACGGGAGAGATGTGCGCACACCAGCAAGAGAAAGAAGCGCCAGAACGAACATCAACAGATGTAGAGACGACAGGCAGGACGAGCCAGCACGGAACGCCCCCAGCGACGAGCAGGACACAGGAGTGCGCGAGAACAAGCGACAGCACTCCAACAACAGGGCAGAGGTATGCGCACACCCGCCCGCGCGCGAGAACCCAAATCGAAAATTTTCCACGAAAGCGTTTATAAAGCTTTATAAAGGATCGGCTTGCTTACGCAACCCGTGCGCAAAGCGCAGCCGATCACGCAGCAGGTGACCAATGACCGATGTCAGCGACTTGTTCGGATGCGGGGGCGCTGCTCTGCGCCGCAGCCCCCCGAACCCCCATCGGCACGAGGGCATTCGCCCTCCACGCGCCACCGGCGCTTTCAGAGATGTCTTTCTCTTCAGTTGAGTAGAAAGCGCACCAGCGAGACGCCTCACCAAGAAAAGATCTACTCCGATAGAAAGAAGTGAATGTCTTCAGATCTTCCCTCAGCCTCACCAGCGAGACTGCGCACCAGTTGAACCGCAGGTGATCGCTATCAATCTCCTGAGAACTCTCATTCTTTTATTCGGAGGAAAGAACGAGCAACCAGGCGAAGTGCGGTCATCATGGTCAGAGAAAGAAGAAGACATAGAGTCAAAGCCCCTCCGGGGCGTCACGGCGAATGCCGTCGTCGGGGGGTTGAGGGGGTGCGACGATGGCACCCCTCTATAAAGCCTTTTAACACCTTCTTACATCAGCGGGCGATCAACGGGATCATTGGTCACCCACTGCCAGATCGGCTATGGGAATGCACGGCTTGCGTTAGTAAGCCGATCCTTTAAGAAGCTTTTAAAAGCGGCTTAAAGCCGTTTCTTAAAACTTAAGTATAGTCAAGCCCGCGATGGAACGCGACGACCACCCAAAAACCTTAGGTAGCGCGGGGACTTTTTCGGTTTTCAGAAGTTGCAAAAAATGGGTGCTTTTTCGAGCAACTCTACGCATGGAGAGGAGCGCCCGACAACCCCAGAGGGCACCCAAGACGAGCCACAGGGGCACGGCGGAAGGGACAGGGGCGGAGACGCGCAGACGGAGCCAGAGCAGCCACCAGAGGGCAGAGGGGCGCACAGAGCCGCACCGGCAACGACGGCGGGAGAGACGCGATAGGCAGCACGTTCCAGCGCTCCACAGCCAAAAGAGGGCAGAAGAGCCGCATCAACAGATGTAGAGACGGACGAGAGGCAAACGCCACCCAGAGGCACGCCAGCAAGCACCAGCAGCGCCAGAGCAGCAAGTGCAGCAGGAGGAGCGGAGAGAGCGACCCAGCAGCGGGGGAGAGAAGAGCAGGACCGGCAGCCTTGCTCAAGCACCCGAAATCAAGCCGCACGGAGCCAGCAAGACGGCATTTTAGCTATTGTTGATATTATTAAGTGCTATGGAGTTCTGAGCATCATCCTGATAGAACCGTTCGTTGAACGAAAGAAGATGCTCTTGCCCCGCTGGTTCGAACCATACCAGCGGGGCACCTTTTTCTTCAGGCTCAATCCTACATATTGTGTTCAGTTTCGGAAAGTGGCACCACATATAGTGTTAGGCTGCAAAACTGTTGAAGTTCCGTCATTTTCAGAACTCAATGTCTGATATTAGTTTGTGCCTTCTGCTCCATAGCACGACGGAAGGCGCGGTTGGCAAGAGCAAGCCGCAAGTTCTATCAGGAGAAGTACGAAAATGGTTCAGATAGTTTTATCCAAGACAAGCCGACAGTCGAACACAAGCACAGCAACGCTCGAAGAAGAGATTGACTACGCGGCGGTTCGCAAGGCACTCATCGCGGCACGCAAGAGGAAGGGCGCGCTTCTCGAATCCGAGCGCACTTTCCACAGGCTTTGCATCAAGCTCCTGAAGAAGGTCGTCAAGCCCCAGTGGGAGAAGTCCTTCAACCTCAACCTCAGCAACGACGCGGAGACTGCGAAGATGCTGGGCTGTACGGCGAGGCAAGCCAGGCGAGCCAGAGAGGCGCTCAGTGCTGTCGGTGTCCTGTTCGTTCCAGATTGGGCGCGGCAGAAGAAGAAGGGCGACTATCCGGTCTGGATGCTCTCCTTCGACTTCGTTACCGGCTCAGAACAGCCAGCCCCAACAACCAGCGCCAGCAAGCGCAACCGCGCGAACTCAAGGTACAACGGCACATACTGGCGCATCTACGACGAGGCGAAGCAGCACGCCCGCGACATCTACGACGAGATGGGGGTAGAGACAGTCTCGGTCACAGAGTTCATGAAGAACGTCTGGTGGAGCTTCAGCGAGATGCTCTCAGAGCGAGGCTTGACCAGGGCTGACCTGATGAAGTGAGCCGCAGGGCGGCTTTCTCGTTACTGCTTCACAGGGCGCAGCTGATCAGTTCAGCGATCTCGTCTTCGTGAAGGTCTTGGAGGAACATGCTCTGCTCGGGATCAGCAGTGAAGGTGATCCCGCCAGTGGAGGAGCTGGCATCGACGGCGAGCGTTCCGTCGTCTCGCTTGAGGACGCTCACGGGCGTCGTTGCTCCCTCTTCCCTGATGAACCGGGCTATCTCCTGTGCGGCGTACGGGCGCATCCACTCCTCCTCCTTGGCAACCTCTTCACGGGTTGTAGTCGAGGAGGCGCGGGGACACTGGCATACCTCAACTCTGACGCAGCAACTGGTCAGATACCACCGCTCTAACTATGCTATTCCTGACGCGCTAACGAGGCAAGAGGCGGCGCTCAGCCTCAAGCTGAGCGCCTGAACGGCTGACCGCCGAAACTCTCAAATCGCATCCTGGAACGCCCCCGAAAAAGAGACGGTAGAACCGCCGGTATTCGGGGGCGTTCCGTGTGTTTTCAGGAACATTTCTTCAAAACCGCTGTTCGTGGAGACTTGTCCAGGACGATGCGCAGCAGTGCTCAAAATCGATCCTGGTGCGCTGAGCGGTGACCGGCGAACACTTGGCTGATATTCCTCCCAGACGGCTACACGAGCCGTCCAGTCATAGGAGGAAGAACAATGATCATCTACAGCAACGAGAACGTCGAGATTGAAGACGACGGAACGCTCCACATCTTGAGAGACACCAGTCGAAACGACGTGCTTGCCCGCGTCAAAGCCGACAACTACGGCGGCTACATTGTCGTCCGAGCCAACGGACACTACAAGGCAGGCGAGACGGAGCAGACCCGTGTAGGAGGCAAGTCCTGGTCAGAGATCGTCAGTCTTTTGAAGAACAGCCACTGAGCCGAACCCTACTGGGGAGGTGACCACACGCCGGTTGCCTCCCCAGTTCTTGTGTCCAGGGAGAGCGCCAGTCCGTCGATCCCTGGCAGGTGGAGCCGAAACTCGCATCCAGGAGCGAACACGTCGTCAAGGTCGTCATCGTGCTCGCCGCCAGCGCTGAAGAGGTCTTCGTCAAGTTCATCCATCCCGACAGCCTGCCAGAGCGAGAGCCTCCGTGGGGTCGAGAACGGCGGGCTGTGGATAACTTGCGGTCCTATGCCGACTATAGCGGTCTGTCGTTACTCGCGATCCGGCTCGAAACGGCTCGCTCTTGCTGGACCATCTCGCCAAGAACACCAATGTTGATATTAAGTAGCGGAGGCGCATCCGAGCACCATTTCCGCTCAACATCGTCCGCGCTTCCTTCACCCACAGGAGGAAGAACAATGTTCTCAAAATTATCTACAAGCAAAAGGATCGTCGCCGGTTTCGCAGCGGCGGCAGCATTCTCACTATCACTCACAATCGCACCTGCGTATGCGGCTGACGGCGGCAACACCGGAGGAACTGGCTCATCAGTTCTCGTGCCTACCCTCGTCAGCGAGTGCGGCGTTGAAGGTCGAGTCATCCTGCCAGGAGATGCCCACTCGGCAACCACTTCCGTCGATAGCAATGACTTCTTCTACAACGCCGTTCGTTCAGGCAACACCGTCACAGTCACTTCCTACTACGCGCTGTCAGAATGGCTGACCGAGTTGGAAGATGGCTCGTGGGCGATGGTTCCACCTGCAGACCTCAACGTCGCAGACCTCTACCCAACATCCTTGGATGACCCCGACAGTGGTGTCTGGACGTTCGATGTCACCGCTACCGAGTGCGACTTCGGCAACATCGACTTCAGCACGCGCGGCTCCCTGACCATCCACAAGTATGCGGATGACGGCACCACCAGCGAGAACACCTCCGGTCACGAACTCTCAGGAAGTGACCTGCCAGGCGGTCAAGCCCTCGAAGGCGTCGAATTCACCGTCACCCCAGTCACCGGCATCGACCTGTCCGATCCTGAAGCTTGGGACGGACTGACTTACCTCACTGTTGCTCAAGCTCTTGGTGAAGAAACCGGCACACCGCTGGTCAAGGTCACCAACGCTGCTGGTGTCGCGGACTTCTCCGACCTGCCAGTCGGTGTCTATGTCGTTGAAGAGACCGGCAAGGGTGACAACCCCATCGTCTCCTCAGTTGCGCCGTTCGTCGTCACCATCCCTCGCGCGGACAGTGGCTCCTGGTTCTACGACATCCACGTCTATCCAAAGAACTCACTCGCTGAGGTAGATAAGGAAGCCATCGACGCCGGGGCTGCCGGTATCGGATCCCAGATGGCATGGACTGTGGCTGCGACCATCCCACAAGGTTCAGACGACCTCACAGCGTTCGTCTTCGAAGACAGCCTCGACAGCCGCCTGACCTACGTCAATGGCTCTGCCGTCGTGAAGGTTGGAAGCACCACCATCCCTGCAACCGCCTCAGTGAGCGGCAACAAGTTGTCCGTAGCAGTCAGCAACCCTGCTGCGTTGGAAGCCCTCCGTGGGCAAGACGCTGTGCTCTCCTTCAAGACCACCGTAACCTCGCTGGGAGCGACCGGTGTCATCGAGAACGTCGTTGACGTGTATTACAACGATCCGTCCAACAGGATCGACTCCGACCTCGTGAAGACACAGCGGGGTGCTGTCGAAATCTTGAAGCACGTTGCTGGTGATGAGGGCAAGACCCTTGCTGATGCTCAGTTCCAGGTCTTCGCCACACAAGCGGACGCCGTTGCTGGAACCAACCCAATCGCCGTTGATGGAGAGACCACCTTCACCACCAACGACAGCGGGATCGTCGTCATCGAAGGTCTCAACGTCGGAACCACCACCGACAGCCGCGACTACTGGATCAAGGAGATCAAGGCACCAGCCGGGTTCATCCTTGACGAAACACCAATCAAGGTCACTGTCACACCGTCCGGTCTGGCAGACGCGAAGGTTGTTGAAGTTGCCAACAGTCAGGTGCCAGGTGGCGACCTGCCCCAAACTGGTGCTTCTGGAACCTTGGCGCTGATCGCCGGTGCTCTCATCCTGACCGCTGGGGGAGTTGTTCTTCTCATCAGCAGCAGGAAGAAGGGTGCCGAGGAAGCCTGATAACGATGGCTGGTAAGCACAGCCGACGAGAGGCGGGTAGTCACGGAGCGGCTACCCGCCTCTGGCTTTCTTCTCTTCTCCTGTTCTTGGCGCTTCTGATGGCGCTCTACCCGAGCACCGCTCAGTGGTTCAGCGCCCGTAATCAGCATCAGCTCCTTCTCGAAGCCCGCAACCGCATCACAGAGATCGAGCCAACAGAACGCAACGCGATGCTGGAAGCCGCACACCTCTACAACCAAGACCTTGCTCGCGGGAAGATCCCCTTGACCTACGAGGAAGAACTCAACCCGCTGGGCGACGGTCAGATGGCTCGAATCCGCATACCTGTCATCGGCGTCGATCTGCCGGTCTTCCACGACACGAGCAGCCAGGTACTCAGGCGTGGTGCCGGACACGTCGCCAGCACGAGCCTGCCTGTTGGAGGCGAGAGCACACACGCGGGGATCTCTGCTCACTCAGGGCTTCCGTCAGCGACGCTCTTCACGAACCTCAGCAAGGTCAAGGAAGGCGTCACGTTCTACGTCGATGTCCTCGGCAAGACGCTTACGTACAGGGTCACCCGCATCCAGATCGTCAAGCCGGACGAAGCCGAGTACCTCTACATCGAGGACGGCAAGGATCTCGTCACCCTCATCACCTGCACACCTATCGGGATCAACACCGACCGCATCCTCGTCACAGGCGAGCGAGTGCCAGACGAACCCGAGGAAGTCGTTGAAGAACCTCTTCCGCAAGGAGCGGGCTTCCCTTGGTGGGCGTTCATCGGTGGAGCCGGAACCACAGGCATCCTCGCTGGCATACTCCTGATGGGGCGCAAGGCTCGGAGGAAGAAGGCGACACGATCAACGCCACACCGTTCCTGACCCGCTGCTACTGCCCCGCACTACTCACCCGTGGTGCGGGGCTTCTTTGTGCCCGGAACCGCCTGCAAACGGCTCTCAGAGCGGTCTTCTCAGTCCATTCGAATCTCGGGTGCTGAAAGTTCAGAAAACCGCCGTAGGGCGGCATTTTGTCAATGTCGGGAGTGTGACCAACTCGCACAAAACACCAATGTTGATATTCATGGGTGAAGGCATCGGGCAGGTGCCTCATCTACAGGAGGTAAGGCAAAATGAATACAGGAACTTTTTCAACTCGTATGGTCACACTCGCACTCACCGCCCTGGCTGTTCTCGCGGTCTTCTACTTCTTTCCGAAGATGGGCTTGAGCGCACAGGCGCAAGAGATCTCCCAACTCGGGTTGAGCCTGACCGGACAGACCCAACAGATCGCTGGCAAGCACACGGGTGACTATGCCAAGCGAGACCTGACCGCCGACCGTCGCTTCGGCTAAGGAGACAAGAACGATGAACAAGACACTCACAGCGATAGCCCTCGCGGCGTCGCTCATCATCCCAGCAGTTGCCGCGCCAAGTGCTGTTGCTGCACCAGCCGCTACCTCAACAGTCGTGAGCGCAGCGGCGAAGACTAAGACGCTCGGCAAGGTCACGGTCAAAAAGATCGGCACCAAGAAGGTCGCCTCAGGCAAGAAGGTCACGGTCAAGGCGAACGTTAAGACTTCCGGCAAGGTCAAGGTCACCAAGCGTGTGATCACGGTCAAGCAGGGCAGCAAGACACTCGCCAAGAACAAGACCTCAGCCAAGCTGAAGGCAGGAACCTACAAGGTCACCACCACCGTGAAGTACAAGGTCAAGGTGACCAAGGGTGGCAAGAGCGCCTGGAGTAAGACCAAGACGAAGAAGGTGACCCAGACGCTGAAGGTGACCGTCAAGAAGAGCGCTTCTCGTTACCACGGCGCCAACACCAAGGCTGGTCAGGCTGAGGTGCTCGCGTTCATCAACAAGGACCGCAAGAGCAGAGGCATGGCTCCGTTGAAGCGCTCGGCGTCGCTTGACGCGAACGCGAAGCAGTGGGCGGCAGGCAAGACTGTCACGTCCGCACCTGAACTCTGGACAGACGAGCATCCTGCCTTTCTCGGCGTGTGGTATTACTGCACGCCTGGCGTCTGGTTCGCTTCTGATCTCGGCTACCGTTCGCTGCTAACTGATTTCCCGAAGGTTGCGAAAAGTGCTTTCTTCAACAAGAACAGCACCCATATCGGTATGGCGACAGGAACCGACTCACAAGGTTGCCCAACGCTGTACATCACCGTCGCAACACAGAAGTAAGAACGATATTCACAGATAGGAACCACCAGATGAAAACTGGTTAAGAAGCGCGGGAGCGCACTGGAGGACAACAATCATGAACAACGTAAAGAGAGGAGTGGCAACACTTAGCACACTGCTGGTGACAGCCCTCGTGACCCTGACCGCGCCCCCGGCGGCGCTTGCCGACACTGGCGGTGGAACCGGAGGCGGTGGCGGAGAAGGAACAACTACTTCTGGCTTCGAGTGGCGCTCAGTCGCCGGAGAGAAGGGTAATGTCTATGACACCTTCTTGGAGAAGTCAGGACAGACGCAGTCCTTCGCAGAGAGCGAGATTAAGAACCGTGTCGATGGGGGGGATCGCTGTCTGCAAGAACTCCAACGTCATCTGGTGGGTGCATTCCACCCAGAGCGGCAGATGGGTCTATAACTACTCCGGTGCCACCCACGGTTCATCTTGGAACGGTTCGGGAAGCATCGAGGATCCCAAGACGACCTTCGGGCGAGCACCAACCAACTTCGAGGTAGCGACCTTCAAAGAGTGGGATGAGAGCCGCTCAGGTGGTTCTGTCATCAACTCGAGCCCTGGCTACACGATCATCTGCTCGGGCGCGAAGGTGCCGGATGACAAGACCAGCAGCGAAGTCGAGAAGGACAGCGAGGAAGTCCCCAGCGACTACACCAAGACCGCCGTGTATTCCTACTCCACCACCGTCAGCCCTGTGAAGATCGAAGGCAAGTACCCCGGCAACGGCTCCTACGAAGCCCAAGCCGCCACGGTCACCAAGACCGAGTTCGGGAAGTTGTACGACCAACTCGTCACCTCAGGGCAGACGAACACCCCTGCTCAAATCAAGACGAAAGTTGAAGCAGCTCTGGCAGCAGACGATGCCGCCACAGTCACCAGCGCGGTCACTCTCAGTGCTGCGAACAAGGCGGCGTTCGCCAAGGGTGGCGTCCTTAACGTCTCCGAGTACCGAACCAGAGGAACCATCAAGGCGTACAAGACCGATACTCAGTACAAGCAGCGCACCTGCTACTACGTCCAGAAGTGGAACGGAGCGAAGGGCGACTACGACGTGAAGGTGAAGGACACCAGCAAGGCGGGCACCACCAACGGCTGCACCGCCTGGGAGACCTACAAGACCGTGGCTGGAGTCACTGAGGTTACCCAGACTTTCCAGACCGCCGAGAACACAGGCTTCTGGCAACTCCTCTCCGTGCATTGCAACAAGGCTCAGTTCGACGCGCTCGTCAGTGCTACGGGTGCCACAGCGCTGAACTCCGGTGACAACACCAAGGCGATCTCGGCAGTGGCTCAGAGTAAGAAATACACGAGCCAGCCAACCATTCTCGACTTCGCTGACCCGAACAACACCAACGCAGCAGCGACGGCGTCCGCCTCGATGGGCTTCTACGACAAGGAGTGCCCGTTCGACTGCATAGCCTCTTCCAGCACTGCTGATGGAGCCAGTGACGCCAACGGCGCTACGAAGAACGTCGGAACCAGCGGCACCTCGAACGGCAACAAGAACGGTGCGGTCTCAGGCGGCATCAACGGCAACTCCCTGGAGTTCTTCCGCGACAACGACCCGAAGACAGTCACCCTGGATGTCTGGTATCC
Organism: Schaalia suimastitidis DSM 15538; assembly: GCF_000429105.1. GTDB lineage: Bacteria > Actinomycetota > Actinomycetes > Actinomycetales > Actinomycetaceae > Pauljensenia > Pauljensenia suimastitidis. The sequence continues at coordinate 84,192 of NZ_AUBF01000010.1, forward strand.
GAAGACCTCAGGCGTGGTCAATTACAAGGGAAACGCCTCGGCTGCGATCACCACGACCATCAGTCGCTGGGCTGAGGGAACCCCAAGCCCTACGGCAACCAGTGGCGGAAAGTTCGTGATGACAACACCTGGTGGAACGACACTCTTCACCGGCTCCAGCACCGCCACAACTCAGAAGAACTGGGACACCACGACCGCCTCCGACTCCAACTTCACGATCCTGAACGGGCTGCAGCGTGACTTCAACGTCAGAGCCTCGTGGGCATCAGAGAAGGACAAGCCTCAAGTCATCAACGTCAAGTGGGAGTACGCACCAGCCGTCTCCGCGACGTTCCCGACCACACTGGGCTTCTCGCGTACAGCTTCAGGAAACAGTGCGAAGACTGCCGACGCGACCGCCACCAGCACAGCGATCCAAGGCAAGTGCTACGCCAACTACGGGACAACAACCTCGAGCTCGACGGTCGATCTGTTCCAGCAGAACACCGGCTCGGGCACCACGAACAACCTCGAAGGCAAGATCGTCGGCGGGGTAGGAACCAACCCGAAGGACGTGGCTACCAACCTCGTCATCAACTTCGTCCGTGCGACCACCGAGTGAGGACAGTCCAGAAGGGCACTGTCTGATATTGATCTGTGTCACACCTCCTGTGGCACCGGCTGAGACCGCCTCTCAGCCTTGATGGCTCTACTGCCCTCCTGAGCCGTAGCAACGCCCCCTGCGTCATCCGCCTTCGCAGGGGCGTTTCTGCGCCTGGATCCTGCCACGGGCGGCGTGCTCCCACCGTGGTGTCGCAGCCACGAGCTAGTATTGGAATTGTCGCCCGTCTCAGATGCCAGTAGGTTCGCATCGGTTGTTTTCAAAGGAGTAGGCAGTGGTAGCAAGTCCGGCAAGTCTGGCACTCTCCGATCTGCGTGAGAAGTATGAAGCTGAGGCTGCGTCACCACAGTTCGACCGTCTTTACGACTCTGACAATGAGTTCTCGCATATGTTTGCAGTGCTCCATAAAAAACTCAATCAGCACTTCGAGGAGATCAACGGCAGGGCTGAGACGACCCGACACTACTGGGCAGATAACAGTCGCGCGATGATTGCCCTGATAAAGGAGTTAAACCAAGATCGCTACGACCTGAAGAGGGCTGGGATTGAGGTCGAACTCGATGACCGGTACCAAGAAGCGATTGAGCGGTGCGAACCTTGGCTCACTCCGAGCGGCGGCAGTCCGGTTCCAGAGGATTTCAAAAAGATCGAGATCATCAGGCACGAGCCGGTGTTCAGTATGCCCGCGACCACGATCAAGTTGAAAAAGACCGGCGAAGCGCCGAAACTTCAACTGGTGGGCGAAGGATCCTACGCGCGAGTTTTCTCCTACGTCGATCCCGACTACGGCATCAAGTTCGCACTGAAGCGGGCAAAGCCTGAGGTAAATGAGCGTGATCTCGAACGGTTCAAGAACGAGTTCAAAGTGATGAAGGAGTTGAGTTTTCCTTACGTCGTTGAGGTCTATCAATACAATGAGGAGCGCAACGAGTATCGTATGGAGTTCTGCGACGACACGCTCCGTGACTACATCAAGAAGCGCAACGCTAACCTAGCCTTCGCGTCGAGGAAGCGCATAGCGCTTCAATTCCTTTACGGAATCAACTACCTTCACGCTAAGGGTCTCCTTCACCGCGACATCAGTCTTCAGAACGTGCTTCTCAAAGTCTTCCACGACGGCGCGGTACTCGTGAAACTGTCAGACTTTGGTCTCGTCAAAGATCAGACCTCCACCTTTACTCGTACCCAGACAGAGATGCGCGGAACGATACGTGACCCGCTGCTCCACGACTTCAAGAACTACGGCGTGCTCAACGAGATGTATGCGGTGGGCTGGGTGCTCTCGTACATCTTCACGGGGAGGGAAGCGCTGAGTTCGGGCACCGACAGAGTGAGCCAGATCATTCAGAAGTGCGCGGTTCTTGACCTCAAACTGCGCTATCAGACTGTCCTTGAACTCATCACTGATGTTGAGAAACTTGAGGTAACTCCCACGGACGCACCTGCCTAGATCGGTTCAGGGCTGGGCGGTTCCACCTGTTCGGGAGCCTGTGTTGAACCGGATGCGGACGCCTTCTGATTGACGATGCCGAAGGGCACATGAACGCTCGGTACGGTATCAGCGGCGGGTTCAAGGTGTTTCCGTTGATCGTCAAAGAAGATGTGGGGGCGGAGAACTTCGAGGACCGCAGCCTTTTCGATGCCTCCAAGAAAGAAGGCGTCGTTGACTCTCAGTCCCCACGACTGGATTGTCTTGACGACACGCTCGTGGGAGGGTGCATTTCGTGCCGTCACAATTGCCACATGGACACGTCGGTTGTAGGTAGGGTCGTCCCTCCGCAAGCCCTCTTCGATGTCCTGAATCCGGTTGATGCCCCTTAGGAAATCTGTAAGACGACCTTCGTGCATCGGAGTTAGGACATTTTCGGTCTCGTTCTCGTGGAACGCTTCGAGACCGTCGCTCTGCATTATGCGTTCGGACTCGTCGTCTGCGAGCACCCCGTCAAAGTCAAACGCAATTCTGAGGTCTTTTCCTTCTGGGTCTCTTGCGGGAGCGCCGATGACCTGTCCAGCGGCAAAACCAAGGTCTATCGCTTCCCGTACATCCCCAGGGTCGCCAGAGAGGAACAGCGACATGCTCAGAGCCTTGATGAACTTGTAGGGGGAGCGCCCTTGCATGAAGATCGCACGGGTGATGGGCAGGTTGTGAGACTTGATCGACCTCATCACGCGTAGACCGGTTTCAGGGTCATTCCGCGAGAGGATGATGACTTCGACCAGCGGAGAATCGGCAGGAGCGAAGTCATTGAGCGACAGCAGGCGACGAACGAAGGGGAACGCTACTCCCGGTTCCAGTCTGTCGTCTAGGTGCTCCTCTTGATAGGCACGGTAGTCGTCCTCGCCGCGCGCACGAAACACGGCGTCGGACTCTTTGAGATCAAACAGCGCGCTGGAAGCAACGCCTACGACCAACTTGTCAGCGAGTTCGTACGACATCGGAAACCCGTCCTGTGTAGTGACCTTTGTTCGTAGCCTAGCTGGTGAGACGTGCTTCCAGCGCGCGCTTGTGCCGTGTCTCAATAATCACGAGTTGCTGAGACACGGCGTCGACCAGACGCATCTAGGGCAGTGATCCGCACACTGGCTTGATGCACCTTCTCAAAACTCATTCTCAAATGTCCGAACCTAGAGATACTCTCAGAACTAGGACATAGACGAGTAGGTGAGAATCGAGGGCAACGTGATCTACGGCTACATCAGAGTCAGCACCGCACAGCAAGCCAAGGAAGGCACGTCGCTCGCCTCCCAACGGCAAGCACTCACCGAAACGGGTGCGGAGCGTCTGTTCGAGGATGCCGGTCAGTCAGGAGCAAAGAAGAGCCGCCCCGCCCTGGACGATCTGCTCGACCATCTCCGCCCCGGCAACACGGTGGTCGTCACCAGGTTGGACCGGCTGGGGCGCTCACTCTCGCATCTGGTCAGTCTCATTGAAGACTTCACCAGCAGGAGCATCACTTTCAAGAGCCTGAGTGAAGGTATCGACTCCTCCACGAGCGCCGGAAGGTTGATGATCGGCGTGTTCGGCGCTCTGGCTGAGTTTGAACGAGACCGGATCGAGGAGCGCACCTCCGCTGGACGTGCTGCAGCTCGGGCACAAGGGCGGCTCGGCGGTCGTCCGCGTTCCCACGACGGTGCGATGGTTGCCAAGGCGAGGAAGATCCACTCCAACACGGACCTCACCTCCAAGGAGAAGGCTGCGGCACTCGGGGTCAGTGTCGCTACCTATTACCGACTGCTTCAGATGGCGGAGCCAGATCGGGTGGCTGTCTGACACCTCACTAGCGCGGAGTGGCTCAGGCGAAACATGTGTAGACGCCGATAGCCTGAGATGGTGACTACTGAACCAACCGCGCCAGCCCCACGACCGACTAAGGTCAAGCCGCTCACGAAGAAGCAAGCGGAATCCCTCACGAAGTCGATCCGTTCCAACGTTCAGGAACTGTCCGCACTCATCAAGCAAGCCCACGACGGGAAAGTCTGGGTCTCCCTTGGATACACAGGCTTCAGTGAGTGGTTCGAGAAGGAGTTCGGCTGGAAGCACTCTCGCGGGTTCCAGTTGCTCAACATTGCTGAGGTCTCCGACGAACTCTGTGACGCGGTGGCGCTCCCCGACGGCTTCAGGCTCACCGATCTCCAGACCCGCAAGATCATCTCTCTCGGGCGCTCAGGGTTCATCGAGACCTTCAAGACCGAAGCGGGTAGCGATCCACAGGAGAACGCGAAGCGGCTCCTCGACTCACTGAGCGAGAAGTCCGCCAAACAGCAGGAAGCGAAGAAGGCGGCGGAGAGCAAGAAGACTGAACCAAGGGCGAAGGCGGTACCGCCGTCGCCTGCCGACTTCAGGGTCAGCGGTGGTGTCAGGAACTCGCGTACTGGTGTCGTGCTCAGCCGGTCAGTCGGCTACCAAGCGCGTGACTTCCCAGACCCGACGATCCTCAGCCGGGAGACCCTCGAAGAAGGCGTTGCTCTCTTGGCGCGCGCGAAGCGTGACATTCAAGAACGGTTCGATGAGTTGCTGAAGGTCTCGCAGGACCGTAGCCACAACGTCTCAGAGCGGATGAAGGCTGAAGCGGCGGACGAGCAAGCGAAGGCGGATCGTGTGGGTCAGCAGGTCGAAGCACTGCTCGAAGAGATGACGGCTCAGGGGCTGTCCGAAGCCGAGAAGAACGACAAGCTGCAAGCCCTACTCAACGAGGAAGGCGTCGGCTATGTCAGCAAGTGACGAACTCTCCTATGAAGAAGCGGTTCTCCTAACCAAGAGCATCAGAGCGAACCTCGACTCGAGCGCGAGCCTCATCAAGAAGGCTGCAGACGGTAGAGCATGGGAGGCAATGGGCTATGCCAGTTTCAAGGACTGGCTGGAGAACGCGGTGGGCATCTCGCGGAGCCGCGCCTACCAGCTGCTCAACATCGCCAACCTCGAAGACGAGTTGGCTTCCCACCTTGCTCTCCCGGACTACTTCACCATCTCCGACCGCAACACACGCATGGTGATGAAGTACGGGCGGGACAGGTTCATCAAGCGGTTGGTCAAGGCCGCGACTAGTGACAAAGCAGCGAACGCCGTGCTGGTGGAGGAGACCCTCGCTGACATCCGAGGCGACCTCGAAGCCGGTGCCGCTCCCGAAATCGAGACTGACCCTGATGGCTTTGCAGAAGCCTTCTTCAACCAGTTCTCACTAACGGTCGATGACCTGCCAACGCTAGAAGAAGTTGAGTACGGGCACGAGGATGCTGTGCTGATGGGATTGAAGATGGCGCTGGAGCACATCGACCGAGCAATGAACCGCTACACCGAAGTGCTTGGGGAGGTTGAGAAGTGAGAACCGGCGACGAGGCTCAGATCGCTCTCATCCCCACCGCATCAGCCGACGAAGCCCGCTTCAAGGCTGTGAAGCCGCTATACCCGTACGTTGGCGGCAAGACGAAGATGCTAGCGTTCATCAGGAACAACATCCCTGAAAAGTTTGGCAACTACTTCGAGCCGTTCCTTGGCGGAGGCGCTGTCGCGCTGGAGATGCTGCGACGCTACCCCGACAAGGTGTTCTACCTGTCCGACTACGGCGAAGAGGTCATCACCACTTGGAAGGCTGTGCGCGACTTCCCCGAAGAGATCGTTGAAGAACTCGAAGAGCACCGCGACCGGCACAGCCGCGACTACTTCTTAAGCATCCGAGACTGGGATCGCAACGGTCTGCTCGACCTGAAGACGCAATACGAGCGTGCTGGACGAATGATCTACCTCTGCACCGTCTCGTTCGGTGGTGGCTACAAGGTGGGCAAGGACGGAAATACGAAGAACACCTTCGGCAAGGACTACTTCAGTCCGCCCATTGCCAACATCCGGCTACTCTCGGAACTTCTGAACTCACGCAAGATCGTGTTCTACAACCGCGACTTCAAGGAAGCCGAAGGGCAACTGCGCGGCGGAGACTTCATCTATCTCGACCCGCCCTACGCCACAGACTCGACCGATGCGGAGTACACGATCTCGGATCAGTACGCGAAGGCGGACGCGACACAGAACATCACCGCTCAGGTCCGCTGGCTGATGGATCTCGCCACAGACCACGGTGCGTACGCGCTCATGTCGAACACTTCAACCCCCACCACCGAACGGCTGTGGGAAGGGTGGCACTCAATCACTAAGAGCGTCGTCTGGTCGAGTGGAGGCGTAAGCAAGGACGGCACCCGCAAGACGAACAAGGAACGGATGTGGGCGAACCTGCACCTGTTCCGCGCCTTGGCTGATCAGGGGCATCCCGTTGATGAACTTGACGATACGGACATCGAGTTACAGACCATCGCTTCTGAGGTTGAGAGCGCCCACCGCGCGGCTGGGTTGGCGAAGGTTGCTGAGATCGCGGCAAAGCACAGGGGAGAAGGCTCAACCGAACGAGATCTGGAGATCGCGTCCTCCCTGGAAGCGCTGATCAACCGCCAGACGCCTGACGCTTCACGAACGACTCCGACAGAGGCGTCGGTGCATCTATGATCGGCAACTTGATCTTTGTGCTGAAGGCAGTCGATGAGGCTGCCGCCGTCTCCTCCGGTCAGTCATTCTGGGAACTTTACGGTACGTCGATCCTTACCCTGCTTGGTACCTTGCTCGGTGCGACGGTCGGGGCGTACACAACGTGGCGGACTACACGAACGGGGCTCCGAGAGACTAGAAGAGACTCGTTGCTTGGGTTGCGCCGTGAAGAGTACTTCAGCGCAATTGGCATAGTTCATCGAATGGAGCGTGCGCTTCTAGCCATGGGTTCATCTCTTTCTGGACGAGAGAACCCCAACTTGTTTGCCTCTCGTCAGCGCCGTAAGGAAGCAAAGGAGCGCGACGAGGGTGCAGCTAATGCCCTCCAAAGCCTTTTTGAAGCCAATGACGAGTTGAAGTTGGAGGTGTACCGACTGGCAGCCATCGGTAGTGCCGATGTGAGACAGAAACTCGAGTCGATATCCGAATGCGTTGATGAGTACCTGAGGACTGAGTTTGAGCGTGGAGACAACCGCTTTATCGCTCAGAACTTCAATGCCGCTATGGCAGAATACTCTCTGAGGCTCGATGCTTTTGTGACTTCTATACGATCAGATCTGAGAGTTGATGAGAGCATCGGCAAGTGACTGCCTACTATCGGTCATCTGGTGTCGGCGCGATGGATCTCCGACCAAATTACCGGGATCGGATGCTCTCGTAAGCCCTGACAGTCCGATGGAGCCACTGCGAGGCGCACTCGACCCTCAGGCGTGCTGACTGCGAGGAGCAGGCTGCCATCGTCAGACCAGCCCATGTTCAAGATGGTCACCCGTCCAGCAGACAGTGACTGGAGCCGCGCCGCGATCCGTGCTGCTTCCTGAACTGCTCGCATCGGCAGCGCGCCTTCAGATTTCGGCAAACTCTTCTGAGAACTTGGCGAACTGCTCGAAGGTGAGACCGGTGCCGACGAGTGCTTGGACAGCCTGAATCGTGTTGTCCTGTTCTCCGTCGAACCAGTGCCCGTCATCAGCCTCCCGGCGAACAGGGTAGGTCAGTCTCCGTGCGGCACACATCGCTTCGTCCAATGAGATCTCACCAGCCGCCCACCGCTGCGCGAGGGTCACGAGTGTCGTCTCGGTTGCCTCAGGAGCGGGAGTGTCCTCGAACGACACAGCGTGCTCAACCTTGCGCGGTGCCCACTCTTGCCGTTCTCGTCTCGGTTCAGTCACTTCATCTCCTTAGATTTCGAAGCCGCGTCGTTCAACATCATCCCCGCCAAACAAGTGACCGTAGCGCTGAAGTGTGAAGCCGACGTTGGTGTGTCCAGCCATTTCGGATGCTTTGGGAAGTGAAACAAGCGGCGACGCAAGCCAAGATGAGATCGCATAGTGACGAAGCCCGTGGTGCGTCCAGCCTCTACGACCTGACAACTTGTTCTGCTGGTGTGCGGGGTAGTAACCGCCCATCTCTTCGCTCACGTAGTCGTAGAGCGGGTTCATGTAGCGCACTGCGAGGTTCGTGCTGCTCTGGTAGGTGCCTGTGTCTTCAACAATCGTGGCGTCGCCCTCCCAGTTCGGGGCAAACATCACGTTCGGGAGACCGTCACGACCGAGCCTCGCCGGGTTTCGCGTAGGGAACAGGAGCAACCTGCTGAAGACCGACTTCTTCTTCGCTACGTTGCCCTGCCGCTGAACGACCGGGCTGTTCCACAACTCAGTCAGTCTGAGCCAGAGCATGAACGCCAACGGCGGGTAGCCATACGACCACAGCGTCAGCGCTTCGCCCCTTGTCATCGTCCAGAGCGACACGGACGGATCAGCGAACCGCTCGACGTAGTTCGTGATCTGCTCGCGCACCGTCGTTCGACCATAGACAAACTGAGAGCTGCTCCCTCCCGGCAAGACGGCAGGGAGCCAGACCGTTCGGATCTTTCCGCCGTTGCGACCCTTCGGGCGCGTCAGCCAGATCTTCCCCTTGCTCGCCTGGCTTGCCTGCTCCACGACTTCGACGCGACCCATGTACTGCATCCATAGTGGTGTGTCATCGTCAATCGTCGGTTCGAGCATCGTCTCGAAGTCGAGATCGTCCTCATCAAGGAAATGGCGAACTCGAAGCGCGAGGACTTCACCGATCCGAAGAGCTCCACCGGCACCCAGCGCTGTGATCAGACCGTACTGACGGAAGCGCGAAGCAAGTTCGACCTCTTCCTCCGCGATGCGCTTCTCTCGATCCGAGTAGTGGTTCGGGATACCACGGCGCTGCTTGGCGACGATTTCGTCAGGGAGACCCCTGTTGAAGTCACTTGGTTGGAGGATGACCTCGCGTCCGCTCCGTCTCGTGTAGGTCGAATCAACGGTCGTGTAGGCGCATACCAGCACGCTATTCACCCAGTCCGGGCGAGGGATGTCACCACGACGAACTTGTGCGCTGGGATCAGACGAGTTCGTTCCCGTCACCTTCACAGCGGCTACGAGTTCCTCAACGCTGTAGCGGAGCCACTTGTCCTTCTGACGGTTGAAGACACCTTTCAGAAGGCTTCTGGTCTTCTTCTGCTGCCCGCGCGACAGGTGCGACAGGTCGATCTTGGCGATGTCAGCCGGAGTGATGGTCGTGATCGGTTGTTCGCCGTAGATGCTCAGGAACCGCTCACCCACGTAGGAGTAGTTGTCCGCCGTTCGTGTGTTCCACCGGCTACGTTCGGCTTCCATCCACTCATCGAAGGCTTCACGAAGGGTGGGAGGCGTCGCTGCCTTGCGTCGATGCTCAGGAACCCAGTCGCCCAGTTTCTCCGCTGCGCGGTCTTCGGCTTCCTCGCGGGTGTGCCCTCCGCTGGTGCTCTTCGGCTTGCCCGTGATGGGATCGCGGTAGTTGATCGTCCAGGTCTTGCGAGTGTCACTGGGCGGGTTCAGCGTTGCTCGACCGTTTAGGATGGAGATGCTCGCTCGCCTTGTGCCGCCTGCCATCTCACCCTGCCTTATTGGACGATCCTACTGTATCAGCCTACCTGAGAGCGTAGAAACGGCGCAATATCAGGACTAAGGAGATGGAAGAACCGTAACCAGATGAGTTTAGATTTAACGTATGAGTAATGGCGGGAAGAAGTGATTGACGCGCTGGGTAGCGCTCTGCTGAGGGCCATGGCAGGTGGGGTTGTTTCCTAGTTTCTGACGCTTTGACAGATGCGGCGCGAGCGGAGCGAGCGAGTGAAAGACGCACAGCTGGACCTAGTTCGGCGCATAGCCAGGAACAAGGGTGGTGAGACTGCGTTAGTATCCACGCGGAACAAAGTGCCAGTGGTCTTTTCTGGTGATGATCGCGCCCTTAGTCTTTATCTTGCCGTGATTCTATAATGTGGGGATAAAGTGGCTTAAACTCAGTGTCTGATTCCGGGAGCTTCCTCGGCTGGAACCTTCCTCGGCCACAAGCTCCACGTGTGCTAGAAGGGTCTGTGTTTGTTTGCATCGGCAAGCGATCATATTTGCTTTGTTAAGGTGCTCATGTTTGCTTACTAGAGTGGCTCGCGAATGCTAGGTGAGGTCCATGAAGCTTACGAGTGTCGTTCCGTGCCGGGTGGGAGAGCTCCTCGTGGAACAGGTGCGCGTGGAGCCGGTGGTGGCGCTTCACGGTCCCCGATCGGTCGGCAAATCGACAGTGCTGCGCACGTTCGCGGCGCAGGTGGGAAGTACCGTCATCGACCTCGACGACATTGAGGTCCGTGAGGCCGTGGAAGGGAATCTGGTGTCCGCCGTATCGACGGCTACGACGCTGTGCGTCGATGAGTACCAGCGTCTCCCGGACGTCCTGGACGTGATCAAGGCGCGCCTGAACCGAGAGGGAAGCAATCCGGGTACTGCGGTCATCACGGGATCCACGCGGCAAGACACCTTGCCGCGCACGGCCCAAGCACTCACGGGTCGCCTGCATTCGCAAGTGATCTGGCCATTGTCGCAAGGGGAGATCGTCGGCGTTCGGGAGGACTTCCTTGAGCGTCTGCTCGCAGATGTCGCGGACACGGTGGCGGTGCTCCCCACATCAACGACCTCTAGGGACGAGTATGTGGATCGGGTCTGCTCAGGCGGAATGCCGTTAGCGCTGCGCCGTACAGGGGCGTCGCGCGCGCGATGGTTTGACGATTTCGTTCGTGCTTCGGTCGAACGCGATGCCGTTGAGCTCAGTCGAGTTCGGGAGCGTCAGGCCCTTGCCGATCTGCTGGGTCACGTGGCTTCGAGGACGGGGCAGTTGCTGAATGTCTCCGCCGCAGCGGAGGACCTGGGGATCAATAGAGCAACCGCCGAGAATCACTTGCGTCTGTTGGAGGATCTGTTTCTGGTCGTGCGGCTTCCTGCCTGGGGCAAGACGCTGCGCTCCCGGGTGAGTGTCAAGCCGAAGGTCCACGTCGTCGATTCGGGACTTGCCGCACGGCTGCTTCGCCTCACCCCAAACCGGTTGCGAGGCCTCGACCCGGCGGCCCTGACCGATTTTGGTCATCTTCTGGAGATATTCGTGGTGGGGGAGGTCCGCAAACAGGCTTCGTGGCTGGGGGAGCCGGTTGCGCTCGGGCATTGGCGTACCAGTGACGGCGACGAGGTCGATCTCGTCATCGAGCATGATGACGGACGTGTGCTTGCTATAGAGGTCAAAGCGAGCGAGCGAGCGCCGGGCTCGGAGTTTCGCGGCATGGCCAAACTTCGGGATCTGCTCGGCGACCGTTTCCTGGGCGGCATTATGATGACCGCAGGTAAGCGCTCCTATACCTACCAGGATCGTTTGCATGTGATCCCCATCGACCGCTTGTGGACGCCAGTTGGTGGGAATGCGTCTGGTGAGGTGACAAGGAACTAGATCTGTTGGAGGCCCAGAGAAGTTGAGGTTTAATGTATAGCTGTTAACAACAGCAATGACCAGCGGTCCTCTGAATCTCGATGCGGCAGTCGAGGCGGCTAGCTTGTGGTGGCTACGGGACGATCCTGATAAGTGGGTTCCAGGCATTGTGCGGCATGGCGGTGAGGTAATCTCGCGCTCTCGCTGATCGGTGCATTTGAGGACCGCATCACCTCCAATCTCGCTCTTGGGGTGACGCTCTACCACGAGGGCACTAGGACCTGGGATGTCATTCATGGCGTGGCCGAGCAACGTGAGGTCACGCTCCTAGGCTGCGTCCCTACCAGCACGAAGCGGGCTGTCTTTCCGTGGGCCGAGAGCCCTGACATGCAGACCGTGAGTGCGACGATTGCGATCATCGGCGCGCATGTCATTGGCAGCCGCTTACAGATCCTCTGGCACGTCGTAGAGTTCCGCTTCAGATGCGTCTGGCGGTCTGTTGCGAACCTAGGAGATCTAGCGACCAGCCGATGTGTCTGTCGGATGAACGATACTGGCCCGTTCGGCGAAGATCTCCGGTGTTAAGTCTCGCGATACGCTAGGACTGCCTTCGCGTTTCGTTCTAATTTGTATCGCGTTTCGTCAGTGGCCGTACCGCGAAATGCTAATCTTTCTCCATGGAGTTGCTGGAACGGAACGTAGCGCCTTGGCTTGACGAGGTACTCGGAGTCTCACCGATCGCAGTCGTGGAAGGTGCTCGGCAGGTGGGCAAGTCGACTCTTGTTTCGATGCTGGGTGATGATTCCACAGTCTTCACGACCATGGATGACGACGCAACACGTGCCTATGCCCATGATGATCCCATCGGATTCCTTGCCGCTGCGGGGCAAGGGTGTCTGGTGATCGACGAGATCCAGCGGTGTCCCGAGCTGATTCTTCCTTTGAAAGCAGTCGTTGATGCGGATCGACGCCCTGGACGCTTCATCCTGACCGGGTCCGCAAACCTGCTTCGTCTCCCCGGTGCAGAGGATTCGTTGGCGGGTAGGGCCATGACGGTCAGGCTGCATCCGTTTTCCCAAGGGGAGATCGCTGGTGTTAAGGAGGACTGGGTGACATGGCTGCTGCAGGCCGACCGTGAACCATCTCCTGTGGCAGATCGGACGGATATCATCGGCAGACTGGTCACAGGGGGATTTCCAACTGTGCAGGGCTTATCCTCTCGGATGCGGACCGCCTGGCTGCGAGACTACGCCAACCGGTTGGTTGAGCGTGATGCTGCTGACGTGGCAACGGCGCAAACCTCCGTGCTCCGCAAGCTGTTGTTACTGCTTGCCGCCGCGCCCGGGGCCGAGCTGGTGCAAGATCGGCTCGCACAGGAGCTGGGTGTGGCCAGAGGGACTGTTGCTCGCTACCTGGACCTGCTGGAATCGCTGTTCTTGGTTCAACGGTTGCCCAGCTGGTCGCGCAATCTCACCAAGCGCCAAGTCCAGCGCCCCAAGTGCTATCTCACTGACAGCGGATTGGCGGTGGCACTGTCCGGGCTCAACGCCCAACACCTCGCCTCGTTCCAAGGTTCCGATCACCTTGGACCCCTAGTGGAGAGCTTCGTTATCGGCGAGCTTACGCGGCAGCAGGCGTGGTCCAGCACCGAGTACCAGTTGTCTCATTACCGTGACCGTGATGGGGCGGAGATTGATGTAATCATCGAGACCCCGCAGGGTGTCATCGCTGTTGAGGTGAAGTCGGCTGTCACCGCAATCTCCGGACATTTCAAGCATGTGAGAGGTCTCAGGGACCGTCTTGGCGATGAATTCCTCGCAGGCGTGGTCCTGACCGCGGGAACGGGACAACGGGCGGGAGATCGCTTGGAATCGCTGCCGATAACATCGCTTTGGCTCGGAGGGATACATTAGTTCTGTTAGAGAAGCGGTAGTGTTCTAAAAAGGTCACTGAAGCTGATGATTGGGGACAAAAGACGGCGTTTTCAGATCAGGTCTATGCGCAGGTGATGGATTATCTCCACGAGAAGCGAAGAGCCTTCGACTTCGCATACACATTGAATGGAACTACATTTCAAAAGAACGTGTGGGAGCCGCTCTTTCGTATTCCCTACGGGAAACACAGACCTACCAAGAAATCACTTTTGCAATTGGAAATCCCAAGGTGAGCCGTACGGTGGGAATGGCGAATAACAAAAATCCCGTGACCATCACCGTGTAATGTCACAGAGTCGTTGGTTCAAGTGGAAAAATGGTCGGTTAAGCCGGTGGGCGAGATTTGAAAAAGCCTTACTGGCATTAGACCGGCGAAAGCGGTGGACACTGACATGGCGCTCGTCGTTGTGTTATTTGGAGTGAAACCCACCAACGAAGGGATGCGGCGATATCTGGATCTGGCGGCGATGCTCTAGTCTGTCTTAGAAAAAGGACGCAGGCATGCAGTCAAGGATTGGGAGCTTGGCCTGTCTCCACCTCGCTTGCAGCCTCTAACGGACTTGCGGGAACCGGACTGATTCACGGCGCCGATCTCGCATTTTGTCGGACTCCTCGTTGGCTAACTTGCCTCATTGTGCCTCTGCTTCCCATTCATCGACCTTACTCGGTATTTTCGTGGCAACCTTGTGCGGTGCCTCGCGGCACGTCGGGAGATGAACAGCCGCCGTTACTGCCTTGTCCCATATGTGATCGATCCAACCGGCGACCGGCTGACCTCACTACGATCAACGCGGGAGATAGGACTCATCATGAACACAGTGACCCAAGACAAAAGCGAAACCCGCACCACCGCCTCGTCAATACCCTTATCCGAAATCTTTCCGCCCTACGCGGTGATCACCCTTGCCGTGCTGGGTGTCGTATTCGTTGGCTGTGAACTTGCCGGATACAGCGTCAACTCAATCGTATTGGCGATTACGCTGATGGTGGCGCTGTGTATCGTCAAAGTTCCGGTGACCGTGGCCCTGATCATCGCAGCGTTGGCTGGCGGCCTTCACGCTGGCCTTGGTCTTGACGGCACTATCGCCGCCTTCAACGAGGCGCTACCTACAGGCGTACAAGTCGGCATCACCTACGTCATGGTGGGAGCACTGGCAGTGGCATTGTCACGTTCAGGGCTGATTGAAATATTTGCCCAGTGGATTTCAGCCAAAGTCGGCACCGACAACGCTGGAAAAGGCGTCAAATGGGCGCTCTACGGCCTTTTTATGCTGATGGCCCTGCTGTCGCAAAACCTCATCCCCGTCCATATCGCCTTCATTCCCATTGTCGTGCCGCCACTGTTAAGCGTCCTCAACGCTCTGAGCGTTGACCGGCGTGCTGTCGCCTGTATCCTCGCATGTTCAATGAGTGCGGCGTATCTGCTTCTCCCCACTGGTTTTGGCGCCATCTACCTGGGCGAAATACTTGCCCCTAATGTCAACGAATTTGGTGCACAGTACGGTGTGGAAGCCACCGCAAATCTGGCGATGACAGCAATGTTTTGGCCGGTGATGGGCCTGGTGGCGGGTATGCTTTTCGCGGTTTTCGTCACTTACCGCAAGCCTCGGCAATACGCTGCGCCGCTGCCGACATCGCCACTGGCTACTGCCGCCTCGGAAACGACGTCAAAAATGCGCCCATACTCCCTGGTGATGACGCTTTTGGCGTTGGCTGCGACCCTGGCATTCCAAATTGCTTTCGACTCGTTAACCGTCGGCGCCTTGGTTGGTTTCGTGCTGCTCAGCGTGGGTGGCGTATTCCGTTGGAGCGAACAAGACGACGTGTTTACCCAAGGGCTTTTAATGATGGCGCAGATCGCCGTTATTATCACCGTCGCCTCCGGGTTTGCGGGTCTGCTGACCGCCACAGGTGAAGTTGAGGCACTGATCTCCGCGACGGCCTCGTTGATTGGCGGCAACAAGATCATCGGTGCGTTCCTCATGCTTTTCGTCGGTTTGTTCATCACTTTAGGCTTTGGTGATTCTTTCGCTTCAGTGCCGATCCTCGCCCCGATTTATCTGCCGCTCGCCTTTGAATTAGGTTTCTCACCTCTGGCTGCTGTGTGTCTCCTGGGTGCTGCTGCCGCGCTGGGCGACGCTGGGTCTCCCGCTTCGACGATTTCGCTGGGCGTGACCGCGGGCCTTAACGCCGATGGGCGTCATGACCATATCCGCGACTCGGTGATCCCTACTTTCTTCCATTGCAATATCGGCATGTTGTTATTCGCGTGGGTGGCGGCGCTCATGCTGTAATGCCCGCGGTTTTCCTGCGTTCCAACTGCGTTGCGTGGCGGTTCGCGCCTGTGCTCCAGCGGCCACACCACCGTGGTCTCTTCCGGCCCGCGGACGCAATGTGGGCGTATTCAGATGCCGCCACCGATGCTCACGTAGGCTGGAACCCAGCTCGACGCAGCGTGCTCGTGTCTCGATCGTGGGCACCACAGTTTCCGCGCACGAACGCCGTGCAATACACGTCCAACTGAGGGGAGAAGTGCGATGATACGGGTCGCGATCAATGGATACGGCAACCTGGGACGAGGCGCCCAAGCAGCGATTGAAAAAAACCCTGATATGGAGCTCGTCGTCGTTTTCACGCGACGTGACCCGGCCTCCCTTGACGCCCACGGTGTTCCCGTTGCTCACATTGACCAGATGCCGGACTGGGTCGACGCTGTCGATGTGTGCCTGAACTGCGGTGGATCAGCCACAGACCTGGCTGAACAGGGGCCGCAGGCCGCAGCCTACTTCAACACCGTGGACTCTTTCGACACCCACGCAAAAATCCCCGCCTATTACGCTTCCGTGGATGCCGCCGCGAAAGAATCTGGCAAGCTTGCCTTGATTTCCACGGGTTGGGATCCTGGCCTGTTTTCAATGCTTCGGGTTCTTGGCGAGGCGATCCTTCCTCACGGCGAAAGTACAACGTTTTGGGGACCCGGCGTCTCCCAGGGGCATTCGGACGCATTGCGGCGCATTGACGGTGTCATAGATGCCAAGCAGTACACCCTACCTGTTGAAGAAACGGTTGATGCCGTCAAGCGTGGCGACGAAGTGACGCTCACAACCCGCTCAATGCACAAGCGTGACTGCTATGTCGTGGCTGAAGAAGGGGCAGATCGGGACCGCATCGAGCGCGAGATCGTCCAGATGCCACATTATTTCGCAGACTATGACACAACCGTGACATTTATTTCGGCGCAAGAACTAGCAGATCAACACTCGGGGATGCCTCACGGCGGCGTTGTTATCCGCCGAGGTGCGACATCAGAAGGTGTGTGGGCGAATGCGAATTTTGAGCTGCAGCTTGGCTCGAACCCGGAGTTTACAGGTTCGGTGCTGGTTGCGATGGCGCGTGCTGTGGCGCGTATGGCGGCACGAGGCGAGTGTGGCGCACGCACCGTTTTCGACGTCACGCTTGCCGACTTGTCAGCTCTGGATGCTGATACATTGCGCGCGCACTACCTGTAAGCGCGCGCGTGCTCAATGCGGGTGATGCGAAGGCGGAGCGCCCTGTACTGCGCATTTTGGCCCGCTACAGGGCGCCTCGGCAATATCGCACGCGGCGATGGCAATTCGAAGCACGCTGCGACAGCGATATCGCACGCGGCAACAGTAAGTACGGGCCTTCGCGTGGGAACGTTGCGGTGAAGCCTACACGCGGACTACAGCGTCAGCGTATTTCTGCGGTGTTCACCTACGACGACGGTGGTGTACCTGGGGCACAGTGCTGCAGAGGCCGCTTTATAGGTACGCTACACCTGAATCGATGAGCTGCTTGTCACAGGCATCTCCGCTATCATAAACTTAATGATTCAACTAATCTTGTCGCTATTGACCTAAGTGCAGGAAATGGCGATGACACACCTTGATAAACTTCCACACAATATCGACCTAGGCGCAGTTCGCCTTCGCGTCAACGCCATCGCGGCGGTATATGACTTCTATACGCGCGGTATCGGCCTGAGCGAAATCGGTCGACACGGCCACGATATTGTACTTGGCCTAGAGAAGCGACCGATCCTCATCCTCGAAGAAGATCACACACTACGCCGACCTTCACCACGAGAAGCCGGACTTTTCCACGTCGCCATCCTCTTTCCCACACAGGCTGTTCTTGCTGCGCATCTTGCAAGCGCCCTTGCCAAATACCGACAGCACTATGTTGGACCCGGTGATCACTTGGTGAGCCAAGCCTTCTATTTCACTGACCCTGAAGGTAATGGTGTGGAACTCTACTGGGACCGTCCGCGGCAGGAATGGCAATGGAAAAATGGCCTCGTTGTTATGGATACCCTTCACATCGACGCGGCAGCGTTTATCCGCGAACACCTCAATGACGACGAAATACGTCAAGCCATCCGACCTGACCTCGCGGAATGGTCGCAGTCGTCGCTCGCTCACGTCGGACACGTTCACCTGCAAGTGGGCGACACAAAAACAGCCCACGCCTTCTATGTCGACACGCTCGGCTTTGACCTCACCGCGCGCCTTGGTAACTCAGCCATTTTTGTATCTGCAGGAGGCTACCATCACCACATGGCGATGAATACCTGGAACTCTGCGGGAGCATCGCGGCGTCACGATACGCTCGGACTGGCCAATATCGACCTCTTCTTGCCTGAGGCAGACAGTATCGCGGCGTTGGAAGATCGACTGTCCTATGCAGGCGTAGCCTATCAACGAGGCGATGGGCAACTCACGGTTTACGATCCGTGGAACAACCAATTGAGTATCCGACAGGGCGTTCAAGGCGAAGCGCTCGTGGGATAAATCCTGTCACTTGGCAACGAAGCGTGAAGTAGCTGCCAGGAGGTGTGCTGAATGTGGGCTGGGCGCATGTCGTGAGCTGCACAGATATGGCCAATGTGACGCCATACGGCTCCAGTGTGAAGCCGACGAGTCGTCATGTCACTGCCGGGCTTGTGTCATCCTCACGCATGAGATGTGCTCCACATTACATTTGCTTGCCTCTTGGCATTCATCTCCGCCACTGTTAGGCTCTGTGTTTGTGCGCACCCCCCGCGGTGCGAACCGAATGAACAACAGGGTTGTTACTCTGACGAGGCAAGACCTGGGAATACGCCATAGGCGTGTGCCCGGGTCTTTTTTGTTGCCCAAAATGGGCAGGAAGGCGACAGAGATGTCCGACATCCAGACCGCGAAAGAGATCCTCGCGGCAATCGGCGGCGCTGAAAACGTCGCAAGTCTGACGCACTGTGCGACCAGGCTTCGCTTTGAACTCGTTGACGCAGGTCGCGTCGACTCAGCCACACTTGACGCCGTTGATGGCGTACTCGGCGTCGTTCCCCAGGCAGGTGATCGCCTCCAAGTCGTCATCGGCGGTGGTGTACAAACCGTTTTCGCTGCAATGAACACGCTGCCCGGCATGGGAGGCGGAGCAGCCAAAGCAAGTGGTGACGGCATGTCTGATGCAGATGTGAAAGCCGCTGCTCGCTCCAAAGCGCGCGGCAAAGTCGCCTGGCTCGACTCCTTCTTCGAATACCTCTCTGACTCCTTCCGTCCGCTGCTTGGCGTTCTGCTGGGCGCGTCGCTCATCATCGCTTTCGCTGCCGTCCTCGACGCCATGCATATCGTCGACTTCCGCGCTGCTGACAAATCCGCATCCTGGGTTTTCGTTGACACGCTGTGGCGCGCAGTCTTCTACTTCCTGCCCATCATGGTGGCGTATAACGCCGCCAAAAAACTCGACATTGACCCATGGCTTGGCGCTACCGTCATGGCAGCACTGATGACCCCCGAGTTCATTGGCCTGGACGAAGTCGAGCGCTTCCCGGACACCGTGTGTGTCACCAATGAACTCCTTGGCACCTCGTCGTGCACCGCCAACATTTTCGGCCTGCCCCTGCAACTTAACGACTACAGTGGCAACGTCTTCGTTCCGCTCATCATGGTTGCCGTTTTGGCGGTACTATACCGAGTCTTGAAGAAGATTATTCCCACGAATGTTCAGATGGTCTTCGTTCCCTTCATCTCGATGGGCATCATGATTCCACTGACCGCATTTATTATCGGTCCCGTAGGGGTCTGGCTGGGTAACGGCCTTGGCGTTGGACTCGCATGGCTCAACACCAACGCCCCCTTCGTATTCGCACTGATCATCCCCATGATCTACCCGTTCCTAGTGCCGCTTGGCTTGCACTGGCCGTTGAACGCTCTCATGCTCGTCAATATCCAAAGCCTCGGTTACGACTTCATCCAAGGGCCCATGGGCGCATGGAACTTCGCGTGCTTCGGTGCAACGGCTGGCGTTTTGGCACTGTCAATCCGTGATAAAGAAACTCAGATGCGACAGACCGCAACTGGTGCACTGGCTGCGGGCCTCCTCGGCGGTATTTCCGAGCCCTCGCTCTATGGTATCCACCTGCGCTTCAAGCGCATCTACCCGCTGATGTTGGTCGGATGTTTCTCTGGTGGCCTCACAATTGCACTACTGGGCCTAAGCTCTGGCGGCGTGAAGACTGAAGCATTCGCATTTACATCGCTACTAACCATCCCCGTCTTTGATCCAATGTGGATCTACGGCATCGCCATCGCTGTGGCGTTCTTTGTCGCATTCACACTGGTACTCACCTTCGACTACCGCACGGCCGAACAAAAAGCTGAAGCGAAAGCAGCTAAAGCCGCGGCAAAGGTAGCTGACCGCATCACTGCCACAACCCCTGCCGCCGCACCAGCGCATGCACCCACTCATGCGGCTCCCGCGGTGGTCCTTACCGACGGTGAGCCGACCGAGGTCATTGGTGCCCCAGTTGCCGGTAAGGTTTTGTCTCTTGATGAAGTTGCTGACCCGGTCTTTGCGTCGCGCGCTTTAGGAGAAGGCGTCGGTATTGTCCCCACAGAAGCACGTATTGTTGCTCCAATCTCAGGTGTGATGGCCACCGTCGCATCAAGTGGACACGCATTCGGCATTAAATCCGATGACGGAGTCGAAGTCCTTATCCACGTTGGTATCGACACCGTGCAGATGAATGGTGACGGTTTCGATGTCGCAGTGACCAAGAAACAGCGTGTCACCAAGGGTGATCTGCTCGTGACCGTGGACTTTGCCAAGGTAGAGGCCGCAGGATACGACACAACAACTATGATGACGGTCACCAACACCAAGGCATTTGCTGGCGTCGAAGCTCTCACCGGCACCGGCGTACGTGCTGGTGATACCGTGGTCCGCATTAACCGCTGATCATCTGACTGTCGATAGTCGCAGCCTGCGCCCGGAGAGGAGTAAGACCCCGCATGGAGATGGAGCTACTACGCATCTTCAACAATAATGTCGTCCTCGCTCGTCGAGCCGACGGAGGGGAAGTAATCCTCACTGGGCGCGGGCTCGGCTACCAAGCGAAAGCCGGTGACGCTGTCGACATGACGAAAGTGGTGCGTACTTTCGTTCCTGCCGATGGGCGCGACCCCGACCATATGGCGCAACTTCTCGCCGAAATCACACCTGAAATGATCCAACTCGTCGTGCGTTCAGCTCGACAGGTCGGTATCGACGAGGCGGCGTTGGCGAACCCTACGCTGGTTATTGCCCTGGCTGATCACCTCACGCTGGCCATCAACCGCACACACAGTGGACAAATCCTGGAATACCCACTCACAGGAGAGGTGCTCCACTTGTATCCCGATGAGTATGCGCGTGCAGGACTACTCCTCGATGCGGTCAATGCTGAACTTGATGTTGCCCTGCCTCAAACCGAAGCGACGGCGCTAGCCTTGCACCTGGTGAATGCTGGTTTTGCTACGGGAGATCTCTCGTGGACATACACGATGACTGGCGTCATACAGCAAATAATCGAGGTGGTTGAGGGCGCCTTCGATCTGACAGTAGACGTGTCTTCAATCAGTGCGGCACGTTTCATTACCCATCTGCGTTACCTTTTCGTCAGAGTTAAACGTGATCAGCAGCTCGTTGATCAGGCACCCCCAATAGTGGAAGCGATACGTACCTCTTACCCCAAAGGTCATGAGTGTGCGCAGACTATTGCGCGTCTCATGGAATTGCGGTTAGGCGAACCGTTAAGCGAAGACGAAATCTCGTATTTGACGCTCCACGTCGTCAGATTGACAACGCCATAATGTACCCGAGTGGGTTGATTGTCCACGTGGCAAAATATGGGCCCAATTACTTACATCACTACATAGCAATCGAATAACATAAGAGACGGCATTAGCCATCTCCCCGATGGAAGGACTCCACCATGATCACTCGCACCGCAACAGTTGCCTCCGCCTCCGGTCTGCATGCACGCCCCGCAGCAACCTTCGCTAACGCAGCTGACGAAACAGGCTTTGATATTGTCATTTCGTTCAACGGTGAAGAAGCTGACGCTGCTAGCCTCATGGAAATCATGACGCTTGGCGTGAAAAATGGCGATGAGGTGACCCTGAGCTGTGAAGATGACTCGGCAGCTGAAGCCCTCGACTCTCTGGTGGCACTTCTTGCACGTGACCTCGACAACGAGTAAAACACCTCAGCAGTAATAAGGTGGTGCCGCACCTCAGGGTGCGGCACCACCTTTATGTTAAAGCAAACGGACAGCTACTGCGTGAGCTTGTCAGCGCACGAGGTCCCGGCTTCCATAATGAGCGCAGTAAACTCCTCGGTGGACTCACCGGCCCGCATCTTGGTTTCTGCCTCACTGAGCTGCTCATAGGTGAGTTTGCCTTGGAGGAATTCCATTGTGCAGGTGCAGTACGCTTCCTGGCCGCCGGAGGAGGTTTTGCATTCGGAGATAAAGTTTTCTTGAACTTCTGCGGGCCAAGCTCCATCAGCGGAAGATGCCGTTTGTGACGAGGCACAACCAGCAAGGATCATGGCAGAAGCGCCGAGGACAAGGGCCGCAGTTACTGTGAAACGAGATGTTTTCATACCTCCACCGTACATGCTCAGTAATGATCTGCATAGATTTGGACACATGATGGCGAAAATGCCTCCACACGCGCAACCAAGGCTCTTCACAGCATCGTCATAAGGACAGCGACTGAAATAAGGGCTATCAGAGGAAAACCTCACCAGCGAAACAGCACACCAACTGTAAGGAGACCTCATGGCCCTCAAAAAGAACTCCGCATTCCTTCGCCTCTCAGCTCTGGCCGCCTCAGCCCTGCTAATCGCAGGCGTCGCCACAGGATGCACCAGTGGCTCTACCAGCAGTGCCACCGCTACGTCGACGACCGCCACGGCAACTACCACCTCGGCAAACGCCACCACGAATGCCAGCACCGCAGGCACCACCGCATTGTCCACCTACGACACGCATTACGATGCCGACGACCTCGTGTGGGATAGCTCCGAAGAATACACCGTCACGCTGTCAGACTCGGGATCAACCTCGGATTCATCGGCGGTAAGCGTTGACGGCTCCACAGTGACCATTAGCGCGGCAGGGGTATACCGCATCAGTGGCACCCTCAGTGACGGGCAAATCGTTGTGACCGCTGCCGACACCGATTCCGTCGTCCTGATCCTAGATGGTGTCAATATCAGCAGCTCAACTGGACCAGCAATCTCCGTGGTCAGCGCAGATGAAGCTATTATTTACACTGAATCGGACACGCAAAACAGCCTCGCTGATGGCAGCGGCTACACGGTGGCAAATGATGCAACCCCCGTTGCCACCATCGCCTCGGCATCTGACCTCACCTTCGCGGGGGAGGGCACACTCATCGTCACCGGAAATACGAATGATGCGATCAGCGCCTCCGACGGCCTCGTGATTGTCAGCGGCACGATCAACGCCACAGGCGCAGACGACGGTATCCGTGGCAAGGACTACATCGTTGTCTACGACGGACAGATTAGTGTCGAAGCGGCAGGCGATGCCATTAAATCCGATAACACTACCGACACAGAACGCGGATGGATCCTCATTGGCGGCGGCTCGCTGACCGTGAACGCTGGCGATGATGGTATTAACGCAGAGCAAGCCCTTGAAATCGCTGCCGGAACGGTAACGATTGAATCCGCAGTTGAAGGTATCGAATCGACCGCACTGACCATCTCCGGTGGCGACGTGTCCATCACGACGTCCGACGATGGCATCAACGCCAGCAGCTACCTTGAAACCACAACAGGCGGCACCGAAGCGGATGACGGGTCAACGCTGGTGATCTCCGGGGGCACTGTTGACATTAACGCAGGTGCCGACGGGCTTGACTCCAATGGCTCCATTGAGTTGAGTGGCGGCACCATCACCATTGCCTCTGGACAAGCTGGTGAAGGAAATATCGCTGACGCAAATGGCGGTATCACCCTTGACGGAGCAACGGTGACAGCCAACGGACAACAGATCACATCGGCTGACCAGCTGAGCGCAGGAACCAGAGGCCAACGCTAACACAATGACACCACTACCTTTACCGGGCGCCACCTTCCCCCAAGCGGCGCCCGGTAAAGGTGTCCATCGTCGAAGAAATCCCGAACAGATCCGTTATCCAGTCAAAAATCGGTACAGGTAGTGCCTTGATGCCCAACACCGAATGTGCAAACCACGGCAAAACCTTCCGTTGCTCGCCGCGTTCAATCGCATTGATAACCGTTGTCGCAACCTTTTCTGGTTTCAAAATCGGTAGAACAGCCGGAACTTTCGTCTGCACACCATCGAACATCCCAGTAGAAATGTAGTACGGGGCCACAAGCAGTGTGCGGACATGACTTCCGCGGTGACGCAGCTCTGAACGCAGCGATTCTGTGAAACCGACGGCAGCAAATTTTGATGCTGAATAGTCCGTTTGTCGCGACACGCCAACAAGGCCAGCAGCAGACGCGACCACGACGACTGAACCTTTGTCGCGGGCGATCATGCCAGGTAGGAAGGGGCGCACACAGCGATAGAGTGAGAAAACATTGACGTTAAAGGTCCGTTCAATGTCATTGTCGTCCAGTTCCTCAAAGTATTTACCGGTGACGATCCCCGCGGAGGCGATAAGGATATCGACGCGTCCGAAGGTCTCAAGCACGTCCTTAGCTGCCTGATCGACAGAGGCACTATCTGCGACATCGACTTGCCATGCCTTGGCGTGTACCCCTGCTTGTGTGAGTTCATCTGCCAGGTCTTGCACTGCCGCGACGTTAATGTCCCACAGGAGCACTGTTTTCGCGCCCCGGGCGGCAGCCTCTTTCGCCATCAGCAACCCGATACCGGAGCCTGCGCCGGTAACAAGGACAATCGCGCCGCGCACAGGCACACGGGTGGGACGAAAAGATGTCATGAGTGAACTTTCAGCCGAAGGTACGGAGCATACGAAGCCACAGTGACATCACAGTGGCCCACCGTTCCTCCCCAATAGTATTAGGTGCTTGAATATTCATCAGGCGTTGGGTTGCAATCGTTTGAGGTTCGGTATATTTCGTGATGCCTTCCCTGCCGTGGCGTCGACCTATACCCGACGACTTCATGCCACCCATGGGAGCTGCCTGTGATGCCCACGCAGCCACATAGCCCTCGTTAATGTTGACGGTGCCGCATTCCAAGCGTGAAGCGATGTCGCGACCTCGCCGCAGATTCTTCGTCCACACTGAGGCATTGAGCCCATAGGAGGAGGCATTCGCCAGGGCAACAGCCTCATCCTCGTCACGCACCCGGTAAAGCGAGACGACAGGCCCAAAGGTTTCTTGAGCAAACACGGTCATATCTGCTGTCACCCCACTGAGTACCGTCGGGGCGTAGGCACTTGGCGCAACATCAGGACGGTAAGAGCCCCCAACATGTAATCGTGCCCCTTTTTCAACGGCGTCGACGACATGCGCATGGACACGCTGAGCATGTTCGCTGCTGATCAGTGGGCCCATGGACGCCTGCCAGTTCATGGAGGCTTCAACGCGCAACGCTTGGACGGCGTCGACGAAGGCTGGGACGAAACGATCCCAAATTTCGCTGACCACGTAAATACGTTCAATGGAGACGCACAGCTGACCAGCGTTGGAAAAACATGCTTTCACTGCTCCAGGTATCGTGCGCGACAAGGGAGCGTCAGAGCACACAATCATTGGATTCTTGCCGCCAAGCTCTAACGATACGCCGCGGAGGTGGGCGGCTGCGCGGGTAGCTATTTGAACGCCTGTCGCTGTCGAGCCAGTAAACATCACAAAGTCGGCACTATCAACAAGCTCACCTCCAACCTCGGCACCAGAACCAGGTAGTACCTGGAAAAGGTCGGGGTCAAGACCGCAGCGCTCAAATAACGATCGAACCGCTAAGGCCGTGAAAGGAGTGTGCGAATCAGGTTTCAGAAGCACCGCATTCCCAGCGACCAAGGCGGCGCATGCGTCCGACGCCACCAGTGTTAACGGGTAGTTCCACGGCGCAATAACCGCAACCACTCCCTTAGGGCGATGATGGACTGTGGTGCGTGTCAGCAGCGGCAAAGTACCTGCAACTGTGCGAGAACGAAGGGTTTGAGGTGCGTGACGCGCCAAATAGCGGGCGGTCATTGCCACATCAGCGATTTCTTCGAAGGCATGGGCGCGAGCCTTACCTGACTCCCATTGGACAAGGTCGGCGAGCGGGTCACAGTATTTCCACACGAGATCGTGGAAAGCAAGCAAGCGTCGACAGCGCTCGCGGACGTTGAGGGATGTCCAACGCCGTTGCGCTGCCCGTGCTCTCTTGGTGGCGGCACGTATGTCGCGCGTGCCGAGGCGGGGGATCGTACCGATGATGGTGCCAGTAAGGGGTGAAGTGATGGTCAGCGGTGGCCGTTGTTCGTCGGGTTGGGCGCAAGTGGATGGGAACTGTTGCCAGGTGACGCCAAGGAGGTCAATTGCGCGTCTGCCGCGTTCATCCCAAAGTGAGGCAGCAGAAGCATCAAGTGGCGAGGATTTCATGATGGCAGTCTATCGAGTTGCCCTACAGCGCATTCGGCCTCAAAGGGTGGTGGCACAAAACGAATGAGGTTGCACTTATAAGTGAAAATATGTAGCGTTGTAGGCAGCTGAAGAGTGGAGGTGAATGCTGTGGCTACCGGTGTACAAAATGTCCCCAATGAGACACTCAATATCACAGAAAAGCAGCAGGAATTGGCTCGAAAGATCGATGCCGAAGTGTTCGAGCCCGCACGTCAATCTGACCTTGCCCTGCATCTGACGAGTAAGTTGGGACTGTCGATTGAGCTTCCTCATGAATTGCTTGGCGTGGTCTTGTTCGCCCTTTCGGCAGTGCGCGATGGGCGGCGGATATCTATCGGCACAGTGCCTGAAGAAGTGACAACCACAACCGCAGCAAAAATGCTCGATATTTCCCGACCTTCCTTAATGAAGCTCATTAAGGAAGGTACTTTGGCGGCGCATATGGTGGGAAGTCATCATAGGTTGAAAACAGCAGATGTTATCAAACTCCAGAAACAACGGCGCCATGTCCAACAAGCAGCAGTGCTTGAAATGCTTGACCTTGAAGATGACCTTGAAGATTTCAGCTAGGGGCAGCGAGTATGGGCGACAACAGAGTTCTTGTGGACGCGAATGTTTGGTTCTCGCGGACGCTAAGAGACTGGGTGTGCCTAATGGCGCTCGATCAGCAGCACGGTACATGAAGTCGTATGGACTGAAGACATCCTCGCGGAAACTGTTACAAATCTGCGCAAACACCATCTTCAATGGGACGGTGGACAGATAGCCAATATTGTTGACAAGATTCGCGAAGGTTTTCCTCAAGGTCGAATACGGGATTTTCATGTTCCAGATGCATTTTTTGATCCCAAGGATGCTCATGTTCATGGTGCTGCAGTCGACGCTTGCGCCGACTATGTGGTCACCAATAATGTGAAGGATTTTATTAATGGACCGTTAAATATCGATGAAATTCCTTATGAAGTCTATAGTCCCGATGACTTCTTTATGCTGGTCTGGAGTGCTGCACCGGATGTTGTGGAACGCACGTATCGGTTCGTTGAGAAGCATTTTCGAGATCGAGACATTCCATATTCGGTGGCTGATCGACTACATAAGGCTGGTGCCATAAATTTCGCGAGGACCGTCGCCAAGCTGGGGCTAGGACGCCGATAACCCCGCATGTCTGTCAGCACGTGTGCAGTTGACACCTGAGG
This sequence comes from Schaalia suimastitidis DSM 15538, assembly GCF_000429105.1. Lineage (GTDB taxonomy): Bacteria > Actinomycetota > Actinomycetes > Actinomycetales > Actinomycetaceae > Pauljensenia > Pauljensenia suimastitidis. Next base: position 111,624 of record NZ_AUBF01000010.1, read on the forward strand.
TACACCCATCGCTACCACCGCGCAGGTGGCACTTCTTTGCCGGTGACCATCGTCTCAGCCTCGACGCGCACTTGGCCGCGCCTCGTTTCGATGACGACATGGTCAGGTGCTGATTCCACAAGTATTCCTAGGGCATCGTGCAATCCGTCAGCGAGGCGGTAGCGTACAACCACGCGCGTTCCAATAGGCCACGCCAGCCACGGCAGCGCAGGCGGAGTGGGTGTCATGTCGGCAGGAAGACTCATGTGAGCGATAATAGAGGGTAGATATGTCTGAAGGAGGAGTCCATGACCTACGTCATCGCCCAACCCTGTGTCGATGTCAAAGACCGGGCCTGTGTTGATGAATGCCCTGTGGACTGCATATATGAGGGTGCGCGTTCGCTGTATATTCACCCGGAAGAGTGCGTGGACTGCGGTGCCTGTGAGCCCGTATGTCCCACAGAAGCAATCTTCTATGAGGACGACCTGCCTGCTGAGTGGTCTGACTACTACCGGGCAAATGTCGATTTCTTCAGTGAACTCGGTTCGCCCGGCGGTGCGCAACGCGCTGGCGTGCAAGATTTTGACGATCCGATGATTGCCGCGCTGCCTCCACAAAACCAGGATTACCTCGATTCGTTGAACTGAGCCACGTCGGCCTGTGGTGTGCGTCAAGCGTCGCACCGCAGGCCGATCCATATGCCCCACTCACGAAAGCCTGCCATGAGCCCGTTGCCACGTACCCTTGGACTTCCTGACTTCCCGTGGGATCTTCTCACGCCGTATAAAAACATCGCGGCAGCCCATCATGAAGGGATCTGTGACCTTTCCGTTGGCACGCCAGTGGATCCAACGCCGATGCTTGCCCAAACAGCACTCCACGAGGCTGCCGACGCTCCCGGCTACCCTACAGTGATCGGAACACCTGAGGTTCGTCAGGCAATTCGCCGCTGGTGCATGAGGCGCAACATGGTTGACCCGGGTGACGCAGGTGTCATCCCAACCATCGGCTCCAAAGAAGCAGTCGCGTGGATCCCTTCGATGCTTGGTGTTCAAGCGGGCGATACGGTGCTGTTTCCGCAGTGCGCATATCCGACCTATGACATTGGTGCACGTCTAGCCGGTGCAACGCCCACGCCGGTTGACCCGCGCGCCCCCGAAACGTGGCCCGATGCTCAGCTTGTGTGGTTGAATTCGCCAGGCAACCCCGATGGGCATGTGTTGAACCTTGACGAGTTGCGTGCCGCTGTGCAGTGGGCACGCGATCATGACGCCGTGATTGTGGCCGATGAATGCTACGCCGCATTGCCGTGGGCTGAGCCCTACATCAGCCAAGGTGTGCCATCTCTCCTTGACCCACGGGTGTGTGGCGGTGATGTGAGTGGCCTTATCGTCTTGTATTCCTTGTCGAAGCAGTCGAATCTTGCTGGCTACCGTGCAGCCCTCATGGCGGGTGATCCTCAGTTACTTGCTGCCGTCGTTGAGGTACGTAAACATGCGGGCATGATGGTGCCAGCGCCCGTGCAGCATGCGATGGTGCGCGCGCTGGACGATGCAAATCACGTTGCTACCCAGTGGGAAACGTACCGGCGTCGCAGGGAACTGCTCCTTGATGCGCTTGACGGTACGGGCCTCGTTAATGATCCTCAGTCGCAAGCGGGCCTGTACCTGTGGCTTCGCCGAGGCGAAGCTGGGGAAAGTGCAGAGCAGACCTTTGCCCGTGGGGGAGGGGATTCGTGGTCCATCGTGCAATGGTTCGCCACATTAGGGATTCTTGTGGCTCCCGGTGACTTTTATGGCGAAGCTGCCCATGGAGCCGTACGCGTCGCACTGACCGCATCTGATGAACGCATTTCTTCGGCGGCGCAGCGTATCGTGGGGGCAGTGTCCAAGGGATGGTAAAAGCCGCGCAAAACTCTTGTTGGCAGGTTAGTCTTGGGACAAGAGTCCCGGTTGAATGTTGTACCGGGCGACCACGCGACGGTAATGATGCCCGCACAATCACAGGAGGACATCCCCATGACAAAGGACACCGCGACCACACGCACCGATGCGGCTGACGTGCAGCCAGAAAGTGTCGCCGCGCGCCTAACGATCGGCGATGCCACGATTGAACTACCGTGCGAGAAAGCAACAGTCGGTACGGACGGTGTGCGTATTGGTCGTCTAATGGCCGACGCCAACGTCGTCACCTTGGACACCGGTTTTACGAATACTGCCTCATGTAAATCAGCCATCACCTACATTGACGGCGATCAAGGCATTTTGCGTTACCGAGGCTATCCCATTGAGCAACTTGCCAAAAACTCGTCCTTCCTGGAGGTGGCGTACCTGCTGATTCACGGCGAACTGCCAGACGCTTCGACACTGGAAGCCTTTATTCGCCGCATTGGACGGCACCGTTTGCTGCACGAAGATTTCAAAGCATTCTTCACTGCCTTCCCCCACGACGGGCATCCCATGGCCATCCTGCAAGCCGGTATTGCTGGGCTTGCCACCTACTATGAAGACACGTTGGACCCGCGTGACCCAGAGCAACTGCAAGACGCCCTTGTTCTGCTCATCGCAAAAGTGCCGACAATGATCTCGTATATTGCCAAGCGCGCCGCAGGTCTACCGTTGCTTTATCCTGACGCGCAGCGAGGCTATACGGAAGATTTCATTCGTTTGACCTTCGGTATGCCATTCCAGGCCTACGATATTGACCCCGCGTTGGTACGCGCACTCGATATGTTGTTGATCCTTCATGCCGATCACGAGCAAAATTGCTCCACGTCAACGGTGCGTTTGGTGGGATCGTCCCAAGCGAATCTGTACGCCTCTGTGGCCGCAGGTGTGGGCGCTTTGGCTGGTCCGCTGCACGGAGGTGCTAACGAGGCCGTGTTGAGGATGCTTCACGAGATTCGCGACACGGGACAGCCGGTGAAAAATTACGTTGAACGCGTGAAGAATAAAGAGGCAGGTGTGCGCCTGATGGGCTTTGGGCACCGTGTCTACAAGAACTATGATCCGCGTGCAGCTCTGGTGAAAGAAACAGCCCACGATGTTCTGTCGCGTCTGGGCAAACGTGATGAGCTGCTGGATATCGCGATGGAGCTGGAAGAAATCGCTCTGTCAGACGAGTACTTCAAGGCGCGTAAGCTTTATCCTAACGTCGATTTCTACACGGGTCTGATTTACTCGGCGATGGGTTTCCCCACCAAGATGTTCACCCCGTTGTTCGCCCTTGGGCGCCTGCCAGGATGGATCGCGCAGTATGTTGAAATGACGCGGGACCCAGAAAACAAGATTGGTCGCCCGCGCCAGGTTTACGTCGGTGAAGTGGAACGCGATTACGTGCCGTTGCGCCAGCGCGTGTCGCGCGTCGATATCTGACCGGCGTACGGTGGGCGCCTAGACACAGTGGGCGCACGACTTGGCGCCAAAATATCAGGGTGGTAGTGAGTATTTCACTACCACCCTGTGCTCGTCGGCACTGCGCCTTTGATGCGCCTATTAGTTGGTGGCGTGCAGTTCGTCGTTGAGGACGATGCCGTGTCCGCCACGGGCAAGTGCCTCAACACGCCCCGACAATGAGTTGCGACGGAAAAGAACATTTGATGCCCCGGCCAGTTCACGTGCCGATATCGTGCGCGGTTCTTTAAACAGGCCATGGCTACCAGGAACGACACCGCCCGATGGCATGAGTGCCACCTTCGTACCAGCGGTCAAGTACAGCCCTGCTTCGACCACGCAATCGTCTCCAAGGGGAATCCCGAGGCCAGAGTTTGCGCCAAGGAGACAGCGCTTTCCGAGGCGAACGCGCGATTTTCCGCCACCGGAAAGGGTGCCCATAGTCGAGGCGCCACCACCGACATCGGACCCATCGTCAATAACAACACCTTGGGATATGCGGCCTTCAACCATGGACCGTCCCAGCGTGCCAGCGTTGAAATTAACGAAGGCGGCGTGCATTACCGTCGTGCCTTCGGCAAGATGCGCACCAAGGCGAACTTTTGCGCCGTCGGCGATACGCACACCTGAAGGTACGACGTAGTTCACCATAGGTGGGAATTTATCGACGCCAATAACATTGACGGGGTGTCCGTATTGCATATGCAGACGCATACGGGTTTCTTCGAAGTTGTCTGCGGCACACGGACCCACGCTTGTCCACACCACATTGGGTAGGCGCGAAAAAATACCGTCAAGATTGATGGTATTGGGCAGGACAAGACGATGGGACAGAAGATGCAGACGCAGGTAGGCGTCAGCGGTTGATTGAGGCTGATCCTCCAGATCAGTCGAACAGACAACAACTGAGGTCCGTACTCCACGTGCATCGTCGGTGCGTTGAAGAGCGCTGAGTTGATCCAATAGTTCGGCATCACCATTGTCGGGTCTTGTGCCCATATGTGGTTGGGGGAACCATACGTCAAGTGTCTGGCCGTTATTCGTCACTGTTGCCAGGCCAATGCCCCAAGCTTTCGTCATGTCCATAGGCATACCTTATGGTCTAGGCAAAGAGTAGGCACGCTAATCCCATAGCGTGGTTATAGCGAGCGGAAGGCTGTCAGCCCGTGAATGCCTTCGCATCGCCTGCCCTAAAGGGGCTGGGTACTTCACTCATTGATTCGATCGGCGGTGATCCCACAAATCAGGCCAAAAGATACCGAGCTGAATTGCCATTTGTCGCAGCAAAGGTAAGGAAATGCCCACCACGGAGTGGTGATCACCGTCGATACCAGTCACAAACGGTCCACCAAGCGCATCAATGGTAAATGCGCCAGCAACTTTCAGCGGTTCCCCTGAAGCCACATACGCCTCAATTTCAGCATCACTAATATCCCCAAAACGGACGGTGGTTGCAGCACTGGCCGACACCTCGTCAATGAGGGTACGCCTGCCGTGCTCATCGGCCCGGCTGACTCGCGCCCCGTGGTGTCCGGTCCATAGGATGGCCTCCGTATTGCGCATGGCGGCGATGCGTTCGCGGGCAATATCGGGTTGGCGAGGTTTGCCTACCATCGTTCCGTTTATTTCCAACATGGAATCACAGCCGACGATAAATAATTCCTCGTCGGTGGGTAGATCAGCGGTGATATCTGGGTTTGCGGCGCATACTAGATCGACAATGGACCCGCATTTCGCATGAGCTAAGACGGTGACTTCGTCCGCAGGTGTGGTGGAACCTCCAGAAAACGCCCGTCCGTCAGGTAGTGCCTCAAGTGCAGCGTCTTCGTCAACGTTGGAAATGCGAATAATTGGTGTGATACCGGCGTTTTCGAGGGTTTGTCGGCGGGCGGGTGACTTGGAAGCGAGCACAAGGCGCATGGCGTCAATTCCTCCTCTGAATTACTTTCGATATTTGGAGTTTTCTTTGATGAAAGAAAGATAAAACGAAATAAGGTGTGTCGCACGGCATATTTTGCATTACACTGAGTGGTGGGACAACGCACGAGAGGACAGCACTACAGGAGGGTATGTGATCGGGGACAGTCAGGGCAACTCCCCAATAGCGACGATGCAAGACTCCTTGCAGGCGCTTCAAGCGCAACGCGAGGAGCAGTTCAAGGCACCTCCGGCAACCACTGTGGTCCCCATACCTGCGTGCGCTGATGAATCAATCGTTGCAGCAGCATCGAAGCGTCTTCTGGGTGGGCACTTGGTCCACAGCGCCCGCGACCTTGCCACCCGTACAGGCAATGACCTTGAAAGCGTGCGGGAGTTTTGTTCCTCAATCGGTTTTCCTGTGCGTGATGACGACGCATTGGCTTTCACTCAGCGTGACCTTGGCGTATTTGCTGCTTGGCGGGAACTGGTTGATAGCGGCGAAATGACTGAGGACACGTCGCGTTCACTCTTGCGCGCTAACTCCCATTTTGCTGACCGTCTGGCGCTGTGGCAGATAGAGGCATTAGTTGAGGATGCTATTGCCACGCACGGATTTGATGATACGGCAGCCCGCGCCTACGTCTTGGACCACATTGCTGACCGTGTGGCCATTTTTGAACGTATGCTCACCCATGCGTGGACACGACAGCTGGACGCGCTGCTTGCGCGGACAGAAAAAGAAATTGCTGAACGGGGCAGTAGTGCGAATCCTAAAGCCCGTTTCCCTCTTAATCGTTCTCTTGGTTTCGTTGACATGGTGTCCTTTACTGCGCATTCAGCTCTTATTGGCGAGGCCATGGTCGACCTGGTTCAAGATTTCGAAGATGCCTGTCGGTGGACGATTACCGAGGCCGGGGGACGTGTCGTCAAGATGATGGGTGACGCTGTCTTGTACATTGCTGATGATTTGGCCACTGGCCTCAATGTGGCGACGAGTTTGATTGAACATCTCAACGCCGATGACCGCATCCTGCCAGTGCGTGCCTCCTTCGTACGTGGCGACGTGTTTTCTCGTTCCGGTGACGTTTTCGGGCCGACGGTCAACCTAGCGTCCCGCCTCGTTGATATTGCCCCAGCTGGACGCATTTTGACTGACCCAGCTACTGCTGCAGCCATTGCCAGCGGCGTTGGAGAACGTGAATATCGGATCGAAGAATTCCCTCGGGCGGAACTGCGCGGCTTTGGTGTGATTTCCCCCTATGCAGTGTCGCTCGTGCAGTAACACCGCAGATGGCGACCCTGTCAAGCCTTTTCATTCGCCTCTTTACCATATGAGACAAATGTCCAATAAAGGTCAAAAGAGATGAAAGTTTCCTCTGGAAACGTTATAGACTGTTGCGGTGACTACAGTACTCCTCGTTGAAGACGATCCCGCTATCTCTGAACCGTTAGCGCGTGCACTGGGCCGTGAAGGCTATGACGTGCGCGCCCACGGGACGGGCCGTGGCGCCCTCGCCGAGGTAGGAAGTGCAGACCTTGTGGTCCTCGACCTCGGCCTACCTGATATTGACGGACTTGAAGTTGCCCGCGAAATCCGTGCGGCGGGCCTCACTGTTCCGATTCTCATTTTGACCGCGCGCACTGACGAAGTTGATATGGTCGTTGGCCTGGACGCCGGCGCGGACGACTATGTGACCAAACCCTTCAGATTGGCAGAACTCCTCGCGCGCGTGCGTGCACTCTTGCGTCGCATCGGCGGTGAACCTGTTGAAGGGGAAATCATTGCGCAGGATGTGCGCGTTGACGTGCAGGCGCATCGAGCATTCGTGGGCGAACGCGAATTGCAGCTGACCGCGAAAGAATTTGACCTGCTCCGCGTCCTTGTCCGTGAGGCCGGGAACGTCGTTGAACGTGACGTGCTGATGCGGGAAGTATGGGGTTCAGATCCTACAGGCTCCACGAAAACCTTGGATATGCACGTGTCGTGGCTGCGCCGCAAGCTGGGTGATGACGCTGCAGATCCACGCTATGTCACCACTGTGCGCGGCATGGGCTTCCGTTTTGAACGCACCACACGCCAGTAAGACGCTAATCCCTCCACACGTCCGGGCGGTATAAACGCCCCAAAATGGCGGATTTTCAGGATGCTGATCCTTGAAAATCCGCCATTTGGATTACTGCCGCGCCATAACACCTTGTCAGCCGTGGGTGCTGCAGGCAGTTTCTCAACCGTTGGCGCTGTGGTGGCCTCAGCAATCACGGGTACAGCGCTGCGCATTGTCGGTACAGCGCATAGGGTACGTTCTGCCCTCGGATGCCCAGGTGACATGGGTACGCACAATCCCCAGTCTGCGTGTGATATTTTCTGCCCTCGGGTGTCCGAGTGATGTGCGGGGCCATTCGTGCCAGCAAGTGCGTCGGCAATCTTCCCGCTAGGCTTAGGTCAGATATGGCACCAGCAACGATGTGCGAGGAGGCGCAATGAGAAAACGAGCTGTGCGGATGATACTGTCCGTGGTCACAGTCGTGGCGCTCCTGATGGGCATACCGGGTGCAGTTGCCGCCTCAATGTTGGAATGGCGCAGCGAGCAGCGCACGCTTGATACACGTGCCAATGCGCTCCTACGTACCGTGGAACGACGTATCTCCGCCGACCAAGATGTCAGCGAAGCACTTGTCGAAGCATGGACCAAACCCAGTAATGATGACACAGCAGCCACACGCAGTGTGGTTTCCTTACCTGGCGGAACCATTATTAGCGTAGGAGAAACTCCAGCAGGTATGACCTTGGTGTCGAGTGCTGCTGCCCCTAGTGGTGTGAGGGTCTTCATGGTCGCTTCAGCCGGCGAAGCACTTGAACGTGTCATCTACATGTGCGTCTTTTTCGCATGCGGTGTCGTTGGATCATTAATTGTTGGTTGGCTGATGGCCAACCGGCTGGCACGCCGTTTGTCAGCACCATTGATTTACCTGTCGGCGCAAGCTGAACAAATAGGATCCGGTAATGTGCGTGCGCGTCTGCGTCCATCAGGTATCGAAGAAATTGACCTTGTCCAAGAGGAATTGGTGCGCACTGGTGAACGTATGGCGGGGCGCTTGGCTGCTGAACGGCAATTTGCGGCCGACGCATCGCATCAACTGCGCACACCACTGACCGCACTGTCGATGCGTCTAGAAGAAATCGAACTGATTTCCACTGAAGAAGACGTCCAATCCGAAGCACGCAGTTGCCTTGAACAAGTTGAACGTATGACTGAAGTACTCACTGAACTACTTGACGTCAATGCTCGGTCAGGTGGAGCCAGCGAAGCCATACATCTACTTGAGGTCTTTAACACTCAGCGCGAAGAATGGGAAGAACAGTTTGAACGCGCAGGTCGCCAGCTGATTTTCACTGACGAGGCTGAACGTCCCGTACTTGCTGACGGTGCCAAGTTGGGGCAGGTTTTGGCGACTCTCATCGAAAATGCACTGCACTATGGTGAGGGGACAACCCGTGTCGTGTCACGACCTTCAACGAATAATCGAGGCGTCACCATTGATGTCTCCGATGAAGGTAAGGGCGTGGATCCAGAGCTCGCATCCTCCGTCTTCGAATATGGCGTATCAGGACACGGATCGACGGGTATCGGTTTGGGCCTTGCCAAAGATCTTGCCTCCAGTATGGGTGGGCGGCTGGAATTACTACAGGCCTCGCCACCGATATTTCGCGTTTCACTGGCAGCGGTGCCAGCAACCCTTGACCCTAATCGTGTCATGCCACTGGGGCCGCTTGTCTCTATGGGGCGCCGTTCCCGCCGATTCTGAAACGCGCCACATGTGGTGTCCTCATGCCTGCGGCGCCGCGAGCAATGAGTGGTGCCTCTATGGTGGATGATTCCCCGCCCACAATGGCTCAGACGCTAGGCTAGAGGGCGTGGAGCAGACCTTTGCGAATCGTCCTGTCGTAGCTGTGGTTGGCGGAGGCCAACTGGCCCGCATGATGCAAGAATCCGCCATCGCCCTCGGTATTGAATTACGGCCACTGGTAGAGGCAGCAAACGGCTCAACAGGGCAAGTGGTAGTTGACGCGCCCGTTGGTTCACCTCAGGATGCCACCGCACTTGGCGGACTCGTTGACGGTGCCAACGTACTCACCTTCGAGCACGAACATATTCCCCACAATCATTTGGCAGAGTTGTCAGGTCGCTTGCCCGTGCATCCGAGCGGACAGGCGTTGTTATATGCGCAAAATAAGCTTGAAATGCGCCGCCGCCTCGCTCAGATCGGTGCGCCGTGCCCGCGGTGGGCTGAGGTGCACACCCTGGACGATATCGAAGCCTTCGCAGATACTGTCGGGTGGCCCATAGTGCTGAAAATGCCCACTGGTGGCTACGACGGGCATGGCGTGAAAATCATTGACACCGCCGAGCAAGCCGCGCAGTGGCTAGATACCACGACTCCGCTGCTGGTCGAAGAAAAAGTGCCCTATATTTCCGAGGCTGCAGCGCTGCTTGCCAGGAGCCCCAGTGGACAGGTGTGTTCCTGGCCGGTTGTCACCACCGAACAACGTAATGGCGTATGTGCTGTCGTTACTGCACCCGCTCAAGATCTTCCCCTCGATGTGGCAGCTCAAGCGCAGGCTCTTGGCGAAACAATTGCCCAAGAACTTGGCGTGACGGGTGTGCTCGCCGTGGAACTTTTCGTTGTGCGTGACGGCACTACGGTAAAAGTCATGGTGAACGAATTGGCTATGCGCCCCCATAACTCCGGGCACTGGACCATCGATGGGGCAGTGACCAGCCAATTTGAACAGCATCTTCGAGCAGTCCTTGATCTGCCGCTTGGCTCAACCGACCTAGTGCGGCCAGGTAGCTACGCAGTCATGGTGAACCTGTTGGGTTCGACCCTACCCGACCCAGCGTGTGCGCTGCCTCGTGCCCTCGCCGTTGACCCGGCAGTGCGCGTACACCTGTACGGAAAAGAAGTACGGCCGGGAAGGAAACTTGGGCACGTCACCGTCGTGGATGCCGATGCTGAACGCGCCCGCGCCATCGCTGAACGGGCCGTCGAATGCCTTGCAGGCGCAACTGGCCACACCGAAAAGGACCGATCCTGACTGGCGATGCTGCGCCTCGTCAATACAACAACGACTACTTCACCGGAGGACACAATGTCACTACCTGATGACCTATATCTGTCCGCCACCGGCGCCAATGCGCAGGTTGGTGTTGTCATGGGATCAGATTCGGATTGGCCGACGATGCGTGGCGCAGTTGAAGCACTCGCCGAGTTCGGTGTTGCCTGCGAAGTGGGGGTCGTATCCGCCCACCGGATGCCCGAGGATATGGTGGCATACGGGCGGCAAGCAAGCGAACGTGGCCTGCGAGTGATTATCGCAGGTGCAGGAGGCGCAGCCCACCTGCCGGGAATGCTGGCTTCGTTGACTGAATTGCCTGTTATCGGGGTTCCAGTTCCGCTGAAATATCTGGACGGCATGGATTCACTGCTGTCAATCGTACAAATGCCCGCAGGCGTACCAGTGGCAACGGTGTCGATCGGTGGCGCACGTAATGCGGGGTTACTTGCCGCTCGGATCCTCGGAGCAGGGCGTGACGAGGCGGCTGCAGGTATCCGCGAAAAAATGCGTCAATTCCAAACATCGCTGCGCGCAACAGCGATCGATAAAGGGCACAGCCTGTCCGCCAGCATGTGATGGGCTGCACTTGACGTATTTGCCTGCGTAGAATGGCACCATGAGTGTTTTGGTCACAGGAGGCGCCGGATATATCGGCGCGCACGTTGTCCGCTTACTTCGCCAGCGCGGCGACGATGTCGTTGTCGTCGACAATCTTTCGACAGGGCGCTCCGATCGGATTGGGGACGCTAAACTCATCCAACTTGACGTTGCCAAAGATGAAGCACGGATGAAACTCGCCAATGTCATGGTTGACGAAGATGTTGAAGCTGTCATCCATTTCGCGGCACGTAAACAGGTCGGCGAATCCGTTCAACGCCCCGCCTGGTACTACCAGCAAAATGTTGGTGGGTTGGCCAATGTGCTGATGGCCATGGGGGAGACCGGCGTCGACAAGATGATTTTTTCTTCCTCAGCAGCTGTCTACGGAATGCCGACCGTTGAAGTTGTGCCCGAAGACGCTCAGTGCCAGCCTATTAATCCCTACGGTGAAACGAAGCTCATCGGCGAATGGATGATGGCTGATTGCGAACGCGCATGGGGTCTTAATTGGATTGGCCTGCGTTATTTCAATGTTGCAGGTGCAGGCTGGGTTGACCTGGCTGATCCTGCGGTACTTAACCTGGTGCCGATGCTGTTGGACCGCCTCGCCAAGGGGGAGTCCGCCAAGATTTTCGGTGATGACTACCCGACGCCAGACGGCACTTGTATTCGGGACTATATTCACGTCCTTGACCTTGCCCAGGCGCATATTGCTGCAATGGATGCCTTGGCCGAGGGTACTCCCGCACATCGTACTTTCAATGTGGGAACAGGCCAGGGCACCTCAGTCAAAGAAATTGTTGACGGGCTACGTGCTGTTATGGGGTGGGACTTCCCGGTTGAAATCCTTGGCCGCAGAGCTGGTGACCCGCCGAAACTCATTGGAGACCCGCAGTCCATTGCTGTGGACCTCGGATGGAAAGCAAACCAAGGACTTGAGGAGATACTGTCCTCTGCGTGGGAGGCATGGCAGGCTGGGCCGCGGCATATCGAGGTCCCAGGACGCTAGGTTCCAGTAGCGCGCCGAGGTTGCGGGTGACTCGGGTGTGCCTGTGATGTGGGTGGGTGGCGAGGGCATTGTACGCATCATGCCACCACTTCACCTCAACCGTCAGTCGCCTCGGTCCTCAGTCGCCTCAGCGTCCGTTGCCCCGGATAGCAATTGCCTCAGCCGTTGAGCGAGGCGAAACTATCCACAGTGAGGGTCCCGTCTCGCATGGCTGCAAAGAAATCCGGTGCAGTCTCGCCCACCAAAAGCACCGCAGAACCTGCAGGTGTCGAGTAGCCGATATTTTCAATTGGCGGTGCACCTGTGAGTCCATCTGCCTGAGCCTTTTTGAAGGCAAGTAGAAGTCGTCCCACATCAAAAGGCGACGCATCCTGATCGACCACAAGGGCCTTGGCACCCGCACGCTCAAGCTGAAGGGTGCGCCACGGGTTGAGCAGCACGGAAGGCGACATTGCTGTCGCCACGGTCTGAGATATGACCTGTCGTTGTCGTTGAGCGCGGCCAATATCGCCAAGTGGATCGGCGTAACGCATACGGGCGAAAGCCAATGCAGTGGGCCCATCAGCGACATGGCAACCAGCTGTCCAATTGAGCTGCGAATATGGGTCAGACACATCCATATCGAGGCATAACTCGATGCCACCAAGCGAATCAACAATCGCGGTGACGCCACCCATACCAATTTCCACGTAGTGGTCGACTGTGAGTCCCGACAAAGCTTCGACCGTGGAAACCAGCAAAGCAGGGCCTCCGTAGGAATAAGCGGCATTGAGTTTGGAGTACCCGTATCCAGGAATATCGACATAAGTGTCACGCGGGAGCGACACCATAGAGGTCTGTCCATTGCTGGCCTTGTGAACAAGGACTACGGAATCTGCACGTTGACCCTCGGCATCATCGACCACAGCGCCATCTTGCCGAGAATCAGACCCCGCCAAGAGCCACGTGGTACCAGGCGTGTTGCTCGCACCTGATAGTGCATCGATTCGCCCCAGGTTATTGTTGGCGTCCCACAGGAGGAAAGATGGCCAACCGATGACCAGGATAAGGAATACAACGACGGTTGTGAGCAGAGCACGCTTAAGGGTGCGCGTGCGTCCTCTGCGTGGTGGCTGTGACGGATGAGCGCCAACAGGTGAATGTACCGGCGGCATCCGGCGTGCAGGGGAGGGCGAAGTGGAGGACAGCGCGGGGGAGTGGGGACTGCTTGCCGAGGTGGCGCCTCGCCCACGACGAGGAGCAAAACTCGGTGGTTGAGCTGTGGGACGCGGAGGAAATGCTGGGGGCTGAGTGGCGCCGGGTCCTGTCGCGAGAGGGTCTGCTGGCGTGCTTGGGTGTGTTGGAGCGCTTGGGTGCGCTTGCCCACCGGGGTCTGCTGGCGTGCTTGGGTGTGTTTCTTGACGGGCCTGCGCCGACGCCTCGCGAGGATCGCTCGCGGGGGCAGCGTTGGACTGGGAGCGAATACTGCGACGTCTCGGCTGGAAACTTGGCGGTAAGTCTCGCAAAGGAGCGGATGCGGACGGTGCCGAAGCTGGAGGTTGCGGCGCGGAAGCGGGCTGGATGCTCGGTCTGGTGGGAGGTGACGCTGGCGACTCAGGAGGAACGGTGCCATTGTTCGACGGATCGTGAACATGGCGGCGTTGACGCTTCGGGTCTGGCGCGAAAGAAGGTGGCTGCTCGCTCATAGTGTCCACACTTTTAGCTCTTGGGTGGACACGAATCGTCAGCTAGGGAGTTGAATGTCTGTGGTTGGGGTGTTGTAGTACCCGTTGTGGTTGCCGTATCAGCGTTAGGTGCCTGGGTGGTCGCCGTATCTGTTGTCGTTGTTGACGGCGTTGTTTCTGACGTCGTTGCTGCTGCATTAGGGTCGGTTACCGTTGGTGCGGTAGGGTCAGGCACCGTTAGTTCATTGCCTGAGGCGTCGCGGTAGGTGATGCCAGCAGGCAGCGGCTGATCATTTTGCAGCGCAGCCCACAGGGGCGCGGTAACGCTAGTATTCTCGATCACTCGGTTGGGATCGGAGGGCGCTTCGAGCACAGGCATCATGACAAACTGGATCTGATCACGCTGGAGGTTTGCCAGTGACAGCATCAAACCAGCATCAGCGTTAATATCAGACAGATTCGGTGAAACCTGCAGTGAAGAGATTGTCGCCTTCAAGAACGACAAGAGCTGAGGAAGATCAGTGAGGATATTCTTTGACGCCAAGGTTTTGAGCATTGCGCCAACCAGCTGTTGCTGACGACCGATACGGGAAAGGTCAGAGCCATCACCAAGGTTTTTCCGCGCACGTGCAAGCGCGAGCGCCTGGTCAGCACCAAGTAACTGACAACCAGCAGGCACATCAAGGCCAGATAGGTGGTCATAGAGGGGTTCATCGAATTGCATCCACACGCCACCAAGGGCATCCACCATCGAACGGAAACCGGTAAAGTCGACGACAACAAAGCCGTCAATGGTCAGTCCGGTGAGCTCCTCCACTGTGGATTTTGTACATGCCACACCAGCTGCAACATCATTAGTGACAGCGCCAGTAGCGAAGGCATCGTTAAACATCGCGTCGTACTGCCGGGGCGAGGTTGACCCATCTGACCGTTTACACGGGGGGATATCCACCAGGGTGTCGCGGGGGATTGACACAACCTGCAGGCGGGTGCGGTCGGCTGACAGGTGAGCAACCATCGTCGTATCAGAACGGATGGTCGAAATTTCCTCAGCGCTGCCAAAAGAATCGCCCGTTTGGTCATAGCGGGAGTCAATACCGACAACGAGGAGGGTGATTGGCCTGCCAGCGAAAGAATCGGCTGGTAGTTCTTCTTGTGTTTCTTTACCGTCGGATGCGACATCAAAACCACTGATATCGAGTGCACTGTTGGATACAGTCTTGGCCAGGTCCAGGTAGATGCCAACAGCGGTGGAGGTCACAAAGAGAACAAGGGTAAGTACGATGGCGAAAAATGTGCGCAGCGCACCGAAACGATACGGTTCGGTCGCAGCATGTGTGACCTGGCCGCGGTCGTTGTTGAGTAATTCTTTCGCCATTGTTTCAGCTTACTTCCTTCAGCTGCGAAGTACCGCGTTCACATGCCGTTGTGTGACACACCCACTGCGGTCAAGACTGATTGCGAAGCGACGCGACGTATTCGGCGATACGCAAGGAGGCATCCTCTGGTGCGAATCCTGTTTGCTTTAATTTGGAGAGGTCAAGTACAGAATTAAGTGGGCGTGGAGCCACTGTCTGGCCATGGAAATATTCATCAGTGGTAATAGGAATAACCATTGACGGGTCTTTTCCGACGAGCGTGTAGACTTCGGCCGCGATCTGTGCCCAGTTCATCACAGGTCCATCACCGGAAAGGTTATAAGTGCCCCACGGTGCACTCGACCTAAGTAGGTGAATGATGCCGGACGTGAGATCAGCAGTAAATGTAAGTCGACCATGTTGATCAGAAACCACCTTGGGTGAGATATCCTGACGCGCTAAATTTGCCATGGTTCGAATGAAATTCTTCCCATCCCCAACGACCCAACTGGTACGAACAAGGTAATGGCGTGGGCAGACCATGACGGCACAATCGCCAGCTGCTTTTGATTGTGCGTATACGCCAAGCGGAGTAAATGTCTCGTCTTCAGTGTGTATGGTAGCAGTTCCATCAAAGACATATTCAGTCGACATATGGACTAGCGTTACGGCATGTTCAGACGCGTAGCGTGCGAGTACCGCCGGGCCGACTGCGTTAGCGCGCCATGCTGCTGCACGACCTGCGGGTGTCTCGGCGGCATCAACATCTGTCCATGCTGCTGCATTAATGATGATGTCGATATTGGACCAGTCCCACGCCCTCACAGCCTCGGCATCAGCAATATCGACCTCAGGGAGGTCAACGCCTCGAACCTCAAATCCTGCCTCAGGGAGCTGACGCATGAGCTCACGGCCAAGTTGCCCACCAGCACCAGTGACAAGCACCTTGGGGCGCTTTGCCGATGGGAACGGCACGACGGCGTCAAGGCGTGGATGGGCCTTATCTTTGTCAGACTGGATCGCTTGATCTAGTGGAATAGGCCACGGTACCTGCACTGTTTCGTCAGCGAGGTTCAGGAAGGTGTACTGAGCATCGGGTGCCCAGTGGTCATTCACCAAGTAGGTATATGCCGTATTTGGTTCAAGCGTTTGATACGAATTGCCAACTCCAGCTGGGACGAAAACTGCGACTGATGGATCAATTTCACAGGTATATACCTGCCCAAATGATGGACCTTCACGTAAATCCACCCAAGCCCCAAAAACGCGTCCAGTTGCCACGGAAACAAATTTATCCCACGGTTCGGCATGGATACCGCGAGTCACTCCTACCTCGTCATTGAAGGAGATGTTGTTCTGAACTGGATGAAAATCAGGCAAACCGAGTGCCACCATTTTCTCACGTTGCCAGTTTTCTTTAAACCATCCGCGGTTGTCCCCGTGAACAGTCAAATCAATGCGAAGGAAACCGGGGATCGGTGTTTCTTCGATTCCCAAAGGCTTACCCGTGTGGGGTTGTGTCATGAGTATCGCTTTCTGGGAGTAGTGTCGTCGCTAGCTATATCCTAATGCTTATTGGTGGAAGCACGTTTACTCTACTCGTGACGGAGCTTCAGTTTGAGGATGATAGTCCATGAGCACATGAGCACATGAGCACATGAGCACATGAGCACATGAGCATAGGGAAGTTTCCTCTCAAAATGCCTTACGTCGACACCCATCGATTGTTTAGCGCTATCACCTAAGGTAAAGGGCATAATGGTGTTGGTATTGCTTTGGTAACTAGAATAGGAGCGGACATGAAAGGCATCATTCTTGCAGGCGGGTCGGGAACCCGCCTGCACCCCATTACGTTGGGGACATCCAAACAGCTCGTTCCGGTGTACGACAAACCAATGATTTACTACCCATTGTCAACCTTAATGTTGGCCGGTATTCAGGATATTCTAGTCATCACAACACCTCATGATGCCCCTGCTTTTCATCGACTTCTTGGCGATGGGCGCCAGCTTGGAGTCAACATCAGTTACACGGTTCAAGAAGTTCCGAATGGTCTTGCTCAGGCATTTGTCCTTGGTGCTGAGCACATTGGTGGCGACTCTGCGGCCTTGGTACTTGGCGACAATATTTTCTATGGGCATGGGATGGGGACGCGACTGCGTCGGCATGTCAATCTGGATGGTGGAGCAGTTTTTGCCTATCACGTTACCAATCCACAGGACTATGGAGTGGTTGAGTTCGATGAGGACTTCAAGGCATTATCGATTGAAGAAAAGCCTGCCCACCCGAAGTCGAACTATGCTGTGCCCGGTCTATATTTCTACGACAATGATGTAGTGCAGATTGCAAGAGATCTGAAACCTTCTGCGCGCGGCGAATATGAGATTACCGATGTCAACAAGGCCTATCTTGAGGCCGGAAAACTTGTGGTTGAGATTCTGCCTCGTGGTACGGCGTGGTTAGACACGGGGACATTTGATTCACTTGCTGATGCCACTGCTTTCGTTCGCACCGTGGAGGCGCGCCAAGGCATGAAAATCGGTGTGCCTGAAGAAGTTGCTTGGCGCATGGGCTTTATTGACGACAAGGGATTACGTCAGCGTGCTGAGCCGCTAGTGAAGTCTGGTTACGGGCAGTATTTGTTGAATCTCATCGACTGTGGAGCTAGATGATGGTCTGATGCGCACGGTCTGCAATTGACCGCCGTCTTAGGATCGCTTAGGAGTAGTATGAGCAATGAGTGTATGAAGATACTCGTCATCATCCCTGCGTGGAATGAAGAGGCAGTGCTTGGTCAAGTACTGGAGGGTGTGCGTGCGGAGCTCCCCTCAGAAATTGATATGATTGTGGTGTCTGATGGGTCGACCGACAACACTGCGCTGATCGCCCGCTCCCAAAACATTCCAGTTCTTGATTTACCTATTAATCTTGGTGTGGGAGGTGCTATGCGTGCAGGTTACCTCTACGCATACCGCCAGGGCTACACGCACGTGATTCAACTTGATGCTGATGGTCAGCACGATCCGCGTGAGGTTCCCGCGCTCATCAAAGCAATGCGTAAAGAAAACGCTGATATCGTCATTGGAGCGCGTTTTGCTGGAAAAGGTACCTATCGTGTAAGGGGCCCACGCAAATGGGCGATGACGTTACTTTCAGCTGTACTTTCACGAGTCTGCCGAACGAAGCTGACAGATACGACTTCTGGATTCAAATTATATGGACCACGAGCCGTCAGCTTATTCTCGCGTAACTACCCTGCCGAGTATCTTGGTGACACTATTGAGGCGCTCATCATCGCTGCGCGTTCCCGCTTAGTAATTACACAAGTTGGTGTCGAGATGCATCCTAGGGCTGGGGGAGAAGCTTCGCACAACCCTTTTAAAGCCGCGTTGTATCTAATCCGAGCGTTTGTTGCGTTATTTGTTGCCTTGAGTCGTCCAAGGACAGACGTAGCATTCTTGAACCCACTACCGGTTCACCAATCTGGCGAGGAGGCACGATGAGCCAAGGTCCTTACATTCTTGGCGCTACTTTTGCGCTTTGTGTCCTTTTTGCGATATTCCTCAAATTGCGTAATTCAGGAATGAAAGAGCGTTATGCAATATGGTGGACAGTGGTTGCGGTACTAGTTGCCGTGGTGTCTCTATTCCCTAACCTTCTGGCATATATATCGGGTTTACTGGGAGTGCAAGTGCCCTTAAACCTTGCCTTTTTTCTTTCAGGTATCGCTCTGCTTCTGCTCTCACTTCAATTTAGCGTCGAGTTGTCCGAAGCCCAAGAAGAGAGACGGAGACTTTGTGAAGAAATCTCGATTCTTAGCTTAAGGATCGAGAAGCTAGAAAAACGTTGTCCTTCAGCTGAGAAGGAATAGAAATATTCGGATGTAGTCCCATTTTCTAACTTAAGTATGTCATCGTCACGGACTCAAGGACTGACAAAATGCATAAGATTGACATTATGCTCCCTTTTTGGGGCGAGCCTGCCTACCTTTACCAGACTGTAGAAGCTGTTCGTGGCCAGGATACGGATGGGTGGCTACTTACTGTTGTTGATGATTGTTACCCAGATCCTACTGTTGCTGACTACTTCGAAAAACTAGGTGATCCACGTGTTCGGTATATCCGAAATGAAAAAAATTATGGGATTACTGGAAACTATGAGCGTTGCGTTGCTCTTGCCACCGCTGAACTTATGATTTTTCTTGGCTGCGATGATATTCCGCACCCGGATTTTGTGCGCAGTGTTTTGGCACTGAATAGACAATTTCCATCGGCATCGATCATTCAACCTGGTGTGAAAATTATTGATGAGAACAATCGGCACATATTTCCGCTTGCAGACCGCGTTAAAGCACTGCTTCGTCCTTCAGCGTTGAAACCCCGGCTACTAGGTGGCGAACCTCTGGCTGTTTCGTTGTTGCGCGCCGATTGGATGTATTGGCCATCCCTTGTCTTTCGCCGAGAAATCTTAGTGCAAACGCCATTCCGCCATGGATTTCCTATTATTCAAGACTTAGCAATTGTTATTGATATGGTGCTCGAAGAGCATATGCTACTGATTGATCCACATGTGTGTTTCTCCTACCGGCGGCATTCGGCTTCGGCATCTTCAACTGCTATTTTTGACGGCCGAAGATTCGAAGGTGAACGTGAGTATTTTACTCTTGCTGTGAAGGTATGCGAACAAAAAGGCTGGCGTCGAGCTGCTCGTGCTGCCAGAATACATTCGACGTCCCGAGCGCATGCGCTCACATTGATTCCCTCGGCGCTTAGAAAAAAAGATATTGAAGGTTTGCGAACGGTAATTAAGCATGCCTTTTCCTGGTGACAGGGTACAAATTCTCTGTTCATCACCTCACAAACTGTTCATAGTAAAGGCTTTTGGTGGTACGTTTGAACATTAGTCACAGTTTCTCATAATTGAACGGAATATGATGCTCCTCACTCAATCACAGTTTGACGTGCTATATTGCCTTTTTCGAGCTGGTGAGCCGTTGAGTCAACGGCAACTACACACTCGTACCGGAATGTCTCTTGGGCGAATCAATGCAGTCGTGAGAGAGTGTGAGGCTAAACAATATATTGCTCATCGTGCTCTTACTGACGTGGGACTTAATGTACTGGAACCTTTTCGAGTAAAGAACGCTGTAATTATGGCAGCGGGACTGTCTCAACGGTTTGCACCGATTTCGTATGAACGTCCCAAAGGTACGCTAAAGGTTCGTGGAGAGGTGCTTGTTGAGCGGCAGATTCAGCAGCTTCATGAGGTGGGGATCACTGACATTTCGCTGGTGGTTGGGTACAAAAAAGAATACTTCTTTTACCTTGCCGACAAGTATGATGTGAAGATTGTAGTCAACAATGACTATTTTCAGCGCAATAATAACGGTTCATTGTGGTGCGTTCGCCATATTCTAGGTAATACGTTTGTCTGTTCTTCTGACGACTATTTCACTGTGAATCCGTTTGAATCACATGTTTATCAGGCATACTATTCTGCTCAGTATTGTGATGGAGAAACTGCGGAATGGTGTATCGCCACAGGGCCAGGTGATCGAATCGTAGGTGCCACTGTAGGTGGCGCAAACGCCTGGACAATGTTGGGACACGTGTATTTTGATGAGGCCTTCTCAACAAAATTTAGGGTGATACTTGAGCAAGTGTATGACCTTCCGGAGACAGCTCCGAAACTTTGGGAGGCGATTTACCTTGAGCATGTAAAAGAGCTCAATATGGTGATACGCCGATATTCTCAAGGGGTTATCAATGAATTTGACTCAGTAGACGAGCTACGTGATTTTGACCCGATGTTTATGGAGAACGTTGACTCGGAGGTTTTTGACCATATCTCTACGGCACTCGGCTGCGCAAAGGCAGAGATACGGGACTTTTACCCCCTTAAACAGGGAATTACAAATCTATCTTGTCATTTTGCTGTCGGAGACCAAGAGTATGTGTATCGCCATCCTGGTGTTGGAACCGACAAGATTGTGGATCGACTGGCTGAACTTGAAGCGTTGTGGTTAGCCAGAGATCTTCAACTGGACACCACATTTGTCGCAGGAGATCCGGTGAAAGGCTGGAAGATTTCTCGTTTCGTCCCGCAGGCAAGAAATCTGAATGTTAATGTCCGTGAGGAGCTTCGCCAAGCAATGGAAATGGCGCGGCAACTTCACGGATCTGGTCGTGAACTCGCACGTTGTTTTGATCTGGTTGAGGAAGCGAAACGATACGAAAAGTTCCTGCTGAATGAAGGGCCGATTGATCTTCCGGGGTATATGCCTCTTCGTGAAAAAGTGATGCGCCTAAAGACTTATTGCGAAGCAGACGGGTACCCTCTTGTCCCTAGTCATAATGATTTTTTTCCGTTGAATTTCCTTGTAAGTGATTCAGGTCATATCGATTTAATCGACTGGGAGTATGCGGGAATGTCGGATGAAGCAAGCGATTTTGGGAGCATGGTGGTGTCATCAAACATGTCTCTAAGGCTTGCTTTTGAGGCACTGGAGATGTATTTCAACCGTAAAATAACTCCTGGGGAGCAGCGTCATTTCTGGGCGCACGTAGTGTTTGCTGGATGGTGTTGGTATGTCTGGGCGCTCCTGAAAGAACAGGAAGGAGACGATGTGGGGGAATGGTTGTTTGTGTACTACCGAAACGCGTCGGAACACGTTGATGCGGTGCTTGCGGCATATGAGACAAATCGCTCGCTTGTGATTTCTTCTCTTAATCCGGATCGTTTAGAAGTAGGGTGAGTTCATGAGTACGCCACAAGCTTTGTCAGATCCTGAACTGCTACAAAAGATTCATACGCTTTTGTTGAAGATGCTCAAAGACTTTGATCGAGTATGTCGGGAGCTTGGAATTGAATACACAGTCTATGGTGGGACTTGCATTGGAGCCGTCCGGCATCAGGGTTTTATTCCATGGGATGATGACGTTGATGTCCTGATGACGCGGAAGGAGTATGAACGATTCCTTAAAGAAGCTCCTGCGATTCTTCCAAGCGAGTATCGCCTAGATAACACGCAGACGACCCCTAACTACCCGTTTATGTTCACTAAACTCGGGTTAAAAGGGACACTCCTTGTTCCTGAATTTGCTAAAAACTCGTCCTACCGAATGCCTGTTTCTCTTGATATTTTACCTTTAGATAAAATTCCATTTGATGAGAAGCAATTCCGGGCGATGAGCAGGCAGACCTGGATCTGGGGTCGTTTGCTGTATGTCCAAGGGACACCGACGCCATATTTAATCGACACTTTTGGACTCAAACGCATTGCCATATATACAGCAACGACCATTGTGCATTGGACGATGCGTCTATTAGGTATTAATTCGCGTTACCTTCAAAAAAAATGGGATCGAGCTGCCCGTCGCTATGAAGATAGCGACTCTAGACGTTATGCGGATTTCTCCATGAGGGACCCTTGGAATTGGGCGGTGGACCATGAAGAGCTATTTCCAGCTCTCGAAGTGCCGTTTGAGAATATTACAGTCAAAATTCAACGCGAGTATGACGCGGTCCTTAAGCGCTCTTACGGGGAATATATGGAATTGCCTCCAGAAGAAAAGAGGCGTAACCATAGGCCATGCGAAATCGATTTTGGCCCTTATCTGACCGATCCTAGCTAGGAAAAATTGCAGGATGTCAAGCCATTCATCTAATGTTCAACTTGGCCGTGACTACCTGTGGAACACTGCCGCATCATTGATGACTTCTGCTGCAACAGTGATTGCGTTAATTGTTGTCACACGAATATGTGGGCTTACGGTCGCTGGATTGTTTTCTCTTGGTCTTGCCGTTGGGCAGCAGTTTCAGACACTCGGCATGTACGAGGTGCGTACGTATCACGTAACAGACGTGAAATACTCGTTTTCGTTTGGGACCTATCTGTCCGCACGGATCCTTACTGTATTGGGAATGTTCGCCGGAATTGTAGGGTATGCCGCACTTTCTGGTCAGGCTGACGAAATGGTGTGGATTATCATCCTTGTTGCATCCTTACGTCTCTTTGACGCTTTTGAGGATGTCTTTTATTGTGAGTTTCAACGTTCTGGTCGCCTCTACATTGGTGCTCGGGCGGCCTTTTATCGCACATTGCTTACCACGCTAGTGTTTTCCAGCGCTATCTACTTCACTAGCGACTTAGGCATTTCAGCGGCCATTACATTGGCGGTGTCATTACTGGTGATGAGCTTCCTCTTCTTTCCGCCTGCATACCGCTGCTTTGGATTGGTCCCGAAATGGCATAAGGACAAAATCCGGCGGCTCCTTATTGACTGCTTTCCGTTGGCGCTCGCCGCCTTTTTTTCGATGTACTTAGTTAATGCGCCACGCTTCTCAATTGACTATTTTCTTGATGCCGAGCAACAGGGCTACTTTGCGATACTCTTCATGCCGGCGGTTGCGATTAATATGCTTGCTTTGGTTGTATTTCGGCCGTTGCTGACTGGGATGGCGCAGCAGTGGGCAAGTGCGCATTACAGTGTGTTTTTTTCTGTAATTAGGCGGGGCTTGCTCGCCACAACGGGTGCTTTTTTCGTCGTAATTCTGCTTACCCTTTCAATAGGGATCCCAGTTCTCAATTGGCTGTCACAAAAAAATATCGGAGAGTACACCGTTGAACTTGTTGTACTAATTTTGGGCGGTGCGGTTAATTCTGCAGGGGTTATTTTATATTATGCTCTCACCACGATGCGTGCACAAAGATATGTGTTATTTGCTTATCTTGTCGCTTCTGGAGCCATTTCAGTTTTATCTCCTGTGTTTGTTGCGCATTGGGGCGTACTAGGGGCAGCAGGCGCCTACACCGCAGCAATGACGTTGCTTGCAGCTGTTTTTGCGAAGGGAATTGCCTCACGTTATAAGGATATAAAGGCCACTGGTACTGACAACGATTGATACCGACCGTAAAGTTTGAGGGTGTCTAATGCCTGTGTAAGTGCTGGGTTTTGTTCCTACCTGTTTTTGAGTAGATAGGGACGTGTCTAAGAGGTATTCACAAGAGTTTAAGGATCGCGCGGTACGGATGGTTGGTGACCGTGTGGCTGATGATCCTTCCTGTACGCAGTGGAGAGCGATAAACGAGATCGCCCCACGGATGGGGATATCGGTGGGGTCGATGCGCCGCTGGTATGAACAGTCGTTGATCGACACTGGTCAGCGTCCAGGACTGACCCGTCAAGAACGCGAGGAGATCAAACGCCTCAAACGTGAAAACGCTGAGCTGCAGCGAGCGAACGAGATCTTGAAACTTGCTTCGGCTTTTTCGCACGAGAACTCGACTACCCCGGGAGCACATGATCACGTTCATTG
>NZ_AUBF01000011.1 GCF_000429105.1 Schaalia suimastitidis DSM 15538
TCTCGGCGTCCTAGTGATGGGTCAACCGTACCGAATTCGCGGACTCGTCTGACCGCGCCCGCATGGGAACTGGCCCTACCCAAAGGCGAGCACTACATCCCCTCGCGCCGCGACCGGTCACTGGAATAACATGCCCCACCCCACACAACTCGGCATCCTCACCACCAACGACCCTCGTACTGACAAAGGTGCGCTTGTCGTGGAGTTGATGTCATGGGTGTCGACAAGCGGCACAGACAATTAGGGAAAATCGCGTAATGTGCCACGAAAAATGAATGTAATGAGTACAATCGGGACATGTTAGAACAAAGCGACGTTGTTGGGCCGCGACTGCCACTTTCGCCAGAGGCCACCATTGCGCAAGTGGGCTTCGGTACCTTTCAAATACCGCCAGAATCCACACAACAAGCCGTTGAAGAAGCTCTTGAGATTGGTTACCGACATATCGACACGGCCGCCGCCTATTACAACGAAGCAGGAGTAGGTGCCGCGCTCAAAGCTTCAGCAGTGCCACGGGAGCAGGTTTTCGTCACCTCAAAACTGCGTAACGTGGACCACGGACGTGCCAGTGCGCGACAGGCGGTAGAAGCCTCCCTGAAAGCGCTCGGCCTCGATACCATCGACCTTTACCTTATTCACTGGCCATATCCCAGTAAAGACCTGTATGTTGACACGTGGCAAGCACTCATCGAAGCTCAAGAAGACGGCCTCGTCACTCACATTGGTGTGTCGAATTTTCTTCCGCACCACCTTGAACGTCTGGCCACGGAAACTGGTGTTATGCCAACGGTCAACCAAATCGAGGTGCATCCACGCTATTCGCAACCTGAGTTGCGTCGCTACGCGCGCGAACATGGCATTCTTATCGAGGCCTATTCGCCACTTGGCCAAGGCGCAGATCTGCAACACCCAACGATTGTGGCGTTAGCAGAGCGCCTCAACCTTGCCCCAGCTCAGGTCATTCTTGCATGGCATGTAGCCAGCGGTCGCGTTGTCATCCCCAAGTCGGTCCACCCTGAGCGTATGAAAGCAAACCTCGCTTCGGCAGGTATTCACCTTAACAAAGCCGACTGTGCGCTTATCGATAGCCTGCACGTCCCCAGTGGGCGCGTTGGTGGCGACCCGAATACCTTCGCCTTTACCCAAACCCGTGAAGATATGGCGGCACGCCTTGCGGCGAAGAAGTAAGCGATTCATTTCGCTAGGCTTAGCCTATGAGCGACAGCAGTAGGCAACGTACCCTCGCAGTTGACTGCGGTGGTGGTGGTATCAAAGCGTCGGTCCTTGACGAGCATGGCACAATGTTGGCCCCTCCCAAACGCACGCCCACGCCATACCCGCTACCGCCACAACTACTTGTCGATATTGTTGTTGACCTTGCCTCAGCACTACCCAGCGCTACGCGCGTGACAATGGGGATGCCCGGCATGATTCGCCATGGTGTTGTCATTGCCACCCCTCACTACATCACAAAAGAAGGCCCACGCTCCCGTATTGTCCCAAGCCTTGTCGAACAGTGGGACCATTTCGATATGGGTCGCGCCATCGAGGCAGTCCTAGAGCTACCGACGAAGGTCCTCAATGACGCTGAGGTTGCGGGCGCAGGTGTGGTCACTGGCACAGGCCTGGAAATGATTATCACCTTGGGGACCGGACTGGGGAACGCCGTCTTTGACGGTGGAAAACTTGCGCCTCACGTTGAAATCTCTCAAGGGCCCGTGCGATGGGGGATGACTTACGACGATTACGTGGGCGAACACGAACGTTTGCGTTTAGGGGACGCGCACTGGTCACGCCGTATTCGCCGCGTCGTCGAAGGTCTACGCCCCATGTATATGTGGGACCGTCTGTATATCGGAGGCGGAAACTCGAAACGGATCACCCCGGGTCAACTTGCGCGTATGGGCACCGATGTTGTGATCGTTCCGAACGACGCGGGTATCATCGGCGGCGTGCGGTCCTGGGAACTGTAATGGACAATGTCGCCTCATCCCCCGATGTGCTCCGCATCAAATTCACCCTCGCCTACGACGGCACATATTTTCGAGGCTGGGCAGCTCAACCGGGGCAGCGTACCTGTCAAGGCGAACTTGAAACAGCTCTTGCCACACTTGCGCGTCAACCGCTTGCGGTGACTGTGGCTGGACGTACCGACGCGGGTGTGCACGCGCGCCACCAGTGTGCTCACGTGGACCTGCCGAGCAACGTTTGGGATGGCCTCGTGAGGGAAGAAACAACCCCGCCCAACGACGAGCGCCGACTAGTTGCTCTGGTGCGCAGACTCAATGGTCTTATCGCGCGCAGGTATGGCGAATGGATGCGCGAACATGGGCTTCCCAGCGTGAAAGGTGCCGCTGATCTTCTTGTGCTGGAAGCCCAGGTGGTGAACAGTGATTTTGATGCGCGCTTCGCTGCCAGTGGTCGTGCGTATATTTACCGCGTCGGCGTAGGTATGGCCGACCCCATGCGCCGACATGCGGTCTTATGGATGAATGACACCCTCAAAATCGGCCCCATGCGCCACGCGGCCCGCACGCTCCTTGGTGAGCATGACTTCCTGTCCTATTGTCGACCCCGACAGGGGGCAACGACTATCCGCACCTTACGTCGCCTTGACGTGCTTGAGGACAGTAATGGGGAAATATCCTTCCACGTTGAAGCTGACGCATTTTGTCATTCCATGGTGCGTTCCCTTGTCGGCGCCCTACTGGAGGTGGGGTGTGGGCGGCGCGAGGCGGACTGGCCTCGGCAATTATTGGAGGCATGCAGTCGCGAGGCGGCGGCACCTATCGCTCCGGCGCACGGATTGACGTTGGACCGTGTCGACTACCCTGCGCCGCATGCCTGGGGTGAGCGGGTGGCCCAAGCGAAACGACGCAGAGATGCCGATAATTGCGGATGTTAGATAGTGGCGAGCTGCGTCGCGTGGGTCGCTGTTTGTATCTGATGAGGATTTAACCACAGTTGGCTAATGGCTTTGACCCGCCTGCCTGATATTGCATAGACTGGTGGACGCTGTGCGTCAGCAGCATCTGGGTGCTTTCCCACTCGCCCGAATGCAAAGACTGACGCCTCGCGGAACCGTTTCGTGAGCGAAACAACCATCTGCGGTTGCTTCGCTCCATCGACCAAGAGAATTGAAGGTTACGCCCGTGCGCACCTATTCACCCAAGCCTGGGGACGCAGACAAGAAGTGGTACGTCATTGACGCCACTGACGTCGTCCTCGGTCGCCTGGCGGCCCAGGTTGCCGCCCTCCTTCGTGGGAAGCACAAGCCGACATTCGCCCCTCATATGGATATGGGCGACTACGTCATCATCATTAACGCCGACAAGGTTGCCCTCACCGGCAAGAAGCTCGAGCAGAAGATGGCTTACCGTCACTCCGGCCAGCCCGGTGGTCTTACTGCCACCTCCTACCGCGATCTTATGGCGCAACGCCCAGAGCGCGCAGTGGAAAAGGCCATCCGTGGCATGCTTCCCCACACCAGCCTCGGCCGTCAGCAGTTCAAGAAGCTGCATGTCTACTCCGGTGCTGAGCACCCCCACGCCGGTCAGATGCCGGTTCCCTACGAGCTCACCCAGGTTGCTCAGTGAGCGCATAGCTTACTGAAAACACCGAATTTCCTTGAGGAGAATCGTGGCAGAGACCATCGAGAACATCGAACTGGACGAGGAAACCGTCCCCAGTTCGTACACCACTGAGACCGAAACCGCCCCCGCAGGCGCAGGTCAGTCCATCACTGCTCCCGGCGCTGGCCTTGGCCGTCGCAAGGAAGCAGTGGCACGCGTTCGCCTGGTGCCTGGCACCGGCGAATGGAAAATCAACGGCCGTACCCTGGAGGACTACTTCCCCAACAAGTTGCACCAGCAGCTCGTGAAGTCGCCCTTCGTCCTTCTGGACCTGGATGGCCGCTTCGACGTTATTGCTCGTATCAATGGCGGTGGCATCTCCGGCCAAGCCGGTGCACTGCGCCTGGGCATTTCCCGCGCCTTGAACGAGATCGACCGTGAAGCAAACCGTCCCGCCCTGAAGAAGGCTGGCTTCCTGACCCGCGACGCCCGCGCTATCGAGCGTAAGAAGGCTGGCCTGAAGAAGGCCCGCAAGGCGCCGCAGTACTCGAAGCGCTGATTTGGCTTCATACCAGGCTTTTTGGGCCTGGAATGGCAATCCCCGTCCTCGCAGCAGAGGGCGGGGATTGCGTTTGCGTGACGAGGCGCTGATGGCCTTGGGATAGGCACTGGATCTTGGTGCGCCTTCGGATACCGCTGGAGTAGGTGTTGCCCAAGGCAGCCGTGGAATCCTGGCGCGCCTTCGGATACCGCAGGGGGAAGGCGTAGGCTGCAGCAGACAGCGGCAAGATGCCACTGCGACGCGAGTGAGATGCCGCGCGACAGTGCTGGGATTAGGGTGTGACATTGGCAAGATCTGGACACTATGGCCACAATGCGATACGTCATTCTTCATGTCACGGCATCGCCCGCGCTAGGCTTGGTGTGATTTGCTCATTACCTATTGCCCTAAGGAGATGCCCTGTGGCTCGTATTTTCGGAACTGATGGCGTGCGCGGCCTCGCCAATGTTGATATCACTGCCACCCTGGCCCTTGACCTTGGCGAAGCGGCGGCGAGGCTTATTGGTGGTGGCGTACGCGCTGACGGCACGAAGCCGCGCGCGGTGATTGGACGTGACACTCGTATCTCAGGGGAGTTCCTTGATCACGCATTAGCGGCTGGTCTTGCCAGCGCAGGTATGGATGTTGTTCGCGTTGGTGTCGTCACCACACCTACTGTGGCGCACCTGACTGCAACCCACGACAATGTTGACCTTGGTGTGATGATCTCTGCTTCGCATAACCCGATGCCCGACAATGGCATTAAGTTCTTTGCTCACGGTGGATACAAACTCGCCGACTCTGTCGAAGATCGTATTCAGGACCTGCTGGGAACCAAATGGAACCGTCCGACCGGTGAAGGTGTCGGCGAAGTCGGTTACGAGGACGATTGGGCTATTGATTCCTATATTGATCATCTTGTCAAAGCGGTAGGGACGAACCTGCGTGGCCTACGTATCGCTGTTGACTGCGCAAATGGCGGCGCCTCGGACCTTGGCCCGCGCGCACTACGTGAAGCGGGAGCCGATGTTGTTGTTCTCAACGCATCACCGGATGGCCGCAATATCAACCACAAATCCGGTTCTACTCACCCCGAGCAACTGCAAGCAGTTACGGTAGCTTCGGAAGCTGACTTTGGTGTTGCCTACGACGGTGACGCTGACCGTTGCTTGGCGGTCGACCGCAACGGCAACCTGATTGACGGCGACAAAATCATGGGCGCGCTGGCCGTCAACCTTCGAGATCAAGGAAAACTTGCCAAAGATACGCTGGTTGTGACTGTCATGTCGAACCTTGGCCTTATTCTGGCCATGCGGGATGCCGGTATTAATACGGTGCAAACGGCTGTTGGTGACCGTTATGTCCTGGAAGGGATGCTGTCGGGCGGCTACAATCTTGGCGGCGAACAATCTGGGCATATTATCGCCTCGGACCATGCGACGACAGGTGATGGAATCTTGTCCTCTTTGCTATTAGCGCGCATGGTGAAGGAAAGCGGTCGCGACCTCGCCGACCTTACCGCCTTCGTTCACCGCCTCCCTCAGACGCTCATTAATGTGTCAGGTGTGGACCGGTCGCGCGCGAGTAGCGATCCGAAACTTGCCGAGGCGGTAGCGGCAGCGGAGGCACAATTGGGCGAAAGTGGTCGCGTCCTTTTGCGCCCCTCTGGAACGGAACCACTGGTGCGCGTCATGGTGGAAGCAGCAACGCAGGACGAGGCCGATACGGTTGCCGCTTCTTTAGCGGATGTTGTCAAAGCCGAGCTCGCGCTGTAGGTAGGGCGAGCCAGGAAAGGCTTTGGCTCCTTGCATGTGGCTCGCGAAACGGATAGCGGGCGTGTTTATGACCGTTCACGCTTCGTTTCGTGAGCCATATGTGCGCAGAAGGGCGTGAGGGTTTTGGGGTTAAGGGATCAAAAGGCGGTGTAGAGCCACATTTGCGCGGGGGAGGGGAAGCTAGCCTCGGCGGAGCTTGGTATTTTAGTCTCGGCGAAGCTGAAGACTTTCGACGCGGTGACTGG
Organism: Schaalia suimastitidis DSM 15538; assembly: GCF_000429105.1. Classification (GTDB taxonomy): domain Bacteria; phylum Actinomycetota; class Actinomycetes; order Actinomycetales; family Actinomycetaceae; genus Pauljensenia; species Pauljensenia suimastitidis. Next base: position 6,134 of record NZ_AUBF01000011.1, read on the forward strand.
CACCCTTGGTAAATATCATCGTGGCACGCTCACGCGTCGGCAATATATTTTCCGTCAGATTCGGCAGGTTAATGGCGTGCCAAATCATGCGCGCAGTTGCTTCCGCCTCGGCATCGGAAAGATCAGCGTAGGTGCGGAAAAACGAATCCTCACGTGTAAAGGCTGTTTTGCGCAGTTTGAGGAATCGTTCGATATACCACTGTTCTATGTGGGTCTCATCAGCATCGACGTAGATACTGAAGTCGAAGAAATCTGATACCGCCAAACTTGGCTTATCGGGTTGTGTCTTTGGCGGCTGTAAAACATTCAGGCCTTCGACGATGAGAATATCTGGTTGTTCAACACTGATTTCTTGGCCAGCCACGATGTCGTAAACGACGTGCGAATATACCGGTGCGCTCACGCGGGGTACGCCGGCTTTGATATCTGCCAAGAAATTGATGAGCGCCTGGCGGTCATAGGATTCGGGAAAGCCTTTACGTGCCAAAATGCCGCGTGCCTCAAGGTGAGCATTCGGGTAGAGAAAACCGTCGGTGGTGACCAGGTCCACGCGAGGCGTATGCGGCCAGCGTTGCAGTAAGAACTGAAGTAGACGGGCAACCGTTGATTTGCCGACGGCCACCGACCCGGCGATACCAATGACAAATGGTGTGGATGGGGTGTCCGCCTCGGCAAGGAAGGTGCGACGTTCCGCACCGGTGCGTCGCCGACCGTCAACGTAGAGTTGTAGTAGTGCTGACAAGGGCCGGTAAATCTCCTCGACTTCACGCATATCAATGGGATCACCCACTGAGGCGAGGCGGTCGATGTCGCTTTGTGTCAGCGGCATCGGTGTGCGCGTGGCGAGGCGGTCCCAAGCCTGCCGCTCAAAGCGGGTATAGGGCGAATATGAAGTGCCGTCCACTCGAGTCATAACAGTATTGTTACCCAGGTGGCGCCTGTGGTGTTCCTGTGTCTTGCTGTGTCGACTGCGCATTGAGCGCGCGTGTCCAAGATGCTTGTGGTGCAATGGAGCTATGTGTGGAATCGTTGGACATGTTGGCCCCGAGTCGTCGAATCGTTCGCGCGAGGTGGTGCTTGCTGGTCTTGCACGCCTCGAATACCGTGGCTATGACTCGGCTGGTATTGCCATGGCAAGTCCTGGCCGCGTCGAAGTTGTCAAAGCCGTAGGTAAACTGGTGAACCTTGCAGAGGCTCTTGACGAGGTGACACCCTCTGATGCCTTCAGCGCGATTGGACATACGCGGTGGGCGACCCACGGGCGCCCCACAACAGCCAATGCTCACCCGCATACGTCAACAGATGGGCGTTTTGCGTTGGTACATAACGGCATTATTGAAAATGCCGATAAGCTTCGCCAAGCTTTACGAGCACAAGGCCAACAGTTCTATTCTGAAACCGATACTGAGGTTGTCGTTCACCTGTTGCAACGGGCTTTTGATAGTGCGGAGCTTGTCGTCTGGGAGGGTACAGCAGGTGGTCTGCCAGCAGGGAGTGACGAGGCGGTGGCGCGCCTCGTTGGTGCAATGCGGCAGGTCACTGATCAGCTAGAAGGCACGTTTACCCTGCTCCTTGTGTATGAGGATGCCCCTGGTGTTGTGGTTGCTGCTCGCCGTTCTTCTCCTCTGGTCATTGGGCTGGGTGAGGGAGAAAACTTCCTAGGTTCAGACGTGTTGGCTTTTGTTGAGCACACGACAAAAGCCTTGGAGGTGGGGCAGGATCAGATCGCAGTGGTCACTGCCGAGGCGGTCACCGTAGTGAATCATGACGGTTCCGTTGCCTCGCAGCCGAAGGTTTTTGAAGCAGATTTCACTTCTGATCGTGCCACCAAAGATGGGTGGCCGACCTTTATGGAAAAAGAAATCCATGAGCAACCGCGGGGTGTACGCGAAACTCTGGCTGATCGCCTCGATCATCATGGCTACCTCACTTTGGATGAGGTACGTATTTCCGAGCATGTGCTGCGGTCTATTGACAAGATGATCATTGTCGGGTGTGGTACCGCCTCTTACGCCGGACAGGTAGCGCGTTACGCCATTGAACACTGGTGTCGGATACCGGTCGAGGTTGAACTCGCCCATGAGTTCCGCTACCGCGACCCGGTGGTCACCGAGAAGACTTTGGTTGTGGCCATCTCCCAGTCTGGGGAAACAATGGACACGATTATGGCGATTCGTCATGCGCGCGAACAGGGTGCTCGTGTGGTGGCCATTGTCAACACTCCTGGTTCGACGATATCGCGCGAGTCTGACGCAGTGTTGCTCACCCACGCTGGTCCTGAAATCGCGGTGGCCTCAACGAAGGCCTTTACTGCGCAGGTCAGTGCGTGCTTTGTCCTTGGTCTGTATCTTGCGCAGGTGCGCGGCAATAAGTACGTGGATGAAATCCAGGATTATATGGAGAAATTGGAAAAGCTCCCTGAGCAGATCCAATGGGTGCTTGATCGCGGTGAAACTGTGCGCCAGGCGGCACGCACAATGAAGGACGTCAATTCGGTGATCTACCTGGGGCGTCACGTGGGCTATCCGGTGGCACTTGAAGGCGCGTTGAAACTAAAAGAGATTTGCTATATTCACGCCGAAGGTTTTGCTGCGGGCGAGCTTAAACATGGTCCCATCGCGTTGATCGACGAGGGCCAACCAGTGGTGATTATCGTGCCGACACCTCGTCGCCCTGAGTTGCACAACAAGGTGGTGTCGAATATTCAGGAGGTGCGCGCTCGCGGCGCTCGTACCATCGTTGTTGCTGAAGAGGGCGATACGTCGGTTGACGCATTTGCGGAAGTTATTTTCCGTGTGCCGCCGACGCCAACGCTTTATGCGCCACTACTTACCGTGATTCCGCTGCAGATCTTTGCATGCGAGCTGGCGACAGTCAAAGGCCTGGATGTTGATCAGCCTCGTAACCTTGCTAAATCGGTGACCGTGGAGTAGTCGCACGTTTTAGTGCCGAGGCGCACTTCCGTTTGGGACCGATGTGCCCTGCAGGCGGGCAGGAGTGTGCTGTCTGCGTGAAGTGGTGTTCTACCGTTTTGGATGCGAGGTGCACTACCGTTGGGGGCCGAAGTGCCCCGCCGCCGGAGGCGCAGGTACTACCGATGTAATCGATGCGTGTGACGCCATTGCGTGCTGTGGTGATTTCAAAGAAAACGGGCCTATTCGATAGGCTTGGCCGGTGTTTGACTATCTTCTTGCCCTCACGCCGAGTCTACTTCTGGGATCGATGAGCGTATTGCTCATGTTTTTTGGGGGTACAGATCGTCAAAAGGTCACAGGCCTTCTGATCGGTGGCTTCGTCATGTCGGTGGTGTCCACATTCTTTTTTGACGTGTCGTGGACATGGCAGACAGTGGCTATTTCCTTTGTTTCTGGGATGCTTTTGGGCTGGGGTCTTTACGATCAAACGCGGTGTCTGCGTGTGCTTGGCGTATCTCGCACGATGCCGATTTCGACTGGCGCACAGTTGGCCTGTATGTCGCTTGGTGGCGTATTGCTCTTTGGTGAGTGGCGGAGTCACGGCGCATTAATTGCCGGAGTGACGGGAATCGTGCTGCTTGTTGGCGGCGTGTGGTTGACGTCGTTGACGGAAAAGACGGCGTCATCTGCCTCTGTGTCGTCCCGTCTTGACTGGGCGCGTGGAGTGCGACTGCTGGTGACGTCAACGATTGGTCTTGTTTCCTATATTTTGCTTACTCAGTGGTTCGGCATCGATGGTCGCGATGCGCTGTTGCCGCAGGCATTTGGGTACCTGTTTATTGGTATGGTCCTGTCATCGGCAGCTATGGCACGCATGCGTGGTGAGGACGAGACGGCCCTTGGTTCACGATGGTCGGTGGTGACTGCCAAACAGGTGATTTCTGGTGTGATCTGGGGTGGTGCTGTCCTGCTGCTGCAGATTTCGACTGCACGTGTCGGTGTTGCCGTTGGGTTCACTCTTTCCCAATTGGGCGTGATTTTGTCGACCCTTGGTGGCATTGTCCTCCTTGGTGAACATCGCACGCGAAAAGAAGCGTGGTGGACCGGTGCTGGTGTGACCTTGGTGGTGCTCGGTGCGGTGTGTGCGGGTATTGCTAAATCGCTTGATGTCTAAGCCGTTAAATGGAAGAGATCACAGAGTGGTGTAAGGTCTACCGTAAATAACTTAGGTATTACTAATATTCTTTTCTGGACGTGCAGAATGCGCGCCCAGAAAGGACCAACACTCGTGTCGCCCATCACTATGTGCTTCCGGCGAATTATTGGCCTAGGTGCAGTCGGCATCCTCGCGCTCACCTTGCTCACACCTCACCAAAGCGCCACCGCAGCCGCCGCAAATGTCACCGTTGACAACATCGTTTACAGTATCGACGAGGCCAACCCCGGTTCGCCTGCGACCGTCGTCAATTACGTGCGCGGAAAGCTCGCTCGCACTATTACGATCCCCGAGCACATTACCCATAACAGCCATCAATACCCGGTCACCACGATTAGTGAAAGCGCATTCCAAGGCGCCTGGCTCACCAGCGTTACCCTGCCATCATCGCTTACGCGGATTGACACCCTGGCATTCAAATCCAACCGCCTCAAAGAAGTGACGCTTCCGCAAGGGCTGACACATATCGGTGAAAGCGCATTCGAATCAAATGCGCTGACCACAGTGACCCTGCCTGATTCGGTGAAAACCATGGGAAGCGCCGCCTTCAAAAACAACCTGTCGTTGACGAGCGTCACCCTGAGTAGCGGGCTAGCAGAAATACCCTCGTCAACCTTCATCAACACCAAGATCACGACAGTGGATATTCCGGCCACTGTCACCAAGATCGGTGCAGCGGCATTCGCCTCATCTGGCCTTGAAAGTCTCACGATTCCAGCAAGCGTTGCAACAATTGGCCCATCAGCTTTTGAAGCCAACCGTATTGCCACACTCACATTGCCGGAAGGGATGACTGCGATCCCTGCAGGGGCCTTCAAAAACAACCTGCTGACCAGCCTCACCTTGCCATCTACAGTGACTGACATTGGGGCAAAGGCATTCGCTTCGAACCGCATTACCTCGGTGATTATTCCGCAGGGTGTCACCAAACTGCCGGAACAGGTATTCCACTCCAATAACTTGACCTCGATTACCTTCCCCAACACGTTGGCCACCATTGGCGAAGAAGCCTTTGAATATAACAACCTGAGTGAGATCACGCTTCCAGCCAACGTCACTGAAGTTGGACGTGGCGCCTTCGGTTCCAACTACTCCCTGAAAACCGTTCGCCTTGAAGGTTCTGCCCCCACCATTGTTGAGCCAAGCCAATGGGGTGGTCATAAAGGATCCTTCGGCACATACCGCGATGGCCTAGTGATCGAATACCACCAGCGATACGACGCTACTCATGTGGGCGAAGGCGGCTACACCACACCGACGTGGAAGCGATACACCACTGTGTCACGTGTCCCCACACATGCGCAGCTTCAACTGACACCGGTGATTGACGGTGGTCAGGCGCAACCCAGCGATGTCGCCTTCGCCGTCACGCGCGTCGACACGAACGAAGCAGTAACTGATCAGGCTGCACTGCTTCCAGGCACCTATCGATTATCGGCACGCCTATCATTTGCCTCCGGTGGCGGCGCGTACGAAAGCCAAGGGTGGACCTGCCAGGAAAGGCAAACAAGTGGTGTCACAAAGGAGATTGCCCCCGACGGTACGCTCACCGTGGCAGCAGGCGACGAGATCACCTGTACGCATCGTTTCCGTTATGTTCCTGCGCCACCATCACCGTCACTTTCAGTTGCCGTTGATCAACTAAAGGTAGCGACAGGCAGTGTAATGACCTTTACCGCGAGTGGCTTTAGCGCTGACGAAGAAGTGACCTTCACTGTTCACTCCGATCCGGTGCTGGCAGGCAAGGCAGCAGCAGATGCCCGAGGTGTGGCGGTACTGCGATGGACGGTGCCCACCGATTTCCCAACAGGGGAGCACCGCGTGCAAGCTGCTGGGCGCGTTGGTTCTGCTCAAACGGCATTTACCGTGACAGCTGCGAATAATGCCAACAACACAGGTGGCAATGGGAATAAAGGCAGCAGCGCGAATGCGGGCACCAATGGGAACGCCGGTGCAATATCTGGCGCGCAAGGCGGCACAGCCGCCCACGCCGCTCCCAGCTCATCGCAACCTACTCAGGCGAAAAATGCCGCACGAAGTGGCCGAACCCTCGCTGTCACTGGTACAAGCACTATGTCACTGATGATCGCCGCAAGTGCAGCTGCCGCCATGACAGGCATCCTTGCCCTCGCATGGCGAAAAGACAGCAGGTCATTGGACTGACTTGTCGCGCTGGGGCCACCTGTGCCACCCCCACAATGGCCCCAGTTCGGCGCTAGGCGGCTGAAATGGCAGGCAACGCCTATCATGGGGGAGTGACATTACCCGATCGGCCCGAGGCTCTGCCCGCCTCAGCGCATGAGGCGTCGTCCGCCTCGTCGCACTTCCAGCCCGCCCACGAGGCCGAGGCTGCTGCGAGCGAAACCGAAGCCTCGGTAGGTAGCGCAGCTACCGCCTCGGCACGCTGTGCAGATAGAGTGCCTGTCGGCTTCGGCACGAATACAGCGCCCACCTGCCGCCCCGCCGTCATGCACCCAGGTGTTGTCACCGTCAACCTCGACGCCATCGCACGCAATATCAACACGTTGCGTCAACGTGCTCTTGGTACGGAACTTATGGCTATCGTGAAAGCCGATGCCTACGGGCACGGCCTAGGGCCAGTGTCCATCGCAGCACTCGAAGCTGGCGCGACATGGCTTGGCGTTGCCCAAGTCAGTGAAGCCCTGTCACTACGTGCGCTCCTTGATCAAGCAGGATTTTCACCAACACGCGCGCCAATCCTCACATGGATCGCCACCCCAGGAACCAACTGGGCCAGTCTCATCACCGCCCACATCGACCTCGCGGTGTCGTGGACGTGGGTCCTTGACGAAATATGCCACGCAGCCCACGCATGCGGTACACGTGCACGTATCCACATCAAAGTGGACACCGGTATGCTGCGCGCCGGTTCAACCCTTGAAGACCTGCCCGCCTTAGCACAGGCAGCTGCCGAGGCGCAGCGCGCAGGTCTCGTTGAAATCGTTGGGCTGTTCAGCCACCTGTCGCGAGCAGACGAACCGACACCGCAGGGCGAGGCGTCCACAATGGCTCATATTCAACGTTTCTGTGACGCACAAGACATCCTTCGCCACGCGGGTATTGAACCCGCCCTCTGCCACCTCGGCGCCAGCTCTGGTCTGCTGTGGCATCCCGATGCGCATTTTGACATGGTGCGTCCAGGTATTGCGCTATATGGTCTCAGCCCAGACCCGGAAGTAGCCTCCGGCGACGAACTGGGGCTGTGGCCCGCTTTACGTCTGACAAGCCAACTCACCAGTGTGAAAAGAGCCGAGGCAGGCCAGACGGTATCCTATGGTGGCACGTGGGCAGCTCCAACCAGCCGATGGCTTGGCCTTATCCCACTAGGATATGCCGATGGTATCCCGCGTTCAGCCTCCAACCAGGGAGCATGGGTGCTGATTGAGACTGCGCACGGCCCCTTACGTGCCACACAGGTGGGACGTATCTGCATGGATCAATTCGTCGTTGACCTTGGGAGTGCCGAGCGTGGCGCCCCAGCTCCAGCTGCCGTAGGCGACACCGTGGTCCTCATTGGTGATACGAGGCGCGTAGAACCCAGTGCGGACGATTGGGCGCGAGCGGCAGGAACTATCAACTACGAAATTGTGACCCGCCTTGGTGATCGGCTGACCCGAACCTGGACACGTGACAGCGCCATGAGCGACGCAACGTCAACGAGCGACACAACGGAAGGAAAACCGTGGACACACTGACGTTTCACACACATGACGCTGACACAACGCGAGCACTAGGACACGCGTTAGGTGAGCGCCTACGTGCTGGCGACCTCATCATGCTGCGCGGAGGCCTTGGTGCAGGAAAAACAACATTCACCCAAGGAATTGGACAAGGCCTTGGCGTCCGTGGGCAGGTCGCCTCCCCCACATTTATCGTTGCTCGTGTCCACCCATCCCTTGTTGGCGGCCCTGACCTGATTCATGCTGATGCCTACCGCATCACGAGCCTTGACGACTTAGAAACCCTTGACTTGGATTCCACCATTGACCAGGCTGTCACCGTGGTCGAATGGGGTGAAGGCAAAACAGAAGCGATGTCAGACGCTCGGCTGGACATTGACGTTGAACGAGCTACCGGTGGGCAGGTCCACCACACGGCAGACGGCATACTTGACCTTGAAACCATGGATGACGGTCACCGCACCATCACATTGCGTCCTCATGGCGCGCGCTGGGACGGCGTTTTCGATGATCTTGGTGAGCGTGCCTTATCCCTTGAAGCCGCCTCACGGTAGGATCGACGACGTGCTTCACCTATGCCTCGACACTTCGTCGGTGACCTCCATGGCCATCGTTCGCGATGGCCAGACGATTGCGCGTGCACGTTCTGCCTCAGTGCGACACCACGTGGAAAATATCGCTCCGATGCTTCGCGAACTTCTGACCGAGGCTGGCTTGCCAACTACCGGCGCTGACTTGCGTGCTGTTGGACTTGATGCAGTTCTTGTTGGCACAGGACCCGCCCCCTTTACTGGGCTGCGCGCCGGATTGGTCAGTGCCCGCGTATTTGCTCATGCGGCAGGTGTGCCAGTTTATGGTGTTGCCTCCCTTGATGTGTTGGCGCGTGGGGCCCTTGATGTGCTGCCGCCCGGGACGCCAGTTGTTGCACTGTCGGATGCGCGTCGCCGTGAACTGTACTGGGGGCTGTATCGAGCGTTGGGACCTGATGACGTGGCTTTGGAAGGGCGCCTTGAAGTGGGTGAGCCGACGCTACTGACCAGGGATTTGCGGCAGACGGAGGCACTTGTGGTCTGTGAGGAAGCCTTGCCACCGCATAGTGTGGAGGTGTTACAAGGCGCGCCGGTGGGTCCGACCGCAGTACTTGATCCTGCGATTATGGTGCGTATCGTCTTGGCTCGCCTGGCACGCGGTGATATGTTGCACCTGAATGCGGAGCCTCAGTATTTACGTCGCCCCGATATTCACGGCCAAAAACCGCAGCGACTATGAGTGCTCGTGCCGATATTGAATTGCGGGTTTTAGGTCCGGCTGATTTCGAGCAGCTTCTTAGTGCCGAGCGCGTCGTTTTCGCCGAAGATCCCTGGACGCCAGGCATGATTGGTGAAGAGCTTACCTCCACGTTACGGCACTACGTCGGGGCCTTTGAGCAGGGTACTTTCGTTGGTTGGGCTGGTCTGTCCCTTGGCGTGGACGGTGACGTGATGACCATTGGTGTGCTTCCCAATTTTCGAGGCCGAGGCGTGGGTCACCTGCTTCTTGCCGAGCTATTGCGCGTGGCCAGGCAAGCTGGTGTTGAACGGGTCTTCTTAGAGGTCCGAGCCTCAAATACCCAAGCTATCGGGCTGTACGAACGACAGGGCTTTGTGCATATTGGCCGCATTAAGCACTATTTTAGAAATCCCAGCGAAGACGCCGTGACCATGCGGGTGGACTTGTCGTTGGACTCGACACGAGATGGCGTCCTCGGTGTACCCTAAAGGAGGTTGACACAAATGCTTGATGTGTCACCTCATGAAATGTGAATAACCGGTGTTGTGAAATACCTAGGTGACACAAAGAAAAATTGCCGTCACCTGAACAAAGTATGGTGAGAAGGTTCGCTGAAAAAGTGGCTGAAAATCGCCAAAAATAGCTTGTGTTGCTCAGTGCATGTGACCTTCGGGCCCCGAGTCCCACAAATGCCTAATACCGTGCCTTTAATCTAAAGGACATGGCCACAACAACTGTCGCAACGAAGAAGCGTCGCGCCTGGACCACCACTGTGTTCGTCAAACAACTCATGGCGATCTCAGGCCTCGTCTTCGTATTTTTCCTCCTTTTCCACTCCTACGGGAACCTCAAAATGTTCATCGGTCAGGAAGCGTATGACTCATACGCCCACTGGCTCCATCACGAGGCTCTCTACCCGATCTTCCCTCATGGCGGCTTTATCTGGGTTTTCCGCGCAGCGATGCTGCTGATGCTCATCATCCACGTCGCCGCCGCTGCAATCACCTGGGCACGGTCACGCCGTGCACGTCGTAGCCGCTATGTCGTCAAAAAGAATGCGGCTGATGCCTACGCTGCCCGCACCATGCGTGCAACAGCGGTGATCCTGCTTGGTCTGATTATCTTCCACATCCTGCATTTCACCACCGGCACCATCCAAACAGGCTTCACCGCCGAAAGCACCCCATACGAACGTATGGTTGGCGCCTTCCAAAACCCAGTGATGGTCCTCGTCTACCTAGTCTTCGTCGCCGCAGCCTGCCTGCATGTTGCGCACGGATTCTGGTCGGCATTCCAATCTCTCGGCTGGGTTCGTGCAGGAACACGCCGCCTCTTGGTCGTTGCCTCCGGCCTTATCGGCGCAATCATCTTCGTGATGTTCGCCCTCCCGCCGTTCGCCATCGCCATCGGCTTTATCTCCTGAGAAAGGCTGAACGACTATGACTGAAACTCTCATCAAAGGTCTCTACCGCGAAGGGGAGCCTGCCATCGACACGAAAGCGCCGATGGATGTGCCGCTCGCCCAATGCTGGGAACAACGCAAATTCACTGCGGCCCTGGTCAACCCTGCCAACCGACGTAAGCTACGCGTCATCATCGTCGGCTCCGGCCTTGCAGGTGGGGCAGCGGCCGCCTCGCTCGGCGAAATGGGCTACAACGTTGACGTTTTCTTCTACCAAGACTCCGCTCGCCGCGCACACTCCATCGCTGCACAGGGTGGTATCAACGCTGCGAAGAACTACCGTAACGACAACGACTCCACCCACCGCCTCTTCTACGACACCGTCAAAGGTGGCGACTACCGTGCACGTGAAACCAACGTGTATCGCCTCGCAGAAGTAAGCGCCAATATTATCGACCAGTGTGTCGCCCAAGGTGTGCCTTTTGCTCGCGAATACGGCGGCCTCCTCGACAACCGTTCCTTTGGCGGCGTGCAGGTGTCACGTACCTTCTACGCGCGCGGCCAGACAGGCCAGCAGCTCCTCATCGGCGCGTACCAGGCAATGGAACGGCAAGTTGCCGCAGGTACCGTCAAAGAATATAGCCGCCACGAAATGGTTGAATTGATCGTTTCGGACGGGCGCGCTCGCGGTATCGTCGCACGCGACATGTCCACCGGCGAACTGAAGAGTTTCGTGGCTGACGCCGTTGTCCTTGCTTCCGGCGGCTACGGCAACGTCTTCTTCTTGTCTACCAACGCCATGGGATGCAACGCCACCGCGATCTGGCGTGCACACCGCAAGGGTGCGTGGTTCGGCAACCCCTGCTTCACGCAGATTCACCCGACCTGCATCCCGCAGCACGGCGACCAACAGTCCAAGCTCACATTGATGTCAGAATCACTGCGCAATGACGGACGTATCTGGGTGCCCAAGAAGGCAGAGGACTGCGAAAAAGACCCGCGCGATATCCCCGAAGAAGACCGCGACTACTACCTGGAGCGCATCTACCCAGCTTTCGGTAACCTCGTGCCGCGTGACATTGCGTCGCGTCAAGCAAAGAATATGTGTGACGAAGGACGAGGCGTCGGACCTAAGATCGACGGTGTCGCCCGCGGAGTCTACCTCGACTTTGCCGAGGCCATTAGCCGTATGGGACGCGCTGCCGTTTCCGCCAAATACGGCAACCTCTTCGACATGTACGAACGCATCACCGGCGACAACCCTTACGAAACACCGATGCGTATCTACCCGGCGGTGCACTACACCATGGGTGGCCTGTGGGTCGACTACGACCTTGAGTCCAACCTCCCTGGCTTGTATGTCACCGGCGAAGCCAACTTCTCCGACCACGGCGCCAACCGCCTCGGTGCTTCGGCCCTGATGCAAGGCCTGTCGGATGGCTATTTCGTCCTGCCCAATACCATCAACGACTACCTTGCCCACGCTTTCTCACTGCCTAAACTGGACGAGAACTCTGCCGACGTTGTTGCAGCGAAGGCCGAGGCGCAGGCACGGATCGACCGCCTCATGGCCGTTGGCGGTAACCGCTCAGTTGACTCCTTCCACAAGGAACTGGGCAACATCATGTGGGAATACTGCGGCATGGAACGCACCGAAGAAGGCCTGAAGAAGGCCATCGGATTGATCCGTGAACTTCGCAAGGAGTTCTGGGCCAATGTGCGCGTGCCCGGTAAATCCATTGGTGAACTCAACCAGTCCCTTGAAAAAGCTGGCCGTGTTGCCGACTTTATGGAACTGGGTGAACTGATGTGTATTGATGCTCTTCACCGAGAGGAATCGTGCGGCGGCCACTTCCGTGCCGAATCGCAAACCCCTGAAGGCGAAGCGCTACGCCAGGATGACAAATTCCTCTATGTCGCGGCGTGGGAGTGGACGGGCGAAGGCCAACCCCCCGTACTGCACAAGGAAGAACTGGTCTACAACAACATCGAGCTGAAGCAGCGGAGCTACAAGTGAACCTGACACTGAAGATCTGGCGTCAAAGCGGTCCACAAGACCCGGGCGCCATGCACGAATACCAGATCCGCGGCATTTCCGAGGATTCCTCATTCCTTGAGATGCTCGACGTTCTGAATGAAGAACTCTTCGCACGCGGAGAAGAACCGATCGCCTTCGACTCTGACTGCCGCGAAGGTATCTGTGGCCAGTGTGGCCTCGTCATTGATGGCATTGCCCACGGCCCCGAAGTCACGACGACCTGCCAGCTGCATATGCGTACCTTCAACGATGGTGACGTCATCACCATCGAACCGTGGCGCGCAGAAGGCTTCCCGGTCATCAAAGACCTCGTGGTCAACCGCAGCGCATTGGACCGCATTATTCAAGCTGGTGGCTACATTTCGGTGAATACCGGTGCAGCCCCTGACGCTCACGCAACACCGGTGCCTAAGCAGGATGCTGACCGCGCCTTTGAAGCAGCGGCCTGTATCGGCTGTGGTGCCTGCGTGGCTGCCTGCCCGAACGCCTCGGCGATGCTGTTCACCTCGGCGAAGGTCACTCACCTTCAGCTTCTGCCACAAGGTAAGCCTGAAAACCTTAAGCGCGTGGTGGCGATGCTCAACCAGCATGACGAAGAAGGCTTCGGCTCGTGCACCAATATTGGTGAATGTGCAGCCGTGTGCCCCAAGGAGATTCCGCTCGACGTGATCTCGACCCTTAACCGTCAGCTTGGTAAAGCTGCTTTCGCAGGCGTGTAAGCCTGAGCTGGCAAGGGAACACAGCGCGCTTCGGCATGAACAAGGCGTTGTTTGTGCCACGCGCGAAACGGTGACAAACTACTGGCCTCGTCGCATTGCGACGAGGCCAGTACTTGTGGGGGCTATTGGTGCAGTGATGGGCGAAGGCTTTTCCACGATGTGTTGTACAGCGTCGAATGAAGCACAAGATGGCATCGGCGACTACACTCAGCACCGTGAGTCAGGACAACGACATGACAACCAGCACAGGCGAAGAGCCGCTTATCCTCGGCATTGAATCGACATGCGACGAAACTGGTGTGGCCCTGGTACGCGGGTGCACGCTGCTTGCTGACCGCACCGCGACCTCCATGGACGAATATGCTCGCTATGGCGGTATCATTCCCGAAATTGCTTCACGCGCACACCTTGAGTCCTTCCTTCCCACCTTAGAGGCAGCCCTTGACGAGGCCAAGGTGAGCCTGGCTGATGTCGACGCTATTGCGGTGGCAGCTGGCCCGGGCCTCGTTGGTTCGCTCACCGTGGGGATTTGTGCGGCGAAAGCCCTTGCAATGTCGTTGGATAAGCCCTTGTACGGCGTCAACCATGTCCTCGGGCATCTTGCCGTGGACACACTTGTTGACGGCCCGTTGCCGGAGCGTTTCATTGGCCTAGTGGTATCAGGTGGACACTCTAATGTGCTTTTGGTGCGTGATATCGCCACTGACGTTGAAGAACTCGGAGGCACACTTGACGATGCTGCAGGTGAAGCCTTCGACAAAGTAGGGCGTTTACTTGATTTACCGTATCCTGGTGGGCCGCATGTTGATCGTCTTTCTCAACAGGGTGATCGCAACGCCATTCGTTTCCCACGTGGTCTGGCTGCTGGCAAAGACAAGGAACGTTACCGCTACGACTTTAGTTTCTCGGGCCTAAAAACTGCGGTGGCACGTTATATTGAGGGCGTGCGTGCGAACGGACACACTCCTAATGCTGATGACATCTGTGCGGGTTTTTCCGAGGCAGTGAATGACTCGCTGACCGCTAAAGCTATCGCTGCGGCACGTGACCACGACTGTGACACGCTTGTCGTAGGCGGTGGTTTTAGTGCGAACTCACGGTTGCGGGAACTCCTGGCTGACCGTGCCGAGGCTGCGGGGATTACGGTGCGTATGCCGCCGCTGCGTTTTTGTACGGACAACGGCGCGCAGATTGCTGCGATGGGCGCTGCGCTGGTCAAAGCGGGGGTTGTGCCATCCGGTTGGACGTTTTCCCCTGACTCGGCGATGCCTTTAACGCAGCCGTCGATGTTACCCGGACGCTAAAAAGTGCGGCGACGCCTGCCGCAGTGCCGATCTTGCCGTAGTGCTAAGCCCACGCAACCGCTACGCGCGGCGGGCACCTCGTGATTCTTGATGCGGCTCCCCTTCTCCGCGCGCCATCGCCAACTGAGCGACGAAGATCCGTGGATCCAGTGGCCGATCGGCACGCATTTCGGCACGCATAAACTCCACAACACTATCCAAAGGGTCCTGCGTTGCGTGCGCTGCCACATAGCGTTGCCGATCATAAGCTGCGCCACAACGCAAAATCTCCTCGACGCTTGCAAGTTCTTCGACGCAACCAAGGTCACGTGCCACGGGCGCAAGCAGATGCAGCAGACGCTCCACACCCTGACGTGCATCTTCCTGCGTGCCGCGGGCATCAACGATAAGTTCCGCATCAAGCCCATAGCGGGCACTGCGCCATTTATTCTCGGCAATAAACCAATCGGGCAGGCGGGGTAGGACGTGGTCAGCATCAATCTCGCGGGAGTACAGTTCAACCAAGCAATGTGTCAGGGCAGCAAATGCTCCTACTTCGAGAATATTTGACGCCGCATCAAATACGCGGTTCTCCAAGGTGCCCCACTTCGGCGAGGGACGAATATCCCATCGTACTTCGTCGAAACTGTTGATCACGCCCGTGTGAATCATGTCAGCGGTATATGCCTCAAGTTCTTCCCAATGGTCAAAATGGCGAGGAATACCTGCCGTGGGGAGTTGCTGAAACACCATGGCGCGGTTCGACGCATACCCCGTGTCGATACCTGCCCACACAGGTGAGGACGCCGAAATAGCCTGCAAATGCCCAATCCACGTGGCCAAAGCCGAGGCGATGGGTAGCACCTTCGTCCGCGCCTCAACGCCGACATGCACATGCACCCCGTATAGCAGCATCTGTCGACCCCAGTACTGGGTGCGTTCGACCAGGTCAGCGTAGCGTTGTGAATCTGTTACTCGCTGCAAGGTGGGCATCGCAAAGGGGTGCGTGCCTGCAGCGGCCAAATCAATCCGCAGCTCATTGGTCACTGGTCGAAGAAACGCTGCCGTCTCAAGCAAATCATGCATACATTCGGCAACGGTGTTGTGAGCGCCGGAAACAAACTCCACGGTATTGAGCAGCATTTCGCGGTGAATACGCCCATGAGGAGAGCCGTCAGGTAAGACAGCTCGTGCGATCACCGCGTCTGCAGATTGGCGCAGGTCGTTGGAATCCTGGTCCACAAGTTGAAGTTCCCATTCCACGCCGATGGTGGACCGGCGCGAGGAGGAAAAATCCAGGGGCACGGCAACTCCTTCCCAAGGCTACTGACTCCATCATTGCGGGAAGTAGCGCAGCAGGCGAGACCAGAACACTAAATGGGACTGTGTGAAGTCTCTCCCGATAGGATTGACGAGGCTGTGCGCTCCTTGGGTGCAGCGCGGATTCTTGGGTGCAGCGCCGCTCCTTGGTGCAGCGACGTGGCAGAGGCCGCAAGAGCACTGTGTGCCGTGCAGCGCGGCGCACCGCGCTATCCTGGATTTTGGACGAGCGGCAGGCGAACGGCCACATCATTCTCCAGTCGACTACCAAGGCGCTGGCTGGCGCATGCCACCATGACTGACGATAGGGGCAGTGCAATGGCCACAGACTCTGGCCACACCGAATACGGCGGCACCGAGGCGCCTGGCGCCAAGTGCCAAGGGAGCTGGCGCTTTATTGGACAACTACGCAGCTACCAAGCGCGGGTCCTTTCCCATGTTGACCAACTGACCCGTGATCACCGACTTCATGTCGTCGCCGCACCCGGCTCCGGGAAAACGATCCTTGGCCTCGAAGCTGCCGGTCGCCTCGGATATCGCACCCTGGTCCTTGCCCCCAGCCTGGCCATACGCGACCAATGGTGCGACCGCCTCGTCACGCATTTTGCGGCCAGCAGTGCAGCAATTGGCACATCCACTAGCCTTCGTGCTCCTGCGTACCTCACAGCCAGCACCTATCAGAGTCTTTTCGCTGCCTATACGCGCTCAACCGACGAAGATACCGGCGAATCTTTCGCTGACGCTGACCTTGTTGCCCTTTTCGCCGACGTGGGCACCATCATCCTTGACGAGGCGCATCACCTTCGCACCCAGTGGCACCGCGCTTTAACGTCATTTATCGACGAATTACATCGACAACGACCCCAATTGAATATCATTGCCCTCACCGCCACCCCGCCCTACGACAGTTCACCGCAGGAATGGCAGCGTTACGAAGCACTATGCGGACCAATCGATGCTGAAATATCGGTGGCGGAACTCATCGCAACCGCTGATTTGGCGCCACACCAGGACTATATTCTCCTCAATGAACCCAGCGCCGACGAATGCAATACCCTGCTGGCACTACGCGCACATACGCGCGCAGTCATCGCTGAATTGGCACCACAAGCACCGGATATGCTCAGTCGCGGGCCGCTCGCACACGTACCCGAACAGTGGATCGACGAATGCCTTGACGACGAAGTCGGATGTGTCGGCTTCCTGCACCTGTGTCGCATGTGGGGCCATACACCCTCACCGATACTCACCACTCTGCTGGCTAACGATGCGCTTGAAGCCACCTTTGAAGACGGATTCCAATTCATCGTCACCCATACGCACCTATTCGACGCTGACTTCATTCAGGCCGTGACCGATTGCCTGTCACGCCGTCACCTCCTGGGCAGCAACGGTGTCATCAACACCTCAGCATTGGACGCCAACCGACTGTTACTGAATTCGGTGGGCAAACTCGATTCGATTGCCACCATCGCGGTGCATGAAGCGACGGTGTGTGGGCCAGGGCTGCGGATGCTTGTCTTAGCCGATCATATTCGTGCCGAGACCCTTACCCAGATTGGTGGCAGTGACCCAATGGTGAAACTCGGTGTCTTACCTGCCTTTGAAGTTATTCGCCGCAGATTTGACACCGAAGCTGACCTGCGCAGCCACCAGCGGCTCGCCGTACTTACCGGCCGATGCGTGATCATTCCTTCGGCTATTGCCGAGGCACTCGCGGGCTTGGCGCAGCAGCTGGGGTGTGCAGTCGATACGACAGTGTTGGAACGGTGCCCCGCGTATAGTCAAGCTCGTTTCGAGGGTGGCTCAAAGAATGCGGTGGCTGTGATGACACGGGCATTGTCGTGCGGCATGGTCACCATCGTTGTGGGTACCGCGGCCTTGCTTGGGGAAGGGTGGGATTGCCCTCAGCTCAATACGCTGGTGCTCGCAAGCACGGTCAAAGCCACAATGATGACGAACCAAATGCGTGGCAGAGTCATTCGTATTGACCCGGATAATCGGCGCAAAGTGGCGAATATTTGGCACCTGGCGACCGTAGATGTCGACCATATTCTTGCCTCAGGTGCATCGAAGAAACCGTTACGAGATGCCTGGGATGTGCGTAAACTTTCGCGACGCTTCGATACCTTTGTTGGTCCACACGCAGTCAAACCTTTGGTGGAAAGCGGTGTGGAGCGGTGCGCCAGCGATCGGCGCTTCTGGGAGGACGATAAGGTTGAGGCCCTCAATAATGACAATCTTGTCCGTTGTACTAATCGACAGCGAGTGTGGGAACTGTGGCACGAAGCCATCGCGCGCCACGATGTGAATGCGCCAACGGGTATGGATCTTACGCGTGAGGTGCGGCTTGTCAGCGCAGCACCTGTGCAGGTATTGATGGGCGCTGACTATTTAATGGCGCTCGTTCAGATGGGCATCTGGGCGTTGATCGCTGCAATAGTGCGCTTGGGGGCCGGATTTGGGGTCGAAGGCTTAGGGTGGGTGCTGCTTGCACTTGGGGTGGGCAGTGTGGCGCTCTTGGTGTCCCATGGTGCGAAACTCCTGCTGCGGCGCCGACTGCTGCATCCGCGGCATCGTCTGGTTGCGCAGTCGGGCGCATTGGTCGAGGTGCTACGGACGATGGGCATTATCGAAACAGCAGGGGCGTTGCCTCGGGTGGAATATCTTGCCGCATCTGAAAGCCTTACCGTGTCGCTGACCGGAGCCAGTGTGCGTGAACAGCAGGTATTTACCGAGGCGGTGGCTGAGTTATGTGCCCCCACACGAGCTCCGCGTTACCTGCTGGTGCCCAGTGGAATGTACCGTCTTGGACAAATATTTTTGGCACAAAATGTCCCTAGCGTTATTGCCACTAATCGTGCCCATGTTGATCGTTTTGTGGCCGAACTAGCCAAGGTGGGGTTGAAGATGGAAGCGGTATATACGCGTAACGAGGAGGGACGATCAGCTTTAGTGACCGCGCGGCAGATGTCGGCCAGCAATATTGCGACAATATTTGCTGGAACAAGGCGTGTGCTCAGTGCAGATCGCCTCTATCGGAACGGATAGTGGGGGATAGGAATAAGCCACGCGGCTGCTGCGTGGAGGCACGCGACAAATGCGCGCGATATTCGCCGCTGGGTCGCGCTGCCCGCCAGTAGGCCGACGGCGTAGGCCTAGTCGTGCGTATGCAGTCGCCTGGCAATAATTGCGCGGTGCTCTCCACCGATTCGCGTGGCAAAGACTGTCGCTTCGCCGCTACCGTCCATTTTCAAGGAACGACGCAGTGTGGCCGGGTCAATGTCGGCACCTCGCTTCTTAATTTCGACACGACCTACATCGAGTGTCTTTAACGCTGCTGCGATGTGTTTAGGGCGCAAAGCCGTGACTTCAAGGACTTCGAAGGACGACATGAATGGGCTGTGAGGCAGTTGGTCGCCACTGAGGTAGGCAATTTTTTCGTCAATGAGATGCATGGACGTATCGAAAGCCAATTGAGCGATAGCGCCGCAGCGAATGACGGCATCATCTGGCTCTGCAAGATAGGCGCCGAGGGTGCCAACCGAGGCGAGTTGTCGAGGCACATATGGTTGAGTAGCGCTGGTATCACGCAGCACATGAACGCTGGTGCCGTGTATGACCTGCGCGCTGCGCCCCGGCCCTTCGATTGCCAATGGGCCACACCATAGGGCCGCCTCGACAAGGCAGCCATCAACGCTGGTCCACTGGACGTGTGCGCCGTCGGGCAGCGCCTCGTAAGCAATTCCTGGAGCAACTTTCACCCCGAGTGCTGGGATGCTGTGACGCCACTCCAGCACCGTTGACAGGGGAGGGGCCCAACATTCTGGGTTGCTAATGCGGGTTGCCCCTTTGGTGGCGCCCGATCGGCGCGCAGGATCAGCGAAGATCGCGTCAACACCTGCTGCGGACAAAGCCGACAGGTCCAGGTCGGTGACGTCGCCGTGCAGGACTTCGCTGCTGGGGAAGTCGCGCAGATTTGCCGAGGCGGCTGCCGCGGACTCAGGGTCAATGTCGACGCTTAATGTGCACATACCTAAACCTGCTGCAGCAAGTGATTCGGTGCCGATGCCGCAACCAAGATCGGCAAGGTAGGTGACGCCTGCGTCGCGCATCCGTTGGGCGTGCAGAGCGGCCACTTGGAAGCGGGTTGCCTGTTCGAGGCCGTCGCGGGTAAAGACCATATGGCGTGCGATGGGGCCAAATTTGTCTTCGGCACTGTCACGTAAGGATAGTTGCCCCAGGACCGCGGCCGCTACCTCGTTACTGACCCCTTGAGAGCGTAATGCGGACCCCAGGGCCAGTGGATCCATTGTTTTGCGTTCGGGGCGTGCCTCCCATGCTTGAAGAAGATCCCAGCCAGGGGAGGATAGGAGGTGCGACAACGAGGAGGTCATATGTTGATTGTCCCATGTTTGTTTCGCTGAAGAAGACGACACATTTGGCACTCGGCTTGCTGGAGTGCCAACGCGGTTCTAAGCTAGACGTTGTCACGCGGCTTAGGCCGCAGGCTTTCACTGCTACCCGCGACGGCAGGCGCAAAGCCACCCCCCTTACTTTTCAACGGAAAAGGAGTGAACGACAGTGTCGATCACCATCAAACCTCTGGAAGACCGCATCGTCATCCGCCAGCTCGAAGCTGAGCAAACCACTGCTTCGGGTCTCGTTCTGCCTGACACTGCTAAAGAAAAGCCGCAGGAAGGCGTTGTCATCGCCGTCGGCCCAGGCCGCATTGACGACAACGGCAACCGCGTCCCTGTCGATGTGGCTATTGGCGACACCGTTATTTACAGCCGCTATGGTGGCGCCGAGGTCAAGTACGACGGTGAGGAATACCAGATCCTTTCCGCTCGTGATGTGCTCGCTGTTGTGGAGCGCTGAGCGACTATTTGTTGAAAAGCCCGGTTGGCTATATGGCTGGCCGGGCTTTTCCATGCCATTCGTCGGCATTTTCTGGTATCTGCCGACATTTCCTTCGCGCTTTCTCGGGGTACGTAGCGGCTGTGCCGCATTTTGCTGCCTCCACATGCACAGATCATCGTCTTGTCGCCGCTTAATCTGCGCGGTTGCTGACCTTATCCGAATCTTCTTGTCTGAATCTGGCCATCGGCCCGCGAATGTGACCGACACTCTGAATCTGGCCATCGGCCCCTCATATGGTTGGCGCAATGTCGAAGGTTCGATGTTGGTGGTTATTAGCTAATTTGTGAGCCACATTCGTGGGATGCGTCGTGTGTGGAGCCGTTTCGTGAGCCAATGTCTTGGGGTGTGTCAGGTGACGATGGGCGACGTGCAGCTGCGAGTAAGACCACCGCAATGCCGGTTAGAACAAGCATCGTCCACGGTAGCCATGCCGGTAAAGCCGCGAGACCCTGAAGAAGCACACTTTCCCACGATGCTAACCGACCTCCATCGACAAGCGACGGCAGGGGGCTATGCGCGCCAAAGGCAACGAAAAAGAGGCCAACGGCAATAAAGAGCAGGCCAGATACGACGTTCATCCACGTTGTAGAGCGTCCAGCCAAAGACACTGATCGCGGTCGAATCCAACGCGCCCGGGCCAGGCGCGACCACAACAGTGACAGCAGTACAAGAGGAAGCGTCATACCTGTGGCATATAGGACTACCAGCAGTACGGCATGAGTCACCGAACCGCCGATACCCGCACTGAGCAGCACTGCGCCAAGGATTGGACCAGCACAGCCAACACCTGCGAAACCATAGACCAGCCCCATGAGGTACACCGATAGTGCACTTGCCCTCGCGGTGTCCGTGTCAGGGAGCCGACCTGTATCTGGGGTACTTGCCGAGGTGGTGGCATCCGCATCTGAGGCAGCTGGGATTGCCGAGGCGATGGCATCCATCGCAGGCATTGCCAACCCGATTGGGGTATCTGGTGAGGGGCCACCGTCTGTGGCGGAGGTGAGCGCGGCTCGAATCTCCTTCATTTGTGGCAGGCGTGAGGCGTGCACAGTCCCAGGCCGAGGGCCAACGCCACCTAACGAGCGACGCCAGCGACGCCTCAGCAAGAAAAAGAACGGATCAACAGCGAATATTTGAGCGACCCCCAAAAGGATAATCAGCGTGCCCGCTCCAACTGCAATCTGCTGTTCCCATGTGCGCAAATAGGCGCCCAAGCTGCCAGCCATGACGCCAAGCGGCACCAGCGTGGTCAGGAGTCCGCACCAAAAGAGCACGGTGCGAACAATGAGGGTGCGCCGCTCGGCGAAGGCGTGGGCAAAAAACGCAGGTAACAGCAGCGCTGAACAGGGGGCAAAAAGGGTGAGAGCTCCCCCCAAAAGTGCAGCAAGAGCTGGAATATCACCCATCAAGTGACCTTATTTCACTTGTTCAAGAATTGTTTGGCGCACGTAGTTCGCGTCACGATACCCGCTAATGACGGCATCGCCCACCACCATAAAAGGTGTTCCAGTAATACCCACCTGGTATGCGTGAGCTTTAGAGGCCTCGACCGCTGCGACCGTTTCAGCGGAGGTCATATCGGCTGTAAATGCGTTGATATCGGGCACGCCAGCAGCCTTGGCATATTCCACCAGCGAAGCCTCAGTGAACTCAGGATGTCCTTGGGTTGACAGGTTGGCATAGACCGCGTCGTGGAATTGCCAGAAATACCCTTGATTAGCTGCCGCAACACCAGCTTGTGCGGCCAGGGGTGACGACGCCGAAATCTGGGCCAGATCGCGCCACTCGATACGCAATGTTCCGGCATCAACAAGATCTTGCAGCTGCGGGGTCACTTCCTGCGCCAGCAGCACGCAGTAGGGGCACGAAAAATCAGAGTAGAGCACCATCACTATGGGCGCGTCAACACTGCCTTTGGCCTGCCCATCTGCCGGGTCACGTCTTACCTCCGCGTGGAGGAGTTCCAACAGTGCAGGGTCAGTGACAACGGGCGCATATGTGTCCTGCTGGGTGGTGGAAGTATCGGTTGACGGGGCCTGCGCATTTTGCTCGGTCGTTGTGGCGGGCGGTGTTGCAGACGTCGCGGCAGTGGTGTCGTTGGGTTTGACAGTGAGCAAGACAGCGATGACAGCCAGCAGTGCGACGATCAGCAAGAGCAATAAGCTCACAACGATCATTAACGGGTTGCGTGACGAGGCGGTGGTGCCTTGGGGGTCGCGTAGTGTCCCGTTGTGAGGGTCGCGTGGCGACGTTGCTGTGGTGTCAGGAGTGGTGCTCATGCATGAACCTGTCTGAGAGGAAAACTACCCACACCACGGTAACCTAGTTGGCGTCTCTTGTCTCTTAGAACGCCACAGGCAATGCCCACTGGCACATATTTTGCTCGAGTGCGGGCACGTTGTTGCTTAGTGCGCCACAGGCTGGGCTAACGGGCGGAAATCGGAGGAGGCCGGAAATGTGAGAGAATCCGGGAGGCAGAGGAAGACGTAAAGTGGCCCTGTCGTTCTTAGGAACTAAGCGAAGGGAAGCGTCTGCGTGCGTTCTTGTAGGAGTGCGCGAATCTCTTCGACGGCGGCTCCCACGGTGCGCACGCGTGAGACCTTGGGGTCCATAACGGTTGGGGAACTGGCCCCCACCAGTAGCACGTTAAGGCTCAACGCAGAGGTGAGGGTCGTAATGAGCTGTTCACAGTCGGTGCCGCGGCCCATGACCACAGCTAGACGGGCAGGACGCTGTGAACAGTGTGCGCTCACACGTTCAGTGGCAGTAGTTCCAGCGTGGCACCCGGTCGCCATAATGGCGGTGTTGATGCCGTTCCATTGCAGGGCGACCCCAAGTACGTGAGCAGCAAGGGTGTGTTCTTCATCGGTGAGGACGAGGACGCAGTCACTATTTGCTGCAATGGGTGGGCGATGGTCCGACACTTCTGTTAAGACACGCAGTACTGACAGTGTCAGCAGCGCTGATGGCGCATGACCAGGCTCTTCACCTTCGTGGGAAGCGCGGATTGCTTCTAATGCAGGTTCAATCAGGCGTGTCCACGTTTGAACAAGACCTTCGGCTGCAATCGCACTTTCAAGAAGGTGGAATAGGTGCTCAAGGTTGCCTTGGCGGGCAGCATTAATGATTTCAGGTGTATCTGAAGGGGGTGCAAAGTCGGCAGTATCGACCGCACTGCCGGAAAGAACGATAGACGCTGCCTCCGAGGTGGGGACACCAGCGTGAATAAGTTCCACCATTTTGGCCAGGCGGGTCACGTCTTCTGGGAGATATCGGCGGTGAGTGCCTGAGGGGCGTGAGCCAAGTCCCAGTCCGTAGCGACGTTCCCACGTGCGCAATGTGGAAGGGGAAATGCCAAGGCGAACTGATACTGCGGCCACCGACAAAGGAGCATCGGGCAGTGACGAGGCGAGCAGATGGGCTTTGGGCATGGGCTCCCTCCTTGTCACAGGCTGATCGTTCTTACCGAGGCATCATCGCCGAAGCGCAAATGCCTATGACATGATTGTGGGCTGCTTTCGCATCTACCGCCACCGGAACAGTGTTTTTGCAGGTCGCAAGCGGTTGTGGTGAGTGTTGGTCGCCGGGTTGTTCCTGGTGAATTAGTGCGCGGGAAGCATGCCTATTTTCTCAGGCTTTTTTCAGTTTCGGCGCAAGTCTGGGAATTTGCGGAGAATTTGTGTCACGGTCTTGAATAACCCTTGCGTAGTTTTATAAGATATTCAGTGGTTGCCGAAAGGAACGTCCTGAACGCAAAACAAGCAATGGAAGGGAGTGCTCATGACCGACGTCTCACGACTGCCAGGGCCGATGATCGATGCCTGGGAGTGGCAGTACCAAGGTGCATGCCGCGACCTCGATACCGAAATGTTCTTCCACCCCGAAGGTGAACGCGGCTCTACCCGTCGTCGTCGCGCTGAAGCTGCCAAAGCAGTGTGTGCAACCTGCCCCGTGTTGGAACAATGCCGCGAATATGCTCTTGCTGCACAAGAACCATACGGCATCTGGGGAGGTATGACCGAGGAAGAACGTCGAGAGGCTGTGCGTGCCCGCGTACGTCGCCGCGCCTCGTAAAATACGTACTTTGCTGCTCCTGGTCACAACCGCGTCGTCAACACCTGACCACAAAACCATTGGCTGAGCAGGAGCCAAAAATCGCTACACACCCCAATGAAAGGCCACCACACACGTGGTGGCCTTTAACGTATCCGTCAAGCGTGCCTACTGAAGCGCCACCGAGTGCTAACGTGGCACTGACGTAGTGACAAAAGTGACAACATCCGCAGCAGCCCACGCGAAAGGTACCGCCTCTCCACTGCTGCACGTATGGAGGGAGAACCACATGGACACCCCATGGGATGACCGCGCGCTGATCGACAGTTTCACCGCAGAGTTCAACGACCTCGTCGCATTCGCCACAGCATCAGCATGTCCCAGTGGCTTTGGATACCTCAATGGTGATGGCACGGTTGATCTGGACAGGCCCGTGGAACTGTGGATTACCTCGCGTATGACCCACGTTTTTTCGCTGGCAACCATGCTGGGGATTGAACAAGCCCACGACTATGCCACGCACGGTGTGCGCGCACTGAGCCTTGCTATGCGCGACCACGAATACGGCGGGTGGTTTAGCGCCGTCAGTCACGACGTCAATGACGCCGGGCATGCGGAATATGTGGGCGATGGTCGCAAAGAAGCCTACGCACACGCCTTCGTGCTTCTGGCTGCTTCCAGCGCCACCCAGGCCGGTATTCCAGGTGGCCTTGACCTGCTGGCCCTTGCAGCTAACGACCAGGATCAGCATTGGTGGCAGCCGCAATACGGGCGCGGACGTGAATCGTGGGACCGCAGTTTCACGACGTCGGAAGCCTATCGTGGCCTCAACTCCAATATGCACACAGTGGAGGCCTACCTTGCTGCTTTTTACGCCACAGGGGAACGTCTATGGCTTGATCGGGCGCGCGCCATACTGCGCTGGGCGGCTGACCTTGCAGTTCAATGGGACGGGAGACTCCCTGAACACTTCACCCAAACATGGGAAGTGCAGCCTTCATTCAACAGTGACAAACCCTCTGACCCTTTCAGGCCATATGGGGCAACCCCGGGCCACGGTTTTGAGTGGGCGCGCCTCATGCTGCACCTTCGCGGCGCATTGCGTGACCTTGATGATGAAATCCCCAACTGGACGCTTGACGTGCCCGCTCTTCTCTTTGAACGCGCTGCCGCGGACGGGTGGGATGAGGTTCACGGCGGATTCGTCTACACCACCGATTTCTCGGGCACTCCCGTAGTACCCACGCGTATGCACTGGGTGGCTTGTGAAGCTGTCGCAGCGGCTGTCACTCTGGGACGTGAGTATATGCGGGAAGGGCAAAGCGAAAATGTTGACGTCGTGTCAGACCATTTCGCAACTTGGGTGGCGTGGATGGACCAGTACCTGCGTGAAGCGCCCGGTAGGTGGATACACGAAGTCGACGAAGGCGGGCAGGCGTCGTCAACAACGTGGGCGGGTAAGCCTGACGCCTACCACGTGGCGCAAATGCTACTTATGCCGCTTCTTCCGTCTGCCGCCTCGTTTGCCGAGGCCGTTCGCCGTTATGTGCAGTCCTGACGCCGACGCGCCGGTACTGTTTGCTCACGCAGGTGACACTCACCACGGAGCGCCCAAAAAGGTCATGCTGGCTTGAGATGGGTGAGGGGAGGGCGCCTAAACTTGGTGCATGGGAGAACGTGACATGCGCGCAGAAAACGATCCTTTTGCCCTGATGGGCCTGACCTACGACGATGTTCTGCTTCTGCCGGAACTCACCGACGTGGTTCCCTCAACGGTGGACACCACATCTCGCCTGACCAAAGGCATCACCCTCCGTATTCCTCTGCTATCTGCGGCAATGGATACCGTTACTGAGGCTCGCATGGCAATTGCTATGGCCCGCCAAGGCGGCATTGGCATCCTCCACCGCAACCTCTCTATCGAAGAACAGGCCCAACAGGTTCGCCAAGTTAAACGCTCCGAATCAGGTATGGTCGAAGACCCGGTAACTGTTGGGCCAGACGCCACCATTGAAGAACTCGACTCGTTGTGTGGCCACTATCGCGTATCTGGTCTACCTGTTGTTGGCGACGATGGTGCGCTCCTGGGCATCATTACCAACCGTGACCTGCGTTTCGTTCCAGCTCATGACTGGGGTCACCTGCGTGTGCGTGACTGCATGACGCCACGTGAACGGCTTGTCACAGGGCATGTTGGCATTTCCCGTGAGGACGCAAAGGCACTGCTGGCTCAACACCGCGTGGAAAAACTCCCCATAGTCGACGACGATGGTCACCTCACGGGCCTTATCACCGTGAAAGACTTCGTGAAAACCGAGCAGTACCCGAATGCGACGAAAGACGCGCGTGGACGCCTCGTTGTTGGCGCAGCCGTGGGCTATTGGGGTGACACGTGGGAACGTGCGTCTGCTCTTGCCGAGGCCGGGGTTGATGTCCTTGTGGTGGACACAGCCAATGGTGGCGCGGCACTTGCGCTGGACATGATTCGCCGCATTAAATCCGATTCCGCATTTGATGGGGTGCAGATCATTGGTGGAAATGTTGCAACCCGCGAGGGTGCGCAAGCCCTCATTGATGCTGGTGTTGACGCTGTTAAGGTCGGCGTTGGCCCAGGGTCGATCTGCACGACCCGCGTCGTTGCCGGTGTTGGTGTGCCGCAGATTACCGCCATTCACCTTGCCGCGCAGGCCTGCGGCCCTGCGGGCGTGCCACTAATTGCTGACGGTGGCCTGCAGTACTCAGGCGATATTGGTAAAGCGCTGGTGGCGGGCGCAGACACAGTCATGCTGGGGTCACTTCTGGCTGGCTGTGAAGAATCGCCCGGCGAATTGGTTTTCACCAACGGGAAACAATTCAAACGCTACCGTGGCATGGGGTCGCTGGGTGCGATGAGTTCGCGCGGTCGCAAGTCGTATTCGAAAGACCGTTACTTCCAGGCCGACGTTTCTTCGGATGACAAGATTGTGCCTGAAGGTATCGAAGGGCAAGTGCCCTACAAGGGTGCGTTGGCTTCGGTTGTCTATCAGCTTGTTGGCGGCTTGCACCAGACGATGTTCTATCTGGGGGCAGCCAGTATCGCTGACCTTAAAGCACGTGGACGTTTCGTGCGTATCACGTCAGCTGGTTTGCGTGAGTCCCATCCGCATGATGTGCAGATGACGACTGAGGCGCCAAACTACCACAGCTCAAAGTAAAGGTCGGTAGCGCAGCGGGGCTTGCCACCTGGCGGAGTGTGGCCCGGGGAACCCCGGATCCGCAGTCTGGCGGCCTGTGGCCTCGGGAATCTTGCACAGTACCCAACTGAACAGCGGCGGCTTGTTGTGACACTGAGTCACGGTCGGCCGCCGCTTTGCGCTGAGACTTTTGGCTCTGAACCACTGCTATCCCGACACTAAGATAGTGACATTGGCAACCACTGGAGGTCCCTCACCATGCTCATTCTCATCGACGATGCTGACCCGGAAGCAATTGAAGACACACTGTCGTATTTACCCGTTGATGGCGTGACAACCAACCCGACAATCCTGGCACGCTACGGCGCTGACCCGCTGGCCACGTTGAAGCGCATCAAGGAAATACTGCCTTTTGGGGCGCAGATGCACGCCCAGCTGGTGTCGACACGCACTGCTGAAATGCTTCGTGAAGCAGCTGCGCTACGTGAGGCGCTGGGCGAAAATATCTATGTCAAAGTGCCGGTGACCCGCGAGGGCTACGCGGCAATGCCAATGTTGAAACAGCGGGGCTTCCTTATTACAGCCACCGGTATTCACTCGGCAATGCAAGGATTTATGGCTGCAAAAGCGGGATGCCGCTACATTGCTCCGTACGTGAACCGTATGGATAATTTCGGTATTTCTGGTGTGCGTGTTGCCGAGGACATGCACAAAATGTTGCGCGCACAAGGTTTGGATGCTGATGTGTTGGCCGCCTCGTTCAAAAACTCTGAGCAGGTCCTTGAACTGGTCCGAGCTGGCATCGGTGCAATCACTGCTCACCCGGACGTGTTGGCACACCTTGTGGGTAATCCGGCCACCGAAATGGCTATCGCGGATCAGAATAATGACTTCGCGAAGCTTGTTGGCGGCACCCTCAACTGGGCGGATCTCATTGAGGCTTCCGCAGACTAAAAGGCGCGTTTTCGCGACAATTAGCGGGCGTGACCTTCCACCGGCCACGCCCGCGATATGCGAGAATCTTTCCCTTGTTTGTGCAGGAAGGCTTCAAAGTCATCGGCCCACTCAACGTGGGCTTTCATCTGCCACTGGTGAAGTTCTGAGGCGCTGAGATCCCCAATGTGTTCAACGTGCTTACGCGCCATACCGCCAAGCACATCCAGTGTCATTGCCACATCAACCTCTGCTGTATGCGCGTTCTCTTCAGCAGTTACGCCATAGGCAGGTGCCATCGACACCAGGGTTTTCTTCCCTTTACGGAAACGATCAAGTTTGCGGTCGATCACCAGCGGATCAATAACCGGGGCAGGTGAAAATCCGAGGCGCTGTGTCAACGTTGCCAGTCCGTGACGGGACAATTCGGCCTCCATCAGCGAAATATCGTAGGTCGCATTGAAAGCCACCACAGGATAGCCCCGAGACCAATGATCGGCTAAGGTTGCTGCCACCTGGTCAAGAACCTCCACAATAGGGTGGCCGTTCGCGCGCGCATACTCCGTGGTAATGCCGTGAACCTGGGTGGCACGTTCGGGAATATCCACACCTGGGTCAGCAAGCCATGTGCGTACAAGGTCGTCTTCATAGGGGCGCGCCCCGCCCCGCCGCAGTACTACCGCAGCGGTTACCAGACGATCCTTGGACGGGTGAATCCCCGTGGTCTCTGTGTCAAAGCCAAGCCACGGCAGGTCAGTCCATAACGTCGGTGTGGTATTCATACTTCTAGTGTGAAGCATTGGACTGATATCTGCGGTATCGCGTCGACCTCTGGCACGTGGAAGCAACGGTGACCGACCCTGGATTACGTGTGTACGTGCGATCTGAAGAGGATGCGCGCAGACCCACATCTGGAAACCACAGTCCACATCGGGGGCGCACAATCGGTGGTGGAACGTAGCGCACGGCCCACATCTGATGCTGTGGGCCGATAAACTGCCATTGTGAGTAATGAAGTAGAAATTGGTCGCGGCAAACGTGGACGCCGTGCCTACACCCTTGACGACATTGCCCTCGTGCCTGCGCGACGCACGCGCGACCCGGAAGATGTCAACGTCGGCTGGCAAATTGATGCCTACCACGTGGATATCCCCATTATGGCTGCACCGATGGACTCTGTAATGAGCCCACATACAGCAATTGAGTTTGGGCGGCTGGGTGGCATTGGCGTCCTCGACCTTGAAGGGCTGTGGACACGATATGACGATCCCACGCCACTTTTGGATGAAGTCAGCCACCTCGACGGTGAGGAATCCATCCCCTTCCTTCAGCGCGTCTATTCTGAGCCGATCAAACCGGAACTCATCACCGCACGCCTGAATGAGATTCGCCAAGCGGGTGTGGTTGTCGCTGCGGCTTTGTCGCCGGCGCGCACCCAGAAATATTGGCGGGATGTCGTTGATGCAGGTGTTGATCTGTTCATTATTCGTGGCACCACTGTTTCAGCTGAACACGTGTCGTCCCGTGCCGAACCACTTAACCTCAAACGCTTCATTTACGAGCTTGACGTGCCGGTGATCGTTGGCGGCGTGTCGACGACCACTGCTGCCCTTCACCTTATGCGCACAGGTGCTGCTGGTATTTTGGTCGGCTTTGGTGGCGGTGCGGCCCACTCGACGAGGCAGTTGCTGGGTGTGCACGCACCTATGGCGACGGCGCTGGCTGATGTTGCAGCGGCACGACGAGACTATATGGATGAATCCGGTGGTCGGTATGTGCACGTCATAGCTGATGGCGGTATTGGCCGCTCCGGTGACCTGACGCGTGCCATTGCGTGTGGAGCCGACGCCGTCATGTTGGGCGCAGCATTGGCGCGCGCTGAGGAAGCTCCGGGCCGCGGTTGGCATTGGGGAAGCGAAGCGACCCACCCGGTGATGCCACGAGGCCAACGCGTCCATGTGGGTACCAGTGGAAGTATGCGGGAAATCCTTTACGGGCCTTCCACGCGTGCCGATGGGTCACTTAACTTCGTGGGCGCACTCAAACGCACTATGGCCTCGACAGGCTACAGCGAAGTGAAAGACCTGCAGCGTGTCGAGGTGGTTGTCAGCCCCTACCAGCCAAGTTAGAGGCCCCAGCGCGCAGAATTGCTACCGGGGGAGCGCCTTTGATGGGTTTTAACAGCCACAACTTGCAGGAATCCCACACAATATGTGTACGCAAACAGCTTAAGGGGAGGCAACCGCCTCCCCTTAAGCTGTTCCAACCGATGGAGTGAAACCCTTGTTCAGGACTGATCGAAAGCTTACAGTCCTGGACGTTTGCCGATAGTCAGGGTCACTTCCTGTGTGCCAGCGAAGAAGTCATTGCCTTTGTCGTCGACGACAATGAAGGCCGGGAAGTCGACGACGTCAATCTTCCAAATGGCCTCCATGCCAAGCTCGGGGTATTCGACCAATTCCACATTCTTAATGCAGTCCTGTGCCAGGCGAGCAGCTGGGCCGCCGATGGAGCCAAGATAGAAACCACCGTGTTTGGCACACGCATCGGTGACAGCCTTGGAACGGTTGCCTTTTGCCAGCATCACCATCGAACCGCCTGCTGCTTGGAACTGGTCGACGTAGGAGTCCATGCGTCCGGCAGTGGTCGGTCCAAAGGAGCCTGACGGCATCCCTTCTGGAGTCTTGGCTGGTCCGGCGTAGTACACGGGGTGATCCTTGAGGTACTGCGGCATTTCCTCACCGGCGTCAAGGCGTTCCTTGATCTTGGCGTGGGCAATGTCGCGGGCCACGATAATGGTGCCAGTGAGCGATACGCGCGTCTTAATTGGATGTTTGGTCAGTTCAGCCAGGATTTCGGGCATTGGGCGGTTAAGGTCGATTTTGACTGCTGCCCCCTTGCCTGTGGAGGATACGCCGCACGCTTCAGCGTCAAGGTCAGCGTCGGTTACCTCAGGCAGGAAACGACCTGGATCCATGTCGAGTGCTTCAAGGAAGACACCCTCGGGGGTGATCTTCGCTCGTGCCTGGCGGTCTGCGGAGCACGATACGGCGATGGCAACGGGTAGTGAAGCGCCGTGACGTGGAAGGCGGATAACGCGCACGTCGTGGCAGAAGTATTTGCCGCCGAATTGGGCGCCAATGCCGATCTGGCGGGTGAGTTCCAGGACTTTTTCTTCCAGCTCAACATCACGGAAACCGTGTCCTGCAATGGACCCTTCGCGGGGAAGTTCGTCAAGGTATTTCGCAGAGGCGTATTTTGCGGCTTTGAGGCAGAACTCTGCTGAGGTGCCGCCTACAACGATCGCGAGGTGGTAGGGGGGACATGCGGCGGTGCCAAGGGAACGAATCTTTTCCTCAATGAACTGCATCATCCGTTCGGGGTTGAGCAGCGCTTTCGTTTCCTGGTACAGGTAGGACTTGTTGGCGCTACCGCCGCCTTTGGCCATGAAAAGGAAAGAGTATTCCGTTTCGTGTCCGGGTTTCGTGTCGGCAGCAATTTCAATCTGTGCGGGCAGATTATTACCGGTATTGCGTTCATCCCACATGGTGATGGGCGCATTTTGTGAGTACCGCAGGTTCAGGGTGGTGTAGGCGTCGTAGATGCCGCGTGACAGGGCTTTTTCGTCCGGCCCGTCGGTGAGGATTTGTTGACCGCGCTTTGCTGAAATGATGGCGGTACCGGTGTCTTGGCACATGGGGAGCACGCCACCTGAAGCGATCACAGCATTTTTCAGCAGGTCAAGGGCAACGAATTTGTCGTTGTCGGAAGCTTCGGGGTCATCCAAGATATTGCGCAGCTGCTGTAGGTGCGCAGTGCGCAGGTAGTGGGAGATGTCGTGGATTGCGGTCTCGGCCAGAAGCTGCAGTGCTTCAGGAGCCACTTTGAGGAATGTGCGACCGTCGGGCCCTTCACATGTTTCTACCCCCTCGGTGGTGAGGAGGCGGTACTGGGTGGGGTCGGCCCCCAGGGGAAGAAGGTCTTCGTAGACAAAGTCGGTCACAGTGGCTCCTTAGTGCCTAGTGGTGTGGATAAGGCAACCGTATGACGAGCAGTCCAAGTGGCGGGGGACAGGGGTCCCCTTGAAGGATTGCCGAGGCGTCGCGGCGTTGCGCTTGGTGCCATAAGTGGCGTTATTACAGGGTTTTCTAGGTGGTGATGAGAGGGTGAGTTGTTGAAAGAATTGCGGTGTTGGGGTGGTTTTTATTGGGAAAGTTGTGCCAGAGATACCGGTATTACGAATGAAGTGTTTGTGCATTATCTATGAATTACGTCCCGACAGTTTTGCGAAAATAGGTGCACAATAGGTAGGGGCTGCACACGGTGTGCCGCGTCACGCAGAGCAGCGCGCAAAGGCACGGCAACTGCCGGAGGAGCTAAGTCGCCTCGCCAAGATGGCGTGCCTGGTCCGGTCAGCGCAGGAGGACAACATGACCCGGCCAACGCATGCGGTGCGTCGGCCAGCCAAAGCAGCACCGCCTCGTCAATAAAACGATAGGAAACCCATGAGCGACTACCGCATCGAATACGACACTATGGGCGAAGTTCGTGTCCCCGCCCATGCCCTATACCGCGCCCAAACGCAGCGCGCCGTTGACAATTTCCCCATTTCCGGCCAACGACTGGCTCCGCACCACATTGCCGCCCTGGGACACATCAAACGCGCAGCCGCCCTAGCCAACCACGAACTCGGCGTGATCGACCACGCCACCGCCAACGCAATCGTCGCCGCCGCTGACCGCGTGATCGCCGGCGAAGTCAACGAACATTTCCCTGTGGACATTTTCCAAACCGGGTCGGGCACCTCGTCAAATATGAATACGAACGAGGTGATCGCCACCCTGGCATCCAATGCCTCAGGTTTGGCCATTCATCCCAACGATCACGTCAACGCCTCGCAATCTTCCAATGACGTATTCCCCAGCTCCATTCACATTGCCGCCTACCAGGCAGTGGTGGAGGTGCTGTTACCTGGACTGCGGACGCTACACGCATCACTTGATGCGAAAGCCGTCGAATTTGCTGACGTCGTCAAGGCTGGCCGAACACACCTGATGGATGCCACGCCCATTACGCTTGGCCAGGAGTTTTCCGGCTACAGCACGCAAATTGGCAAAGGTATTGAGCGAATCGAGGCGACCCTCCCTCACCTCGCTGAGCTTCCCCTGGGTGGCACGGCAGTAGGTACAGGCATTAATACGCCACAAGGGTTTTCCGCACGAGTTATTGAACTTGTTGCCGAATATACCGGATTGCCGCTGCGTGAGGCCGATAATCACTTTGAAGCCCAAGCGGCCCAAGATAGCTTGGTGGAGCTCTCAGGCGCGATGCGCACAGTCGCTGTGTCGTTGGTGAAAATCGCTAACGACCTGCGGTGGATGGGTTCAGGTCCGCGCGCGGGCTTAGGTGAAGTGCGGCTACCAGATTTGCAGCCAGGCTCGTCGATTATGCCGGGCAAAGTCAATCCTGTGCTGCCCGAGGCGACTGTGCAGGTATGTGCCAAAGTGATAGGCAATGACGCCACCATTGCTTTTGCTGGAGCGCAAGGTAATTTTGATCTCCTTGTCATGCTGCCGGTGATGGCGTCAGCAGTCCTGGAATCAGCGGAGATACTGGGGAATGTGTCGCGCGTTTTGGCCACGCGTTGCGTGGACGGCATTAAGGCTGACCAAGAACGTTGCCTACGCATGGCGGAATCATCGCCATCTATCGTCACGCCACTTAACCGCCTGATCGGCTACGAAGCGGCAGCAAAGATTGCCAAACATTCGGTAGCACATGACCTCACGGTGCGTGAAGCAGTGATTGACCTCGGTTTTGTTGAACAGGGGCTGGTCAGTGAAGCCGACCTTGATCGCGCTCTGGATGTGCGCTCAATGACCGGGCAGTAATCCATATACGTTCGGCGTGATGTGGTGGGCACGTTGCGTGTATGTGGATCAGTGTGCTGAGTGCGCGTCACCTTCGCCTGCGCACGTGGGCACGCCGCGTGAACGTGGGTCTGTTGCATGCAGCGGATGTGTTCAGCGTTAAGCGGCGGGCATGGGCGTCCTCTAGGATGAAACGGTTAACACATGTGCCGTGATGGAGAATCCCATGCCCCCCGCTGACCTGCAACGCCGCTTGAGTCGAGCACGCGGCGCCGTATTCGCTCTCTTCTTCACTAACGGCGCACTCTTTGCCAATATCATCCCGCGCTACCCTGAAATTAAAGATATTTTCGGCTTATCAGACCCGGTCTACGGCCTCACCGTCGCACTATTTCCACTGGGTGCGATTGTGTCTGGCCCGCTGGCGGCAGTGGCGATACGTCGCCTGTCGTCGGCAGTGACCGCTGTGATGGGCACGCTGATGATCGGTCTTTCTATGACGATTGTGGGCGCGGCTGTCATGTGGCGGCAATATCTGGGCAGTGGTGACACGAATGGGATCTTGTCGACCCTTGCTTACATCCTCTTCGTTGTCTTTTTCTTCGTCGCAGGTGGATGGGACTCACTGACCGATGTCGGACAGAACGCTCATGGATTGCGCGTACAACGCCTCGTAGGGCGTCCCATTATCAATTCGTTTCATGGTGGGTGGTCGATCGGTGCCATGACAGGTGGCTTGATGGGATCGGTGGCTGTGACGCTGGGGATTCCTTTGGGGTGGCACCTTTTTGGTGCAGCACTCATTATGGCTGCGGTGGGTTTGACTGCGAAGTGTTTTGCTCTTCCTGGGAAAGACCCTGAACGCGGTAGCCTCGATCCGCTGCTTGTTGCGCCTGGGACGACCGCGGGTGGTCGTGAGGTGTCCGCCATACAGGACGATATTGAAGAATTAAATGTCAGGGCTTTGCCTTTGTCGCCGTGGCTAATTGTGGCCGCGATGACGGTGCTCTCTATTGGAGGGATGCTGGTCGAAGATGCCACGTCAACATGGTCAGCGCTGTATATGCGTGACTACCTGCATGTTACGGGCGGTTTGGCGGGGACAGCATTTGTCACGATGCTTGCCTCCCAAGCGATTGGTCGCCTCACTGCGGACTGGCAGATGGCTCGCTTGGGGCCTCGGCGCACATTGGAAGTAGGGGCTGGCCTGATTGTCGTGGGCATGGGGCTGGCGGTGACCTTCCCCAGTGTGCCGCTTACTCTGGTCGGCATGGCCTGCGCAGGCTTTGGCTGTGCAGCGATGGTGCCCATTGCAATGAATGCGGCTGATGATGTGCCAGGGTTGCGTCCAGGAACCGGGTTGACAGTGGTGACGTGGTTGGGACGCCTTGCCTTCCTGTGTGCGCCGCCGCTAGTCGGCATAATCGTCGAAGCCACCAGCCTACGTGCCGCCATGATTGTTATCCCTCTTGCTGCTCTTGTGGCGGCATTGAGTGCCCAGGTGATTGCGTCGCGGGTGCGGTAGCGGGTGGTTGCGCCGCGGGTGCGGTAGTCTTCCCAGAAGGTTCCTTCACGGGCGTGGTAGTGGGTGCTGGCTGGCCAATGATGTCGCTCAGTTCCTCATTGACGAGGCGCCGCCACGATGCCAGGTAGGCGCGCCCTCGCATAATGGTGCGAGCCAGTGTTGCCATTGATGACGGGCCTAGGAGGATCAGGGCAACGGTGGCCAAGATGAATGCCTCCGCACTGGAAATACCAAAGAACGTCATGACACTTCCTCGTGCCCATTTCGTGCCAAATGCTTTTCAGCAGTGTGGGCCTGTGTGGCCTGCGAAGTGTGCGGGGTCTTTCGTCGTGTCAACGCTTCGCGAAGATAGGGCCACCACTGCTTGTGCCGAGCGCAACGCCACCATTGGCGCAGAGCACACAGAGCTACCGCCGCGCAGTACAAGGAAAGGAGTATCCCTGCCTGTAAGAAGAAAGACCACAGGTCTGGCAGAGGATTTGTGATAGCTGCGAAAGTGAAGGCAGCCATAATGGCCCATCGCCATCTCATGATGAGGGTGCGAACGGTGACTAACCCCAATGCGTGGGCGCCAACGATCAGGAGCGGAAATAGGGCACTACATCCCATAACAAGTGTGAGGATAACGACGAATGTTAGGTAGGAGTCCATATCGAGGAGGGCGCCAGCACCTGGTGGGACTTCGGAGAGAAGAAGCGCGAGTGCGCGGGGAAGGAAAAGCCAGGCAGCGCCCGCGCCGAGCAGAAAGAGTGCAGCGCCTGCCGTGCTGAGGTACGCGATACGTCTGCGTTGTCTGCTTTCCAAAGCGGGGGCAACAAAAAGCCAGCCTTGTGCGATCCACCAAGGGGACGCGGCAATAAGGCCACCCCAGGCCGAAAGGTATAACCGAGTGGTCAAAGGTGACAGTACGGTGCGGAAATTTAGGCCGCTAATGGGAGCGTGTGAGTCGAAAGCGTTCAACGGTGAAAGAAGGTGCGGCACGAGCCACGGGTAACAACACCATGCCGCCGCTGCCATGACCGCGATGGCCGCAAGACTTGAAAGAAGACGACGACGCAGTTCCAGTAGGTGCGCCGTCAGCGGCATTACCGCATCAGCGTGGGGCGGCGGTGCAGTGTTGCGTTTTCGGCCATTCACGAGGCGGTGTTGGTTGGGCTGGAAGATGCAGCAGGCTCCGGCGCAGTAGGTGTCACAGTTGCGCTTTGCGATGTGACAGGTGTCGCCGCTGCATTTTCCGAGGTCGCAGCTTGGGTGGTCTCCTGTGTGCCAGGTTCATGGAGCTCTTTTTTGAGTATTTTCAACGATTGGCCTAGGTTGCGTGCAAAATCAGGTAAGCGCTGAGCGCCAAATAGCAGCAGGGCGATTAGCGCGAGGATGAGGTAATGGTGGGGCCGCATGAGGAAAAACACTTTCTGAATGAAGGCTTGCAAATCGGTCAGTAATAAGGGTAGCCTAACCTGCGTTGAATAAGGAAAGTGTGGCCTTGCGTAATTTGGTCACACCTTATCGGAGGTACCATGTTCCTCGCGAACTTTCTCATCGCCCTGCGCGAAGGTGTCGAAGCTGCCCTGGTCGTCGGCATCATCCTCGCCTACCTCGCGAAGGTGGGCAGGCGAGACCTGTTCCCCAGAGTAGCAATCGGCGTTGTCCTGGCCACCATCATCCCTTTAGGTGCAGGCGCATGGATGACCTGGGGACCCTACACGCTGAGCTTCGTCGCCCAAGAAGTCATCGGCGGCACACTGTCATTACTTGCCGTCGCCATGGTCACCTGGATGATCCTGTGGATGTCAGGCAACGCCCACACAATGGTTGCCCAACTCAAAGAGGACGTTGCGCAGGCGTTAGACTCAGGGTTCCCCTGGGGCATCGTGTGGATCGCCATCGTCGCAGTGGCCCGCGAGGGCATCGAAACCGCCCTTTTCGTATGGGCAACCGTGAAATCCTCTGCCTCACAAGGTGCCCTTGAGCCGAGCCTCGCGGTCCTTTGCGGCCTCCTGGTTGCCATCGTCATCGGCTGGGCTGTCTACACCGGAGCTGTACGCATCAACCTTCGGGTCTTCTTTAACGCCACGGGACTGCTGCTCATCATTGTGGCAGCAGGCATCGTGTCCTACGGCATCGGTGACTTCCAAGAAGCCAATATTCTGCCAGGCTGGGGTATTGCCGCATACGACTTCACCCACCTGGTTGACGGCTCCATAGCCCCATGGCTCAACACCGCCTCGTGGTGGTGGATCCTGCTGGAAGCAATGTTCAACCTCAATGCCGCACCGACCCACCTGCAGGTCCTCGGATGGTGCTTCTACATGGCCATTGTGCTGCCCATCTTCCTTGTGCGCTCAGGAATGGTGGGACCCAAAAGGACAGTCATCACCTCAAACACCCAAACCGCCTCGGCAACTGCCCACGCAGATGCTCAATAACCACCATCCCTCATCACACACTCAAATCCCACAGGAGAAATATGTATCGCTCACAACGCGTCCACGCCCTCGCAGCCACAGCAGTTGCCGCACTGGGACTATCCGCATGTGTGGCAAACGCCCCCGCTGGTAGCAGCACACAAGCGCTCACCGTTGACATTAGCGACGAAGCCTGCGTCGTTTCAGCAAATACCAGCCCGTCTGGCGTGACCACCTTCATGCTGACCAATAACGGTACAGTTCGCAACGAATTTGAAATCCTGGCAGACGACAAACTCCGCATCGTCGGCGAACGCGAAAATGTTGGCCCAGGCACCACCGTCGAATACACCATCGCCCTTCAGCCCGGCACCTACTACACCGCATGTAAAACCAATATGGTGGGTGCACTCGTGGGTGTCGCCGAGTTTACCGTCACCGACTCAGGACAAAGCATTGAGGTCAGTGCAGACGACCAAGAACTCATTGACTCAGCCGTCACAAACTACACGGCATACGTCCGTGACCAAGCCGGACAGCTCCTCGAAGGCACCGAAAAATTCGTTGAACTTTACCTTTCTGGCGATACCGAAGCTGCGAAAGCAGCATACGCACCCACACGTATGCACTACGAACGTATCGAACCTACCGCCGAGGCTTTCGGTGATATCGACCCGGCGCTGGATCTGCGAGAAGTGGACTTCCAAGCAGGTGACTCCGGCGTAGACGAATGGATCGGCTGGCACGTCATTGAAAAAGACCTATGGCGTCCCGAAGGATACGCAGGCCTGAGTGATGCGGATAAAGAACGGATGGCCAAACAGCTGCTGGCTGACACGCAACGCCTGTACGACCTTGTGTACTCCGAAGACTTCAGCATCAACATTGACGAAATCTCTAATGGCGCAATCACTCTGCTGGAAGAAGTCGCCACCACGAAGATCACCGGTGAAGAAGAAGCCTTCTCACACACCGACCTATGGGACTTTGTTGCCAACGTTGAAGGCGCGAAAGTTGCCTTCGGTAACGTTCAGGCGCTGGCACAAAAGAAAGATCCAGAACTGACTGCTTCCATTGAACAGGCACTGACCGATCTTCAAACAGCACTGGACGCCTACAAAGACGGCGACGGCTACGTCTACTACGACACCGTCGACGAGGCTGGCCGCAAGGCCCTGTCCGACAAGGTCAACGCATTGCGTCTGCCACTTGCCCAACTCACCGCTGTCATCTTGAAGTGACCCTTACACGGTGGTGTCTCGCACGTAAATAACACGCGCGAGACACCACCGTGTAACCGCCAGGAAAGCATGTGCATGATGATTACGCCGCATACTCCAGACGACACTGAGAAAACATCGCCAGAATCAGGCAGAGGTGGCCTGTCCCGCAGACAATTCCTTGGTTTAGCGGGCTTAGGTGCAGTCACACTAGGTTTGGGTGGTATTGGTGCCTTCAACCTTGGGCGCAACGCGGGCGACGGCATCGCCTCGGACCTGATGGCCACCATGTACCCATTTCGAGGAGAGCACCAAAGCGGTATCCTCACCCCCGCTCAACAACAAATGCACACCGCCGCATTTGACCTCATCACAGATGACCGTAATACCCTGATTGACCTGCTTAAAGACTGGACACTGGCCGCTGAACGGATGATGGCAGGCGACCAAGTGGGCGCCCACAGTACCGACCTTAACGCCGCACCGAAAGACACAGGGGAGGCAACAGGACTGGGACCTGCAGGTTTGACCATCACATTCGGTGTTGGTCGCAGCCTCTTTATTGACCATGCCGGAGCAGACCGTTTTGGCCTCGCGTCCCGTCTACCAACAGTCCTGGACCAAGGAATTCCCAGGATGGCCGCCGAAAAACTGGATCCACAACGCGGCGGCGGTGACCTAGTAATCCAAGCCTGCTCAGAAGACCCGATGGTCAACCTTCACGCCCTCCATAACCTCACCCGCATCGCATTTGGCCGCGCAACCATGCGGTGGACGCAACTGGGGTATGGGCGCACCTCGTCAACGTCCACAGCCCAGGCGACACCTCGGAACCTCTTTGGATTCAAAGACGGCACGTCCAATATCAAAGCGGAAGAAAGCGCCGAAGAACTCAACAAACACCTGTGGATTCAATCAGCTGACGACCAAGGCCAGTGGGCCTCAGGCGGCACCTACATGTGCGTGCGCAAAATCAAAATGATGATGGAAGTGTGGGACGACCTGGTCCTTGGTGAACAGCAGCGCATTATTGGCCGCGACAAAATTGAAGGCGCACCCCTGTCTGGCGGCCACGAGTTCACGGCCCCCAATTTCCATGCCACCGTTGGCGGCGCACCCGCAATCGACCCGGCGTCCCATGTGGCACTAATGCACCCGGACAATAATGCTGGGCGACGGATGCTGCGCCGCGGCTACAACTATCTTGAAGGCGTTGACTACCTTGGGCGCCTTGAAGCTGGCCTGTTCTTTGTGGCATTCGTACGTAACCCGGCTGAAGGTTTTATCCCGGTCCTGTCACGTATGGCAGGCGATCTGTTGACCGAATATCTCCAACATGTGGCTTCGGGTATGTACCTCATGCTGCCTGGCGTGGGCGATGGGGAC
Source organism: Schaalia suimastitidis DSM 15538 (assembly GCF_000429105.1). Lineage (GTDB taxonomy): Bacteria > Actinomycetota > Actinomycetes > Actinomycetales > Actinomycetaceae > Pauljensenia > Pauljensenia suimastitidis. Next base: position 47,485 of record NZ_AUBF01000011.1, read on the forward strand.
GAATACGTCGGTCAGAGGTTGATGAGCTGAAAGGACAATGATGATGAGTAACGCCGAAGAACACGCAGATACCGCCGCGGAGTCAAAGGTCGTGCGTTTGCCACACTCGCAGCGCCCTACCGCCACTGCCCCCGGTCACTGGGTACTTGCCCGAGCTGGGAAGAAAGTGTTACGGCCCGGGGGAGCGGCCTTGTCTCATATGATGCTTCGGCGTGCAGCAATCCCAGGGGCCGACGTTGTCGAATTTGCTCCTGGCCTTGGACGCACCGCTGCCGTCATCGTGTCGGCAGGACCAGCCTCGTATATTGGCGTCGATCAGGACCCTGACGCGGCGCGGATAGTTGGCACGGTGGTGGCCCCCGTTGGTGGCAGCGTTCGGCAAGGGGATGCGTCCGACACGGGACTGCCAGACGGCTGCGCTGACGTGGTCATTGGCGAGGCGATGCTCACCATGCAAGGTGACGCAGGCAAACGCGCCATTATTGCCGAGGCGGCCCGCCTGTTGCGGCCCGGCGGACGTTATGCGATCCACGAACTCGCCGTTACCCCCGATTCGATTGAAGCTGAAGAACACTTGCGGATTCGCCGCGAACTGGCGCGCGCTATTCACGTCAATGCCCGCCCAATGACTCGCGCACAATGGGTGGCTTTCCTTGAAGAAGCGGGCTTGGAAGTGGAGTGGAGCGACACCGCGCCGATGGCCTTGTTGCGGCCCAGCCGGGTCATCAAAGACGAAGGTTTCGCGGGTGCTTTGCGGATTATGCGCAATGTGTTACGTGACCGTGAACTGCGTGCCCGCGTGAAAAGTATGGCGGGGACCTTCCGTCGCAATGAACGGCATATGTGTGGCGTGGCGCTGATTGCTCGTAAGCCCGACAATGGTGAGGGTAGGGCCGGTGATATTGCTGTGAAGGAGAACTGTGATGACTGATATGCCTGCAGATAATGCCCCCGTGATGACGGTGGTCGAGGATGTGGCCTCGCTGATTGTGGTCAACGAAGGGGCCACCGTTTCGCGCACGGTGATGAGTTGCGAAAATATGCGGCTGGTGCTGTTTTCTTTCGACACGGGTGAGTTCTTGTCGGAACACACAGCGGCAATGCCGGTGATCCTCCAGACCCTTGAAGGCGCATTGGAAATCGAAGCCGATGGGCGCACAGTAGTGCTGCGGCCGGGCGACGTCATCCATTTTGGGACGCGCTTGCCTCATGCAGTAAAGGCATTAGAACCGTCGAAACTTGCGCTGTTTATGCTTGATCCGCGCCAGAAGCAGAAATAGGGGAGCGGTAAGTAGGGGCTTGACCTGAGTGCGAGGCGGCCTCGGCACAGCGTGCAGGTGCACGTGGGGCTAAGACCCCGCGGCTGGACGCCCTTGGCAACGCCGACTGTTACGCGCGTAGGTGCCCACACGAAGCAGAAAGCGTTAGGCTTGGCACATGGGGACAAGTGCCGACACAATGGAGTTCCTCCTCGACCAACTAGCCGAGGTACCGAACCTGCATACGCGCAAAATGTTTGGCGAATACTGCCTGTACCTGGCAGGTAAACCCATCGCCTTCGTATGTGACGACGAACTTTTCATCAAACCCAACGATGCTGCAGCCGAGTTCATTGGGCAGCCCGACATGGGACAGGCCTACCCAGGTTCGAAACTGTATATCCGCATTACACCCGACCGGTGGGAAGATCGGCAGTGGCTTGCCCAGGTTGTGCGCTTGACCTACGAAGCGTTGCCTGAACCTGCGCCACGGAAACCACGTGCGAAGAAAAAATCGTCGGCCACCGACACGAAGGGTAGTTCGCGGTAGGTGGTGCGTGCCACGCAGGGCCGGTCGACAACTCAGGCAGCGCAGGGGAAACCATTGCAAGGACGATGGCGAACCGATGTGGCCAATAATGCAGGTGAATGACTCAGGTTGACTGTGCTGCGCTGTCTTTGAGGGTGTCAGTTTGGCTGCGCAGCGGTGTCGGCGTCAAGGCGTTGTTCAATGTCAGGTGAGGGAAGGAAAAGGAAGCGGTTTCCTCGTTTTATCTTGCGTACGTATCCGCGCTTTTCCAGCTCTAACAGATCCGTGCGCGCTGTCTGGTACACCACCTGATGTATCTGCATATGCGTATCAATGGTGGTGTGCCGGTCATCGCGCAGCATCCCTTCGAGTACATCAATCTGCCGATGATTAAGGTCGAGGCCGCGCATCCGTTGGGTAGCAGCATGAAACTGTGAGCTTTTGACTTCCAGGTAGCGGTAGAGATCATCAATTGCTTGACTCACGGTGCGCGCTTGGTGGAGAAAGAAATGAGTGAGGTCGCCGCCGTCTTGTTCGGTATGAAGAAACGCTCGGGCGTATTGTGCTGGTGCTTTGCGGAGTAGACGTGAAATCGAAAGATATTCAGCAAGGAAGAACCCTTGATTGAGCAGTGACCAGTAGAACACTGTACGGGCTGTGCGACCGTTTCCGTCTTCGAAATAGTGGTCATGGCCCATCATAAAGTGCAGAGTGAATGCGCGTAACAGCGGGGGCATGTAGGTCCCGACCGTGTCATATTCGTTGGCGAAACGGCATAGGGTGTCAAGGCGTTCAGGTAGTTCCTGGGCAGGCGGCGGTATGTGAAGTAATTGGTCTTCGTCATGTGAGCCGTAGATGCGTACGCGTTCTTCGTTAACCTGTTGAAGTCGGCCTGCTGCGTCGGGATTGTCCAAAGTGTCGGCAGTAATCATTCGATGAAATTCGCAGACGAGTTCTGGGGTGAGGGGCTCATCTTTCAAGGCACTGACACGTTGCATCGCCATGTAGCTATTGACGATCATCCGTTCGCTGCGGTTTGTTGGTTCGCGCTGTTCGTTGAGCATAATGCGGGCGTTACGGCGGGATGTCGATGCGCCCTCTAATTGTGCCGTTGTGATTGCTTCTTCGATGAGAGAAGACAAAAGGTAGCGGTTTTTATTCGTCGGATTTGCGGCAGGAGTGGGTAATTCCACTTTTCCCCGTGCCTGTACTGTGATGACGTCGTTGAGTTGTAACAGACTGTCGGGCAGATTATAGGTCAGCGGTGTCCCGTCAGTAAGTGTAAAAGGTGTTGGACGCGCATTGCCGAGGCGTTTCGTGCGTACCGCTGCCCACCACAATTCACGGCTCAGCCCTTTTGGAGGTTCGTGGTATGCGAAGTAGTCCCACGGGTGGTAGGCGCTTTCAAAAAGGGGATCGGAATATGTCAGGGCACTGCGCACTTCGTCCTCGGTAAGGGCGTGCCGTGCGATCAGCGTCAAGAGTGACCCTTGTGGCGGCGGGAGTGGGCGCTTCACTATGACCCTCTTTCAAGCCAATTACTAATTACTACTAATTTATATACTAATTAGTAGTAATTAGTAATTGGAAGAGATCACAACCCGTTGCCCTAGCGGCCCCTGGAGAATCTGGACAAACCCACTGTCCAGATCGGCGCAGCGGCGTTCGACAGCCTGGTAACCCTTAGCGATCCCCGGCGAACCTGGAGTGACTTCCTCCCGCGGCCTCAGGCCAGCTGCTCCCACAGGAGTGCTCCGGCCTCGTCAATGATGCGCACCCGGTTGGGGGAGGAAAGATCAATGGCCACCTCAATAAAACGCGAATCGTCATCGCGGGCAATCGTGCGGTAGCGGAAATATTCGTTGCTGAGATCCACGGTATATGTGCGCCCCTGAGTCAGCCACGGTCGGGCGCGGCGAAGCGCAATCAATGCTGTGTGAGCAGCAAAGAAGACCTCCGCCTGCGAGGATGATGGCCAGCTGTCGGGTGCGGCAGGGTAAGCGGGACGAATCGCGTCGTCGCCACCAACGCGTTCCTCCTTCACACCCGTTAACCCCACTTCATCCCCGTAGTAAATACTGGGGATACCACCGACACTCATCAGCATCACCAGCGCTGTGATGGCATTGGCGTCGCCCACCTTCGAGACAATGCGCGTCACATCGTGGTTGCCAATAAAGGTCTGCGGAATGAAATGCTCCAAGAACTCCTGGTGACGACGCAGCGACCACTCAAACTCGTACATATTCCGGTCATTGAGGCTTGACCACACCGCTTTCCACAATTCGTACTGGGTGAGCGTATCGACACGCGAGTGGGCAACAAAAGCTGGATAATCGCCGTGGATCACTTCACCAAGGAACCACGCGTGGGGAAAACGGTCACGCACACGGGAAAGCACGGCCGCCCAAAAATCTGGCGACACCGAATAGGCGGCATCAAGCCGCCACCCATCAGCTCCACGCTCCAGCCAAAACGTCATTACGTCTGCAACATAATCAGCAACCTGTGCTCGGTCGTGTGCTAAGCGGACGAGGGTGGAGTGGCCTTCAAAGACATGCGGTGTCGGGCCGCTTTCAGCCTCCCAATTGATATCAAGCATTTGTGCGCCGGTGCTCCCTTGACCAACGGTCAGTGCTTGTGTAACCCACGGGTGATCGGCGCTGATGTGGGAAAAGACGCCGTCAAGGACGATACGTAAGCCGCGCTCGCGGCAGGCCTGCACGAAGGTGTCAAAATCGGCTATGGTGCCTAGGCGCGGGTCAATCGAATAGTAGTCCAGGGTGTCATAGCCGTGGGTTGACGATGCGAAAATTGGTCCGAGCAGCACACCCGTCACCCCTAGGTCGCATGCATGGTCCAGCCACGCAGTGAGGTGGCTCAGGCGCGGTGCGGCGGCAGAGTCAGTGAGTGCGACAGTGTGGTCCGATGCCGATGCCGATGCCGATGCCGATGCCGATGCCGATGCCGGTGTCGGTGCGGGTGCGCGGTCCACCCCTTGGTTCGGCGCAGCGCTGGCGTGGTTATGGATCGGTGCGCCCGTAAAACCCAACGGGTAGATATGCCACCACACCATGTCATGAGGCCACGTCATCAGTGTTCACCTCTCTTGCAGTGCGATTCGCCAATGAGGACGCCACCAAGCGCACACCTGCACAGGCAATAAGGCCAGCCACCACAAGGACTTGTCCTAAAGGATCAGCCGACGACGTGGACGTCAACGCCACGAAGGCACAGCCCACCATATGTACCACCGCAACTAGGCCGCCCAAGAATATAAAGAACGCGGCAGCTTCATGTCCAGCTTTCCATGCCTTGGCCGAGGCCAACACCTCCCTGCCACGCAACCCCAAAGGTGAAGCAAACGGCAAAGAACCCGCTTTGGCATGTCCAGCGCTATACAACGACAAGGCAGCGTAGAGCGCAAATAACACCAGACCGACAAGTGCCAGAATATTCACCGTCAATCACCTTTCCCGTTACGCTCAGTGCGCCTGGTCAATACCTGAACCGGGCACGCCCGCAAGCGCGCTGTGAAGCTCAGCCAACCACGCTGCGGGCGAGGCATCGGAAGGCATACGCCAGTCGCCACGAGGTGACAGCGACCCGCCCGCCATTACTTTCGGGCCATTTGGCAGCGCCGTGCGTTTGAACTGCTGACTAAAGAAACGGCGAATAAAAAGCTCTTCCCATTTGACTATCTCGGCCAGCGAGTAGGCGCATTTTTCATGTTCAGGGAAGGAAGCGGGCCATGCGCCACTGCTGGCATCACGCCACGCATGGTACGCCAAGAAGGCAATCTTTGAGGGGCGCGATCCGCGACGCAACACGTGAAATAACGTGAAATCCTGCAAGTTATAGGGGCCAATACGATCCTGCGTCGACTGCATCTGCCCATCAGGTCCGGCTGGCACCAACTCGGGTGAAATCTCCTGAGCCAACACTGATTCCAAAACCTCGGCCACTGCCTGGTCAAACTGGCCAGAAGCCGCCACCCAGCGAATCAAATGCTGAATCATTGTCTTAGGCACACCCGTATTGACCGCATAGTGGCTCATCTGGTCCCCCACCCCGTAGGTGCACCAGCCAAGCGCAAGCTCCGACAAATCGCCTGTGCCTAACACAATGCCACCATGATGGTTCGCCAAACGGAACAGGTAGTCGGTTCGCAGACCGGCCTGCACATTTTCAAAGGTCACGTCATAGTGGGCGGCGCCATCAGCATAAGGGTGACCCATATCAGCCAACATTTGCTTGGCAGCGGGGCGAATATCAATCTCAGCAAAGGAAATCCCTAGGCGCCGTCCCAACTCCCACGCCTTTGACTTCGTGTGGTCGCTGGTCGCAAAACCTGGCATGGTGTAGCCCAAAATATCGGTGCGTGGACGCCCCAAACGGTCCATCGCCTGCGCAGCAACAATCAGCGCGTGCGTCGAATCCAAGCCACCTGAAACACCGATGACGACCTTGGGATTACCAATGGCTTTGAGGCGCCCAATGAGTCCAGCCACCTGAATGTTGTACGCCTCGTAGCAGTCGTGAGCTAGGCGCTCAGGGTCGTCAGGCACAAAGGGGAAACGGTCGTGGGGCCGCAGTAACCCCAAGTCGGTGCGCGGCGGATTTACTGTGAACGACACGGACATGGGGCATGTGAAGGGAAGATGCCCGTTGGCGCTTGCGGCCAGGTGGTCAGCATTGTCAGCGAAAGAGTTTTGCTGGTGGCGTTCTGCTACGAGCCGGTCAAGGTCCACGTCGGCGTAGGTAATCTGCGTGCCCGCAGCGAAACGAGGGCCTTCAGCCAACAGGTCCCCGGCCTCGTAAATCATGGTGTGCCCGTCCCAGGCAAGGTCCGTGGTTGATTCCCCTTGGCCGGCGGCGGCGTACGCGTAGGCGGCGCACAGGCGGGCCGAGGCTGAGCGTGCGTGAAGGCGTCGATCTTCCCCTCGGCCCACGGTGATCGGCGAGGCCGACAGGTTGAGGATCACCGTGGCCCCCGATAGCGCGAGGGCCGACGCTGGGGAGAAAGGCATCCACATGTCTTCGCAGATTTCAATGCCGACATTGAGGCCAGGTATGTCAGTGGCACCGAGGATCATCGAGCCGAAGGGGACACGTTGGCCTGCCACTGTAATGGTGGGTGTGGTGGTAGCACTGGGGGTGGAAAAATACCGTTTTTCGTAAAACTCACGGTAATTGGGCAGGTGTTGTTTGGGTGTGACCGCCACTATGGTGCCGCGGTGGATGGCGACCGCACAGTTAAACAGTCGCCCATCGTGACGCAGGGGCGCACCCACAACAATCAGTGGGAGCAGGTCGCGTGAAGCCTGGGCGATGGTGGCAAGCGCGGCTTCGGCACGGTCCAGCAGGGGTGCCGACAGGAACAGGTCGTCGAGCGCGTAACCGGTGACGCACAACTCGGGAAAGAGGGTAATAGCTGCGCCATTGTCAGAGCATTGGCGGGTGGCCTCAATGATTTCGGTGGCGTTCGCGTCAGGGTTTGCCAAGTGGACCGGCAAAGTGACGGTGGCGATGCGCGCGAAACCTTGGTCGTACAGGCTGTGGAAATACATGGGCTACTCCTTTACGGCGGCAAGGTTCATTGTCTCATTCGCGACGCTGTGACGGCACGTTGGGGTGAGAATATTTGAGGTGCTCCCTAGCGCGTAAGAGAATAATGTACTGGGAAACTGGCACCAACTAGGACATTATCCTCGCCAAAAGCCGCCGCCACGCCACAGCACAGCAACAACCCGCCTTAGCCTTTCAGGAGTTTCGTGCTGGCAAGGTGAGCTGCCCCCAGTGCGCCCGCATCAGGCCCTGTGCTGGCCCGTTCAATAATGAGGCTGCGGGTGACAAGCGGGTGACACCCCCGGTACAGGGAGGCGCGAACGGAGGCAACGAAAGCATCGGCTGACGACAGTAATCCGGCAAGGAACAACGCTTCTGGGTTGAAAAAAGAGGCGACCGCACATAGCGCATCTCCCAGGTGTTCGCCTGCTTCGCGCAAAATATTGGTGGCATGTACTTCGCCGTTGCGGGCGGCACGCATCATCTGTTCAAGGTCGCCGTCGTTACCGCTTTCACGCTGCCACCGTTCAAGCAAGGCCGCGCCAGCAACGATCGTGGCTAAACACCCCTTATTGCCGCAGGCGCACGGCATATTTCCGTAACTAGCCCTGCGCACATGGGAAATGTCGCCTGCAGCTCCCGTGGCGCCTCGATGAACCTGCCCATCAATGACGATACCCACACCTAACCCGCTACCGGCCTTCACGGTGAGCGTGTGCCGAAGGTGCGGATGTGCAATATGTTCCCCCAGAGCCATCATGTCAGCATCATTTTCAATGACGACAGGTACACCCAGGTTCTCAGACAGATGCTGACTGATGGGAAAACCGTCCCACCCTGGCATGCGGGATGCTGAATCGAGCAGGCCCGTTGCAGGGCTGACTGGCGCAGGCAGTGCCAAGCAAATACCAGAGGCGGCAGCATTGTGGTCATCAAGTAGCCCCCGGCAGTGCTGCGCAATAGCGTTCAGAGACGGTACCGGGCCTGCGGGTAGGTCAATGTCGTGGTGACGAATCTCCACAACTGTGCCGCGTGCATCCAACAGGGCGTAACGCGCATGCCCGGTGCCCAATTCAGCGCCAATGAAATACGCCGAATCAGATCGCAAACGCAGCAGTCGGGCGCGTCGCCCACCGGTGGAGTCAGAATCGCCGACCTCTTCAAGGTGTCCCGAATCCAAAAGTTCCAAGACGCGCAGCGAGATGGTTGACGGCGCCAGGTGCAGGGTGCGTGCCAGGGTGGCGCGCGTTGTAGCGGCCTCGGAATCGACGAGGCTGAGGATCTGCTGGTGGATCGGCTGAAGATCACCGTTGGTGGCTGTACCCATCATGCACCTTTATTCGATCTGACCAACTTACTTCGATAGTGTCCCATATTTCGGCGTCGTGCGCAGCTATTTTGGTGAATTGTCGTCCGATAGTTCGCAAGATATTGCAAGAGTTCGAACTTATTTGCTAATCTCTCAAACGAACGCACTAAGTAGTGCAACTTAGTTTGATTGGTCGAAGGAGACTGTGAATGAACGCGGCTGCCATCTCTGTTGCGGGCGACGCTAAAACCGAATGGTTCGACCACGCTCGCCTCGGACTTTTCGTCCACTTCGGCCTGTACTCCGTGGCTGCCCGCCACGAATGGGTAATGACACGCGAACGCACAGACGTAGCCACCTACGAACGCTACCTCCACGCATTTGACCCCGACCTTTTCGACGCGCGCGACATTGCGCGCCAAGCCAAAGCAGCAGGTATGGGCTACGCAGTCCTCACCAGCAAACACCACGACGGCTACTGCCTTTTCGACACCGCACACACCACCTACAACTCCGCCGTACACCAAGGCCGCGACTTCGTCGCCGAATGGTGCCAAGCACTACGCGACGAAGGACTGAAAGTCGGCATCTACCACTCACTGCTTGACTGGCACCACCCCGACTACACCATCGACTTCCATCACCCCCGCCGCGACGACGTCGACGCGCGCACACAAAACGAAACGAAAGACTTTTCTCGCTACCGCACCTACCTGCACGCCCAAGTCGAAGAACTCCTCACCAACTACGGCCAAATCGACTACCTTTTCTTCGACTTTTCCTACCCGTGGGAGGTCGACGGATGGGTAGGAAAAGGCCGCGACGACTGGGGGTCACGCGAACTTGAAGCCATGTGCCGACGCCTTCAGCCAGGCATCATTATCAACGACCGCCTCGACATCCCCGGCGACCTGGTGACCCCCGAGCAATACCAGCCATCTAAACCCATGGAAGTCAACGGGCAGCCCGTGCGCTGGGAAGCCTGCCAAACACTCAACGGATCATGGGGATACGACCGCGACAACACCGACTTCAAAAGCGTCGACATGATCCTGCGAATGCTCGCCGACACCGTGTCAAAAAACGGAAACCTCCTGCTCAATATCGGCCCCGATGGACGAGGCGCCGTCACCGCACACGACGCCACCATCCTTGACGCTGTAGCCAAGTGGATGCGCCTGCATAGTCGCGCCATTATCGGCGCAGGCCACAGCACCTATAAGGCGCCAGAACATGCGGTGTACACCCAGCGAGGCAACCGACTCTACATCCACCTCATGGCCTGGCCATTTGGACACCTCCACCTGCCTGACCTTGCAGGCAAAGTCACTTTCGCACGTCTCCTTGCCGACGGCTCTGAACTGCGCATGGAAGTCCACGATCCAGGAAAGGAGGCACTCACCACCGAAGTGGGAGGACAACCCGCAGGCACCCTCACCCTGGTACTGCCCACGCGCGCCCCAGATACACCACTGCCCGTCATCGAACTGTTCCTAGCAGACGACGCCAGTTAAGGCACACCATCACCCCGTGACACACATTCAACGACGAATCACCCCATACCGAAAGGAACTCCCATGAGAACACGCAAAGCGCGAGCCGCCCTCGCACTCTTCGCCATCGCCGCCACCGTTGGCGCCGCCGCCTGCTCCAACTCGACAAGCAGCACCGCTGACGCGAGCGACGCCTCGTCAAGCAAAATCTCCGTCACCTGGGACATGTGGGCAGGTGGCGAAGAATCCCAAAAATGGGTGGCCGACACCGCAGCCATCGCCCAAGCCCAAAACCCCGACATTGACATCAAAACCCAAACCGCATCCTGGTCTGACTACTTCACGAAACTCACCGCAAACGCCTCCTCTGGCAACCTCGCGTGTGTCACATCCATGAACGGCCAGCGCCTCAACACCTTCTACCAGGCCCTGTCACCCCTGACTGAAGAAGACCTGAAAACAGCAGGTATCGACACATCGAAGTTCCAAGAAGGTGCCCTAGACATCCTCAGCTACGACGGCAAACTCTACGGCCTGCCCTACGACGTTGCTGCCATGATGGTGTACTACAACAAAGACATGCTTGCCGAAACTAACACCCCGGAACCAAGCGCCACATGGACCTTCGACGACTTCGTTTCCACCGCAAAGAGCGCAACCACCGACGCACACCCCGGCTTCGGTATCGGCATGGGTGAATTCCAATGGATGGCTCTGCCTATCGCCAAATCCGGTGTCCAACCCGTCAGTGAGGACGGCAAACTGGAGTTGACCAACCCCGATTTTGTTGCCGCAGCTGAATGGTACGCGGGCCTGGTCACCACCGAAAAAGTCGCACAACCCGTCCCATCAGCCTCAGAAGTTGGCTGGGGTGAAGAACAATACAACGCCGGAAACGTTGCCATGGCCGTTGACGGCACGTGGAACGCCAAGAGCTACTTCACCAACGAAGCAGGCTTCAAAGCTGGCGCCACCCGCCTACCCACCGGCGACAACGGATCCCTAGGCCTGGTACTTGGCTCCGGCTTCTCCATTGCCGCCAACTGCCAAGGTGAAGAACGCGAGGCAGCGCTGAAAGTCCTGGGCTCACTGGTATCAGCAGAGGCACAAAACTTGTTGGCATCCTCAGGGCGCTCCTACCCGGCACTAGTTGAATCGCAACCCCTCTACTTTGAGTCACTGCCCGAAAACGTGCGCGCCGAGGTGGAAAAAGCTTTCTCTGAAGCCTTCACCGGCGTCGTCGGACAACGGTCAGTGAGCACATGGGCACAGGTCAACGAGTACTTCACCCCGAACCTCGTGTCGGTCTACACCGGAAGTATGACAATGACCGACATGCTCACCCAAGGGCAAAGCCAATTCGGTAAGTAATGCGGCGCACGCCCCTTACCCATCCCAAAACCACCACCCCGTCCCCACACCGGAAGTGACACTGCAGTGACAACACACGCAGCCGCCCCAAAGAAGCGGCGGAGCCGGTTGGCGAGGACCGAGTCCTACCAGGCGCTGGGCTTTGCGAGCCCAGCCCTGGTGGGCCTTGCCCTCTTCACCGTCGTCCCCGTCGTACTGTCCATCATCATGAGCCTGTATAACTGGCCCGCCTTTGGTGAACGCACATTCGTTGGCGCCGACAACTACCTGTGGCTACTGACCGAAAGCCCAGATTTTTGGCCCGCAGTACGCAACTCCGTGGTCTTCACCGTCTTATACGTGCCCATTAATATCATCGTGTCGCTAACAATGGCGATGATCATTGGGCCACGCATCCGGGGACGCAATATTTTCCGAGTCCTCTTCTTCATCCCCGTGGTCACCCCCATGGTGGCAAACGTCCTGGTGTGGAAGATGCTGCTGAACCCTCAGGGCCTCTTTAACGGACTAGCCCAAGCGTGGTTCGGCGTTGAACTGCCAGCATTCCTGGCGCACCCGCAGTGGGCCATGATCATGATCGTCGTCATGAGCGTCTGGCAAGGCGCAGGCTATAACATGCTGATCTTCTCAGCCGCCCTTGAACAACTGCCCGAATCAGTGATGGAGGCAGCCCGAATCGACGGTGCACGAGGATGGACCATGCTGGTCAAAGTCATCCTCCCCATGATGTCGCCCTCCATATTCTTCGCCTCCGTGATGACCGTGATCTCGTCACTTCAAGTCTTCGTTCAGCCCCAGATGCTGACCGGTGGCGGCCCTGGAAACTCCACTCTGCCACTGGTGATGTTCATTTACAACACAGGATTTAAGTTCCAACAGCTTGGCATGGCTGCCGCAGCAGCATGGATCCTTTTCGCTTTGGTCATCCTTGTGACCGCCTTCCAATTCCAAGCACAAAAGAGGTGGGTGCACTATGAAGTCTGACAACACTGCGACCGCCCCCACTCAAGGCACGCCTGCGCCTCGTCGTGCCCGCACAAGCTACGCACCCCTGTCACAAGCGGGACTGCTTGGCGGCGAACCCTCCCGCCTCAAAGACGCCATCGCCCACATCACCGTATGGATCGGCGCCTTCCTTTTCGCGTCACCACTGATCTACGCTTTCTTTTCCTCCCTCAAACACAAAGACGAGATTTACCAGGTGCCGCCAAGTCTCTTCGGCAAAGAACTACGCTGGTCAAACTACGTTGACGTCTTCACTTACGGCCCGTTCGTCACCTATATCCTCAACAGTTTCATCGTCGCCATCTTGGGCACACTGGTCGTCATTTTCGTCTCGACAACCGCTGGATATGCCTTTTCGCGCTTACGGTGGAAAGGCCGCGACGGCGCCTTCATTCTGTTCCTGGCCACCATGATGATCCCCGCCGAAGTGCTGGTCATCCCCATGTTCATCCTCATGCAACAATTCGGCTGGGTGAACACCTACCAGGCGCTCATCTTCCCTTTCGCTTTCGGCGCCTTCGGCACATTCCTCATGCGTCAATTCATGCGCGGCATCCCCTTCGAACTTGAAGAAGCGGCCCGCGTCGACGGAGCAGGCCCCATCCGCACCTTCGTGCAAATCATCCTTCCGCTGACCAAATCCGCTATCGCAGTTCTCGCGGTCTTTACCTTCATGGGGTATTGGAACTCCTACCTGTGGCCGCTCATTGTTACCGTCGACTACGACTCCTTGGGGACACTCCCTGTTGGCCTTGCCTCCTTCTCGACCCAGGAAGGAACGCGCATGGATCTGCAGATAGCGGCCTCGATTATTTCAATGGTGCCCACCACGGCGCTGGTCCTTGCACTGCAAAAGCACCTGGTTAAAGGCATTGCCATGTCCGGTATGGGCGGACGCTAAACCCACACGACAGGAGAATCATCCTATGCCCACCCGAATCGCCATCTGCGGCATCCACATCGAATCATCGACCTTCACGCCCTACACCTCCACTGCTGCAGACTTCACGGTGACACGAGGCCAGGCCCTCCTTGCCCGCTACGACTGGCGTGACGAAGCGTGGGCGAGCGCCGTCGAATGGGTACCGATCCTGCACGCCGGAGCACTACCTGGTGGCGTCGTCGAAAAGGCCACCTACGAGGCGTGGCGTGAAGAAATCCGCAGTGGCCTTGCACAGGCACACACCGAAAGGCCACTGGATGGCGTATTCTTCGACATCCACGGCGCCATGAGTGTGACAGGATACGACGACGCTGAAGGTGACCTCATTACTGCACTTCGCGACGCGGTTGGCAGTGAAGTAATGATCTCGGCCAGTATGGACTTGCATGGCAATATGTCGCATACGCTTTTCGACGGCCTGGACCTAATGACCTGCTACCGTATGGCGCCTCATGAAGACGCCCTTGAATCACGCAAACGGGCAGCCCGCAACCTTGTTGACCGTCTAAGCCAGGGCCTGGGTAAACCAGCAAAAGCCTTGGTTCATGTGCCGATCCTGCTGCCAGGCGAAAAAACCTCTACCCGCATTGAACCCGCGAAATCTCTGTACGCATTGGTGCCGCAGGTTGAAGCAACCGAGGGGGTCACCGATGCAGGTATTTGGATTGGTTTTGCGTGGGCTGACCAGGCGCGCTGCCAAGGTGCGGTTGTCGCTTACGGTGACGACCCAGAGGCCGTCAAAGAGCAGGCACTTCGTATTGGGCGAGCCTTTTGGCGGGCGCGTGACGACTTTGAGTTTGTGGCGCCGGTTGCCACCATGGCCCAGTGCCTCACCTGGGCCGAACATGCTGCGCGGCCCACGCTCATTTCAGATTCGGGTGACAATCCCGGAGCGGGCGGTGCCGGTGACGTGACGGTTGCTTTGGCGCACCTGTTGGCGTGGGAGCCAGTAAAAGACGACCTTTTGGATGTCATCCATGCCTCCATCGTGGACCCTGTGGCAGCAGAGCAGTGTTGGAATGCTGGTGTTGGGGCCACAGTGAGCGTCGAGGTGGGCGGACATATTGACCAACGTGCCCCCGGTCCGCAGCGCATCATCGGCGTGGTACGTGCCCTTACTGACGATCCACGAGGCGGACACACAGCCGCGCTGAAAACAGGCGGCCTCACAGTGATCATTACCAGCGCACGCAACCAATACACCGAATACGAACAATTCGCGCGTCTTGGCCTTGACGTGCGCAGCGTCGACGTGCTTGTCGTGAAAATCGGCTACCTTGAACCGGACCTGTACGAGGCACAACGCGACTGGAAGATGGCACTGACCCCTGGTGGTGTCGATCAGGATCTTGTGCGTCTGGGACACCAACACATCACGCGCCCAATGTTTCCTTTCGACACGGTTTTTGACTCCGACCCCATCACGGTAAGGCTCGTGATGCCATGAATGCCCAAGCCCGCTATGTCGGCATTGACATTGGCGGTACCACCATCAAATGGATGCTGGTGTCCGCCAGTGGACAGCCCGTTGCCAGCGGACATGAACCGACCGACGCCACGCGCATGGTCAGACAGTTGACGACACTGGGTGAGCGTCTAGCCGATGAATACACGCAGCTGGCTGGTATTGGTGTTGTCTGCCCTGGTGTTCTTGACGAAGGAACAGGTCAGGTGCGGTATGCCTCCAATGTGGCACTTGCCGGGCTGCGACCTGCGGAGCTGCTTGCAGGCAGTTCGGGTGTGCCCGCGCGCCTAGGGCACGATGGGCGCGCCGCTGGTTTGGCTGAAGGGCTTTTCGGTGCGGGTAAAGGCGCCGTCTCGTACGCCATGATTCCCATTGGGACTGGAGTTTCGGCAGCCCTCTACCTACAGGGACGTATGTGGGCGGGCGCGACACTCTGCGCTGGCGAAATTGGGCATACACCGGTCTTTCCTGGCGGCGAACAATGTGCCTGCGGGCAACGTGGCTGCTTGGAGGTCTATGCCTCGGCTCAAGGTATTGCGCGTCGCTATGCGCAGGCGAGTGACAAAGTGGGTCGGGCACCTGGTGCCAATGGGATCGGCGCGAAAGAGGTAGAAAAACGTCTGGGTGCGGATCCTGTTGCTGACCAGGTGTGGGCCACTGCTGTTGACGCATTAGCATTGGCACTTGTGCACCTTACCCTTGGTTTTGATCCTGAGCGTTTCATTATTGGTGGCGGTTTGTCTCATGCGGGGCCGGTACTTGTTGAGCCACTAAAAGCGCGCCTCGAACAGTATTTGGCGTGGCGTAAGGCGCCGCAAATCGTGCTTGCGTGCCTGGGGGAGAAGGCGGGCCTGTGGGGTGCGCTCGCATTGGCCTCAATGGCCGCCGGAAGCACTGATCACGAGTCGTGGTGCGTCAACGGATAGGTGTGTGGTGATGACACGGATCGAAATATGTGTCGATGATGTTGCGGGTGTGAGTGCTGCTAGCCGGGCGGGTGCGGACCGCGTGGAATTGTGTGCACGCCTTGATTTGGGAGGCATCACCCCGTCTGCGACCCTTGTTGAAGAGGCACTACCGGTAGCTCCTGCGGGTGGCCTTCGCGTCATTATTCGTCCACGCGGCGGCGATTTTGTGCACACGGATGCTGAGGTTGACCAAATGGTTGCCTCGATTGAGGACTTCGTGCAACTGTGGGTGCGCTTACGGAGGAGGAAAGCGGCAGGTGGCGTGACCTCGGCCAGCGCGGCTGATCAGGCAAGCGGCGCCCTATTGGGTGGCGTGCCGCTTGCCACAGGTGGTGGCGTGCCGCTTGCGGTTGAACCTCGCAGCCTGCCGCCCCTGGGTTTCGTGGTCGGGGTCCTTCGGCCCGACGGGCGTATCCACGAGGCGGCAGCCAAGCGCCTGCGGGAGGCTGCACGCGAATACCCGCTGACGTTTCATCGGGCCTTCGACGTTGTGCCCGACCGCGCGCAAGCCTTAGAAACCCTGATTCGCCTGGGCTATACGCATGTGCTGACCACCGGTGGACATCCCAGTGTTGCACAAGTGGATGAACTGGCAGCGCTGACACGGCAGGCACGGGAGCGGATAGCAATTATCGCCTCCGGGGGCATAAGACAAGGCAATGTGATCGACGTGATTGCCGCCAGCGGCGCCCCAGAGGTACATATGCGTTGCCCACTGCCGCGTGCAGGCGCAGGTGGCGTCAGCGAAGGTACCACTGGTGGGGGCACTGATGCCAAGCAGGTGCGGCAGATCGTCACTCTGGTACGTACCTGGGACGCGTGCCGACAGTAAAGGCTTGGTCCACGAATTGGCCGCGCCAACCCCGGATGCGGTGCTTTCACAGCATGGCCGCGCTACCGCAACGGGGCCGCGCCAATCCGGGGTTGTGCTCTCGCAGCATGGCTTCGTTACGGCACCCATGCCGCGCCAACCCGGGTCGGCCACTGGCTGCGAGCAGAGGGACGTCCGCCTCGGCTCGCAGCCTTAACCGATCAGACGAGGGACAATGCCTGCTGAGCGATGGCGTACTCTTCATTGGTTGGCACAACCATGACGCGCACCGATGACTCCGGCGTAGAAATCGTGGTCGAGCGGACAATACGGGAGGTATTCACCTCTTCGTCCAGCACGACACCGAAGGAAGCCAGGCGCTCACACACCTCGGTGCGCAACGCAGCATCGTTTTCGCCAATACCAGCGGTAAAGGTCAGCACATCCAGGCCGCCAAGCTCAGCAGTGTAGGCGCCGATGTACTTGATAATGCGCGTGATGTAAATATCCAATGCCAAGCGTGCGCGACGACGCTGTTCGCCTTCGCCTGAGATCGACATGGTGCGTACTGCACGCATATCGTTTTCTCCGGTCAGACCTTTCAGGCCTGATTTCTTGTTAAACAGCGTGTCAACCTCGTCGGCACTCCACCCGGTTTGACGCTGCAGGTGGAAGACGACAGCAGGGTCAATATCGCCTGTGCGCGTCCCCATGACCAAGCCCTCCAGCGGGGTAAGGCCCATTGACGTGTCAACAGCAGCACCGTCCTTAATGGCCGACACCGATGCGCCGTTACCCAGGTGCAGCACCACCTGACGCAGGTCTTTACGCCCAAGGATTTGCGACACGCGGTTCGACACATACTGGTGGGAGGTGCCGTGAGCGCCATAGCGGCGAATCGAGTACTTCTCAGCTACTTCACGATCCAGTGCGTAGGTTGCCGTTTCAGCAGGCAGTTTCTGGAAGAAAGCCGTATCAAAGACGGCGACGTGGGGAACATCAGGCATGAGTTCGCGCGCCACGTCAATACCTTTCAGATGAGCAGGATTATGCAGCGGCGCCAAAGCACACAGCTGCTCAATCAGCGCACGCACCTGGTCATTAATCAGTGCCGGGCCGTCAAAGTATCGACCACCCTGCACGACACGGTGCCCAACAGCGACGATATGCGCATCGGCCAGGCGTGGCCCTACCTGGTCAAACAGACGCAGTACTTCACGCATACCAGCTTCGTGGTCACCAATAGGCTCATTGAGATCAACGACCTCGTTGCCGTACTTATGTTGGATATGGCCTTCAGATTCGCCAATGCGCTCAACCAGACCCTTTGCTAGGGCCTCGCCAGTTGTGGGATCCACAAGCTGGTATTTAATCGAGGAAGAACCGGAGTTAATAACGAGGACAGTCTGTTCCACGGCGTGTGGGCCTTTCATAAATGGGATGGCGGGGGATTGGGAGGTCGGCCAGTGCTTGACGAGGCCAAGCGAGCATCCAGCGGTTTCGCGCCGCCAGGCAGATGGTGCCTGTTATGCAACGCGCATGGCTGGACCCTGCTGGCAGCGCCTTATTCTTGCGCTTGAATCGCAGTGAGCGCGATCGTGTTGATAATGTCTTCAACCAATGCGCCACGAGACAGGTCATTGACCGGCTTATTGAGGCCCTGCAAAATCGGGCCGATGGCGACAGCACCAGAGGAACGCTGCACGGCTTTGTAGCCAATATTTCCAGCGTTCAGTGACGGGAAGATAAAGACATTTGCATGTCCAGCAACAGGGGAGCCAGGCATCTTCGACGAACCCACAGCAATATCGACTGCCGCGTCGAACTGGATGGGGCCATCGATGGGAAGCTCAGGAGCTTTTTCCTGCGCAAGGCGGGTCGCCTCGTAAATTGCATCCACATCAGGGCCGGTGCCTGAGCGGCCAGACGAATATGACAGCATCGCAATCTTTGGATCGACGCCGAACTGGCGGGCCGTTGTCGCGGACGAAATGGCAATATCGGCCAGCTGCTCGGGCGTTGGATTTGGGTTCACAGCGCAGTCACCCATGGTCCACACGCGGTCTTCAAGCAGCATAAGGAATACGGACGACACAATGGACACGCCTGGTGCGGTCTTAATGATTTGGAAGGAGGGAACAATCGTGTGGGCGGTGGTGTGGGTAGCGCCTGACACCATGCCATCTGCCTGGCCCATATGCACCATCATCGTGCCGAAGTAGGACACGTCTTTGACGGTTTCGCGAGCCTGTTCTAGTGTCACGCCCTTCTTTTCGCGCAGTCGCGCAAATTCGGCGGCGTAGGTTTCGTGGAGCTCAGGGTCGTTGACTGACACGACGGTGGCAGCAGAAATATCCAGTCCCAGTTCGGCTGCGCGGCCACGCACCTCGGCTTCTTCGCCAACAAAAACAATGTCAGCAATGCCGCGTTCCAACACTTCAGCGGCAGCAGTCAAAATGCGTTCGTCTTCCGGTTCGGGAAGCACGATGCGTTTACGGTTAGCGCGCGCACGGTCAATAAGGTCGGCTTGGAAAGCCAGCGGCGTGACGGTCTGAAGTGCAGGTGCGGAGGTGAGTTGAGCGGCGGCCTCGTCCCCAAGGGGTAGGCCGAAGGTGAGGATGCCATCAATATGCAGCGCACCCATTGCCGAGGCGGGCAGTACCACCGCGTACAAGTGCGCATTGTGGAGTTCAGCGCGCAGGCGGGCGGCCTCCACTTCGGCGGCCAGGAGTTCAGCGGGCATGCCTTCGGTGTCGAGGGCGAGGATGACCTGCGCGCGCGTTGAAGCAGCCAGTGACAGGTTCCAGCCAAGGGAATCAAAGAATCGGACAGCCACGTCGTGTATGCCTTCGATCACGGCGAAATCGCCGTCAAAGGAGCGGACAGCTTCCACCGCAGCAGCAAGGGCTTCATTCGGGTTGGTGGCTGCAGCTTCAGTATCGGTGCCAATCAGTGCATCTGCGCGGTTGACGGTGCCGTGGGCTGCAAGGACGTGTTCAAGTTCGTCGGCGATCCGGGTGGCATAGCCAGCTTCCGGGGCGATGACGAGGAAACGGGAAGTCACGAATGCTCCTTCGTATGCGTGCAATTTTGATGTGGCCGTCCTGGTCACTGATACCCATTTTATCGGGCATATTTAGGCAAACGTGCCGCTCGGGGTGTGAAGACTGGCTCACTGGCCGATAGGCTTAGTGCGTGACCGAACAGACCAAGGACGAGCAGTTGAGTGCGGAAAAACCTTCGCAGGACCAAGAGCAGGAGACAAGCGAAGCGGAAAAATCCGATGCCCTTTGCGCTATTAAGGACGACAGTGTTGCTGGCAGTGAGGTCGATGTGCAGCCACGTAATGATGTCGATGAGCCGTCCGGTAATGACGCCAATGTGCAGGCACATAATGCTGCCGCATCAATGCGTCCGAGCCTGCGCATGTGGAACCGTGTGACCCTTGTCGGTGTGCTGGTGAGTCTGGCAGCCATTGGTGGGTATATTGTCACTGACCATCCGCATCGCGCGGTTTTATCGTTGGTGGCAACTTTGGTAGCCGGTGCCGTGTGTCGTCTTATCATCCCAGGTCGACCGTGGTTTGCTTCCAGGGGCCGTTTTTTTGATGCACTCATTTTCGTCATTGTGGCTCTGGCAATATGGTGGCTTTCTCCATGGACGGCTGCGGTGAACATTACCTGACAGATCTCTCGATATCGAGTAATCTATGGGCTGAAGGCATGATGCTGCAAAGGAGTCCCCATGTCGAAGATTAAGGTTGCAGGCCCGGTCGTCGAGCTCGATGGCGACGAGATGACCCGAATTATCTGGCAATTCATCAAAGACCGACTGATATACCCCTACCTTGATGTTGATCTGCGCTACTACGACCTGTCCATCCAGAATCGTGACGCTACCGACGACCAAGTCACCATTGACTCCGCTTTGGCCATCAAAGAACACGGCGTGGGCGTTAAATGCGCGACCATCACCCCCGACGAAGCTCGCGTGGCCGAATTTGGGCTGAAGAAAATGTGGAAGAGCCCCAACGGCACCATCCGCAATATCCTCGGCGGTGTCATCTTCCGTGAACCCATCATCATTTCGAATGTGCCTCGCTTGGTGCCCACATGGACCAAACCCATCGTCGTTGGCCGTCACGCATTTGGCGACCAATACAAAGCCACAGATTTTAAAGTTCCCGGCGCAGGCACAATCACACTGACATTCACCCCAGAAGACGGTTCTCAACCCATCGAACACGAGGTCGTGAAAGTGCCAGAAGGCGGTGGTGTCGCACTGGGCATGTATAACTTCAACGAATCTATCGCCGACTTTGCGCGCGCCTCCTTTGCCTACGGTCTGAAACGCGGCTACCCCGTGTACCTTTCCACCAAGAACACCATTTTGAAAGCCTACGACGGCGCATTCAAAGATATCTTCGCTGAAATCTTTGACACCGAATACCGCGAACAATTCGAGGCCGCAGGTATCACCTACGAACACCGACTGATCGACGATATGGTCGCCTCCTCCCTCAAATGGGAAGGTGGCTACGTGTGGGCCTGCAAGAACTACGACGGTGACGTCCAATCCGATACGGTGGCACAAGGCTTTGGCTCCCTTGGTCTGATGACCTCGGTCCTGATGACTCCAGACGGGCGAACCATGGAAGCCGAGGCCGCACACGGCACAGTGACACGCCACTTCCGTCGCCACCAGGCAGGTGAGCCCACCTCGACTAACCCGATTGCCTCAATCTTCGCGTGGACGCGCGGCCTGGCGCACCGCGGCACTTTGGACGGTACCCCAGAGGTCACCGCATTTGCCCAAGCTCTTGAAGACGTTGTCATCCGAACCGTCGAAGGTGGGCAAATGACGAAAGACCTGGCGGTGTTGATCAGTAAGGACACCCCGTGGTTGACCACCGAAGGATTCCTTCATGCCCTCGATGAAAACCTCCAACGCCGCCTAGCTGAGTAGCCCAACGACGTGCCTCGGTAGGCGGAGCGCCCCAGGTACAGCACCCCCCTCCATGGCTGAACCTGGGGCGCTATCTCTACAACGTCGCGGACCCGCCACCGCCTCGACACCTGTCCAAAATATGAGACTCCAAGCCTTGTTTTTCGCGCCCTAGGCAGTCTTTAGACATCCCCATTGTCCAATGGACCCAAGGAAGACACATGCGTAAGTTCATGGAAAAAAGCGGAATCCTTGTGTGGGTGCTGGTCGCGATCGTCCTCGCACTCATCCTCGGTTCTCTGCGCGTCGGCGATAACCACCTCGTCCCAGCAGAAATTGGCCGCGTATTCCTCACCTTCTCGGCAATCTTCAGCCAATTCCTCAAATTCGCTATCCCACTGATCATCGTCGGCCTGGTGACCCCAGCAATCGCTGACCTCGGCAAGGGAGCAGGCAAATGGCTCGGCGTCACCGCTGCCATTGCTTACGGATCGACCCTCTTCGCAGGTTTCGTCACATACGCCGTATGCGCCGCCGTATTCCCCTTCCTGCTGTCGGGCGCACTAGAGGACGTCGCAGAACCCGGTAGCGCACTGTCGTCCTACTTCACCATTGAAATGCCGCCTGTATTTGACGTGATGACCGCGTTGCTGCTGTCCTTCGTGGTGGGTATTGGCCTGTCAATGATCCCACGCGGCGTCCTGCGCAAGGGCTTCATTGAGTTCCGCGCTATTATCACGAAACTCATTGAGCGCATCATTATCCCGCTGCTCCCCCTGCATATCTTCGGCATCTTCCTAGACCTGACCTACACCGGTGAGGCGTGGGACATTATGCGAACCCTGCTGTCCGTGGTCCTGGTGGTCCTGGGCTTGGAGGTCCTCATCCTCCTCACGCAATATTTTGTGGCGGGTGCTATTGCGCGTGTTAACCCCTTCAAGGCGCTGGCTACCATGATGCCTGCTTACCTCACCGCACTTGGCACCTCCTCGTCCGCTGCCACCATCCCAGTGACCCTCAAGCAGGCGCGCCGCGCAGGTGTGTCCGAACCAGTTGCCGCCTTCACCATTCCGCTGTGCGCCACGATTCACCTGGCAGGCTCGACCTCGAAGATCTTCGCTTTCGCCTTCGCGATTGTCTTCACACAAGGCATGGACGTTCCCTTCACCCAGTGGGTCGGCTTCGTCTTCATGCTGGGCATCACCATGGTGGCCGCTCCCGGCGTACCCGGCGGTGCGATCATGGCAGCAACCGGCTTGCTTTCCTCCATGCTGGGGTTTGACGAGGCTGCCGTCGCCCTGATGATCGCCACCTACATTGCGCTGGACTCCTTCGGCACCGCAACCAACGTCACCGGTGACGGTGCTATCGCGCTGGTGGTCGACAAATTTGCCGGTGGCAGCATTGGCGATGAAGGCGACCCTGAGAATGCCAAAGAACTGGCATTTGACGGCATGGCCTACCTTGACAAGGTCTCAGTCCAAGGCTTTGTCACTGAGGAAGAACTCGCAGCCTCGCGCTCTCAACTCAGTTAATTTCGTGGGGCGCCGATCGATACGCGGGTACCCATGAGCCAGTGGCGTGACGAGGCATCCGTGTCGCGACGACACGCGGCATGGTGCTTGGCACCACCACTGACGTCTCATGGGATGCACGGTGCTGGGCGTTACCACTGACGTGCTCTAATGGCGGGTGGCCACTTCGGTGGTCACCCGCCTTGGCTATCCAGTCGTGACCGTGACCGCCTAGAATAGGGGTGATGGAGCCAACACGTGGATGGGACATAGCTATGGATTCCTTGGGCCAGACCGACACTTCACGAGCCACACAACCAAAAATTGGTGTCCTCACCTCCGGCGGAGACGCCCAAGGGATGAATGCGGCAGTACGAGCCGTCGTTCGAAGCGCCCTGGCACACGGAGCCCAACCCTACGCCATTATGGAAGGATGGTCCGGTGCTGTCGCAGGCGGCAGCGCAATTAAAGAAATGGCGTGGTCGGACGCTTCTAGCATTCTTGCTGAAGGCGGCACTGTCATCGGTACCGCGCGTTGCCCCGAGTTCCGCGAATACTGGGGACGTCACGCAGCGGCAAAGAACTTATTGCAGCATGGTATCGACCGCCTCGTCAT
Source organism: Schaalia suimastitidis DSM 15538 (assembly GCF_000429105.1). GTDB lineage: Bacteria > Actinomycetota > Actinomycetes > Actinomycetales > Actinomycetaceae > Pauljensenia > Pauljensenia suimastitidis. Next base: position 71,280 of record NZ_AUBF01000011.1, read on the forward strand.
CATCGGTGGCGACGGTTCACTGTCGGGCACCAACGAGTTCCGTTCCGAATGGCCACAACACCTGGCTGAACTTGTCGCCGAAGGGGAAATTACCCAAGAAACAGCCGATGCCCACGCTGAATTGCGGGTCGTCGGACTGGTGGGTTCTATTGACAACGACCTCGTTGGTACCGATATGACCATCGGCGCTGACACAGCACTACACCGCATCCTGGACGCTATCGACCAAATCTCGTCAACAGCTGCCTCCCACCAACGCACCTTCATCATCGAAGTGATGGGCCGCCACTGCGGATACCTCCCACTGATGGCAGCGGTCGCTGGCGGGGCCGACTACGTTTTCACGCCAGAGAACCCAGCGGGCCCAGGCTGGGAAGACGACATGTGTACCAAACTGCGCCTCGGCCGTGAAGCGGGACGCCGCGAATCCCTGATCCTCGTGGCCGAAGGGGCCACCGACCGTGACGGCAATGACCTCACTACGACCGACATTGCCAAAGCCTTGAAAGAACGCAACGGTGAAGATGCCCGCATCACGATCCTTGGCCACGTACAACGAGGCGGCTCCCCGTCAGCCTACGACCGTTGGATGTCCACGCTGCTGGGCTATGCTGCTGTTCAAGAAATCTTGCGCAATGGCACCCAAAAGGAAGCATGTATCCTCGGCGTGCGCCGTAACCGAATCACCCGCATCCCACTGATGAAAGCCATCGCCAATACGCGCGGAGTAAAAGACCTCATCGAAGCCAATGATTTCGCGGGGGCACAGGCAGCACGCGGCACATCCTTTACCACAATGGTGCGTATTAACGAGGTACTTTCCACTCCGCCTCAGCTTGCCCCGGACGCTCAAGCACACCCCAAGCGTGTCGCAATCCTTCACTGCGGTGGTCTGGCCCCAGGAATGAACACCGCAGCCAGGGTCGCTGTTCGCCTCGGCATTGCCCGAGGCTGGACCATGCTTGGCATTGACGGCTCGTGGGCGGGACTTGCTGACGGGCAGGTCCGCGAATTGTCCTGGGCGGACGTAGAAGGCTGGGCATTTAAAGGCGGCGCCGAATTAGGGACCAGGCGCCCTGTACCCGAAGTCGAGCAGTTCTACGCCATCGGTCGCGCCATTGAACGGCACGAAATTGACGCCCTCATGGTGATCGGTGGCCTGAACGCCTACCTGGCGGTGAACGCCATGAATGCCGAACGGAAACGCTACCCGGCATTCCACGTGCCCATTGTGTTGATTCCAGCCTCCATTGACAACAACTTGCCGGGTTCTGAACTGTCGATCGGCGCCGACACCGCCCTCAACAATGCCGTGTGGGCACTTGACCGGGTGAAAGAATCAGCTGCCGCCTCGAAACGCTGCTTCGTTGCGCGCATGATGGGGCGGCGCTGCGGCTACCTCACCCTAATGTCGGGCCTAGCCACCGGAGCCGAATACGCCTACCTCAACGAAAAACCCATCACCCTGTCCGATATTGACCGTGATGCGCGTAAACTCGGGGAATCCTTTGCCAAAGGCCGCCGTCTTTTCCTTGCGGTAGTCAACGAAGAAAACGACAGTCACTACGACTCAGAGTTTATTGCTGCTGCCTTTGACGGCGAAGGGCATGGCACCTACGACGTGCGTCACACGGCCTTGGGGCACCTGCAGCAAGGCGGCTCCCCAAGTGCCTTTGACCGACTCATGGCCACGCGTCTGGTCGATCGGGGTATTGAAGAAATCAGCGAACAATTTGACGCTTCGGTGGCGCGCCACGTGTATATCGGCCAGGTTGAAGGCGGTATGGATGTGCGCGATGTTGAGCGGATGTTTGATGATTTGGATATTGCAAACCGTAGGCCATTTACGCAGTGGTGGGTTGAACTGCGACCGGTGCTGACGACCGTCTCCTTCCAAGACCCCGACCTTCAGCCGCTGCCGATCACCATCCTTGACGAGGCCGACACAGCTCACTAGGTCAGGCGCAGGTAGGGGAGCGATGCCGCATTGCGCTGGTTGTGCCAGGAAACAGGTTGTTAGCGCGGCATGGCACTATTGTGCCTGTTGCCAATTGTGACGATGTTTTGTTGCGCTGCGACCTTTAATGGCCACCTGATAGAGCAAAGGGAGCGCGCCACAGCCACGGCAGTGCCACCTTCGTCAGATGCCACAATACGAGCGGCACAAGGGTGCCGACCGCTGTGCCAAGCACAACGTGCACAGTCACGTCAGTGACCCCAAGTTTGACCAACACAATGCGTGTAGCCGCCATCGCAAGCACATGGGCCAGGAAAATCTGCAATGAATAGCGACCCACGTAGGCCAATGGCTTTGCCGTTGCCTCAAAGCGTGACAAAAGAGCGGACACAGCCAAGACGGCGACGACACCCAGCGTTGTGGCGAGGACACTGACAGCAATATTTGGCGCCGTACGCACTAGCTTGGAATAGGTGGGGCCAGCTGCGGGCGTGTACACCATGAGTGTCAGCCACGCGCCACCAGCAACGAGTCCAACTGTTGCTTCAACGCCAATGCTACAGCGGCTGCGCACATACTGGTAGGTGCCCAGCGAAATGATCGTGGCAACAACAAAATAGCCGCTAAGCCCGTGCCCTTGAAGGAAAATAACCGGACCAAAAAGACCCCACACCGCCACACTCAACACGAGTGCGCCACCACCAATAATGACAGCCCGCATTGGGCTCACCCAGGGCCGCGTGAAGGCAACGAATGTGCAACACAGTGCGATCCACGGGAAAAACCACATGTGGCTATCAGGATGTATCAGGTCAAAAACCGATGCCCAACTCTGCCCATTATTGACCGACCCTGCGAGCAACACCTGCAAACTCCCCTGGAGAAGCGACCACAGGATATACAGCCACGCAAAATCTGCCAGGCGGCGACGGGTATAGGACGTGGCACCTCGTTTCTCAACAGCGTTTTTCACAACAAAACCCGCAGCCAACGCAAAAACCGCAAGATGGAAGGAATAGATAGCGCGGTCCACTAGCAGATAGCCCACAGCGTCTTTACTGACCAAACCTGCATTACCGATGCCGCGCACAACATGGCCCGCAACGATGGCAATAATGGCAATACCTTTAGCAATATCGAGTGAGGAATCTCGGTGCTTCACATGGCAAGTGTAATGCTACTGTGCCCCAGTGGCGCCATTCAGCCGAATCGAGGTGTGCGCTACAGAGGCAGTGTATCGGCAGGTTAACCTGCGCGTGGACACTACTGCCCGCCAAAGCCCAACTGTGGTTGCTCTGCTGGGTCAGCCCGTGCCTCGGCAATATCGCCCGTTGCCAGCGTGAGCTACGCTAGAGGGGAACATGCGCTCCGGCTTTCGACGCACAGATGAGCGCTCATTTCACTGAAGGAGGACGTTACCGATGAGTGACCTCACCCCCGTTGACCCCACGATGACACCCGCTTGGGAAGCCCTGGACCAGCGCGCCGAAACATTCGACCCTGACCTGCGCGCATGGTTTGCCGCTGACCCTGACCGGGCCGCACACTGGACACGCCGCGCAGGCGACCTGGTCGTTGACCTATCAAAAAACCTGATCGACGACGAAATCCTCGCCGACCTTCTTGCCCTTGCCAAACAAACCAAGGTCGAACAACTGCGCGACGCAATGTATGCAGGCGCGCATATCAACACCACTGAAGACCGCGCTGTCCTCCACACCGCGTTGCGTCGTCCAGCTGAGGACACGCTCATCGTTGACGGCCAAGATGCCATCGCAGATGTCCACGAGGTCCTCACCCGTGTCTACGACTTTGCTGAACGTGTACGCAGCGGCGAATGGGTGGGTGTAACCGGAAAGCCGGTGCGCACCGTCGTCAACGTGGGAATTGGCGGTTCCGACCTGGGTCCTGTAATGGCGTACGAGGCACTCAAGCCTTACGTGCGCGCCGGTCTGGAATGCCGCTTCATCTCGAATATCGACCCCACTGATGCGGGCGAAACAACGAAAGATCTGGACCCTGAGACTACGCTGGTAATTGTTGCCTCCAAGACATTCACCACGCTGGAGACGATTACTAATGCCCGCGTCGTTCGCGACTGGTTCCTTGGGGCACTGCGTGAGCGTGGCCTAGTGAACGCAGATGACGAAGCCGCAGAAAAGGACGCCATTTCGAAGCACTTCGTTGCCGTATCCACTGCGCTGGACAAGGTCGCTGATTTCGGCATCGACCCGGCGAATGCCTTTGGCTTCTGGAATTGGGTGGGTGGCCGCTACTCCGTGGACTCAGCTGTTGGCCTGTCTTTGGCCATCGCGATTGGCCCCGATGGTTTCGCAGACTTCCTCGACGGCTTCCACACAATGGACCGTCACTTTGCCGAGGCGCCCACAGCGGACAATGTGCCGCTCCTCATGGGCTTGCTCAACGTGTGGTACTCCAATTTCCTTGGCGCCGACACCCACGCAGTGCTGCCCTACGCGCAGTACCTCCATCGTTTCCCGGCTTACCTACAGCAACTCACGATGGAATCCAACGGCAAATCTGTGCGTCGTGACGGCGCGCCGGTCACCTATGAAACGGGCGAAGTGTTCTGGGGCGAGCCTGGCACGAATGGTCAACACGCCTTCTACCAGCTCATCCATCAGGGGTCGCGGATGGTGCCCGCCGACTTCATTGCTTTCGCTAAACCCGCGTGGCCACTGCGCGACGATCAGGCGGATATGCACGAGCTATTCCTGTCGAATTTCCTCGCCCAAACCAAGGCCTTGGCCTTTGGAAAGACCAGTGAGGAAGTGCGTGCTGAAGGAACACCTGAAGCGATCGTTCCTGCGCGGGTCTTTACCGGAAACCGCCCGACGACTTCCATTATGGCGGCGGAGTTGACTCCATCGGTCCTTGGTCAGCTTATTGCCCTATACGAGCACATCACCTTCGTTCAGGGTGCAGTCTGGGGATTGGACAGCTTCGACCAGTGGGGTGTAGAGCTGGGCAAGGTGCTGGCCATGCAGATTCTGCCGGCCATCACAGGTGACCAGACGGCCCTTGAGGCTCAGGACTCATCTACCCGAGGCCTCATCGAGTTCTACCACGCCAACCGGTAGGGTACCCGAGAGCGGTGCTTTGCTCAACGACGTTGAGTGAGCCTTTGTGCGAATAACCCAGGGGCTGCTGCATCCACTTTCACGTGGCATTCGTTGAGTTTCATACTTGCGGTAATGAGTGTGGGTCCATCGCAATAGCGATGGACCCACACTCGGCTATACGTGCACTGTTCGGCATCTACGCTGCCATCTCAGCTACGAGGCACATCGCCTCGTGATCTGTGCTGCCAGGTGCTGTGGATGCCTTGAAGCTCCGTGGCGCTTCGAACCTAAATTGCGCCGGAAGGAGCATCTTGCGTGCACACGGTGCCTTCTTGGGGAACAGTGCCGTTGAGAAGGTAGTCATCAACTGCCGTGTCAACGCAGCGTGACTTCCCAGAGTAGGAGGCACCATGACCATCCCCTTCAAGGGTCAGCAGTGAAGCCTTGCCAAGCTCCTTCGTCAAGGTTTTTGCATGTTGATACGGTGTGGCGTGATCCTTGGTAATTCCAACGACCAGGAGCGGTGTTTCTACCTTCGAGGCATCAAATGCGGTGGTGAAGTCTTCGCCTGCTTCTTTCAGCACCGAGCAGTCAAGGTTAACGAATTCACGCAGCACGTCATCGCTGAGCTCTGGACCACCCACGAATGCTGGTACACCTACCTTCTTCATGTGTTCGATCAGAGCTGGCACGTCAGGTGTCTTAGGGCTTGAGTGACACAGGGTGATCTGCCCAACTGTGTCAACTGAAGCACCACCATTGGCGATTTCCGTTGCAATGGCGTCGATAGCTTCCTGGCTGCCAGCTTTAGCTTTGCCAATGTTGTCAAGCGTGGTGGCTTGTATCGCTGGTTGGTACAGAGAGGACGTGAGGTAGTCCCTGAGAGCACGTCCGTCAATAGTGCTGCCGTCGCCTGCTTTCCACGGCGTGGCGTCAAGGCTTTGTTTGAGTGTGAGCACTTCCTCTTCGTTGGTGAAGGGACACTGAACAGGTTGTCCGTCCTCGAGGACTGTGGTCGGGCAGGCTTTTGCCAGTTCCATCACTGCCTTGGTGACAGCCACCTGCTGGTCGAAGCTGTGGATCAGCGAGGCCCATTGGGCGTTTTCAGCAGAGTCAAGGACCATGCGGCCGGCTTTTTCTGGGAATAGAGTGGCGTAGGTGGCGCCCAGTACCGTTCCGTATGAATACCCAAGGTAGTGGAGGCGGTCACTGCCACTGAGTGCACGTAACAGTTCCATATCGCGAGCGACCTGCGACGTGCCCATGTAGTGGCTTAGTTCATGTTTGCCTGCGCAATCGGCGATGAGGACTGCCGCATTATCGGAGTCTTGTTCGCACTTGAGTGGCGTAGAGGCGCCAACGCCTCGTGGATCAAAGCCCCAAAGGTCGTAGGCGTGCCGCACCTTATCCAACTCAGGGGAAGCGATAAGTGAGAAGGTGTGTTGGACACCACCAACCCCAGGGCCGCCAGGGTTGCCAAATAGTGGCTTCGCCTTCTGAGGGTCGCCGGTGGCGCGAATACGGTTGATGGCCAATTCAATGGTCCGCGTATCGGAAGGGTCAGCCCAATTCATCGGGGCTTTGACTTTTGCGCATTCAAATGCGGAGTAATCTATCTGCGCTTCGTCAAGAGCAGCGGCAAGGTCTTTGGTGAGGCCGTGGCTTTCGTTGCAGGTTCCCCAGTTAATCTGTTGATCGTAGAAGCTGCGGAAATTGTCGTGCTGCCACGCGGCATTGAGCGCCGTGTTGGCTGCGCTGGAGGGGGTCGATGTGGTGGTACTTGTTGCACCGGGGATTAGTGTTGCCGGTGAACATGCGGCTAGGCCCATGGCGATTGCCGAGGCGGCAGCCAGTACAGCTAATCGTCGTCCGTGGCGCGTTGGCGGCGTTAAAGTCGTACGATCGAGCACGAGGTTCCTTTCTATGGTGTGTATATCGTGTTGCTCAGGCCGTGTTGTTTCGAATATTCGCCACATTGGTTACTGAGCAAGTGGTAACTAGTTTGACGTAGGTTTCTGGAAAATCTCTGAAAATTACCTAGGGGTCGTCCATATGGGACCGGAGACATAGGCAAGGGCAGTTCGCACCCCGTAGGCTTATCCCTGGAGGCCCGGAGAAGCTCCGGGCGCAGTGGCGCCACCCAAGGTGCCACACCCGTGACAAAGGAGCAGTCAACTATGGCCAACCCCCGTATCGTTACCGTCACCGGCGCCGCTGGCAATATCGGTTACGCCCTTCTCTTCCGCATCGCCTCCGGTGCTGTCTTTGGGCCGGATGTCCCTGTCAAGCTCAACCTTTTGGAAATCCCACAGGGGGCGAAGGCAGCTGAAGGTACCGCCATGGAACTCGACGACTGCGCTTTCCCATTGCTCGCGGGCGTTGATATCTTCACCGATGCCACCCCAGCCTTTGAAGGTGCAAATGCGGCTTTCCTGGTAGGCGCAATGCCGCGCCGCGCAGGTATGGAACGCGCAGATCTGCTTGAAGCCAATGCGGGTATTTTCGGACCACAAGGCGCCGCTATCAATGCCGGCGCAGCTGACGATATTCGCGTGCTTGTGGTGGGCAACCCTGCTAACACCAACGCCACCATTGCTGCAGCAGCCGCCCCCGATGTTCCCGCATCACGCTTCACCGCAATGATGCGCCTCGACCACAATCGTGCGATCTCGCAGCTTGCGAAGAAGACAGGCGCACCTGTGGCCGATATTAAGAATATCGTCGTGTGGGGTAACCACTCAGCTGACCAATACCCGGACGTTTCGTGGGCTACCGTTGGTGGCACGCCAGCTACCGAACTCGTCGATGAAGCATGGCTTGCTCCCAACTTCCGGCCGGTCGTTGCCAAGCGTGGCGCTGCCATCATCGAAGCCCGCGGCGCTTCCTCCGCCGCCTCGGCAGCCTCCTCGGCTATCGACCACATGCGTGACTGGGTGCAGGGAACTCCCGCAGGAGAGTGGACCACCTCGGCTATCATGTCGGACGGCACCCACTATGGTGTGCCTGCCGGACTGTGCTTCGGCTTCCCTGTCACCTCCGATGGTGGAGACTGGAAGGTTGTCGAAGGACTGGAAATTTCTGAAGGCTCCCGCGCAGGTATCGACCACAATATCGCTGCCCTGCAGGAAGAATACGACGCAGTGAAGGCCCTGGGTTTCCTCAAGTGAACCCAACTTCGCCGTGTTTATGAGGCGCTAAACAGCACCTCAGTCACTTCGATCAAGTGATTGTGGTCTGTTGTCTCTTTCGTGGAACTTTGGCCGTCACCTATGGTGGCGGCCAAAGTGTTGTTTAAGGCCGCGCCCGGTGTCTCGCATGCGCACCTGCTGTGCCGAGTCTGCCTTGGTGGACGGTTACGCGAATAGTGGGCAGGTTGCGTACCCTTTTGTCATGACTGAAACGACCAACGCCCGCACCAAGCTCATTGTCACCCTGTCGTGCCCCGACCAGCCCGGTATCGTGCATGCAGTTACGGGCGTCATGCAAGCCAATGGGTGCAATATCATTCAGTCCCAACAGTTTGGCGACCCAGACTCAGGCCTATTCTTCATGCGTGTTGAAGTGGATTCGCCAGTGGGGCGTGCACCCGTTGAAGAAGGGTTAGAAAAGGTTGCACAACGCTTCAACGCGACGTGGAATGTTGACCTTCTTGGGCGTGCACTGCGCACAGTCATTATGGTGTCACGTGAAGGACATTGTCTCCAGGATCTCCTGTACCGCCAACGTACCCAGGGACTGCCTATTGACGTGGTCGCAGTGGTTGGTAATCACCCGGATCTCGCGCCAGTTGCCCAGTTCTACGGGGTTCCTTTCCTTCTGGTACCCGTCACCAAAGACACCAAAGCGGAGGCCGAACAGCGTCTCCTTGACCTCATTACCGCGGAAAACGTCGAGCTCGTTGTCCTGGCCCGATACATGCAGATTATTTCGGAGCAACTGTGCACGCGTATGGCTGGACGCATCATTAATATCCACCACTCCTTCCTCCCCAGTTTCAAGGGTGCGCGCCCCTATGCACAAGCCCACGAACGAGGCGTCAAACTCATTGGCGCGACCGCGCACTATGTCACACCCGACCTTGACGAAGGTCCAATTATTGAACAAGATGTCGCACGTGTCACCCACGCCGACTCCACCCCGGATATGGTCGCATTAGGTCAAGACGTCGAACGCCGTGTGCTGGCCCAAGCGGTGCGGTGGCATACGGAGCATCGGGTCCTTATGGACGGTTCGCGTACCGTCGTCTTTTCCCGTTAACGACGCTTACACGGGCCGAGGCGCACTTCCTAGCACTTGACCGGGCCGAGGCGGCAGTGGGCGAGGCGTACCGCAGTGACGCAAGGTGCGTTAGGCTTGTCCTGTCGTGACTGGCGCACAGGTGGGTGACCACCGGGGAGCGATACAGGGGCAACGATCGGCCGCCCGCCTGGGCCGAAGCCCACGCAAGGCACCAATGTCTTGTAGGCAGCACGGACACTTATGAGCACAGATGGAGACCCGAATGGATTCCCTCAACGACCTCACTTTGGCGCAACTCGACCCTGAAATTGCGGCGGTCCTCGACCAAGAGCTTCACCGTCAACGCACCACCCTTGAAATGATCGCCTCGGAAAACTTCGTGCCGCGCGCAGTGCTCGAAGCGCAAGGTAGCGTCCTGACGAATAAATACGCCGAAGGCTACCCAAGCCGCCGCTACTACGGCGGGTGCGAATACGTCGACGTGGCCGAAAACCTTGCCATTGAGCGCGCAAAAGCAGTATTTGGCGGCGACTACGTCAACGTCCAGCCCCACGCGGGTGCACAGGCGAATGCCGCCGCACTGATGGCAATGGCCAATGTTGGCGACACTATCCTTGGCCTCTCCCTTGCCCACGGCGGACACCTCACCCACGGTATGCGGCTGAATTTCTCCGGAAAAAACTACAATGCGGTTGCCTACGAGGTCGATCGCACCACAATGCGCATCGAACCAGAAGCAGTGCGCGAGGTAGCGCTGCGTGAGCGACCCAGTGTCATTATTGCTGGCTGGTCGGCCTACCCGCGTCACCTTGATTTCCAAGCATTCCGCGATATTGCTGACGAGGTGGGAGCTGCCCTGTGGGTTGATATGGCCCACTTTGCAGGACTCGTTGCAGCCGGCCTGCACCCAAACCCAGTACCGTATGCCGACGTGGTCACCACCACTGTCCACAAGACCCTGGGTGGTCCACGTTCAGGCATGATCCTGTCCTCGCGTGGCGAGCAGTGGGGCAAGAAACTGAACTCCGCGGTATTCCCCGGCCAACAAGGTGGTCCGCTCATGCATGCCATCGCTGCCAAGGCTATTGCCATGAAGGTTGCTCAAAGTGACGAATTCAAAGACCGACAGCGCCGCACGCTTGAAGGTGCACAGCTTCTGGCAGAACGTCTCGGAGCTGCTGACGCACAGGCTGCCGGCATTAAACTCGTCACGGGCGGCACTGATGTTCACCTGGTCCTCGTTGACCTTGTTGCATCCAACCTCGACGGCAAGGCCGCTGAAGACCTGCTGCATACTGTAGGTATCACCGTGAACCGCAACGCGGTGCCTTTCGACCCGCGCCCAGCGATGGTCACATCGGGTCTGCGTATCGGCACGCCAGCACTGGCTACCCGCGGTTTTGATGCCGATGACTTCGCTGAGGTGGCCGACATTATCGCGACGACCCTGGTCCAGGGTGCCTCCGGCGCAGCAGTGGACGTTGATGCGTTGCGTGGTCGCGTTACGCGCCTGACAGATAAGCATCCTCTTTACGTTGGGCTTGGCCAGTGAGGGCACCGTGGAATGGGGCTGCTCAAGTCCTTGACGGCACCGCAACAGCTGCTGCCATCAAGGCTGAGCTTGCCCAGCGTGTCGCAGCCTTACGGGAGCGCAGCGTTGTGCCGGGCCTTGGCACAGTTCTCGTTGGTCAGGACCCAGGGTCGGTGGCCTACGTGGCAGGTAAACACCGTGACTGCGCTGAAGTCGGTATTGAATCCATTCGCGTAGACCTCCCTGAAGATGCTACGCAGGCAGATATCGAGGCGGCCATTGACCGTCTCAACGCTGATCCGGCATGCACAGGATACATCGTGCAATTGCCGCTGCCACGTGGCATTGACACTAATGCGGTACTTGAACGTATTGACCCAGCTAAAGATGCCGACGGACTGCATCCGACGAACCTTGGTCGCCTGGTATTGCGAGGTAATGAGCAGATTGATTCGCCATTGCCCTGTACGCCTCGTGCTGTCATTGAATTGATGGAGCGCCACGGCATCACTTTGGCTGGTAAAGATATCTGTGTTGTCGGACGTGGCGTCACCGTGGGGCGATCCATTGGGTTGCTACTGACACGACGCGCGGTAAATGCCACGGTGACGCTTTGTCACACAGGTACGGTGGATCTGCCTGCGAAGGTGGCGGCCGCAGATATTGTGGTGGCAGCTGCCGGTTCTGCGGGGCTCATCACTGCGGACATGGTCAAACCTGGCGCTGTAGTCCTCGACGTGGGGGTGTGCCGTGTGATTGACGAGGCCAGTGGCAAGGCTCGTCTCCACGGTGACGTCGCCGACGGGGTTGATGAGGTGGCATCATGGCTGTCGCCTAATCCTGGTGGGGTCGGCCCGATGACCCGCGCGTTACTGGTGACCAATGTGGTCGAGGCAGCGGAGCGTATCGCGCACAACTGAAGGTGCGGCGCACAGTAGAAGGTACTGTATGCAGCTCAACGTGCGGCGCAATGCGGGGAATAGGACCGTGTCATGTCCTGTTCCCCGCAAGCCGTCCACGTGCGGGCTTTGGCGGCGGACGAGAAAGGTGCGGTACCGCGCCTGGATCTCACAGCATGACAGTTACCGGGAATGTGTAAAGCGTCGCAGTGCTTGGGTGCATGGCAGGGACAAAAGGCACTGTGAAAGGCGTGATCGTGGGAGGACCGCCATACCCTATGCTGTGATATGGCTGTATCTTAGGTCGTGATACTTTGACAATTGGCCTCGTTTCCGCCACGGTTAACGTATGACAGGTCCTCTCACCACCGAAAAGGTGCGCCGTATCACCGGATATGTTCCAGGTGGCTTCGATATGCTCCACGTTGGACATATCAATATCCTTCGAGCTGCACGCGAGCGTTGCGACCGCCTGATTGTGGGTGTCGCCACCGATGAATCACTTGAACGAATGAAGGGTCGCAAACCAGTAATCCCACTGCGGGAGCGCTGCGATTTACTCGCCTCGTTACGCATTGTTGATGCGGTGGTTGTGGACCTTGACCAAGACAAACGTCTCGCGTGGCGCCTTCAACCTTTTGATGTGCTCTTTAAAGGCGACGACTGGAAAAACACCGAAAAAGGCCGACGCCTAGAAGCAGAACTTGCCGAGGTCGGCGCCGAGGTCGTGTACCTGCCGTACACGCAGTCCACCTCGTCCACCATGCTGCGTCGCTTCCTGTCAGCCGATGAAGTCAACGCCGAGTTTGGTGACTCTGCACCTCAGGGAGGACTCCTGTGAGCACAGCGCCAAGTTGGGGGGCGCGCTTTGGTGCGTATCGTCGTCAATTGGATCAGGCACAGAAACCAGGCGATGGGGTGCCTGCCTACACGCGTTGGGTGAATCGACGAGGCGCACGCCTAGTTGCTGCCGCAGGTGCAGCAAGCGGGTGGAGTCCGAATCACGTGACAGCCCTTTCCTTCCTCTTATCGCTCAGTGGCATGGTTTTCCTTGTAGTCTTGCCGCACACCTGGTGGTCGGGACTACCTGTCGGCACGCTACTGGCGTTGGGCTACCTCTTTGACTCCGCGGACGGGCAACTTGCGCGCCTCACCGGTGCCTCGTCAAAAACAGGGGAGTGGATCGACCACGTTGTTGACGCATTCCGATCCCCCGCGATCCACCTGACTTTGGCGGTTTCAGTAATGATCCACGCGCCACACCTATGGTGGTTTGCCATTGTTGCCTTGGCGTATGCACTGGTGACCAGTGGGCAATTCCTCAGCCAAATCCTTGCGGAAGCCTTCGTGAAAGGAGCGGGACGCGCACAGCGGCGCGGCAAAACGCTCACCTCTTTCCTGCTGTTACCCACCGACCCAGGCACCCTCTGTTGGTCATTCGCCCTTTGGGGCCTGACCAACATATTTGTGCCGGTATATGCGGTGCTTGCCGTACTTGCCGTGGCCCATTGCGCGCTGTCCCTAAGCCGACGGTACAAAGATTTGCGCAACCTAGACCAGGCAGCACGAGGCGCCGACAAATAGTGTCATGCCTGATATCTCCGTTCTAATTCCAGCACTTAACGCCCGCGCCACAATAGGTGCCGCCATCACCTCTACCTTTCGGGCGCTACCAATTGACAGTGAAATCATTATCCTTGACGACGGCTCCACTGACGACACTGCTCAGCGTGCAGCCGATGCCGCACAGCAGTGCGGACGTGCAGGCAATTTGCGGATCCTTTCCCACCAAACACCACAAGGGGTAGCCACTGCTCTCAACGAAATGTTGAACGCCTCCGATTCACGTCTGGTGGCAAGGATGGATGCTGATGACATTACGCTACCGGGACGCTTTCGTGCAGGACTGAAAGCGATAGCGGGAGGCGATGACTTCGTCTTTAGCCAGATGATCCGTTTTGGTAGCGGCTTGCCGCGACCCTACCCGCCGCTCGAAATTACGCCAGAAGCACTACGTCTGGAATTACTGATCACAAACCCCGTGTGTCACCCAACCATGTTGGCGACCCGAGATGCGCTGCAGCATCGTCTTGGTGGCTATCGCACCGTACCCGCCGAAGACTACGATTTGTGGCTACGGGCCGCGACACTCGACATGAAGCTGCGACGCTTGGCCTCATGGGGATTACTGTATCGAATGCACCCAGGCCAAGTGACCGCATCCAAAACGTGGCGCAGCCAATCGTGGGCCAGCCAAGCACAGGCACAGGCCTATGCTGCTTATACAGAACACACAGTTGGCGTACCATTGAAACGCCTCGTTGCTATTGCTGCAATGAGTGGGGACCAGCGAATAACAGAAATGGACCGATTTACCACACACGTCGGCCCTGCCCTGGATGCAATCCCCGGGTTTCATGGCCGCTTGGTGCGCCGCCGCTACAGGCAGCGTATCGCGTGGGCCACACACCAACAACCGAACGACTCAGGTGCCAACAACTGAAGGACCATTCATTGAATATCCTCACCCTCCCCCCACAAGATGGGCCGCAGGTAGTGGCCCGGATCCTTGCCACACGCTGGAAGACGATCCTCGCCTCGGCGCTATGTGTGCCCCTCCTCGTTGCTGGATGGTTGGCTATCGCAGGGCCGCATTACACGGCGCGCACAGCAGTAGAGTTAGCCATCGTTGGTGTTGAACCTGCGTCCTCCTCCCGATCGGCCAACTCCGCAATCGACATGGCCACAGAAATTGCCTTGGTGCGTTCCGGCGAAACTGGAAGCCGGGCCTCCCAACTCTTGGGCGGTGAAGTCAGTGCGGAAGAAATCGCTAGCAAGGTGGGTATTGAAACCAATTCTGGTGCTGTCGTTATTATGGTGACGTGGACAGCGAAAGACCCTGAGACAGCGCGGCGTATCAGTGGCGCTATCGCGCAGGCCTACCTGGCAGTGCGCGGCGACCTTGTCCTTGAACGAGCCAGTGCCATCGCACAATCCTTGGACGAAGAAATCGCGCTGCGTGAAGTGCAGTTAGCCGCTGTTGTCAGTGGCACCGCGGAGGGGGCTGCGTCGCGAGAAAGCTTGTTGGCATCAATATCGTCGTTGAATTCACGTCGTGCCGCCCTGGTGGGCCTTGACGCACCCACCGGGCGGATTATCACGCCCGATTCGACGGTGGACGTCGTAAAAGGCCCATCAAAGAAGAAATATCTGCTTGTGGCGTTGGGGGCAGGTGTCTTCGTGGGCTTGGCGTTGGCACTGATACGTGAACGTACCGATCAACGTATTCACAATCCGCGGCACCTTGCCCATGTAGTGGCGGCCCCCGTGTGGTCACCGGACGAGGCCGACTATGGGCAGCTCCGCTGGTTCGGTGCGGCCCGCATGGCAACACTCATAGCCAAAGAAAAAGGCGTTTTGGCGCTACTTATTGCTTCCTCAGAACCAGAGGCACCATTGTTGGTAAGTGCCCTCAGTGCCGCCCAGTCAGACCTTCACCCGGATGTGCACCTGCGTGTCCTAGACCTGGATGGTTCCCGTGCTGACTTGTTACGTGAGCTTGCGGATGTACAACAGGTGGCTATTGCGCCGAGCGCACGAAGCCGTAAGAACGATGTCGTGCAGCTGGTTGACCAAGTGGACTTAAGCGGGTGTGAATTAACCGGTGCATTCTTTATTCCGCGTTCCTCAGCAAAGGAACTCACTTTAGCTGCTGATACATCAACGGAAGAAGTCTGAGGTGGGCGCCACTTGCGGGCCCGCTGCGCACACAGAAGGCACCTACATCGCTCACGTGGACGTACACACCGCCCACCATACCGTCATTGCGGGGACACTTACTGATCCGCATGCGCTGATCCTTCTTCGTGACGGCGCGCGCACCATCGATCTTATTGACACCACTACCCATGACCTTGAAGTGCACCTTAGCCACTATATGGCGTGTGGCAATGGCCAGGTAGCAGCGCAGGTTCACGGCGCCTCGCCCCAAGAGGACCACACCGATGGGACAGGCAAGGAATGCGAGCAGACTTCAGGCCCGAGCGCCTCGTCCATCGCGACCCACGAGAATGCGACGGCGCTGGTACACAAACGAAGGAAGCGACACTGGGATGGCGTGACTACGCTGCCATCAGCAACAGTCATTCTCTGCACCACCGGCAGCTCAGACCTACTCGCCGCAGCTGTTCAATCAATCCTTGAGCAACGTGATGTGGATGTTGACCTTATCGTCGTCGACAATGCACCACATACAGGTGCTACCTTGGACGCACTCGCCGCTGTCAATGACCCGCGCCTGCGTATCGTTGCCCAGACTCATCCTGGTCTGTCGTGGGCGCGCAATCGTGGTGTCCTTGCCGCCAAAGGCGAGGTCCTTGTCTTCACTGACGATGACGCACTGGCAGACCCCATGTGGCTGCGAGCCATGATTGAACCATTTGCCGTTGATACCGCACACCGGATCGGTGCGACCACTGGCACACCCCTTCCCCTTGAACTCACGTATCGCGCACAACGGTGGTTCGAATCGCGCGGAGGATTCCCCAAAGAGATGAGTCCACGCCTCTGGTGGCTCGGTGGCGAGGATCCGTACCTTGACGCCTTTGGGGAACGAGGCGTCGGCGGCCCCCTATTCCCAGTGACCACCGCCCGCGTAGGCGCAGGCGTGTCGATGGCCTTTCGAGCAAGCACATTGGCCGACGTCGGTCCATTCGACACCGCATTAGGAGCAGGTACTCTCACACGAGGTGGAGAAGACCTAGATATCTTCGCTCGGTTGCTGGCAGGCGGCTGGGCCATTGTTCACACCCCTGACGCCATCGTTCACCACCGGCACCGACGCGACGAAGAGGGCCTCACCCTGCAAATCCGAGGCAATGGGTCAGGCACAGCTGCATTGCTGACGAAGACACTCCTACCTCATCCTCATATGGCAATCAGCCTTGCTGCGCGTATCCCCGCGGTTGCACGGCGCCTCGCCCCTGGTTCTGCCCGCGTATCCGGTACCACATCGGATGTGCCGCGAAGTCTCACCATCGCTGAGATCAAAGGGTTCCTTGAAGGACCGTTACTGTACCTGAGATCAGTTGCTCGTCGGGGCCGAACCTCGTCCCATTGCAGGCGGAGGCACAGGTGACACGGCAACACCTGCCTGCTGGTAGCGCGGCGCGTACACGTCGCTTGAACGCGCTACGTCCAGCGCGTGGCCTGAAGGTTACGCGTCTACCTGCATGGCCTGTGATGGCCCCCTTCGCGTTCTTCATCGTGTGGTGGGCGGTGGGATTTGGCGATATCGCGTGGCTCCTCGCAGCAGGATGTGCGGTTATCTTCTGGCCGGGACAACGCGGCATGAGCAGCCCACGCATCGGTATTCTGTGGGCACTATTCCTCTTCTGGGTGCTGGTTTCCCTGGTGATGGTTGACACCTCAGGGCGCCTGATCGGCGCCATCTACCGTTTTGCTTTCTTCCTTGCCGCTGGCATCCTGGCGCTTCACGTGTACAACGCGCGTCATAGCTTACCTTTACGACGCATATTCGTTGCCATGACTGCATTCCTGGCCTGTATGACCATCGGCGGCTACCTTGCGATGGCCTTTCCCGAATACGTACTTCACACACCGCTGTCGTATATCCTGCCGAAAAACCTGCTGAGTAACGACCTTGTGCGCGATATTGCACTGCGGAGGATGACGCAGTGGAACCCGAATTCGTGGATCGTGCAGGAGCCTCGTCCTTCAGCCCCCTTCCTGTACACCAACACCTGGGGCAACGTGTATTCGCTGGTGTTGCCACTGTCGCTCCTACACCTGCGCATGGAATGGGTGCGGCGCTCGCGGTGGCGTTGGGTAGTTGCTGCGGTCATCGCAGCATCAGTTATTCCAGCGGTCAATACGATGAACCGGGGAATGTATATCGGCCTAGGTGTTGTCGCGGTCTGGGTGGGTTTCCAGATGCTGCGTGTCGGCAGGTGGAAGGAAACCCTCGCAGGTGTTGCCGTCGTCGCGTCGGCGGGCCTCGTATGGTGGTTCTCGTCGGCAGGTGCCGAATTGTCGTATCGTCTGGCCACCACTCAATCAACATCGGATCGCTTGGCGCTATATGCAGGTACCGTTGAGGAACTCGCTAAATCGCCTCTGATTGGCTACGGTGCCCCGCGTCCTGCCACCGAATATTGGCTGCCAGCATTGGGTACCCAAGGGCAGTTGTGGACGGTGCTTTTCTCTTATGGTGTTGGTGGTGCGCTGCTATTTGTTGGTTTTTTCGTCATCGCTTTCGCTTATGCCGTGAACCGTCTTGACCTTTTGGGTGCGGTTCTTGGCGGCATCATCTTGGCCACCCTTGTCGAATCGTTCTACTACGGGATGATGACAGGGCTGATGGTATCTCTGCTGGCAGTTGCGCTGTTATTTCGGGGTGACCGCATTGAGGTGTGCGCGACTAACATTGCGGATCCTCGGCGAAGGTTTCGTCAGTGAGTTTCCATGTTCCGTCAAGCTTTTCAAGGGTGACCACAAAACGCGTGCGCTGCGGCATTTCGGGTGCGGCCATTGGCACACCGTTTTCGTCTAACACCCGCACCTGCGAGGTATCCACACATACAGACCAGAGCTGGCGCGAGTCGCCACCTTCAATAAGGTCTGCCTGCACGAGGCTGGGTTTGCCTTCCTGGTGCAAGCCCTCATTCGACCATTGTTCAACAAGGGCTTGGTGCGATTCCAAGGCGTTGCCGCCCAGGTGGCTGCTGGCTTGTGACGCTGTTTCTGGGGTGGCCAGGTCAGCGGAGATCGCATCAAATGCGCCCGTCAGGACCGCTGTTGCCTCCTCACCCGAAGGTGGCTGCGCCTCGTTAGGTATTGGCGAGGCGGTTCCTGGGCTACCGGGTGTGCTCTGCTGTGGCGTGGCTACAGTGTCGTTTGTTGATGACGGTGTTTGTGCGCCGCGCTGGACGACAAATATTGCAATGGCGACAGCGGCGATGACACAGGCGACGATAATGGCCAGTAGAACGCGCGGGCGACGAAAATAACTGAGGACGCGGTGCACAAAGGCTCCTTCAACACAATGGTTTATCAGAAAATATTACTTAGGTCGGAAGGTAGAAGCGATGGCGGAAAAAGTCAACTCGCGCGCCACGATGGCTCGAGGAGGCATTGTCGGCTTTTTGGGTGCAGCCACAAGCGCGGTCCTTGGCTTCATCCTGACATTGCTCCTCACACGCCTAATGGGCAGCGAAGACGCCGGCATCGTCATGCAAGCGACAGCAGTGTTTTCTGTTGTCTTGGCCTTGTCGAAACTCGGCATGGATTCAACGGCCATATTTTTACTGCCGCGTCTAAAAATTGACACCCCTGAACTTATCCGACATCACCTGCTGTATATGGCGACACTCGCCGGTGTTCTTAGCGGCGTCGTTGGTGCCGTGCTCTACATTGCTGCCCCTTATGTGTGGGGTGCCAATCAGGGGGAGTTGGTGCATGCGATCCGCACAGTGGTTTTCTTTCTACCTGCAGGGGCACTTTTGCTACTCTCCTCAGCTGCACTGCGTGCCTTGGGAGGGATGAAAGAGTACGTCCTCACACAAAATATCGCTTTGCCGCTGCTGCGCCCATTGCTGGTGGCATTTGCTATCGGGACAGTGGGAAGTATCGTCAGTGTGAGCTTCGCGTGGGCGTTCCCTTTTTTGGTCGTATTCGCGGTGTCTGTGGCGATGCTTATGCGACGCATGAAAGCCTTCGAGCAAGCTCCGGGTCTATTCCCGCCAAAGAAGCAGCGTCTGGCAACTTTGGCTTTCGCAGCCCCGCGCACGTTGGCTGCAGGGCTGGAGCAAGCAATTCTGTGGCTTGACATTCTCATAGTGGGCACATTGGCCGGCAATGCTGCGGCCGGTATCTATGGTGGCGCCAGCCGGTTTATACAAGCGGGTATGGTTGTTGACACGGCGCTAAGGGTTGTTGTCTCTCCGCGTCTATCGGCTTTGGTGCATCGCAAGAAAACCAGTGAAATTGTGGCGCTTCATACGACCACCACTATGTGGTTGATTCTTTTTGCCACGCCAATATATGTGCTGATGGCAATTTTTGCGCCCACGATGATGATGATATTGGGTGACGACTTTGCCTCCGGTGCGCCTGTTCTTGTACTTTTGTCGATCGGTGTGAGTGTCACCTTCCTCGCTGGAAATATCCACACGTTGCTCATTATGAGTGGGCATAGTATGTGGGCAGCGCTCAATAAAGTCGTGGTTCTTGTTCTCAATGTGGGTGGCAATCTCTTACTGATACCTCGGATGGGCACGGCGGGTGCTGCCATCACATGGGTGTTGTGTATGGTCGTTGACGCGGTACTTGCCAGTGTTGAGGTGCGGCATTTCATTGGGGTATCACTCAAGCCCATAGTTTTTGTGAAACCACTTACGGTGGTGGGGCTGACGGTAGCGGCGCCTGCACTGCTTATCGAGGCGGCATTCGGACAGGGGTATCGTGCATTTGTGCTGGCCACAGCTACTTGTGTTGTTCTATTTGCTGTGGCTGTGTGGGTAGGACGCAAGGGTTTGCACCTGAATAATCTTCGGCAAAGGCGCAATGTTGGCCCATCAGCAACATAGCGAAGCGCTGGTGGAGGCGCTAGAGTGGGATGTCACAATAATTTTTCGGTATCCATCCGCGGATAATTAACGGAGTATCATGTCGATCCGTCATAAAATTACGGTATCTGCCGCTGCCTTGGGGCTCCTCGTCACCTCGGTCGTAGCTCTTACGCCGCAGTCCACAGCTGCCCCCGTCCAACGCGACGGACTTAGTGAAGCAACAGCAGCGGCATCATGCTGGGAAATTAAACGGAATAATCCCTCGTCACCTGACGGCACCTACTGGCTGCTTACCTCTACCATGGATAAGCCAGAACAGTTCTTCTGCGACCAAACCACCGATGGGGGTGGCTGGGTACTCATTGGCCGGGGCCGTGAAAAATGGGATATTGAACGTCACGGTGTCGGCGACCCTGCGCAACTGCAGAAACGTGACCGTACACCGCAAGCTTTTGCGACGGTTCAACACAGTGAAAAAACCATTAATGGACTTCTTGGTGGGACTGCCGTACATGACCTCAGCGATGGTATCCGCGTGGTGCGAGCAACAAATGCTGCAGGAACCAGTTGGCAGAAAGTCGACATACGCCCATCAAATATGCGCGAATGGGTATGGCCGTTCAACTCCTTTGGAACAGCCCAATACCGCTTTGATAACGGCCGCTGGTACTCAGGGGCGCGTCTCAATGAAGAGTTCGGAGTCTCCTCAGCGTGGCACTACAACTCGAATCTTGAGCGTGTCAATATGGGCAGCACGCTCAGGAAAATCCATCTGCGTGGTTTCGCGTATGGGTCGTGGTTCAATGGAGGATCGAGTTCGTCGACCTCTTATCTATGGCGTAACAACAGCCCAGTCTATCCATTTGCCGAGGTCTACCTGCGTCCCATGGTGACCTCCACCTCGGGATTTACCGCCATCAGTGACCAGGGGAGTCCAGCCAAGGTCGTTGAGGAAGCCACCGTCAGTGATCGTGCAAGCCGCACCAACTGGGGTGTTGTGGGAAATCTCAACGGTCGCACAAGAGAAGGCAACGCTCCTGTTCAGGCCTTCGCGCAAATCGGTACCACGATGTTTGTTGGCGGAAACTTCACCGGAGTGCAGCGCGGTAAAGGAGGAACGCCCGAGTCACGCACAGCACTCGCAGCATTTGACTCCACCACAGGGGAGTGGATACCTGCCTTTAATGCCACCTTCAACAACCAAGTGAAGGCCCTTCTGGCGATGCCCGATGGGAATCTTTTAGCGGCAGGCGATTTCACTATGGTGAACGGAGAATCTCACGTTGGTACCGTCTTGCTAAACCCTGTTGATGGTTCAACGGTATCGAGTTGGGATTTGCAGGTATCGAACCGTCTTCGCTCAAGCGGAGGAGTGGTGAGTGTCCGTGCACTAGGGCTGGCTGATGACAAAGTGTACCTGGGAGGCTCATTCACCCACCTTTCTGGTAAAGGAGCCAACAATGTCTATGGGCGTGCCGCAGCCCGCGTTGATCTTGCAGGAAAACCGGACCGCAACTGGAATCCTGAGTTCAATGGCACGCTCATGGACCTTGATATCAAGTCCGGGTCGGGACGCTTTTACGCCGCTGGATATTTCACCAAATCAGCGAAAAACAATGCCTTTAAAGCAGCAGCGATCTCGACGGATCCAGGTGCGCCGCTAGCAGTCAACTGGACCTTTATACCCAGCGACCCGTACACCGGCACCTACCAGCAGACGGTGACCGACAGTGGCAAACTTGTCTTCGTTGGCGGTGCCCAACACTCCATCCAAGGGCATACACCACAGGCCATGCAGCGCGTCTCAAGCGCCATCACGATGAGTAACGGTGGCGACTTTCAGGCGAGCGCCACTGATGGAAATGTCGTGTACGCAGGCTGCCACTGCTTTGAATTCGCCTACGAAAACTCCTACTCCTTCCCTGACCCAGGCACAAATTGGAAGAAAGCAACCCAAATTCAATCGGTCGGTGCATGGGACGCACAAACGGGCGCCCAGTACTCGTGGACCCCATACCTGCTTCGAAGCCACAATGCGGGTGCATGGGCACTCCATGTTGCCGATGACGGTGCACTATGGATTGGTGGTGACTACTTTGGTTCTCGCACCATCAACGGTGCTGACCAATGGAATGGTGGTTGGGTTCGCTACCCCGCGCAAGACCGCACTGCTCCGGATACGCCCACAGCGCTCATAGTTCGTGACACCGGTAACGGCACACATGAACTTTCCTGGCGCGGCGTTGACGGTGCCTCGGCCTATCACGTACTACGCGACGATCGTGTAATCGCTACCGTCACTGAGCCTCGTGCCACCGTGCAGGCGGGCGGCGACGGACGCTACTTTGTGCGCGCAGTTGACGAAGCAGGCAATATCGGTGCCTCTACCAGTGTTGCCACACCAAGTGATGCCCCGGCAGTAGAGGAACCGGGTGGGGATACACCAGAGCCGAGTGAGCCCCAAGACGACAGCGAACGTACCGTCATTGAAAAGGGATCGACGTGGAATTACTGGTACAGTGACACTGCTGTGGATTCCATGTGGAAGGATGTCGCATTTGATGACACATCATGGGCGAAGGGGCCTGCGCCGCTCGGCTATGGTAACTCAGTCATCACCACGTCTCTGCCTACCGGTGATGTGGCTCAACGACCCATCACGACGTACTATCGGCAGACCTTCACCACTGAGGCATCACGAAAGCATACCTTGACCTATGTGGCTGATGACGGTGCGGTGGTGTACGTCAACGGGCAAGAAGTCTCACGTGAACGCATGCCCGTCGGCAATGTCGGTCACCAGACGCGTGCCAACCAGGCGATCAACACGACTGCAGCCACAGCGGCACCGACGACAGTGGTCATACCTGCTGAATTGCTGCGCGACGGAACGAATGTCATTACAGTGGAAACACATCTGAACTACCGTTCCAGCCCGAATACGAGCTTCTGGGCGACATTGGTGGCAGGACCCCAGTAACGTGTCAAGCTATGATGGCGAGCAGCCGAAAGGATAGACTGTGTCTGACAATGACCCTCTCCTGGAGGTTGCTCGCCTCGTAGCTGAGCCAGGTACCACCTCGACGTGGCTTAATCATTGGTCCCTGCTACATGCCGACTGGTCGGCACTTGCGCGCATGGATTTCATTGGTTTTGACGGCACGCTTCTACAGTTGATGTTGCATAGGTGCGGCCATGACGTCGAACGTTCCTCAGCAGATCTTGTGCTGCCTTTAGTTCTCGGCCACGTCATTGAAAGCGATGCTCCCGTGGCGTTAATTGGTGCAGCACCCGGCGTTGCCCAGCGTGCTGCTGTCCGCCTCGCCCCGCGGCCTGTGCTGGCTGTCGATGGATATGACGAACTGAAAGCCTTACGTGCTGATCCCACGGCCTTAATACGGACAAAGCCACGTTTGATCATTGTTGGACTTGGCGCAGGACTTCAAGAAGAAGTAGCCAAGGAATGCGCGGAACATGTGCCCCACGCCGCGGTATGTACGGCAGGCGGGTGGATTGATCAATTCGCGGCGAAAGAAATGTATTTTCCGCCGATTATTCACCGTTTACGTCTGGGCTGGGCGTGGCGTATTGCCCATGAACCGCGCCGCCTCATTGGCCGATATACGGTTGAAGCGGCAGCTTTTATCAGCCAGGCGCCCCGCCTGATACAGCGCTTGAGTGGGCTTGGCGCTTACACGCCGCTAGGTATTGACACCCGCCGCCACCCAGATCGATAGTGGCGTCGGTGCGTCGGTGCGTCGGTGCGTCGGTGCGTCGGTGCGTCGGTGCGTCGGTGCGTCGGTGCGTCGGTGCGTCGGTGCGTCGGTGCGTCGGAGAGCTAGGGCCGCCAGGCAGGGCAGCCCACATCTTGACGAGGCGATGCTGGAGTACGTGCGCATTGGCGAGGTGTGCATTGCCAGGACCGAGCGGATTGTTCGCGCATTGATGTGGTGCGGCAAGGGCGTCAGTAGGCGCCATCTTGTTGGAGAACAGCTTTGAAGGTCTTGAACAGGATCTTCAAATCAAAGCGGAATGACCGATTTTCAACGTAGTGCAAGTCGAGCCGTACAGATTCTGCCCACGACAGGTCGGAGCGCCCAGATACTTGCCATAGTCCCGTCATGCCGGGGCGTACATTGAATTTACGCATCACGCGCGGCAAATACTGTTCCACCTCGCGTGGCAGTGGTGGGCGTGGCCCCACCAGCGACATATGACCCCACCACACATTGAATAGCTGAGGTAATTCGTCGATACTGGTGCGGCGCAGGAAATGTCCCATGCGGGTAATTCGAGGATCATTCTTAAGCTTAAATAAAACACCGGTATCGGGATCGTCATCGTCAACAAAGGGGGTGCTGCGCCGCGCCTCTTCCTGTGCCCGTAGCTCCTGAAGGCGCGCCTCTGCATCAATCACCATGGTACGGAACTTCACCATCGGGAAGGTGCGACCGCCTCGACCCACACGTTCCTGAAGGAAGAACGCGGGGCCATTGTCATCGCGGCGAATCGCCACAATAAGGTAGAGCCACAGCGGGGTGAGGAGCACAATAAGAATGGAGGAAACGCACAGATCAAAGCTACGTTTGATAAAGGCTTGGAGGAGCGTGTCCTTTCGTGCGTTAGTCGCAATAACGGCGATACCAGGCGCTGACTCAATATCCAGTAGCGAGGCACCTAAACAGGTGGGTTCAAGGACAACATCAAGGCGGAATCCCTCATTTTCCAACTGCCACCTCAGATCTTGAAGATCGCTGAGTGCGCTCAGCGCAGAAGGACTGAGGAGCAGTACTGTGGCACCACAGTCACGCATCGCGTTAGCAATTTCGTCAAAGCGATCGGATAGCGACGTGGTCAGCAGTGGTATGTGATCATCCCAACCCATGACGCCAACGACAGTGACACCAAGGGAACGCCCGTACTGGCTGATGTGGTTACTTAAGGGCAACAGGAGAGCTTCCGGTGCAAGTAGCATTGCCCGCGTGATACGTGCACGTATGCGGCGGTGTCGGAAACGCGCCCATATATGAGTCAGCGCCACAATAAGTAGTGGAATACCGAGAAAGGTGTGCGGCGGCGTGTCCGCTATCGCTGGGAACAGGGTGTGTGCAGCGTGGAAAAAAGCAAACACGGTGACGGCGAGCAAAATAAAGTAGCGTGGCGACGAGAAGGGTGAGGCAACTTCTCGTCCTTCGCACGTTCCGCACAGAAGTAACGCAAGAAACCAGACGGTAAGGCCAAGAAGATACGCTGAAAACTGCGTGCTTGTGCCCAGGTCATGTATAAGTTCGATAACGCTTGGGGCTGCATCGACGTGATACTTCAGTGCAGGCGGGCCAATGTGGATCGCAAGCCAGATACCGATCAGCGTTGTATCCGCCAGTAGTAGCGTGCCTACAGGTGCCCCTCGACGTGGAGTCCACATTTTTGGCGTCGGTCGTGGGCTTCCGCGATGGCGTGCGGGAGAATGCAACTGGCGAACGTCCTTCCAGTTCAGAACAAGGGAGCGGATAAGTGTAAGTGGGAGAAGAACAGAAATATCAGACTAAAGTTTACTCCGCATCTTAGTGTTCCAGCCAATAAATAGGCTCAATATATTATGTGCACAGGTGGGGCGCCGAAACGACTGCTGGTACAGAAATTCCTCACCATGTTAGGGTGATTTTCATCATTCGATTAGCAATATTCATCGAAGACTTTGCGGACTACACTATGTAGGTCGTGATTGTTTGGTAAGTTCCATGATTTTTGCTCATCATCTGGGGGTTTTCTTGGTGGCTCGAGACTTTGGGAAGAAGCTCGTCACGCTTGCCATGGTGGCCGCAGTATTTGTTGCGCTCGTCGTTGCTGCATTGAACCCAGGGGTACGTGCTGCGGAAGTCAAGCTCAACGATGGTGGCGTGTGGGTGACCAATGCGCGCCTACAACTGGTAGCACACCTCAACTACGCATCGCATACTTTTGACTCTGCCCTGCGAATGCCCACCAAAGAAATTGACGTTTTCCAAGATGGTGAGCATGTTTATGTCTCAGACATGACAAGTTCGGTCTTATCGGGTGTGGATGTTGCTCGAACGGCACTGGGATTGAGCGTGACGAACCCAGGCCTCGTCAGTATTGTAGGTGGAGGCGTTGCCGCCTTTGCTGACGTTACCACTGGCAATGTATGGCGCCAACATGCGGGTGAACTCACTGCGGTGGAC
This sequence comes from Schaalia suimastitidis DSM 15538, assembly GCF_000429105.1. GTDB lineage: Bacteria > Actinomycetota > Actinomycetes > Actinomycetales > Actinomycetaceae > Pauljensenia > Pauljensenia suimastitidis. The sequence continues at coordinate 97,780 of NZ_AUBF01000011.1, forward strand.
ACCTCAGAAAGCCCTGCTATCAGCGATATGCCTGATATGGAATTGGCGGTCGGTGGAGACGGAACCCTTCACGTAGCTTCAGCACAACGGGGGAGTATCGTCTCACTTCCCGCCACAGCAGACTCCGACGACGCGAAGACTCGCGCGCTCAATGGCGTGAGTGGAAATGCTGATCTGCAACTTGCCGCTATCGGCGACAAAGTCGTGGTCCTTGACCGCACGACGCGCACACTCTTTCTGCCCAGTGGTGAAATGGTCATCGACGGAGAGGGCCTGCAACTACAGGAGAATGGCGCAGCATCAGATGTTGTGGTGGTCGCGTCCAACGAAGGATTGATAGAAGTTCCCTTGTCTGGCGGAACACCACGTATCAAGGCCGTCTCGCTTGTCGGTGGTGCCGCTGTGAGGCCAGCACGCCTAGGCCAGTGCTCCTATGGGGCATGGACCGGGACAGGTGCATTCCTACGAGCTTGCGAACAAGAAGCCGACAATATCGACATGCGCGTTGACTCTCTCACGCAGGCACGACAGACACAGTTCCGTGTTAATAGGTCAACGATTGTCCTTAATGACATAGAGTCGGGCACACTGTGGCTGCCCGACGAGAAAATGCTTCTCGTTGACAACTGGGATCAAGTCGATTCCACGATGGAATCCGACACTGAATCTGAAGAAGAATCCGCGGATAAAACCAATGAAGTCGCACAACCTGAACGCAGCGAGGAGAATACGCCACCGGTTGCGGTTGATGACACCTTCGGTGTGCGAGCAGGGCGTTCCAATGTGTTGCCAGTGTTGCAAAATGACACCGACATTGACGGCGACTATATGACCGTGACCAAGGTGGGACAGACCTCACTTGGCGAACTATCTGTCACCCGCGAGGGCGGCGCTCTGCATATCGTCGTGCCGTCGACCGCCACAGGTTCGTCCGTCTTTGAATACGAAATATCTGACGGACGAGGCGGTAGTGCCACCGCGAAAGTCACCCTCACAGTTCACGATTCCTCCATCAATAGTGCTCCTGTGCAGGTCACTGCACAGGCACTGTCGTTAGGTGAAGGGCGCAGCGCAAGTGTCAATACCCTTGCGAACTGGTATGACCCTGACGGTGATCCATTCTATTTGGCCGGAGTGCGTGCACCTGAAGGCCTCAGTGTGCGGTATCGCGAGACCGGCACTGTGGATGTCACTGCCAATGGGCACCCTGCTGGTGAAAACACCATTGGTCTGAGTGTTTCTGACGGTCGTGATGTCGGTGAAGGACGTATTGACGTCACCGTCAAAGGCGATACAAATGCGGCACCAGTGACTAATACGGACCACCTTGTTGTCAAAGTGGGGCAGACCGCGACGATATCACCAATGGATAATGACACGGACCCGAATGGTGACCCCCTGCGCCTAGTCCAGGTTGATCCCGTCGATGAGGGCCTGTCGGTGAGTATGGATGGTGCGCTGGGCACTATTGATGTCACCGGGCATCAAGTGGGTAGCTACTACCTGAGCTACGCCATTACTGACGGGCCAGCGACCACGCGGGGCTTTATTCGTGTTGATGTCTTCGAATCAGATAGTGCGACACCGCCGACCGCAGAAGACGATATTGGGGTGTTGCCTGCAGTTGGGCAGGTCCTGGTCAATCTTTTGGCCAATGATTACGATCCTGCTGGCGGGATACTCACGGTTCAGCAGATTGACCTTCCGGCAAATTCTCCGCTACGTGTTGCCCTTTTAGATCGTCAAGTGGCGCGTATTATCGCACCTCAAGGACTGTCTATTCCCGAGACCTTCTCTTATGTCGTCACTAACGGATCACAACAGGCACGTGCATCGGTCACTGTGATCCCAGGGCCGCCCATCAATACGAGCGCCCCACCTGAACTTACTGATGACACGCTTGTTGTGCGTGCTGGTGACGTTGCTAGCGTGTCAGTACTGGCAAATGACCGGTCTCCCGCTGGTCTGTCAATGACAGTATCCAACGAACTTCAACACACGATCAGCCCGGACGTGGCATCGGTCTTTATTTCTGACAACGTTATTCGTGTTCGTGGTGGAGCGAATGCCGGTTCGGGCAGCATTATCTACACCGTGACTGACTCGGCAGGTAATGTGGCCTCGGCGAAGGTTGACGTCACTGTCCTGCCGCTGGATGAGCAGAACAATACGCCGCCGCGGCCTCGTAACCTGGTGGCACGTACCGCTGCTGGCCAATCTGTCCCGATCGTGGTCCCCCTTGAAGGCATTGACCGTGAAGGGGACTCGGTGACACTGCTTGGAATTGCCACCTCTCCCAAGCTGGGGACCGTGGAAACACAAGGAAATCGTTTCACATACACTGCAGGACCTACAGCCTCGGGTACAGACACCTTCACCTATGTCGTCGAAGACCACCTGGGTAAACAAGCGACCGGCACCGTCCGAGTGGGCATTAGCCCGCCGACGGACATTAACCAAAATCCAGTCGCGCTTCCTGACGAGGTGCATGTGCGTCCAGGCACGCGCGTCTCTGTGGCGGTGCTGACCAATGACGTTGACCCTGATGGGGATCGCCTTACTCTTTCACCTGAGTCATTGGATGACAAAGGCGCCGGGATGAACCTGAGTGACAACCGTGGACGTATCATCCTTACCGCCCCAGCGAATACGGGCATCTTCCTTGTCACATATGGTGTGAGTGACGGTGCTGGTGGATATGGTGAAGGATTACTGCGGGTAACCGTGGCCAATGATGCTCCGCGTCTAGCACCTATTGCTCGCGATGACGCCCTTACGGAAGAACAACTGGCCATCGCCCGCAAAGAAGGCAAAATCACCCTTCAAGTACTGTCCAATGACGACGATCCTGATGGGGATATTTTCGAGGCGAAGGTGACCTCTGAGGATTCCACGATGCGTTCCCTGGGTGGGGGAGAAGTGGAAATCACATTAACGCCTCAACCACAAGTCCTCATTTACACGGTGACGGATGCGACGGGACTGTCGGCCTCTGCTGCGATACGTGTACCCGGTACCGAACTGACACGTCCCTACCTTGATGCCACTACTGTGCCCGTGCGCGTCAAGGCTGGCGAACGTATTGACATTCTCATTAACGATCATGTGAAAGCGCGGGATGGGCGTCAAGTCATCCTTACTTCTGAAGGCACAGTTTCAGTTGGTGCTGGCTCGGATGGTTCGTCCCTCGTCAAAGACCGCCTGACGTTGACCTTTAAGTCGACGCCAGAGTTCTACGGGCGTACCTCCCTTACTTTCGAAGTGACTGACGGCGAGAACCTTAACGACTTCACTGGACGTACTGCGCTAATTTCTTTGCCCATTGAAGTCGAGTCAACGGGTAACCAGCCACCACAGTTGCGTCCCACACCGATTAGTGTCATACGCGGTGGCGAAGCTGTCACAGCCGATTTGTTACAGATGTCCTCCGACCCGGATGCCGACTCTACACTGGCATTCGATATCGTTGGCTCCACACCCGCAGGTATCAGTGCGTCGATCTCCGGTTCGCATCTGAATGTGCAGGCGGGTGAGGAGGCAGCGTTAGGTGATACCCAACGCGTCATGGTGCGCGTTACGGATCAAGAAGGCGCATCACACGAGGCAGCTGTGCCTATTGTGGTGAAGGACAATGTAATGTCCCTTATCCAAACGAGTGAAGCACGTGTCAGCGTTGAGCCTGGGGCCTCGACAAATGTTGATATTCGCCAATACGCAACCAATACTGATCCCAATGCTGGTCAGATGCGTATCGTTGGCACCCCCACTGCCTCTGAAGGTGGACGCGCCACAGCCTCGGGTACCGTGGTCACCGTCAGTGCAAATCCGAATTACTCAGGGACCTTCACCGTCACTTATACCGTTGTTGATGGCGATGGTAAGCCAGAACGTCAGGTCACGGGATTAATCACGGTGTCTGTGCGTGCAGCACCAGCTAGCCCACAAGGTGTAAGTGCACAAGCGACATCGTCATCAAGTGTGGAAGTCCAATGGGCTCCAAGTCGCGCGAATGGTGCACCGATCACGAATTACACGGTGACAGATCATACTCAAGGGGACAGCCAACAGTGTGGTGTGGTGACGCGTTGTCTTCTCAACAATCGAACCAAGGGCGTCACACATGAGTTTTCGGTGACCGCCACAAATGAGGTGGGGACCTCGGATCCGTCAGAACGCGTACGTGTCAGCCTCGATACAGCGCCACCTGCTCCTGCTACGCCGTCGGTGGTAGCTGGTAATGGCACGGTGACTGTCACATGGATGCCGCCCACACACGACGGTTCAGCTATCCGCAGCTACGAGGTCCTGCTTTCGCCGGGTTCCGCAGTGACTGTGACTGCCTCAGGAACAGGTGAGCAGCGTTACGTTGCCAGCGGTTTGGCAAACGGTACAGAGTACACAGCCCAGGTGCGTGCAATCAATGCTGAGGGTGCTTCACCGTGGTCACCGCTTTCTCCAGGTGTGCGTCCTTACGGGCCGCCGGGACAGATCACTTCATTCAATGCGTTGGTGAGTTCGTTAGCTCCTGGAGCCTCTACAGCACAGGTAACACTCACGTGGGCAGCCCCTAATGACAATGGTCGCCCCATCGAGTACTACACGGTCAGTGGCGCAGGTGTGACGAAGCAAGTAACAGCAGGTCACACCACGTCAACGGTGATTGAAGGGGTGCCAGTATCCGATACGCCTGTTACGTTCACGGTGACCGCAACAAATGACTCATCTCAGGCTGCTACCTATACGTCGGTACCTGCTCAAACTTCCATCCAGGTCGTAGGTCGTCCCAACGCACCGACGCTGAGTTCAGTGTCGCCCACAGGAGTGGATAACCAGATCCGAGTGACATGGTCGCCAAGTGCAGCTGGGAACGGGTGGACGCCAAGCGATTTGCGTTATGAGTGGACGATCGGCGGAAGCTGGTACCCGTTGCAAGGCGACACCATCACTGGTAATGGCCTGGCCAATGGGCAACAAGTCACAATTCGCCTACGTGCTGTTGGTATCAAAGCGGGTAATCCTGTGTATTCGACGGAAGTAGCATCTAACGTCGTCACTCCGTATGGGCAACCCGTTGCCCCATCGGTCTCGTGTGTTGGAGGGCATCGTTCGGTCACCTGCCACTGGCACAGCGGCAGCGGTAATGGTCTGCCAGCGACGTTCTGGCTTGAAGGGCCGGATTCGGGCTGGGTTGAAGCCAGCGGTCGACGGACATATTCGGCCTCTCCGGGGCAGGAAGTGCGTATCTGCGTCAAGACCGTCCAAGGAACAACAAATACGCATGCGCCCACCTGCGCCAGTGCCAAGGCCTTCGAGGAACACATCACGCCGGTTCGTGTCGAGCGCAATGGAATGGATGTCAAACTGACGATGACACATTTCCACTGGGCGGGCTACTACATGCTGAGATGCTGGAATGCTGACGAGCCAGAAGACGCGCATTACTGGAATTTCCTTGGCCAGACAGCGCCGATTGCTATCCCTAAAGATGGCACTGTCAGCTTCAGATGCCCAGGTAATCCAGAAAACCCAGGGCTACAGCCCGACGAAGATTTCAGCGTAGAGTTCCACCCGTACGGCGGCTGGTACCGATGACCTTTTGTCCCCATATTCAGGAGAATCAATGACCGTCACTGCCCAGGATGCCCAATGGTTTGCTGGCACCTTTACTCGTGTGGTTGATAACGTCGCTACCGCAGTACTAGGCAAAGAAAATGTGATCCGCTTGGCGCTTACTTGCATGTTCGCCGAGGGACATTTGTTGCTCGAAGACGCACCTGGTACTGGTAAGACAGCGCTCGCGCGGGCCATCGCCGCATCCGTTGCAGGCACACATTCGCGTATCCAATTCACCCCCGACCTGTTGCCCAGCGATATTACGGGCGTCACCATCTACGACCAAGAGCAAAAAAAATGGGATTTCCATCGCGGCCCCATTTTTGCTTCGATCGTGTTGGCGGATGAGATTAACCGTGCCTCCCCAAAGACGCAATCAGCGCTTTTAGAGGTGATGGAAGAGTCGCGTGTCACTGTCGATGGTGTGCGTCACGAGACAGGTCGTCCATTTATGGTGATTGCGACACAAAACCCTGTGGAGCAGGCAGGCACCTATAAGCTACCTGAAGCCCAACTTGACCGTTTCCTTATGAAAACGCAGCTGGGATATCCTGATCACGCCTCGGGTATGAGTATTATCCTCGGCGCCAAAGACCCTGACCGTTCGAAGAATCTTGAATCAGTAATCGACAGCGACACGGTCATAAAAATGTTGGAAATGGCTGCTGATAACTACCTTGATCCCATTGTTGCCGACTATGTGCAGTCGCTATGCGAAGCCACCCGGGCCGACTCGACGGTACGTATTGGCGTGTCGACGCGCGGCGCGATCGGCATGGTGCGCTCAGCGCGCGTATGGGCGCTCGCCCAGGGACGCCAATACGTGACCCCTCATGATATTTCCGTGCTCGCAGAGCGCGTGTGGGCACACCGCATCGTCCTTGACCCGGATGCGGAGTTTGTTGGCGCCACACGCCAAGCTGTGATCCAAGCTGCCCTCAGCCTCGTGCCTGCCCCGTCAGCGAGGAACTGAAACATTGAAGCAACGACGAGCCACATTGTCGAGGCGGCGGGCAGCTGCGCGCCGCACCTCCCTCCATGCCGTTACCCAGTACTTGGGTAACGTCGGTGGCATCGTTGTTGCCTACGCGTCGAAGATACGGCCCTTGACCTACATCGTGACAGCACTGGGTGCTGTCACACCTTTAGGGTGGGGCGCATTAATTGTGGGGAGCCTCGGCGTAATACTGGGGGCGACAATGGCCTGGAAAGAATTATTCATTCCAGGGGTTGCTGTGCTCACCATCGTTGTCACGGCCTTTATCTCGTCGCTACGGCGCTTGCGATGTCACGTCGAAATTGACGTGCCCCTCAAACGCGTGGCAGTGGGTGAAGATATCGCCGGCACGGTGATAGTCGATTCAGACCCCGATAAGGCGCTGCGCTCAATCCAGCTGCGTTTAGCGGCTGGCCCCCATATTTTGACGCTGTGGACTCCTCGCTTGAAGGCCGGGCAACGTCACAGTGAACCCTTTATCATCAGCACATCCAAGCGTGGTGTCCTCAATGTTGGTCCTGTAGAAGCCGTCCACGCTGATGCACTCGGCATGGCTCGTCGTGTGAAAAGTCGTTCGAGTGAAGTGGAAGTGTTCGTCCATCCTAAAACTATTCGCATGACCGGCGCGGCCGTGGGATATTTACGTGATATTGAAGGTATTAGCACCCAGGACTTGTCCTCTTCGGATGTGTCATTTCGTGCGTTGAGGGATTATGCACCAGGGGATGACCGCAGGATGATCCACTGGCGCACCTCAGCGCGTATTGGACGACTCATGATCCGCCAGTTCGAAGAAACGAGGCGCGCCCACCTTCTTATCGTATTCGACCTTGACGTGATGTCATGGCGCGATGATGACGAGTTCGAAGACGCTGTATCAGCGGTGGCCTCGTTGGCGCGCGGTGCCCTTGACGAATCTGTGATGGTGGCTGTGGTCACCCAAGAAGGGATGCTCAATACTGCAACGGCTCTTCGCGCCTTGGATTCTCTCACTGAAGTGATGCTGCTGGAAGCATATGAAGACCTTGCCCAGACCGCGCATTTCGCAGCTGCTCAGGTATCGCAAGCGTCCGTTTCTGTTGTGGTGACTGGTAGCGGGGTGTCCGTGACCAAGTTGCACGAAGCCTTACGTGTATTGCCGCATTCGACGCGCAATATCGGGATCCGTCTCAGTCGTGGCTCCACAACAAAAACTCATACCTTCGGCGAGCTTCGCATTGTCGAGATTCCGCATATTGATGAACTTCCACTAGCCATGAATCGAGTGCTGTAATGCTAGGCGATACCATGACGGCTGCATCGCATAATCGGCGCCACGCGTCACAGCATGTTCACACTCTGAACAGGGTCATTGATCTGGTTTTGATTGTTGCGCTCCTTGCCGTACTTGCCTTAGCCCATGGGGGCGTCTTTTCTGGCACGGTTGGGTATCGAGCGGTCTATGGTGGCTTGGCGGTTGGTGGTGTGTCGGCCCTAATATGTGCGCGACTTCGCTGTCATGCGATCACTACAGTTGTCGCAGGTATAGGTGCTCTCCTTGCCGGCGGAGGTATCAGCGCACTGCCTGAAACAACCCTGTGGGGTTTTGTTCCTACCCTCGACACTATTCGTTACACGCTGCGAGGCGTAGTCACCAGTTGGAAAGATTTGCTTACCGTGGTGACACCTGTACCCGATTTGCCCATACCTGTGGTGTTGCCATATGTCGTTGGGGTGTTGTCAGCTTTCATTGCAGTCACGCTGGTTGCGCGAACATGTTTCCAAATGTGGGCACTCTTACCGGCCGCATTTTTGCTGTTAACTGGTATTTTGTGGGGGAGCCAGAACGCGCCTTTTGCCCTGATAGTGGCAACCCTAGGTGGTGTGTTGTTCCTGCTTTGTGCGGTTCGTTTTCATCACAGTGGCAATAGTGCTGAGGCTGAAGCAACGATACATTTGGCGTGCACACATGCTCCCCGCTTTGCGCAGCTTGTGAGCGCGGTGACACTTATCGCTGTGGGTGCCGCGGCCAGTGCCGTAGCGCTGCCAATGGTTGACTTTGAGTCGCGTGAACGCACCGTTTTGCGCAGCTACGTAGAGCCGCCGCTTGACCTCCGCGAATACGCCTCGCCGGTGGCAATGTTTCGACTATGGAATACGCGAGAGGCAGATACGGAACTGTTTCATTTGTCGAAGGCACCGCGTTCAGGCAAGATACGCCTTGCCACCTTGGATTCCTACGATGGAACGGTCTTTCAGATTGGTGCTGACAATAGCAGCGGAACTTTCCTGAAAGTCGGCAGCGTTTTCAGCGACAACCCCTTCCCGGATGCTGATACGACTGAATTGGATGTCACTATTGACGGCTACGTAGGTAACTGGGTGCCCGGCGCCGGACAGACGCTGTCGTTGCAATACCAAAGTGAACGTGCATCGCTGTTGAAATCGTCCACCTACTACTCCGATGGCCTGCAGTCAATCCTTTCAACGACGCCACTGAAAAAGGGCGATACATACCGTTTACAGGTCGTTGAACAACCCACGTGGAATGAGTTCCAGCTTCAGGATCGCCCGATCGCACAGGTCCCAATCCCGGCTGATACCAACGTGCCTGACTCCACGATGAAGGCCGCTTTGTCGTTGACAGCGGGAGCTACCCTGGGTTTTGAACAGGCGCGCCTATTGCAACTTAAACTCAGTGCAGAAGGTTTCTACTCTGACGGTTCCGATGGCCAGGCCCCAGGACATCGAACTGATCGTCTTGAAGCCTTCCTGTCGGGTGACTACATGGTTGGCGATGATGACCAATTCGCGCCCGCGATGGTACTCATGTTGCGTTCGCTGGGAATCCCGTCACGTCTGGTCATGGGCTTTGTGGCTGAGCCATCTGTTGATGGCAGCGTTACGATTCGCGGTCGCGATGTGCGCATGTGGGTGGAAGTTCCATTTGAAGGACTCGGCTGGGTACCCTTTGAGCCGACACCTCCTAAAGACCAGACCATGCGTACTGAAGTGCCGAAACCGAAGCCGCAGCCTCGGCCTCAGGTACTGCAACCGCCAGACCCTCCTGAAGAGCCTGCAGAAATTGCTCCAGAAGAACTCCTTGAACCGGACAAGGATAAGGAGCGTGAGCAGGATTACCTGTCCTGGTTGTATTTCGCAGCCCGTGTCGGTGGTGGCATATTAGCCTTGTTGTCACCTCTGCTGCTACTTATTGCCTTTAAAGCGATGCGTTCACGTCGTCGACGTTTGTCTACACTGCCGGAAGTCCGGTCGGTAGCAGCATGGGATGAACTCCTTGATCGCGCAAATGATCTTGGGGTCAAGGTCCCTAAAGATGTGCCACGTATTGTGCAGGCCCAACACATTGATGCGCAGGTGTGGCGAACCCAGGATGAGCCCGTCTCGGATTTTAGAGGCGTTGACTCAAGCCGCAGTGAGGTCACGGCACTCGCCGATTCGCTTGATAACGTGGTTTTTGGTCCTGACGAGGCCCATACGACGGCTGCCGATATGATTTGGGATCGCTGCGATCGGATTGTGGCCTCAATGAGGCAGGCGCTGGGGTGGCGTCGGCGTGTTCGGGCTGTCCTTGCTGTAGGGAGTCTACGGTCGCAGTGGCTGACGAAAAAACCTCAATCAAAATCACCGTCCGCCTTATCTGAGACGCAGATATGCGATACCGTCAGTACAGACGACTCCACCAATGAATTGAGGAAGGAGGCAGCCGTTGAGTGATGCAATAGACAAGGCAAAGACGTCATTGCCGCGCCATCTGGGTGCCTATCGACTCGCGGGTGATCATATGCGTGCACGTGCGCACTTTGTTGACCTGCTGATCGTGCTCCTACCAGCTGTTCTCCTTGTGGCAGGCATTCTCCTCAGGTGGGGTGGTGATGGTGCCACCAGTGCCTTGGGCACCTTTGCCATCTATGTTGGCGGCGTTATTTTCGCAGTACTGGCTGTCGCCTCCACCCTTTTTCTGGCTGCTGGCGGGCAAACGATCGGTATGCGCGTCGCTGGGGTACGTTGGGTGAAATACTCCACGGGGCAGCACAGTGCTGCAGGCTGCCTGGCCAAATTGTTTATCGAGGTGGTCCTTGCTGTTCCCACACTTGGTATCATCCCGATCCTCATTTCCTTTCTGTCACATCGCGAGTTGAACCGCACGTGGTTTGACCAGCTATGTGACACCATCGCAGTGCAGGCTGACCGTCCCGGTGCCTCTCGTGCCCGACACCGCTACTCGCCACTGACACATGCTGTTTCAGCAGAAAAGACACCTGCTGCACCTTCATCGGTGGACTCCTCGGCACTTGACAGCGCCCAACTGGAGCAAAGGACTGACGGCGACCACAGCGGGATCGCACATGCTGACAGTGAAACGTCGTATAAGCGCTACCACCTGGGCAGTAGTCGGCCCCACCCGTCGTCGGCTGAACACGTCATTGCTGACATACCTGCCCTTGACAATGAAGTGCTAGGAGAATCCCAATGGGATCGCACGGTTGCACACTCAGCAATTAACCTCGCCTCTGTGGGCCGATCTGCGCGCGACTCACAATCAGTGAGGGAACTGAGCCCACCACTATCCGATGTCAATACACTTAGTGACCTTGAACGATCAATCGGAATGCGTCCTGCAGGTTCGGTGCGCCTTGTTTTTGATGACGGCACACGTTACGACCTGGTAGGACGCCTCCTGGTTGGCCGTGACCCCGTTCGTGTTGCGCCCTACCTGGACGCTGCCATGCTTGCGGTGTCAGATTCTGAGCGTTCAGTGTCGAAGACGCATTTTGTTCTTTCGGTAGAGAACGGGCAGGTGATCGTCACTGACTTACATTCCACGAATGGTACGCGCCTGAGTTCGCCCTCAGGTACTACCCGTTCCCTTCCCCCCGAAACGCCCACGGCAGTGACACCGGGGACGCTCGTGCTCTTTGGACGACGGAGGGTAATTATCAGCGGGTAACAGCAGTTTGACCTTCACCGACCATTTATCGCACAAAGCCACCGTATTGGGATGGCATGACGGAAGAAGTACATAATGGAATCGACAATGAATAGCTCCTCCTGGTTGGCGGGTGACCGCCCAGCTGCGATCACTCCAGCGGGTGTCGTCGTCCTCGCACCTGGAAATGAGAAACTCGCACGCCATTTTTGGACCTTACTGACCGAAGGCACCACTTTCGCTGCCCTTGTGCAGGTACTTACCACCGAGTTTGGCGCCGACCTGACTGCTTTGCCAGAATTTGCCATGATTCTGCACGAGGCTGACGGTGAGCGCGTTGCGGTGCGCGGCTCCTTTGCCGTACGCCTGCGGGCTGATGGTCGTGAATCGACCATTGACGGTGGCTCACTGATTACCTGGTCCGAGCGTCAACTGTCCAATATTGAAGCGTGGACTATTGCGGTGACTGCAAATGCCCTGAATGAGGAGGTCGTTGAATACACCGGCATGGTCAGGGATGCCGTGATCCCGGTGTCTCGCTTGAGTACGGGTGCGTGGGAAGAAACGCCTTCGCATGAAGACAGTGCGAATGAGGAGCACGCTCCCGTTGCGGTAGCAGCGTCCGATGAACAAGGCGGCGAAGACTCTCAGGTGGCAGGTGGAACTGACGAGGCGTTACCTGAGCGAGGTGAACCCGACGCGGATCAAGCTGAGGCTTCCTGTGACGAGGCGGTCGAGGACCAGCAGGACGCGAAGGATCCGTCGGAAAGCACTGCCAAGGCCCTACATGATGGGCGTACTGTTAACCTCACCTTAGCAAATGCGCGCCCGTCCACTGTTCATGTCATTGACCGGGAAGGTGAAGAGGGCAACGAGGCCAATGCCCCAAAAGTACTTGCAGTGCCGTGCGTTGATGGGCATCCTAATCCTCCCTATATGCAGTCCTGCCGCGTGTGTGGGAAGGAAATGAGCCGCACCCTTGCACGTGTGAATCGCCCTTCTTTGGGGCGCCTCGTCATGTCGAGCGGTGAGGTTGTGGAATTAGACCGTGATATTATCTTTGGTCGCAACCCGAAGGAACTGTACCGGGCGAGCCGACCCGATGTGCGCCTCGTATCGGTTGATAGCCACGACCAGGAGATTTCACGGACTCACTGTGAAATCCGCGTCGATGGGTGGGATGCGCGTGTGCGGGACCTTGGTTCGCAAAACGGGACGTTCGTGACGCACGCTGGCAAAGAGCCTGAACGCGTTGACCAGGCAACGCCGGTGATACTGCGATGCGGGGATGTCATCACATTGGCGAATTCAGTAAGTATGCGATTGGAGTGTTAGTCGATGGGGGAGCACCGCTCCAAGCCGCCGAAGATCCCCACCTTTGAATGGGTACGGGATCTGGGAAGCGGTGGTTTTGCGGATGTTTTTCTGTATAAACAGAGTGTTCCTGAACGCATGGTCGCCATTAAAGTGCTGAGGACGACCGGGAACGAGCAGCTTGACGCAGCCTTTAGGGCTGAAGTCAACTTGATGGCTCGGATGTCAGCTCACCCTGCGGTGGTGTCCGTATTTGGTGCCGGCGTTACCGACGATGGGCGGCAGTACCTTGTCATGGAGTACTGCCCCCCGCCGACGGTCGCGCAGCGCGCCAGACAGCAACCCTATTCAGTGCATCGCGTTTTAGATATGGGGGTTCGTTTGGCTGGTGCTGTTGCCTCGCTTCACCGCGAAGGCATTTTGCACCGCGACATCAAACCGTCCAATATCTTGCTTACCGAATTCGGGCACCCCGTGCTGGCCGATTTTGGGTTGGCGGCCTCGTTCCACGATGGAACTATTTCGGCAGGCCGAGGCTTTTCGGTACCGTGGGCACCGCCGGAACAACAGAACGGTTCCGGCGACTTGGACACGACCGTGGACGTGTATTCGCTGGCTGCTACCCTACATACGATGCTGACGGGACATTCGCCCTTTGAGCTACCTGGTGGCGACAATAGCGAATTGTCAATGATTTTACGTACGTTGCGATTGCCGGTGCCACCCACTGGGCGAACTGATGTACCGCCACAGCTGGAGCGCGTCTTGTCGATCGCCATGTCGAAGGATCCACGGCAACGCTATGCCAGCGTGGTGGAATTCGCGCGCTCACTTCAGCAAATCCAGGTGGATTTGCGCCAACGCATGACGCCTATCGATGTGCTCAGTGATGAAGAACTGTTTGAGCGTGACGACAGCGATTTTCCTGAGACGCGGCGCCCCGTTATTATTCTCAGTGACGAGGCTCCTGAGAGGACGCAGGAAAACGACAGTAAGGTCGAAAACTCCGTCCGCCGTTCGCGTCCACTCTCTGACTCGCGGGGAATGCGTGCACAAGCGGCCCGTGAACGTCAAAAGACACGGCAACGCGCGAGTATCGTTGCGACGGTCCTTTTTGTCTTTTTTGTGGCTTTGGGCTGCGTGGTGGCGCTGTTGTGGGCCAATCGCCACTGGTTTGCTCCTACGACGCCGACCGAAGAAGAATTGCAGGTTCCCGAAATATCGGTACCTGTGTCGCCACAATCTGTGATCACCGGGCTTAGTGGTGAAATTGAGGGCGATAAGGTGCGTTTTACCTGGGATCCTGCCTATGAGGGTGCCACTTACCTGTACCAGGTGCTTGACCCGGTCGTACTCAGAGATGTACGTCAGACACAGGAAACGTCAATCCTGATTGACCAGGAATTGGGGCAAACGTGCCTTGCTGTAGCAGTGGCAACTGAAAATGGGACGATGGCTGATTCGACCGCTGCGTGTGTGGTAACACCCTAAGGGGCTCCCATATTTATCTAATGCCCAGTGGTCGACGCCATGTAAAGACGTAAGTGAAACGTCTGCCCGCATTCTTGTAGCGTAACAACCATGTTTCTTTGCGCGATACTGGCTGTTGCGGTGCATCCTGCATGGTAATTCAAGGGTGCGGATTTCCGCACAGTGGTTTCCCATGGCGTTTCGAACGTAAAGGTCGCGCATTCAAGGCTACCGGCTGCTTTATTGCGTGCGTGTCCACGCCCATGCAGGATCGCTGGGTGACAATACCGCCGACCTATCTCTGCTCCACCCAATAGTCGCCTCAGGGGAGCATTGTCATGTGACAACACGTTGACGAAGTGGTGCGATATGAATGAGGTTAGACCTGCAGAAACAAATGTGAGATGTGACAAAGTGTCATCATATAAGGTACACGCGTACTGCTTGTCAGTTCCTCAATAACCATTGCTGCGCGATGAAGAAATATTCTATAAAACTGCAGAAAAAAGGGCTTTTGAGAAAAGTTGTCAGAAAAGTCTGTTGGGGAAATTTTCTAAAACTCTTGACATGTTTCGAAAAATTAGTACGATTGTACTAACTCAGTGAGGTGTGAGATTCGCAACGATGCGAGATTGGAGGAAATAACGTGAGACCACGTGTCACTTCAGAGATTGGGACACTTCAACAAGTGCTGCTTCATCGTCCTGGTCGGGAGATGCTGCGACTGACCCCGTCCAATAAGGATGAACTGCTCTTTGATGACGTCCTATGGCTCGAAAAAGCGCAGGAAGAACATGACGTCTTCGCAAACGCTATGCGTGCGCGCGGCGTCGACGTGCTGTACTTCCAGCAACTACTAGCCGAAGCCCTAGAAAACCCAGCAGCCCGCCTAAAAGCTCTCTCCGCAGTATTCACCGAAGAAACCTGCGGAACCGGCGCAGTCGACGCCATCTGCGCCCTGGCTGAACGTCTTGACGCTCCTAGCCTGGCCGAGCTCTTGATCGCAGGTATTACGAAGAAAGAACTTCTAGAAAAAATACCTAATACGCGCTCGGTATCCTTAGAGTCGATCGGTGACGATAACTTCGTACTTGCGCCATTACCGAACCACTACTTCACTCGCGATACATCATGCTGGGTCTACGGCGGCGTCTCTATTAACGCGATGCGCAAAGAAGCGCGTCAACGCGAAACCATTAACGCCGAAATTGTTTACAACTTCCACCCGCGCTTCACCCAGTACGAACCCATCATTTATTCCAATGGTATGGAAGCTGGCACAGCCACTGTTGAAGGTGGTGACGTCCTAGTCATTGGTAATGGATCGGTGCTCATTGGTATGAGTGAACGTACCTGCCCTCAGGGCGTCGAACGACTTGCTTCGCGTCTCTTTGCTGCCGGACAAGCGCAGCGTGTGATTGCATTGGAAATGCCTAAAAATAGGGCACAAATGCACCTAGACACGGTGATGACGATGGCCGATGAAGGGACCTTCGTGAAATATCCGGGGTTGGGAATGCTTCGCTCTCAGACAATCCGTCCCGGCAATACGCCAAAAGAACTTGATGTCACAGTCAATGCGCCAGAACAAATGCACGACGTCATCGCTGAAGGTCTGGGACTGGATTCCATACGTGTGCTTGAACCACCATTTGATTCCCTCACCAGCGAACGTGAACAGTGGAATGACGGATCCAATGTGCTGGCACTGGCCCCGGGCGTGGTCGTTACCTACCAGCGCAACACCGCGACCAATGAATTCCTTCAAGACAACGGCATCGAAGTCGTTGACGTTCCGGGCGACGAATTGGGACGAGGCCGAGGCGGGCCTCGTTGCATGAGCTGCCCCATCGTGCGCGACGAAGCGTAACGGTTACAAAAGAAAAAACACCACAGAAAGGCACATGTCATGGCACATGCACTCCAAGGACGCCACTTCCTCAAAGAAACAGATTTCACCCCAAAAGAATGGCGTTCCCTGCTTGAACTTTCCGCTTACCTCAAGGCAGCGAAGAAAGAAGGCCGCGAAGCCCAACACCTGCTTGGTCGCAATATCGCTCTGATCTTCGAAAAGACGTCAACCCGTACACGCTGCGCCTTTGAAGTGGCAGCCCACGACCAGGGTGCCCACGTCACCTACCTCGATCCCTCCGGTTCACAGATGGGCCACAAGGAATCGGTGGCAGATACCGCTCGCGTCCTGGGACGCATGTTCGACGGCATTGAGTTCCGTGGATCAAAACAAGAACACGTTGAATTGCTTGCGGAACTCTCGGGTGTGCCGGTGTGGAATGGCCTCACAGATGAGTGGCATCCCACGCAAATGCTTGCCGACCAGCTCACCATGATCGAAGCCAGTGGCAAGGATATCTCCGATATTTCAATAGCATATGTCGGCGATGCCCGTAATAACGTTGGCAATTCACTGCTCATCTCCTGCGCAATGATGGGCATGGATGTGCGTATGGTGGCCCCTAAAGCCCTCCAAAACGACCCAGCTATTGTCGCCAAGGCTCAAGAACTCGCTGCAGCAAACGGAGGATCGGTACTTATCACTGATTCCGTTGACGAAGGTGTTGCTGGCGTCGACTTCGTCTACACCGACATTTGGGTATCCATGGGTGAACCTAAGGAAGTGTGGGACGAACGCGTTGAATTGCTCAAAGACTACCGCGTAGATGCCGCACTCATGGCAAAGGCCAGCCCCGAGGCGAAGTTCCTCCACTGCTTGCCTTCCTTCCACGACCGCAACACTACTGTCGGCGAAGATATCTACCAGCGTACCGGCCTTGACGGACTGGAAGTCACCAATGAAGTCTTCGAATCTGAAGCCTCCATTGTTTTCCAGCAGGCAGAAAACCGTATGCACACTATTAAGGCCGTTATGGTCGCCACGTTGGGGCGGTGACACCATGCGTATCGTTGTAGCACTCGGTGGTAATGCGCTCCTGCGTCGAGGTGACGTGCCCGATGCGCGCACACAAATTGAGCATGTGCGTCATGCTGCCGAACAGCTCGCACGGCTCGCCGAGGAACACGAACTCATCGTTACCCACGGCAACGGCCCACAGGTTGGTGTACTCGCCCTAGAAAGCGCTCAGGATGAGCGCCTTACCGAACCCTACCCATTCGATACTCTCGGTGCTGAAACCCAAGGGATGATCGGCTACTGGCTGCTCCAAGCACTACAAAACGCGCTCCCGGGACGTCACGTCGCCTCGATGATCAACCAAACCCTGGTCCTCGCAGGCGACCCCGCCTTCGAAAACCCCACCAAGTTCATCGGTGAGGTATATGACGAAGAAACCGCAAAGAAACTCGCCGAAGAACGAGGGTGGACGGTCAAACCCGATGGCCCGTACTACCGCCGCGTCGTAGGCTCGCCCAAACCACAACGCATCATCGAAACGCGACTTCTGCGCGTACTGCTCAACGCTGGTGCCGTAGTGGTGTGTGCCGGTGGGGGCGGTATACCCGTTATCCGCAACACCCGAGGCAAACTCGAAGGTGTCGAAGCTGTGATCGACAAAGACCTCACAGCCTCGGTGCTAGCAGAATCCTTGGATGCGGATGCGCTGCTGATCCTTACCGATGTTGCTGCGGTCCAAGATGGCTTCGGCACTCCCGAAGCTAAAGAAATACTCCGTGCAACCCCTGCGGACCTTCGCGGCATGGGACTACCAGCGGGATCCATGGGCCCGAAGGTTGAGGCTGCATGCCGATTTGTTGAACTCACCGGTGGTATTTCAGCAATTGGTCGACTCGAAGATGCTGACCGCATTATCAGTGGCGAATGCGGCACCATCATCACCGCAGGCGGCAACTACGGTGGCCCTGAAGACATCCGGCCACCAATGCCTGAAGCACCCGATTCACGTTTGCGCCGCGTATAGGCACCCTATGTATCACGCGTGCCGAGCCCAGTACCTAGGGAGGAGATGAGGCCACACCGTAACACACTCCAAGGACACTATCGGACATACAACAACCTCAATTCACAAACAGATCACGAAGGAGTGAGAAGAATGCCAAAGATTGTCAATTCATGGAATGATTTCGATCCGCTTAAGCACGTCATTGTTGGACGCGCTGAACACTCGGTGATTCCCCCCGAAGAGCCTGCTACTTCGGAGAAGGTGCCGATTGACTCTGAGATGCGTGGTATGTGGGGTCCTCGTCCGCTGGAAACGGTGGAGAAGGCTGCTGCCCAGCTTGACTACCTCGCTGAGGTCCTTGAGAAGCGTGGCGTGAAGGTTGACCGCCCCACGCCTTTGCAGTGGAACCAGCCTGTGATGACTCCTGATTTCCGTACCGACTCCATGATGACCTGTATGCCGCCTCGCGACATCTTGCTCACCATCGGTAACGAAATCATGGCTTCGGCGAACTCGTTCCGTTGCCGCTACTTCGAATACCTTGCCTACTGGCCGCTGATGAAGCAGTACTTCGATGAGGACCCAGAGTTCAAGTGGACTCAGGCTCCTCGTCCGCGTCTGACCGATGCGTCCTACAAGCACAATTACTACGACGAGAAGATTTCCTTGGAGGAACGCCTGGTGCGTACCGCCAACAAGGACTTCGTTACCACTGAGGTTGAACCCATGTGGGATGCTGCCGACATCCTCCGTCTGGGCAAGGACCTCTTTATTCAGCATGGTTTGACCACGAACCGTGCTGCTATGGAGTGGTTCAAGCGGTACTACCCGGATCTGCGGATTCACGCGGTGAACTTCCCCGGTGACCCATACCCGATTCACATTGACGCGACCTTCGTTCCGTTGCGTCCAGGCCTCATTATCAACAACCCGCAACGTCGTCTTCCTGAAGAGCAACGTAAGATCTTCGAGGCGAATGATTGGCAGATTGTTGATGCTGCGCAGCCTGCACACGACACGCCGCCGCCGTTGTGCTACTCGTCGGTGTGGCTGTCCATGAACTGCCTCGTCCTTGACCACGAAACCGTGATATGTGAGGCTTCCGAAGTTCATCAGATGGAGCAGATGGACAAGCTTGGCATGAATGTTATCCCCGTTCCCTTCCGTGACGCTTACCCATTCGGTGGTGCACTGCACTGCGCGACTGCGGACGTGTACCGCGAAGGCGGCTGCGAGGATTACTTCCCGAACCAGGTGGATGACCCCACCCGGGTCTAACCACCACCCAGGGGGTGTATCGGCACCAGTGCCGATACACCCCCACCCCTCAAGTAACGAACAAGAAAATTGGAATAGGGGACAACGATGTCCGGCACCGCACCTTCCACTTCTACCTACACGATGAAGAAAAAGCTTGGCGCTATCGCTATGCTGCTCTCGGCCACCGGAATGGGTTTCGTTGGAACCTTTTCCCGTGGCGCCACTGCGGGACTTGCTCCCGAACACAAAGCAGTGATTGGCTCATTCCTTGCGTTTGGCCGTATGACGACAGGCATTATTGGCTTCCTCATCATTGCCTTTGCGACAAAGAAACTTGCTGACGTATTCCGTGCGCGCCTCACACCTGGCGTGATCCTGGGTGGCGTCGCCATTGGCTTATCGCTTGGCTGCTATATTTCCTCCACCTTGCTGACCAGTATTGCTAACGCCGTCTTCCTGATTTACACGGGTCCACTGTTTTGTACGCTGCTGGCCCGCATCTTTAGGAAAGAGAAGATATCGCTCCTGTCGGGTATCTTCCTCACACTGGTATTTATTGGCATGTTAATGACCATCGGCATTATCGGATGGGAAAATGGCGCTCCTACCTTCGGTCTTGACCTGTCCACCGCATCGGCTGAATACCCGCAAAAGACATTGGGCGACCTTCTTGGTTTGCTGTCAGGCGTCTTCTACGGTCTGGCGTTGTTCTTCTACGGATACCGTAAAGATATGGACTCAGTCGTCCGCGGAACATGGAACTTCATCTGGGCCGCTATCGCTACCTTAGCGATGTCACTGATCCTGCGTCCGTGGGAAGGCGTCGCCACCTTCACCTCCTCCAACTGGATCTGGGCCGTTGGCCTCTTCGCTTTCTGTGGCCTTTTCGCCCTTGGTTGGCTCGTTGTCGCTGGTCGTAACCTTCCTGCTGTGGAAATGTCCACCATTTCCTATTGGGAATGCGTTGTCGCAATTCTGTGCGGTTTGTTGATCTTCAACGAATCTCTTGACGTGGTCAGCGGCCTTGGCGGCTTGCTCATTATTATTGGTGGTCTTGCCCCCATCTTCGTCGACAGTAAACAGGCGGCCTCACAACGTGGCGAAAAGGTTGCTCAGGAGACAGGAATGTAATCATGTCCGCAGCAACTGAAAAGCCACAGATCGGGGCCGACGAGCGGCGAAAAGCATTGCATAAGGCTGCTGCCGCGAGCTTTATTGGTAACTTTATCGAGTGGTTCGACTACGCGTCCTACGGCTACCTCGTAGCTGTCATTGGGGTGGTCTTCTTCCCCGAATCAGACGAATCCGTC
Source organism: Schaalia suimastitidis DSM 15538 (assembly GCF_000429105.1). Taxonomy (GTDB): domain Bacteria; phylum Actinomycetota; class Actinomycetes; order Actinomycetales; family Actinomycetaceae; genus Pauljensenia; species Pauljensenia suimastitidis. The sequence goes on from NZ_AUBF01000011.1 coordinate 118,549, forward strand.
CAGCTCCTCTCGGCCTTCGCGATCTTCGCCATGTCCTTCATATTCCGACCCATTGGCGCGGTACTGTGGGGGAACTGGGGAGACCGTTTCGGTCGGCGCTGGGCACTATCGTGGTCCATCCTCATCATGTCTGCCTCGACATTCCTTGTCGGCCTTCTACCTGGATACGCCACTATCGGAATCCTCGCTCCGATCGCGCTGCTCATCCTGCGCTCCATCCAAGGCTTCTCCGCCTCGGGAGAATATGCAGGCGCTGCGACATTCCTTGCTGAATTTGCGCCACCTCGTCACCGAGGCCTCTACACCGCACTCGTGCCTGCTTCAACCGCCGCGGGCCTACTCGGCGGCTCGCTAATGATCTCCGGCCTCTTCTGGCTCCTTGACGATGCGTCAATGCACGCATGGGGGTGGCGCGTCCCCTTCGTCATGGCATTGCCACTGGGCTTCATCGGACGCTATATCCGCGTGCACTTGGAAGACTCCCCGGTCTTCCAAGAAATGAAAGCAGGCATGAGTAACGACGCGCCGAAAGCAACGCCGCTGCGGGATTTGTTCCGCCACCATGCGTGGCCTCTGGCTATCGCCTTCGGTGTCAGCGCACTCAACGCTGTCGCCTTCTACCTACTGCTGAGCTACATGCCGACCTACGTGCATGGTGAACTTGGTTTAGGCCAAGGCCTATCGACCATCATTTCCTCCGTGATGCTCACGGTCTACGTCATCGCCATCGGAGTAATGGGGTACTTCTCTGACCGGATAGGTCGGCGGGTCATGTTGGTCGGTGCAAGTATCGCATTCGTTGTTCTATCGGTACCGCTGCTGTGGCTCATGGGTACAAAGTCAGTGTGGGTGATCCTTCTGTGCGAAGTAGTCTTCGCTATCATTCTCACTGCTAATGATGGAACATTGGCCACCTTCCTGGCGGAAAGCTTCCCCACAGAAGTGCGCTACTCAGGTTTTGCTTTGGCATTTAACGGTGCCAATGCGCTCCTGGGCGGTACAGCGCCCTTCATCGCCACCTGGCTGATTCAGGTAACTGGCTCACGCCTAGCCCCGGCGATCTACCTGTCCGTCATCGCATTCTTGGCACTGATCGCAATGCTGTGCGCACGTGACAACTCCAAGCGTGCACTGTCGAGTATCGAGTAGGCGCCATTCAGACAAGGTCCGGGGAAGGAGACGTCAGCGCCCTTCCCCGGACCTGTATTTTCAACGTCAAGACGGTCACATCCTGCAGGGTATTAGACGCTGTCGAACAAAAGGACTACGCTCAATAGTTATAAGGGAAATGCGCATAGGAGGGACCATGAAACGAGGTGCAACAGACATAGCTGCAGACGCTGGAGACTCCCCCCGGGTGACACCGAGAGGCGACGAGCGGCGCCAGAAAATCATCGAGGCAACCGCTGCCCTTGTGCGCGAACTTGGCCCATCCGCAGTGACACACCGCGCTGTTGCGAGCCGTGCAGGTTGTTCCCTGTCAGCGACAACATACTATTTTTCGAGCCTTGAGGATCTCTTGCACCAAGCTGGCCGCGTCAATATTTCTCGTTGGGCATCACGCGCTGAACGTGTTGCCGAACGGGTTGAGGAAGAAACCGGGCGCCTTGATGTGGACGACCGTATTGAACACCTTCTTGATGCGACGCTCCCCAAAGATGAAACGATGATTGGCCACTATGGTCAGCTCATCAGTGCTGGTGCTTCAGATCCAGTGTCCCGTGCGTATCGCACTGGACGTTCACGTTTGAATACTGCGGTAGGTAGAGTGCTGACCCACCTGGGTGTGGCCCTACCAGCAGACCTTGTCATTGCCGTCGTTGATGGGGCGGCAGTCTCGGCCTTGTCTGAAGGGCTTGACGTGCGAGAAACAGCGCGCAAACTCCTGCTGATGCTGGCGGAAGTGCGCTGCGCCAACGACCAGTAGGTGGTGCAGCCGCCTCTGGCGTGGAATCTGCCCAGGCATATGTGGGCATGGTCGGTACAATAGGCTCAATGCCGCCGCGCCAAGGAGAAGACACTCGTGCCGCCACATATCGCCTCAGACCTCGCGCCCTTACAGCAGGTAATGGTGCACCGTCCAGGCAACGAGATGCTTCGTTTGACGCCAAATAACATGGACGAACTGTTATTTGACGACCTTTTGTGGCTTGAACGCGCCCAGGAAGAACACGACACCTTCGTAGGTGTGATGCGTGCGCGTGGAGTCGAAGTGCTCTATCTTCAACAACTCCTTGCCCAAGCCCTCGACACGCCGCAGGGACGTACCTACGCCTTAGAGCAGGCTTTTGGCGAAGACGATCTGGGGATTGGAATTGCCGAGGCGGTGCGCAGTTACGCTGAAGGCTGCACGTCGGAGGAATTGGCTGAGCTCCTTATTGCCGGACTGAACAAAACCGAACTCCTTGAACTGGCTCCACATAACGCCTCTCTTTTCCTGCGCACATTGGCCCCTGAGGACTTCGTCTTACCGCCATTGCCGAACCACCTCTTTACGCGCGACACCTCTGCGTGGATTGGTCGTGGCGTTGCCATTGGCACCATGCGCATGAGGGCACGTCGCCGCGAATCCTTGAACGCGCGCCTCGTCTATCAGTTTCATCCACGGTTCGCCGCCTGCGATATTCCCCTGTGGGATGACGGACAAGGGCCTGAACAGGCTGCTGTTGAGGGCGGCGACATTATTGTCCTGGGTAATCAGGCGGTGCTTGTTGGGATGGGGGAGCGTACCGGTGCCCAAGGCACTGAGATTCTTGCGCGAACTTTGCTGCGTGATGGTGGCATCCGGGAGGTCATTGCCGTTGAAATGCCAAAAGCGCGCGCACAAATGCACCTTGACACGGTGATGACGATGGCTGACGAAGGGGTTTTCGTCAAATACGCGGGCCTTGGCATGTTGCCATCACACCGTCTGACAAGCCCAGATGGCGAGCGTCTGCATGTGCAAAGCTATGCACCAGCCGAGATGCACCAGGTAATTGCCAGCGCAATGGGGCTTGACTCCATTACCGTGCTGAGTGCACCAATGAATGGGCCGGCAGCAGACCGAGAACAGTGGCATGACGGCTCTAACCTAGTGGCACTTGCCCCCGGTGTGGTTGTTGCCTACGAACGCAATACGGCAACTAACGACTATTTGGCTGCGCACGGTATTGAGGTGCTGGCCATCCCTGGTGCTGAATTGGGCCGTGGTCGCGGTGGCCCACGTTGTATGACCTGCCCAATTAGCCGCGCCTCGTAGCTCGTGCCCGAAAACCGCAATCTACATTGTTTCCACCCCCACCAGAGACACCGGAGAATGTCATGACACACGCCCTTTATGGCCGCCACCTCCTCAAAGAACTTGATTTCACGCCCGAAGAGTGGAATGCCCTTATTGAACTTGCTGGTGAACTCAAGGCAGCCAAAAAAGCCGGCACCGAAAGGCAATACCTTGTTGGCCGCAATATCGCGTTAATCTTTGAAAAGACCTCAACGCGGACCCGGTGTGCCTTTGAAGTGGCAGCCCACGACCAGGGTGCGCATGTCACCTTCCTTGACCCCACCGCCTCGCAAATCGGCCACAAGGAATCTATCGCTGATACAGCCCGCGTCCTTGGCCGCATGTTTGATGGCATCGAATACCGGGGTGACTCTCAAGAAAAAGTGGAAATCCTTGCCGAAATGTCGGGCGTGCCGGTGTGGAATGGTCTCACTGACGACTGGCACCCCACTCAGATGCTGTGCGATGCACTCACGATGAAAGAACACGCGGATAAACCCCTATGTGAGGTGTCCTTCGCCTACGTTGGCGATGCGCGTTTCAATACGGGCCGCTCCCTATTAGTGAACGGCGCCCTCATCGGTGCTGATGTGCGCATTGTTGCCCCTCGTAGCCTATGGCCAAACGACGGCGTGATAGCCGCAGCGCGTGACGTTGCTGCCCGCACAGGTGCCAGCATTACGTTGACAGAGGATATCGACGAAGGTGTGGGCGGTGTTGATTTTGTGCACACCGATATTTGGGTGTCGATGGGTGAACCCAAGGAGGTGTGGGATGAGCGCATCGCACTGCTCAGGCCTTATCAGGTGGATGCTGCAATGATGGCAAAAGCGGCACCGGGGGCAAAGTTTATGCACTGTCTGCCAGCTTTCCATGACCGCAATACCACCGTCGGCGAGCAAATCTACCAAGCCACTGGATTGGCTGAACTCGAAGTGACAAATGACGTCTTCGAATCACCGGCATCTATCGTCTTTGATCAGGCAGAAAACCGTATGCACACCATTAAAGCGGTGATGGTCGCAACCCTTGGTGACTGGGAGAAATGAGGCACCTGATGACTGACGTTGCACAGCTGAGCCCAGCACAGCGCGCGCAGGTCCTTGTCGAAGCGCTTGCCTGGATGCGGGCATTTCGAGGCGATATTGTTGTCATCAAATACGGTGGCCACGCAATGACCGATGTGGAAGCCGGACGAGCCTTCGCCGCTGACGTCCAATTCCTGCGACAAGCAGGTATACGTCCCGTTATCGTCCACGGTGGTGGCCCGCAGGTGTCTGCGATGTTGAAAAAACTTGATATCGAGACGCCATTTCGTGACGGTGTGCGTGTCACCACTCCAGAAGCCATGGATGTCGTGCGGATGGTACTCACAGGGCAGGTGCAGCGTACCCTAGTGTCGGAATTGAACCGTAGTGACAACCTTGCGGTTGGTATCTCAGGCGAAGATGGTGCACTATTTCGTGCACTACCTAAACGAGGTGTCAATGAGGCAGGCCACGAGGTGGATTACGGTCTGGTGGGTGACATTATTGACGTGGATGCTGATCCCGTCCATGAATTGCTGGATGCGGGAAGAATCCCCGTGATTAGTTCAATTGCGTTAAATGACGCAGACCCCAGCGGTGTGCTCAATATTAATGCTGACAGTGCGGCCTCGGCCTTGGCAGCAGCGCTGAAGGCATCGAAACTGCTGATTCTGACTGATGTTGAAGGCATCTATGCGAGCTACCCGGATCCCGCCTCGCTTATTCACACCATTACCGCCTCGGAACTTGAAGCATTGAGTCCCGCTATTTCAGCAGGTATGATCCCGAAAGTTCGCTGCTGCCTCGATGCATTAGCCGGGGGTGTCGAGCAGGTGCATATTATTGACGGGCGTTTCCCACACTCGGTGCTGATTGAAGTGATGACAGATGAAGGCACCGGCACGATGGTGCTGCCCGACCCAAAGGAGAAGGTGTGAGCAGAGAACAAGACCCGTCAACATTGCGTGTCACCACTGTGAATGTCAATGGTATTCGTGCCGCGATGAAGCGCGGCATGGCTAATTGGCTTGATCAGGAGGCGCCGGCTGTGCTGCTCCTGCAGGAAGTGCGCGCTGATGCCTCCATCGCAGCATCCCTTTTGGGTGACCAGTGGCAAACGTTGGTTGTACCGTGCCGCATTAAAGGGCGCGCTGGTGTGGCTGTCGCGGTGCACCGTGACCGTGCGCATTTCGTTGGCTTTGAGCAGGGCGAGGCAAACGCAGCGTCGGCTGATCCGCGCGCACCGCGTCCTTTCCTTTACGCTGACGAGTCTGATGTTGACTCGGGCCGCTGGGTCGAGGCGACGGTCGAGGCTCCTAGTGGCGGTCATTTGCGCGTTATTTCGGCGTATTTCCATTCGGGTGAGAAAGACAGCCCGAAGCAGGAAGCGAAGATGGCGCACCTACCCCGCATCGGTGAACGTATGAGTGAGTTGTTGGCTGCAGGTGAATATGCGACGGTGACGGGCGACTTTAATATTGTTGCCTCTGAGGCAGATATCAAAAACTGGCGAGGTAACCACAATAAGAGCGCCGGGGTATTGGACGAGGAAATCGCATTCCTTACCCAGTGGCGTAAGGCAGGATGGCGTGACGTGATGCGTGACCTTGCGGGTGAGGTGCAGGGTCCGTATACATGGTGGTCGTGGCGCGGAAAAGCTTTCGATAATGACACAGGGTGGCGGATTGACCATCACTACGCCACCCCGGAGCTTGCCCCGTTGGCGCGCGCGTACCACATTGGGCGGGCCGCCTCGTATGATGGACGATTCAGTGACCATGCGCCATTGACTGTGGACTACGCCGTGTGACGGGCGATACCTGGGCCTTAGGTCTTGTCGCTTCGTCGATTTCGGATGTGTTTGATCGACCTTGGACGTAGCAAGAATGAGAGCGGCGGATTTTCAGGGTGTGGATCCTTGAAAATCCGCCGCTCTGTGGTGGTGTCGAGGCGCGGCGATGGTGCCTAGGCGCTGACATGCACCGCGTTGAATACGCCTTCGCTGTTGCTACGGCCATAATGTCCGCGACGACAGTGCTCGACTGCGCTAGTCCTTGTACTGCGGCGATTCCGGTACTGCGGCGACATCGCGCCCCAGAAGGACAACTAGCTGCGTGCTCGGGCCAGGGAGACGTGGGCACCAATTTCGATGGAAGAGACGTAATTGGTGAAGGCTTGTGGGTTATCGCGTTCTTCAGGAGGCATTTTCGGCAGGAATGCGTTCAATTGGATGGCGTTCGTTTGATTGTAGAACGTGAGTTGAACCGGGCATTCCATCAGGCGGCTCACACCTGAGACGATAATGCAGCCGTTTTCTTGCGCCGCACTGGTCTGTGAAAGATCGCCGTTGGCTGCCTGTACCTCGGCGACGATATTCGTTCCGCGTGCTGGATCTGAGCCAACAATGACGCGGTCGATCTGGGTGAAGTCGCGTGCGATAAGGAACTGGGCTGCCGCTAGAGCAACGTCCCATCCGTAACGGAATGTTGCCTGATAGGTGTATGTGCCCCAAGCGCCGTCTGCGCTCTTTTCAAATCCAGTGTTGAGCATGGTGTCATTGTATGCTCTTGCGCACGGTCGCAGGTGTCCAAACCGTATCGTGGCCGGTGTAGCGACGTAACGGTGAATACGGGTTCGTCGTGTTGGGTGTGAATAGTGGGGGTGGTGTTTTGCCGGGTGGGGGTGGTGTTTAGTCGCGTGGGAAGTAGGGTGTGGTGGCGAGGTAGTCGTGGTAGAGGGGGTAGGCGTGGGGGTGTTTGTATGAGGCGGCGATATCGTCAAGGGGAAGGTCAGCAAGGTAGGAGTGACGCTTGATGCTGCCAAGTATTGGTGGGTAGTCGGTGAATGTGATGGGTACTAGTGTGCCGTCGTCGCGTTTGAGGGCGTAGCGGTTGTTGGGTAGTTGTGTGGGTGTGTATCC
>NZ_AUBF01000012.1 GCF_000429105.1 Schaalia suimastitidis DSM 15538
ATACCCGGTATTAGCAGCCCTTTCAGACCGTTATCCCAAAGAAGAGGGCAGGTTACTCACGTGTTACTCACCCGTTCGCCACTAACCACCCAGACGCAAGCGCCCAAGCAGCCCGTTCGACTTGCATGTGTTAAGCACGCCGCCAGCGTTCGTCCTGAGCCAGGATCAAACTCTCCGAAAAAAACAAAACGGAAAACCCCAGCCAACCACCCACACACAACACGCGCAGACAGCCAACCAGAAACAATCCCAACCAAAAAACTCAAAAACAAAAAACAGGCAAAACAAAAACAAACAAACACACTATCGAGTTCACAAACAACAACCACACAATTCAGACATACTCCACTAGGAGCATTTCCAAAAGGGCTGGCGCGCCATGTTTCCGGGCCGTTTTCTCGTCCCTGCCGTTCGGCGCAACGGTGAATACTTTATGCAGGATCATTCCCGGCGGTCAAATCCTTCAAGGGTGAGGGTTGACACACCATGCACTCAAGCCCGCAATTTCAACGAAAATCCGCCACCGCCTCGTCAAGAAAACGAGGCAGCGGCGGATATTTGCCGTCAGCGTGTCCCCATGCGTTCCTTCTGCGCTACGCAGATCCCGCGTATTGAGGATCGGTTTTCGCTCAAGCTCCCGTCACCGTGTCCCCATATGTTCCTGGATAGGAATCTTGATTGTCGGAAGATCACGCACCGCGCGGCGCACCGCCTTCGATACCGCCGTAGGGACACGTTCATCAAAGACGCCCGGAATAATGTAGTTGGGCCCAAGCTCGTCGTCAGAGATCACCTCGGCAATCGCAACGGCAGCAACACGCAATACCTCCGTGGTAATTTCCTTCACCTTCGCATCCAACAAACCACGGAACAAGCCTGGGAAAGCCAAGACATTATTGATCTGATTGGGGTAATCAGAACGTCCGGTAGCGACGATACGCGCATATTTGGCTGCACCAATTGGGTCAACCTCAGGCGTGGGGTTTGCCAGAGCGAAAACGATGGCATTGGGTGCCATTGTGGCAATGTCGTCACTGTTCAAAATATTGCCTTGAGACACACCAATAAATACATCGGCATCACGCACACCATCCCGCAAACTGCCCGTTACCCTGCGAGGATTCGTGTGTTCAGCCAGCCATCGCCGTGAAGGATGCATACCGTCAACATGGTCTGCGCACAACGCACCATCTCGCCCGTATCCCACAATATCGGTGGCACCCTGGGCCTGAAGAAGCTTAATAATGGCGCTACCCGCTGCGCCCACACCAGATACGACAATACGAACATCGGCAATATCTTTGCCCACAATCTTCAAGGCATTCAGAAGTGCAGCCAAGACCACAATGGCTGTGCCGTGCTGGTCGTCGTGGAATACCGGAATATCCAGTTCGGCACGCAAACGTTCTTCGATTTCAAAACACCGTGGCGCAGAAATATCCTCAAGATTGATGCCACCATAGGCAGGGGCGATTGCCTTAACGATACGGATAATTTCTTCGGTGTCCTTGGTGTCAAGGACCACCGGCCACGCATCAACACCGCCGAACTGTTTAAACAAGACGGCTTTGCCTTCCATCACAGGCAATGCAGCTTCCGGTCCAATATCACCTAAGCCCAGCACCGCAGTGCCGTCAGAAACCACGGCAACCGAATTCGCTTTCATTGTGAGAAGGTGCGCTTTTTGAGGCATGTCATGAATTGCCGTGCATACGCGGGCCACACCAGGTGTATATGCGCGCGACAGGTCGTCCCGGTTACGCAACGGTACCTTGGAGCGAATTTCAATTTTGCCACCAACATGAGAGAGGAAGGTTTGGTCGGCAACAGAGGACGTGTGCACCCCAGGGAGAGCGTCAAGAGCGGCCTCAACTGCACGCCGATGTTCGGAGTCGCGCATATCGCAGGTGACGTCAACGGTGATACGTCCACGGTCAGAGTCGGCGACGTCAAGACCTTTGATCTGTGCGCCGGTAGCACCTACTGCCGCGACGATATCTGAGATCGATGTGTGCGTCTCATCAAGGGTAAGCCGATAGGACGCGGTGTAGGACGGCGAGTTACGCATACTGCTCCTTATATGTGGCGCCAGCTATGTGGCGGCCAACGGTTCGCGGTCAGATATTTCTATCGTATGACCCTTACGGCTCGTATGAAAGATGAGGCCAGGTGCTGAGCAGGGCCAGGACGCTCACATATAGAGGTGTCCCCACCGGAAAAACCAGTGGGGACACCGTGATGGTAGATATGCGCTGCTCGAAATACGCCCTAGCCAAGCGGAGGCGAAACGATTTCAGCGAAGCGCTCAACCAAGCGAAGGCGAAACTACTTCAGCAGAGCAAGGCGATCAGGATCGTTGGCGAAGACTTCCTTGATATTGGCTTTGGTCACGACCACTGGATCAAGAGCGTAGACCGCAACATCGATCTTGCCGTTATTCGCGGTCTCGGTTGCCGTAGGCAGGGCCTCACCCTTTTGCAGCGCCTGGATCAATTCAATGGTCTTTGCCACGAGATCCTGAGTGGGTTTGGCAATAGTCGAGTATTGGCGGCCTTCCCATACTGCAACAACCGACTCATTTTCAGCGTCAAGGCCGGTGACCACTGGGAGTTCCTGTCCAGCTTGCTCGGCGGAGGTCAAAATCGCGCGTGCAATGCCGTCATTGGGTGACAACACGCCGTGGATCGGCTTGTCGGAGTAGTTGCCTGACAGCAGGGAGTCCATACGTGCCTGTGCCTTGGCATTGTCCCAGTCAGGTGTGGCGGCCTGGGTGAAGTCGGTCTGTCCAGAAACGACGACGAGGGTGCCATCATCAATCTTGGGCTGGAGGACTTTCATGGCGCCGGTGAAGAAGTTGGGCGCATTCGGGTCAGCAGGGCCGCCACCGAAAAGCTCGATATTGTAGGGGCCATCGCCTTTGAGTTCTTTGAGGCCATCAAGCAGCGACTGTCCTTGAAGTTCACCGGTGCGCACGGAGCCGAATTGGACAACTGCATCCACTGATTCGGTGTTTTCGATAAGTCGGTCATAGCCGATCACCGCCACACCTGCTTCGCGTGCCTTGTCGAGTACCGAGCCAAGCTGGGTGCCGTCGATTGGACCCACGACGATTGCCTTTGCGCCCTGTTCGATCATGGCTTCGATTTGCTGTTGCTGCTGTGGCACTTTATTGTCAGCGCTTTGGACTAGCGGTGTAAAGCCTGCTGCGGTGAGCTCTTCGGTGAACATTTGCTCGGCTTCTTTCCAGTTTTGGGTGCCGAGCCAGGGAAGTGCGACGCCGATTGTGGCGTTCGCGTCGAAGCCTGCCGAGGCGGTGGTGCCGTCGGTGGTGGTTCCTTCTGTTGTGGTGGTTCCTTCGCGTCCGCCTGAGCAGGCGCTAAGGATGAGGGCGGCGGCTGCGGTGACCGCCAGTGCTCCGGTGAGTGAGCGTTTCATTGTGTTTCCTTTCGGATTGGGGAAGATGCGGGGTCATTCCCGCCGGGTCTTCTTTCCCTCACTGGTTTCGCGTCGGCGCAGGTGCACTGACGCACATCTGTGTTGGCTTCAGGCCGTTTGTTCTTCGGGTTTGCGGGTTTTCAGGCCTTTGGTGAGTTGCCCGATAATCGAGGCGCGGCCCTGTTGTTTGTTGTAGACATCGAAGGCAACCGCGGCCAGTAGGACCAGACCTTTAATGACCTGGGTGCGGTCGGCACCGACACCCAGGAGCATCAGGCCATTGTTGAGTACCGCCATCACGAGGCCGCCGATCATGGAGCCAACGACCGTGCCAATACCACCCGAGACGGCGGCGCCACCGATGAAGACTGCGGCGATGGCGTCCAGTTCCCACATATTGCCGTCCGATGGGCCAGCTGATGTGGCGCGGCCAACGAAGAGGATGCCTGCGAGGGCGGCAAGGAAGGACATATTGACCATGACGAGGAAGTAGGTGCGGGCCGTATTGACACCGGAGAGCGCTGCAGCGGATTTGTTGCCGCCTACGGCGTAGACATGGCGTCCGAAGGTCGTGCGTTGGGTGATGATGTGGTAGATGATGACGAGGATCACCAGAATAAGGCCGGGCACTGGGAAGGATGTTCCTGGGCGACCTGCGCCGAAGAGGTAGGTGAGGTAGCCGATGACGATGCTGATCAGTGACGCGCGCAAAATGGGGATCCATAGTGGCATTTCTGTGCCAAGGCGCAAGGCGCGTGAGCGACGGCGGAACTCGGAGTAGACGAACCACGCGATTGCGGCAATGCCAAGGACGAGGGTGGAGTTGTTGAGTCCCGTCCACGCTGGTCCCCATTCAGGGAGGTAGCCTGCACCGAAGAATTTGAATTCATCTGGGACTGGGACCGAGATGGAACCGGAAATCCAGATGACACCGCCTCGGAAAATCATCATGCCGGCCAGTGTTGTAATAAAGCCTGGGATGCCCACCTTGGAGAGCCAGAAGCCATGCCAGGCACCGATGGTGATACCCATCAGGAGGCCAACGATGAGGGCCAACCACCATGGCAGGCCCATATCTCGAATGGTCAGTGCCATCACCATTCCGACGAAGCCTGCCACAGAGCCAACGGACAGGTCGATTTGACCGATCACAATAACCATCACCATGCCAATGGCGAGGATGAGCACGTAGGCGTTGCCTGAGATGAGGTTCTGGAAATTTGATGAGGTGAGCATACGCCCTTCGGAGACGAATTCGAATACGACGATGAGGGCGACGAGGGCCAGCACCATCGTGTATTGCTGGAGGTTACCCCCGAACACCTGCTTGAGTGTTTTCATCGTGTTAATACTCCTTGTGAACTCTGATGTCGTGGGCGTTCAGCGCACCGAATCGTGGGTTGGTTGGGATGAAGTGGTCATGCGGCGCATGAGGGATTCTTGGTCGGCATCTTTGGCAAGCATTTCGCCTGTAATTTCGCCTTCGCAAATGGTGTATATGCGGTCGCAGATGCCAAGGAGTTCTGGCAATTCTGAAGAGATTACGATGACACCGCGACCTTGGTCGGCAAGGGCATGTATGAGCTTGTAGATCTCGTATTTGGCGCCGACGTCAATACCGCGGGTGGGTTCGTCAAGGATGAGGACCTTCGGGTCGGGGAACATCCATTTCGCCAGGACTACCTTCTGTTGGTTTCCGCCGGAAAGGGTGACGACCCCGGTGTCAACGGAGGGTGTCTTGATACGCAAGTCTTTGCGGTACTGTTCAGCGATCACGCCTTCTTTTTCAATGTTGAGCAGACCGCCTTCGACGATGGCATCCAGGTTGGCTGACACGACTGTTGTGCGGATATCGTCAATGAGGTTCAGACCAAGTGTTTTGCGGTCTTCAGGTACGTAGGCGATACCTGCCTGGATGGCTTTAGCTACGGTGTCAAGGGTGAGGATTTCGCCGTCAAGTTCCAGCGTGCCGCTGATATAGCGGCCAAATGAGCGTCCAAAGATGGATCGCGCCAATTCGGTGCGGCCCGCACCCATAAGCCCCGCGAATCCGACGATTTCGCCGCGACGAACTACAAAACTTGACTGCTTGGCCAGCAAACGTCCGGGCACCATCTCTGATTCGACTGTCCAGTCGCTCACTTTCATGAGCACGTCACCGATTGCAGGCGTGCGTTCGGGGTAACGGTTTTCGATGGAGCGGCCTACCATTGCGCGAATAATACGGTCTTCATCAACTTGACCGGCGACAACATCGTAGGTTTCCACAGTCTTTCCGTCACGAATAACGGTAACGGCATCGGATATCTGAGCGATCTCGTTGAGTTTGTGGGAGATCATTAGGCACGTGATGCCTTTCGCTTTGAGTCCCTGCATGAGTGTGAGGAGGTTTTGGGAGTCTTCCTCGTTCAGCGCTGAGGTTGGTTCATCGAGGATCAGAACTTTCACTTCCTTCGACAGCGCCTTGGCGATCTCCACCAGCTGCTGTTGCCCCACACCAAGGTTCTTAATGGGTGTGGCCGGATCAACGTCGAGGCCAACGCGGGCAAGGAGGTCAAGCGAGCGGTAACGCGCCTCGTCCCAGTCGATCAGTCCGTGGGAGGTCACTTCGGATCCGAGGAAAATATTTTCGGCGACTGATAGTTCTGGGATCAGTGCCAATTCCTGATGAATGATGACGATACCGGCGTGTTCGGAGGCCTTGATGTTGTTGAAGGTGACTTCTTCGCCATCAAGGAGGATGCGTCCCATATAGGTGCCGTGTGGGTGAACACCTGAGAGGACTTTCATGAGCGTGGATTTGCCTGCGCCGTTTTCGCCACAGATAGCATGGATATCGCCTTTACGTACCCGCATTGTGACGTCGTCGAGGGCGCGAACACCGGGGAATACTTTGACTATGTGCTCCATTTCGAGGATCACTGGGGCATTGCTCATGCCGACTCCCATTCTTCGCTGAATATTGTGGGGGACGCGCACGTCCTTGTACGTGAGAAACGTTACGCTGAGAACCAGCTTGCGTTCAAGGCTTGAATCCAATCCGTAACAGAATCGTTATCTTCACAAAGTCAACAATTTATTGCGCCTACTGAAATACCTGCTCCACTTCCACGTATTTGCTGCTACGGTGACGCTATGACTACGGCAGCCGTCGCACCGGGATCACAATCTTCCCTTCGCGAAGCGAATGCTGCCCGCGTTGTGGAGGCCATTCATACCTACGGCAAAATCACGCAGGTTGAGCTTGTGGCCGCAACCGGCCTTTCAGCTGCAACGGTGTCAAATATCGTCAAATTGCTTGCTGCCCAGGGCATCGTCAAAACCGACACCACCATCCGTTCAGGTCGGCGAGCACAACTGGTATCCCTGGCTACATCAACTGGTTTTGCCGTCGGCATTGAAATTGGACGGCGACAATTGGCCGTCGAAATCGCCGATGAGGCTCATCAGATCACCGAAAGTAAACGCTTTCCCCTACCTAACGATCACCGCGTCGACACCACATTGGACAGGGCCGCGCTGCTCGTCATGGAACTTGTCGAAACCATCGGTTCCACTATCGACGAGGTGGTGGGTGTTGCCGTTGCACTACCGGCACCTATTGATCCCACCACTGGACTGATCGCACGAGCAGGCACCATGCCAGGCTGGGAGGATACGCCCATTGCTCAAGTGTTGTCACAGCGCCTCGGGCGTGAAGTGACCGTGGAAAATGATGCCAATGCAGGCGTGGTCGGCGAAGCACGTTTTGGGGCGCTGCGAGGCATTGATGACGCCTTTTATATACATGTCTCACATTCGGTCGGTGCCGGTATCCTTTTGGGCGGAAAAGTCCATCGCGGTTCACGAGGCCTCGCAGGCGAAATCGGTCACGTGCAGGTCGCACCCACGGGCTTAATCTGCCGCTGCGGCGGACGCGGATGCCTCAAAACCATCGTCGGCGCAGAAGCACTCCTTGACCTCATGCGTCTTAATCCGCAAATCCATACGATGTCTGATCTTCTTCGGGCCGCCCACGAGGGCGACCCAGGGTGCCGCCAGGTGCTTGCCGACGCCGCGAATGCGATCGGAGGCGTATTGGCAGATATGGCGACTACTTATGCGCCAGAGAAAATTGTCCTTGGCGGTGAACTGGCCCTCACGGGAGATTTCTTCCTCACACCGATCCGCGAAGCACTGGCTAGACGCCCCTACCTCGGTGGCGACATTGAGGTTGTGACCACGCCGCTGGAAGGCAGATCTGAAGTGCTTGGAGCACTAGCCATCGCACGCGATGCCTTTATCGCATCAGCATTCCCACATTCACCCGATACAGTGTCATCTGGAGGCGCACAATGACGAGCTCTCCCCTGCTGCACCTTGATCACGTCAGCAAATCTTTCGGCGGTGTTCAAGCCGTCGTTGACGTTGAAATGAGCGTCAACCGTGGTGAGGTTGTCGCCCTGGTAGGTGATAACGCGGCAGGTAAATCAACATTGGCACGCATGGTGGCAGGCGTATATCCGCCCGACAGTGGCACTATTTACATCAATGGCAGTGCCGTCGATATCGCCTCCCCGCGTGCGGCTTTCACCCTTGGGATAGCTACCGTATTCCAAGAACTTGCACTGTGCGACAACCTTGACGTCACCGCCAATATCTTCTTGGGCCGTGAAGCACTGGCCTCCCATCGTCTTCTTGACGAATCAACCATGGAAGATTTAGCGCGCAAATATCTCAAGATGCTGGGCAGCAAAATCCCTGACGTCCACCGGCCATTGCATGAACTCTCCGGAGGCCAACGTCAATGCGTTGCCATCGCCCGCACACTTGTTGCTGACCCGTCACTGGTCGTCCTCGACGAACCCACCGCATCCCTATCGGTGGCACAAACCGCAGAGGTCCTGACCCATATTACGCGTCTGCGTGACCTTGGGTTGGGTGTCATCCTTATTGGACATAATCTCACCGACATACGCGCGGTCGCAGACCGCATCATTGTGCTGCGACATGGCCGCATCAACGGGCATTTTGACGCTACCACAGTGAGCGTCGAAGAAGTCATCGCGGCAATTACCGGCGCGACGCGCTACCGCCCGCCTAGCAACTGACAGCCCCCTGCAATAGCAGGGCTACAGCGCGCACATATGGCGTGATCGACTGCCTGACCAGCTCCCACCGACCCCAGCAAGAACAACGCCCTTGACCGCCAACATCTGCCCACCTCAGTCGGCGCGCATATATTCGCAGTGGACCTTGCATTCGTCGCACAACGCCACGCCAGCAGAGTGTGCAAAACGCTCGACTGGGCAAAGCCAGCCGAGCGCCTGCGCGATCTGATGAGCGCCAACACGACCATGTGTCGTGAGACCAGGAGAATCCATCCTGATCCCGGCCCATGTGCGTATGACGCGGTCGGGCAGCGTTAGCTGTCAGGCACCGACGATTTCCATAATGAGTTCACGTACCCGAGCAGCATCAGCCTGCCCGCGCGTTGCCTTCATGACAGCACCAACAAGTGCGCCAGCAGCCTGCACCTTCCCAGAGCGAATCTTGTCGACAATATCGGGATTCGCGGCCAAGGCCTCGTGAACCGCCGCCGTCAGCGCACCCTCGTCGGATACCACTTCCAGACCCCGCGCCTCGACAATCGCCGTTGGATCGCCTTCACCCGCCAACACGCCTTCGAGGACTTGTCGTGCGAGCTTGTCGGTCAGACGCCCCGAATCCACCAGTGACTGTAGCTCGGTGATCTGCGATGGTGTGACAGGCATATCAGCAAGTGCGGTGTCCGACTCTTTGGCTTTACGAGCCAATTCCCCCATCCACCACTTACGTGCCGCACCAGCGGGCGTACCAGCAGCCACAGTAGCTTCAATCAACTCAAGCGCACCAGCATTGACCACATCGCGCATTTCAACGTCTGTGCATCCCCACTCTTGGCGGAGACGACGACGCTTCGCAACCGGCAGTTCAGGCAGTGTGGCGCGTAGGCCTTCAACCCACTGCGCGGAAGCGACCACCGGAACAAGGTCCGGCTCGGGGAAATACCGGTAGTCTTCAGCATCCGACTTCACGCGACCCGGCGAAGTGGAACCATCTTCTTCATGGAAGTGACGGGTTTCCTGAACGATTGTGCCACCAGACGAAAGGATGCCTGCCTGACGCGAAATCTCAAAACGTACCGCACGTTCAATACCGCGGAACGAGTTGACATTCTTTGTTTCCGTTCGTGTCCCCAATGGACTTTCAGGCGAAGGGCGCAGCGACACATTGATATCGGCACGCACATTGCCTCGCTCCATACGCGCTTCAGATACCTCAAGCGCACGGAAAATATCCCGCAGCGTCTGCACATACGCACGAGCGACCTCGGGAGCACGCTCACCTGCCCCAAGGATGGGGCGAGTAACGATCTCCACTAGGGGCACACCCGCACGGTTGTAATCCACTAAAGAATAATCGGCACCATGAATACGCCCATCAGCACCACCGACGTGGTTATTCTTTCCGGCATCCTCTTCCATGTGTGCGCGTTCAATCTCGACGCGGAACAGCGTGCCATCCTCCAACTCAACATCGACCCAGCCGTCATAGGCGATAGGTTCGTCGTATTGGGAGGTTTGGAAAGCCTTTGTCAGATCTGGATAGAAATAGCTTTTACGGGCAAAACGGCAGCTTGGCGCAATCGAGCAATTCAGTGCCAAACCGATTTTCACCGCGTATTCCACTGCTTTGCCGTTGACCACAGGCAGCGACCCAGGCAAACCCAACGATACGGGCGTCACGAACGTATTGGGGTCGCCACCAAAAGCGTTAGGGGCAGCGTCGAACATCTTCGTGGCAGTGCCCAGTTCGACGTGCACTTCAATGCCAAGCACCGGGTCGAAGGAAGCGACGGCGGCATCGTAATCCATTAATTCACTCATCAGTGTGCTTCCTCCCAATTCGCAGCCGGGCAACTACCCGCCACATCGCCACTCAGAGTCTCCACGAGCGCCGCCACCTCATACATGCGCAAATCAGCATGCGCTGGAGCAATCACTTGGAAACCAATTGGCAAGCCTTGGCCATCCACTCCCACAGGAATACTCATCGCCGGAACACCAGCAAGGTTGGCAGGAATGGTCGCAATGTCATTGAGATACATGGCCAGAGGGTCATCCAATTTGTCGCCAAATGCAAAGGCAGTCGTTGGCGCTGTTGGCGAGACAAGTACATCAACCTGACCAAAGACACGGTCAAAGTCGCGTTGAATAAGCGTACGGACCTTCTGTGCGCTGCCGTAGTAAGCGTCGTAATAGCCTGCTGACAAAACATGGGTGCCCAAAATAATGCGCCGCTTTACTTCGTCACCAAAACCTGCCTCGCGGGTTGCCGCCATGACGCGCTCAGCAGTAACTGGGCCTTCCGTCGGCTCAACGCGAATGCCGTAGCGAATACCGTCAAAGCGAGCCAGGTTGGAGGAAACCTCGGCAGGCATAATAAGGTAATAGGCCGCGAGCGCGTAGTCGAAGCTCGGGCACGACACTTCCACAATCTCAGCACCAGCGCGACGCAAACGCTCAACGGTATCGGTGAAGGCGTCCAGCACTTCCGCCTGGTAGCCGTCGCCGGAAAGCTCTTTGACGACCCCGACCTTCAATCCGGCAAGCACGCCGTCAGCAGCAACTTTTGCCACGGCCTCGCCAAGCGGCGGAACCGGCGCGGGAAGCGACGTTGAATCCAGCGGGTCGTGCCCACCAATGAGTTCAGTGAGAGCTGCCGCATCGGCAACGGTACGGGTTACCGGCCCAATTTGGTCCAGTGAGGATGCCATCGCCACGAGGCCGTAGCGCGACACAGCACCATACGTGGGTTTCGCTCCAACAGTGCCCGTCACCGAGCCAGGCTGACGAATCGAGCCGCCTGTGTCAGAACCCAAGGCGAGAGGCACCATGTAGGCGGCGACGGCCGCAGCCGAACCGCCACCGGAGCCTCCGGGAATACGGTCAACGTCCCACGGATTACGGGTTGGCCCGTAGGCTGAGTGTTCAGTGGAGGACCCCATTGCGAATTCGTCCATATTGGTTTTGCCAACAATGGGCAGGCGCGCCTCTTTGATCTTGGTGATGACGGTGGCGTCGTAAGGAGGCAACCATCCTTCAAGTATTTTCGAGGCGCAGGTCGTGGGCATACCGCGCGTCACCATATTGTCTTTGACAGCGATGGGCACACCGGCCAGCGGGTGCAAGTCTTCGCCTGCGGCGCGCAGACGGTCAACCTCGGCGGCGGTGGCAAGAGCGCCGTCACGGTCAAGGTGAAGGAAAGCGTGGATACGTCCGTCCAGTGCGTCAATGCGGTCAAGGCATGCGGTGGTCAGCTCCACCGAGGTAATGTGCCCGGCGCGCAGCATTGCGGCAAGTTCAACGGCGGATTTCTTCAGCAGGTCGTTCATCAGTCCTCCTCTAAAATTTGAGGCACCATGAACATGCCGTCTTCAGCTGCCGGAGCCTGTGCCATCACTTCGTCCCGGTCAAGGGTCGGACCCACGACATCATCACGCCACACATTCGATAACGGAATCGGGTGGGACGTGGCAGGAATATCTGGGGTGGCAACCTCGGATACAGTGGCTACGGCGGAGGCGATCACGTCAAGTTCACCGGCGATGCGGGTGATCTCCTCCTCGGTCAATGCAATACGGGCCAAACCCGCGACGCGGGCGACCTCGTCAGTACTGATACGTGACATAGGGACGATCTTACCGTTTGTCGCCCCTAGCTGGCCTCATCTACCAGCAACCGGTATGCGCCCGCGATGGGTAAACTAACAGCATGTGGCACCCAAGATGCTTATTCACTCCCCGTAATATTCGTATCGCTAAAAACGTTGGGAAGGCACTTGTCGTTGCCCAGGCCGCAGCCCTCATCACGGTACATGCCATTGACCGTATGCGAACCGCACGCGTACCTGGTGGTCGGCACGGGTTTCCCACGTTACAACCTGTCGACACCGATGTGGCGGGCAATTCGGTGCGGACATACACGGAAGGCAATTCCCTATACGAGGATATGCTTGCCGAGATTAACGCCGCCGAACGTTACATTTTTTTTGAAACCTATGTGTGGCGCTCTGACGAATGGGGGCAACGTTTCAAAGATGCGCTCATTGCGGCAGCGCAACGAGGCGTCGATGTCTTCGTCGTTTACGACGGTTTTGCGGTCCTGAACCAAAACCCTGCTTTTTTCCGGATGCCCCGCATCCCCCACCTGTATGTGCGACGCTTCCCTGAGATCCGTTCTGGTATGTTCACGTTAAATTTGCGCAGGACCGGACGTGACCATCGCAAGATTCTCGTCGTCGACGGCACCTCAGGCTACGTGGGGGGTTATAACATCGGCACGCGTTTTGCTGAGGAATGGCGTGATACGCATGTGCGGGTCACCGGACACGCAGTGTGGGAACTAGAAAACGGTTTCGTTGACTTTTGGAATCACTTTAAGTTGCGTCGGCATCCTAGCCTGCCCGACCGCGGGGCACGGAAGTGGTCCTCAGAGGTGACCGCCGCATTCAATTTACCGTCACGGCTGCTATACCCCGTTCGGGGACTGTATATCGATGCCATGGAACGGGCGACGGAACGTATCCTCATCACGCAGGCATACTTCATCCCTGATAAGGAAATTTTGGCTGCCCTTAAAGCAGCGGCACGACGCGGTGTTGAAGTGAAGGTGCTGATCCCTGAGTATTCCAACCATATCCTTGCCGACTGGGTGGCCCGCCCATATTACGGTGAACTATTACGTGCGGGCATCGAAATTTGGCTCTACCAGCACGCAATGGTGCACTCTAAGACAATGACGGTCGACGGCGTGTGGTCCACTGTTGGCACCGCCAACATCGATCGCTTGTCAATGCAGGGCAACTATGAGGTCAATATGCAATTCCATTCACAAGAGCTTGCTGGTCGAATGGAAGAAATCTTCGCCAACGACCTCACCACTGCACGCCGACTCACCATCGATGAGTGGGAAGGGCGCAGTATGTTCACACGCGTATTGGAGCATTTGCTGCGTCCTTTTGAGATCGTGGTGTAACGGCGTCACGTTAACGTCCCGCCGAGACAGTCACCTCTAGCCCCACGCCTGATGGCCCCAACTCTAAAAGGGTGTCGAAATCCTCTGCGCCCAGCACGGGGATACCAAGTGCCTCGGCTTTGGCTGCTTTCGACCCAGCGCCTTCCCCGGCCACAACGATATGCGTTTTCTTTGACACGGAACTTGACGCTTTACCACCTCGAGCCGCGATGGCTTCTTTTGCGCCTTCACGGTCATACCCAGGCATAGCACCCGAGACCACGACAGTCAGCCCAGCCAGCACGTCCGAAACGGGCCCTTGCACCTCGTCTTCCATGCGAACCCCGGCACTAGCCCACGCCTCGACAATGTCACGATGCCACTGAACGCTGAACCAATCGATCAAGCTTTCAGCAATAGTGGCACCGACACCGTCAACTGTGGATAGTTCCTCGATACTGGCGCCTCGCAGGCGTTCCATTGATGGAAATGCCGCCGCGAGCGCCTGCGCTGCTGTTGGCCCCACGTGTCGTATCGACAAAGCGTTGATGACACGCCACAGCGGCTGGGATTTTGCTGCGTCAAGTTCACGCAGCATGTTGTCAAGGCCTTTAGATGGCCGTTCTTCTTGTCCCTTGCGGAAAGACCCGTCCTTCTTTCGTACACCCGATGACCAGAAGGTCCGCACGTGTTTCCACCCGCTGTCACGTCCCGTTGTTTCACGGACACTCTTAAGTAGCGGGCCGTATTGCCAGGTGTGCACGTCTTTGACGGTCTGCGCACTCAAATCAAAAAGGTCGGCTTCTGAACGCAGCGCTGGTGTGGCGGGTGCGGGCAGAAGGGCTTCAGCGTGACTGAATAGGTCTGCGTGATCCTCCGCCTCCAAAAGATCAGGATGGAAGGTGAGGATGGAATTATCTGCCAGTTGCACAGGTTCACCTGCCACAAGGGCGGCAACAACCAGGTCACGGTTCGCCTCAGGTTGGGTGAGCGCGAGGGCTGACTCCGTTCCAAGGCCCTCAATATCTAAGGCTTGGCGTGCCCCAATAAAGGCGAGGCGTTCGGTGATTTGAGCCGGGCATGAGGCCTGGTTTGGACAGCGCAGGTCAACGTCATCTTCTTTTGCCGGTGCTAGCGGCGCTCCACATGAGGGGCACTGTGTAGGCATGACAAATGGCCGCTCTGTGCCGTTGCGAGCTGCGACTACTGGGCCAACGATTTCAGGTATGACATCGCCGGCTTTGCGCAGGACCACCATGTCGCCGATAAGGACACCTTTACGTGCCACCTCGGAGGCATTGTGTAAGGTCGCTCGCGAAACGTGAGAACCAGCAACTAGGACGGTTTCCATCACGCCGAAGGGGGTGACACGACCTGTGCGCCCCACTTGGACACGTATGTCGAGCAGGCGCGTGTGGACTTCCTCAGGTGGGAATTTATACGCACTTGCCCACCGGGGGGCCCGCGATGTCGTTCCCAAGGCGCGCTGTAAGTCCAGGTCGTCTACTTTGATGACGACGCCGTCAATTTCATGGTCGAGGCTGTGGCGCATGTGTCCCAACTGGTCAATACGCTGACTGATAGCATCTGGGCCCGTCAAACGCTGCGTATGCGGTGACACTGGCAGTCCCCAGGCTTGTATTTGTTGATACCAGCCATACTGGGTTGTTGGCGCAGTGAAGGTACCATCTGTGCTTTCAACGGCACCAATGCCGTGAGCAAGCATCGCAAGGGGGCGGCTGGCGGTAATGGAGGGATCTTTTTGCCGCAATGAACCGGCGGCGGCATTGCGCGGATTAACGAATGGTCTTTCCCCAGCCAGTACGCGCGCCTCGTTAAGGGCAGCAAAGTCAGCCACTGGGAAATAGATTTCTCCACGGATTTCCACGCGATCAGGGACAACATGCCCAGCGAGGCGATGCGGAATGCACGCAATGGTGGCGACATTCGCAGTGACATCTTCACCAGTGCGCCCATCGCCCCGGGTGGCGGCGCGCACCAGTACGCCGGCCTCGTAAAGGAGGTTGACAGCCAAACCGTCGACCTTAACCTCAACGGTCATGGGGACATCTGTGCCCAAGTCGGCGCGTACGCGATCTTCCCACGCGGCGAGTTCTTCCAGCGAAAAAACGTCGTCGAGACTCATCATGCGTTCCAGGTGGGGACTTGGCGCGAACGTCGTCACGGCCGTACCGCCCACTGAATGGGTCGGGGAATCGCCGCCAGCTAGTTGCGGGTAAGCCGCTTCAAGATCCTCTAATTCGCGGTAGTACCGGTCATAGTCCGCATCCGACAAGGTCGGCTCGTCGCGATCGTAATAAGCGGCGCGTGCTTGCTCAATGATGTCGATGAGCGCGGCGTGCCGGTCAGCGGCTTCACGCACAGTGGTGGGAACGGTATCGCCATGAGTCATGGCGCAATTGTGGCATTGCCGAAGCAAAAATGTGTATCGCATGTCTGTCGGCGAAATCCGATACCGTCAGTCCACAGGTATGTGCCTAGGCACGCTCTTTCCACAGAACCTGGTGACCGACACGTGCATTGACGCTCTGAAGTGAAGAATCAAGGACGTAACCAGCGGCATCTCGTCGTTGTCAACGCACGACACGGTATTCATCGATCCGTCGCATCGAAGGGATGCACGATCGATCACATACCAAAGAAGGAAGGAGTGCCCAGTGCTCACGGCTGCCGACGCTCTAGGCGCGCCCATGCACCTGGCGTGTATCGCTGGCCCAGATATTGGCAGTGTCATTCCGGTGGAGGATGGCCTTATTCTTGGGCGTTGCGGTACCTATCCGCTGTCTGATGACGCTGTGTCGAGGCAGCATTGCAAGATTCGATGCGTAGTGACCAGGCGCACCACCCTTTGGCAAATGACATCCCTCCAACGTGGGGCACCTTTGTTGTGGCGCATATCGCTGTTGCCGTGGCAACGCATTGGCGTGGACCGCTGGACAACGTTACGCCCGTCAATGCGGCTGCGATGCGGGGAGGATATTTTCCAAGTGCGCCGACGCCCACGCCG
The DNA here is from genome assembly GCF_000429105.1 of Schaalia suimastitidis DSM 15538. GTDB lineage: Bacteria > Actinomycetota > Actinomycetes > Actinomycetales > Actinomycetaceae > Pauljensenia > Pauljensenia suimastitidis. The sequence continues at coordinate 16,501 of NZ_AUBF01000012.1, forward strand.
TCTGCTGTGGGCTGAGCCTTCTGCTACTGCGTTCTCGGGTCGTACCCTTGTCACCCGGCTATTACCTGCGATATTTTTTGCCTTTCTCTTGTGGCGTCTGCCCCTTATGATGCGGGTGTTTCTTCCTGACATTGACGCCTCACGTCTCCCTGTTTGGATTGGTGGCGCAGGAGCAGTCGTCCTGATTCTCTTCGCCACACGGTGGTGCCGCAGTGCCCTCAGGTCACGTCGACTGTGGAAACAGTGCGACGCCGCGATGTTGGCACTGGTTTTAGCTGCACGTCGTGTGCCGTCCCTTTCTAAAGACGGGGTGGTTGCGTTTTGGCCACAGCAGGTAAGGCCGTGGGGTGTCCAGTATTTACAGATTTCTGATCGGGCGCCGCGAGATAGCAAAGGTCCGCCCCCATGTACGAGCCCCGGCTTTTATGGGTCGGCCTGTGAGGCGAGTGCCTACTGGTGCGCTGCCCAGGTGGCCTTAGGGGTGGGAGGGGCTCGTATTCATTGCCCTGACGGGACCGTCATTGCGTTGGGCCGCCCGGTGCGCGATGTGTATCTTCATGCAGGCACTGCTGACATCGGGGTGGAATCGTCGGCTCCCACCGATGCTGCCGCGGTCGATGCCAACGCGATAAATATTGCGTATGCGCCGTCACTGATGGCCCTTCCTGCCTGGTGTGATGCGGCATTTCATGCGAAACGACCAATGACAAGTCACCTGTGGTGGTTGCTATGCGGTGGCGGCTGCATCGATTCAGGTGCCTTACCCGATCTTGTCTACGTCAATGAACTCGCGGCCGCATCTCCATCGGTCCAAGAGCCACTCGCGTCTCCGTCGCCGGCGCCTCAAGGGACCCTCGCCACGACATCTCCATCGCTCCAAGGGACACTCGCGGCCACGCTCGGCGTTGGGAAACAGGGGGTGGTCAGTATCGATCTCGTTTCAGATGGGCCACATGCACTTGTTGCAGGAACCACCGGGAGCGGGAAGTCTGAAGCGCTCCTGACGTGGATCCTTGCTTTAGCTCAACGGTACCCTCCTGAAATGGTCCAATTTGTCCTGCTTGACTACAAGGGTGGTGCCACTTTTGGTGCGCTCAGGCCACTACCTCATGTGGCGACGATACTGACCGATTTGACGCCAGGCGACACGTTGCGTTGCCTCAAAGGCTTAGATAGCCACATCCAATGGCGCGAGGCAATCCTGGCCCAGGCAGGCTATCCCAGCCTTGACGCATGGGAAGCAGCGTGTCTAGCACGTGCCAATGCCAATGCAGGTTGGAGCGACCCGGGCACAAGCGCCGCAGGCACGGCTGCCGCGAGCACAGCCGACGCAGGCATGGTTGCCGAGAGAAGTGCCATACATGGCGCCGACCCCTTGCCACGTCTCGTGATCGTGATTGACGAATTCCGGCAACTGTCATGCGCGCATAGTGATGCGATGGATACTCTTGTGCGGTTGGCCGCCCAAGGGCGTTCCCTCGGCGTGCATATTATCGCCGCAACGCAGCGTCCGGCTGGTATTGTCAGCGCTGCGATACGCGCGAATATGGACCTTAAACTCGTCTTCCGATGTGCAGAACCTGCTGATTCGCTTGATGTGCTCGGCAATGATCTGGCTGCGCAGCTGCCGCGCCTACCTGGGCGCGCACATTTGCGAGGATATGGCGACGTCCAGTGTGCCCTCACACCTCATGTGCCACGCATCGTTGACACCATTGTCAGCAAATACCCGACATTTGGCCGCCAATATCTCTGGTTGCCTCCACTTCCCGAAGTACTCACATGGTCCCAAGTATGGGATGAGCACCCCGCGAGTACCGACACCGCTAAGACCACGCTGAACCAGACAACGCTCCCCATCGCCCTGATCGATACCTTAGAAAGCGACCCTTCTGCCGTAGTGCCTCCCGTGGCATTAGCCTCGTCAATCCGCCGGACAGCAGACGGCGGGAATACCCTAGGCACGTATCCGCGCTTGGCGTGGGATGAATGCCATCTAGCCGTCGAGGGTCCATTTTCCGAGGCACCCCTCCTTCGGCGCGGAGCACAATCCTTGGCCTCTGCCATTGCACACGCGCGTGACGCTCGACTCCACTGCCTTTATGTGCCCGTTTCAACGCACACACGAGCGCGCCCAGCGTATGTCAGCGGTTCTTGGCTGGACGTAGACAATGCTGGCGATACTACCTATGTTCTTGAATACGTGGAGCACCTCGGACCTGGGGTTCTTCTCATTGAAGATGTTCCTCGACTTGTCGGGGCAATCGACCGTCGCCTCGGTGCTTCTGCAGGCAAACAATTGCTGAGCACACTGCTGACGCGGGCCGCACAATACGACGTTCAGGCGGTGGCAGTCATTCCAGGATATGGCCGCGATCAGAACGGCAGTTTTTCTACCCGTCTTATTCGGGCGCACACCACTACTGAACGGATGTTGGCCCGGCTCCCTTCACGGGTACCTGATTTACTTGCACCCAATCATTTTCTTTTCGAACGCGTCGGCACCACCGGACTGTGTGCGATCCCGCTGGATCCATACGTCGCAGCATGTACCGCAAATAGCGCAGGCAACAACACGGTGGGGCAAGAGCCTTGCCGAAATAATGTTTCCCATCCATTCACCGCACCGCTCGTGCGTTCAGAAAACGATGTGTATGATCGCGGTGTACTGCTAATCGGCGCCGACTTTCATGCTTACCAGCCAACAACGCAGTGTTCGTGGGTACTGATCGGTGAGCATAGCCTCAAGATATTGCCGTATCTCAACAATGCCTATACCTGCGTCGGTTTGCCACCACTTCGCCTGATAGACGATGGGGAGCCAGCACCGGGTGAGGTCACAGTCGTACCAGCGCAACGCGTACCGCTGATACGGATCATGCGTGGTCAGAATTATCTTGCGGCAGAGCCGAGTATTGACACGATTCGCGTACTGCGCTCAGCGACATCCCGAAACAGCCGCGCCCCCTGGGCCCAACATTGGCATGAACACAATGGGCTGATTGTTATTAACGGCAACACAGAACGCTTCCTTGTTTTACCTTCGTCACCTGCAGATATAAAGAAAAGCGCAGATGAAGTAACGTGATCATTTACACATAGATAATCGCGGGATTGTGAACACAAACTCTTGAACCCGTGGCGTCAATGACTCACACTTAACGATGTTGTATTTGTGTCAATGACGCAGCGAAGAAAATTGGTAGACGAAGTACTTATCCGAATCGAGGATCGAGAACATGGACTGGCGTAGCGAGGCGGCCTGCCTTCACGTTGACCCCGAGTTGTTTTTTCCCATTGGAAACACCGGTCCAGCTATTGCTCAGGCTGCAGAAGCGAAAGCCGTATGCGCCACCTGCTCGGTGCAAGCAATCTGCCTGCAATGGGCCATCGATAATAACCAGGACTCTGGGGTTTGGGGTGGCACCAGCGAAGAAGAGCGTCGCTCTTTGAAGCGCCGCGCAGCACGCGCACGCCGCGCCTCCTGAAATACTTACGACAGGTGGGGCCAGCACATTGCGGCTGGCCCCACCTGCTTTTTGCCACTACCTTCCCCGCTGTTTCTGCCACGCCACGGGCGCCTTGACCAATAGGCCTCACATACGAGGTCACGCAACGACCACGCGGGCACAACCAAATATCGGCAGTCGAAATAACTACGGGCGCATACGGATAATGACGGACGTACCGCCCAGATCGCGGCGACGCCACTCGATGGTGCCATGCAACTCGCCTTGCACCACCTGCCGAACAATCTGGGTGCCCAACCCTACCTCGACCGTATGAGGATCAAAGCCCTCACCGTCATCGGTCACCGTAATCACCATGACCTCATCTTCCTGATGAGCATCAACAACGACGGTACCATCACAAGATTTAAATCCGTGTTCCACCGCATTGGACACCAACTCATTGAGCACTGACGCCAATGCTTGTGCCTGTTCAGCACGCAAGGTACCAAAACGACCAGTCGTGACCACATCCACCTTATGGTCGGTGGCTGCGACGGCACCAGAAAGGCGCAACACTGAGCGCGCTACCTCGTCAAAGTCCACGGTCTCATTCACGTTATGCGAAAGTGCCTCATGCACAGTGGCGATGGCCTGCACGCGTCGCTCCGCCTCGGCAAGCGCCTTACGTACTGGCTCCTGGTCGCTGCGACGCGCCTGCAAACGCAACAATGCTGAAACTGTCTGCAAGTTATTTTTCACGCGGTGGTGGATCTCGCGAATGGTGGCATCTTTCGTCATGAGTTCCTGCTCACGACGACGCACCTCGGTCACGTCACGCGTGAGGATCACCGCACCCAGACGTTTCCTCCCATGCTGCAGCGGCAATGCGCGCATAGTGACCGTTGATGCGTGAGCCGAAATTTCCACGCGCCACGATGCCCGTCCCATCACCACCACAGGCAGTGACTCTTCAACCACGGATTCTTCACCCACAACTTCAGTGATTTCTTGGGCAAGGATCCGGCCCTCAACGGGACCATGTATACCAAGGCGCTTCAGACAGGACACCGCATTCGGCGTCAACTGCTCCACACGTCCTTCTGCGTCCAGCAGGACAACACCATCAAGGACACGCGGCACGCCTCGACTGGTCACCGTTGGCGTCGATTCGTAAGGATATTCACCTCGCGACATCATGGAGCACAGACAGTCAGCGGCCTCAAGCGTCCACGTTTCAAAACCCAGTGGGAGGCGCGGCGAGGACTGATTAGCTTCACAGGACATCACAGCAATGATGCGTCCGTTGCGGCACACCGGCACGCATGTTTCCATCATGGAATACGTGCCTGCCCACCGCGCAGACGAGGCCTTCACCACTTGACCAGTGACCAGGGCACGCCTCATTTCAATTTCACGCGCCGCAGGCAAATACAAGCCAATGATGTCATTCACATGAACCGTGGCCGATGTTGCTGGACGACAATGTGCAATGGCAACGAAACGATCATCCTGTGTTGGAAGCCATAGAACAAGGTCAGCTGCAGCAAGATCAGCCAATACCTGCCAGTCAGCAAGAAGAAGGTGCAACCAGTCGAGGTCCGCGGGCGCCAAAGGTACGGCGTCAGCGTTCTCCGCTAGTTGCGTCAGGCTTCTCATAGATTTGATTCTAATGCGACAATCACATAGGTCTCACCCTTTTCCACTTTAAGGAGCCAATCGTGCAAATCTGTGCAACCTTGCACCATAACGCTGTACCAGACGTGATCGCTAGACTGCTTCAAAACCCCGATTTTGCGCGGTTTCGCCTGTCCCAAATACCTACAATTTCGGTTGACGTCAACGGCATTGATACGGGCCTCGATACCGTGGTTGCCATCCCCCGATCACGTCTACCTGGGGCAGCTGCACGTTTTATACCAGGCCAGGGCGATCTTAGTGTAAGTCTGCATGAACGTTGGCACCATGACGGGCAAGGGTGGCGTGGAACCATCACCGTTGAAGCACCCGGATTACCCCTTCAACTCTCTATCACACAGGAGCTCACCGACGCGGATGGCACCTCAACGCTGCGCACCATTACCGCTGACGTACGCGTGACCATCCCACTATTTGGCTCACGCGTCGAACAGATGCTGTCAGGTCAGGTGGATCGTCTCATTCGCAAAGAAGAAGAGCTCGTCTCCACCTGGCTATCTGAACACTAGTGGCGACCCCAACACTGAGGGACCGAGTGTTCCTGTGCACAGCCTCGGCAATCGCGAAAGAATAGAGCCATGACTACTGAAGTTCCCGCACCAGCTGCCGATAACGGCCCCGGCCCAGCGCTCTACCTTGAGCGCACCGGGACACGCCAATACGTTGCGCGCAACGCGCGCGGCGCCGAAGTGCTTGTCGGTGACGGACCCGGTCGTTTTTCCCCCGGGGACCTTTTGAAACTTGCCTTAGCCGGATGCAACGCCATGTCCAGTGACGTGCGACTAGCAGGAGCGCTTGGCGAAGACTTCGAGCAGTTGATTGGAGTCAGCGGCACCTACAACTCTGACGCTGACCGCTACGAAGCGTTCCAAGTTGAGCTTATTCAGGATCTGTCGGCCCTTGATGAGCAGCAGCGTGCCACGGTTTTGCGCCGCGCTGAAGGAGCCATTGATCGCAACTGCACGATTGGCCATTCCTTTGAGCGTCCTCTTCCGTACACGCGTACCTTCACCAGTGAAGATCTGTCCGATCAGGCCTAGTATGTCTGCCAAGCAGTTGACGAAGTTCTCTCCAAGCGCACTGTGGGCTGCTGCCGTTGAGGTACCGTATGACGTTTCAGAACGTTCAGCCTTCAAGCTACGCGCCGCACACCCTGAGGCTACGCCAGCCCAGCTCGTTGACATCGCTCACCGGCGTTTTATTCGGCGAGTCAGTGCGGAGTCGGCTGCGGTTGGTGGTGCTGCTGCATTCCCGGGAGCTGGCACTGCCGTCAGTGCTGCCGCTTCGGCGGCTCAGCTGACCGCATTTATTGCCGAGGCGTCCCACCATGCGCTCGTCGTCGCTCACCTCCACGGGCTAGATATTCGCGACCCTGCGAAACGGACGGCACTTGTCTTAGCATCCCTTACCGGCCAGGAAGGTGCCGACGTCATCAGTCGCCAAGTGGGGATTCAGGCACTCGCATGGTTCCGCACGTCATTCTTGGATATTCGCACCATTTCAGCTGAGCAATTTAATTCGCTGATGCTGCGGTGGATTCGCAAACGGGTAGCATCATCTGCCGTGTCATCCACATTGGGACGCCTGATCCCCTTTGGCATTGGCGCGGTGGTGGGCTGGGGTGTTGGTTCCTCCCTTGCTAAGAAGGTGGTAGAGGGTTTGAATATTGCGCTAGGCGAAGCGCCACTCATCATCGATGTCCCGGTGACCGTTGATATTGACACCACTGATGAAGGCGATATTGAGCGTCGCTTCACCGAATTGCAACTCCCCCACTGACCCACCACCATGTGGGAAAATCCTAGCTTCACGTAATGATCGGAGTTTAACGTGTCCCCCACTGTCGACTCATCCCAGCTCCCCTCGGCGGACGCCGACAGCGCCGCTATCGCCCCCGCCTCGGCAATCGATCGCCAATACGAGGACCTACTGGCGCGCATAATGCGCGAAGGAAAACCCAAAGGGGACCGCACGGGCACCGGTACACGTTCCCTTTTTGGTGCACAATTGCGTTATGACCTGTCGCAAGGATTTCCGCTGATCACAACCAAGCGGGTCCACATGAAGTCAATCATCGGCGAGCTTTTGTGGTTCCTCAAGGGGGACTCCAATGTGCGGTGGTTGCAAGACAATGGGATCCGTATTTGGAATGAGTGGGCCGACGAGCACGGTGACCTCGGTCCGGTTTATGGCGTGCAATGGCGACGCTGGGCGGCATCGGCTGGCCGCGAAATTGACCAGATTTCCGAGGTCCTCCACACGCTGACAACGAACCCCAACTCTCGACGTATGATCGTGTCAGCCTGGAATGTTGGCGAGTTAGGCAAGATGGCTTTAGAACCGTGTCACGCCTTTTTCCAGCTGTATGTGGCAGACGGGCGCGTGAGTTTGCAACTCTACCAGCGTAGTGCCGATATGTTCCTTGGTGTCCCCTTCAATATTGCCTCGTATTCGCTGCTGACCCACATGTTTGCTCAGCAAGCCGGTCTTGAGGTGGGCGATTTCGTGTGGACGGGCGGCGACTGCCACATCTATGACAATCACGTCGAGCAGGTCACCGAGCAGTTGTCGCGCGAGCCGTACCCTTTCCCAGTGTTGCGACTCCGGCAGGCATCGTCGATCTTCGACTATGACTTTGATGATGTTGACGTTGTTGGCTACCAGCATCACCCGACCATTAAGGCGCCGGTGGCGGTGTGATGGACGAGGCGACAACAGGGGTGCGTATCGCCTCAATTTGGGCACAGGACCGGCGTGGGCTCCTTGGGTCAGGCACGGCAATGCTATGGCATGTCCCAGCAGATTTCGCACATTTTAAAGCCTCAACGCTGGGCTGCCCGGTGTTGATGGGACGCGCCTCTTGGGAGGCCTTAGGTCGCCCCCTGCCGGGACGACTCAATGTTGTCCTTTCGCGCGACACAACATATGTTGCTTCGGGAGCAGTTGTCGTGTCGTCACTTGAGGACGGCATTGTCGTCTGTCGGGACTGGGCGCGCGAACATACCGCTCATACAGTGTGGATTGCCGGAGGTGGCGCCGTATATGCGCAAGCACTCCCGCTAGTAGACGAGTTGGTCGTGACGCACCTTGACCTTGAAGTGAACGTGCCTGAGGGAGCGCCAGCGGTCTATGCGCCACCTATTGACAGCGCCACATGGCGCGTCGATGAGGATCGTTCAGATCAGGAGTGGCGGCCTATTTCCGGGGATGCTGCCTGGAAAGTTGTGACGTATATTCGTCGTTGACACTCCCGCGTAGAGGTAACTGGGTTCGCCCGACTGTCCGCATTACTCACGTGTCGCACTGACGATGTGGAGCCGTCACGTGCGCAGGCGTATTGTTACGTCGTGCCTTCAACCCGCGTGACTGCTGTAACTGCTGACCCGACTGTACGTGCCTTACTTGCCGTGGTGTTATTTACCTATACCGCGCAAAATATGTTGAATGTATCCGTGGCGCCGTTGGCCCGTGAATTGCAGTTACCTGAGTGGAGTGTCGGCGCGGCGGTTTCAGTGGCGGCACTGACTGTTGCTGCCTTATCACAGTTTTGGGGACGCCGTGCGGTTGCTTGGGGCCCTAGACGTGTCATTCTTTTGGCCCTCAGCTGCGCCTTTGTTGCCGGGATTCTTTTTTCGTTGGCTGTATGGGCGCGCAGTATTGGCGCCCTTGGTGTGGCACTAACCGCATGTGCCATTATCATCTCGCGTGGCCCGTTTTTTGGTGCTGCCGTTGCGGCAATACCGCCCACCGGTCAGGTTCTTGTTGCGCAGCTGACCGACACCGAGGCGGCACGTATTCGCGGGATGGCCTCTTTTTCTGGCGCGATCAATGTGTCCATCATGATCGGGTCAATGGTGTCGTCTCTTCTGGCACTGTGGTGGATTGATGCGCCGGTACATGCAACACCATGGTTTGTTGCCATTGCTTTGCTAATTGCGTGGTTTGCCTTACCGAAAGCACGCCAAGGTGTGTCTTCACGTTCCACTGCAGATGAGCACTGTAGCGTGTCAGAAGAAGCCTTCGGTGTGGTTGAGGCTACCGGCAGCGTGGCAAAAGAGGCCCTCGGTGTGGCAACCGAAGACCGCACTATTTTGGGCAAGGAGCCCACCGAGGTGTCCAATTTCGTGAGCGCACGTGAAAACCGCACCATATTGGGCAAGGAGCCCACCGCACGAGAAAACTCTGCCGCTACGTCAAGCGGGCAGCAGCCCCACGCAGTACCTCAAAACGAGGAAAAACAGCAGGAGGAACCGCACAAGGAAGAACAACTGCCACGCCACACACCGCCTCGCAAAGAAACACGAGCTGCGCACGAAACGCCAGCCGCACTACCGCCTCGTGTCGCCTGGAATGACGCGCGTATCTTGCCGTGGATGCTTGGAGCCTTCGGAATCTTTTTCGCTACAGGGGTCACCCAGATTCTGGCAGGCTTCATTGTGCAGGACCGTTTGGCACTGACTCCACAAGAAGCAATTCCCTTAACAGCAGTGCTGTTGATGTCGCACGCCGTCGGAGCGATGCTCATGCAACTAGTGGTCGTCCCTCGCCTTGCGTGGACACCTGCCGAGCTGATGCGCCGAGGGGTGAGTCTCGGGTTTATTTTCTTGATCGTCCTTACCTTCGCTACGCAACTGTGGTTGTTGATTGTGGTGGCCCTGACCCTTGGTGTCGCATCGGGTTTGGTTGGGCCCGGATTTTCTGCCGGAGGCTCCCTTGCTGTCAGCGCTGCGGAACAAGGTGGCGTTGCCGGCGTCCTCAACGCGACCGGAGCGGTGACGTGGATATTTGCGCCAGTCAGCGCAGCCGCAATGTACGGCTGGCATCCTCTATCCCCTTTTGCCTTGGCGGTAGCAATTCTGGCGGTAAGTGTGGCCGTTGTGTGGTTTCATCCCAGGTTACGAGGCGGGCAGGTAGGCACTTCATCAGCCACACATGACCCATCTCACCGCTCCTCAGTTTGAGGCTCGCACGACAGGCAGGTAGGCTGGTCATTACCGACGCGGGGTGGAGCAGCTCGGTAGCTCGCCGGGCTCATAACCCGGAGGTCGCAGGTTCAAATCCTGTCCCCGCTACTAGAAAAAGATTCATACTTGAGGATTCTCAGGATAGGGACACCTCCCGGGCGCTTCATAGCCGAAGCTTCGACTCCCAGTCTTCAATCTACTCACGGGTAAAACACACATCCCAAAACTCTCCCTCGATCGTTTTCAAGGCAACCGACTAGAAATGAGTTTGCGCCAAGCGAAAGGAGCACCACGTGGCAGCCACGACAGCAACCACCGTGACAACCGTGGACGAACGCAAGCTGCGTGTGGCCGAGGCGATCCACAGTGGCGAGATGGAAGGCCTGTCGGTGACGCCTGTCGGCCGGAAGGACGCCGCCGAGTACATTGCTGGCCGCATTGACTCTGACGAATTAGTGGCCCGCGCGCGGGCACGCTATGGCCTCGACTGACTTCGTCGACCCGTATCTTGATCCCAAGACGGGTCTACTAAGGAATAAGGTCGGCGCACGGACGAAGACTGCCCTCGACGAGGCCGAGGGTGACCTTTCCTTTGCCCGCCTGATTCAGTTCCTAGATCACCCGGTAAAGCCGACCGGCGACCTTGACGAGTTGTGTGCGATTCACCGTCATCTGTTCCAGGACGTTTACGACTGGGCAGGAGAGTTGCGCACCGTTGACATTCGAAAGAATGTGGAGGGAGCCCTGTTCTTTCTTCCCGCATCGATGATCAGTCGTTCCGCCGCATACTGCGCGGCGGAGTTACGGGCCGACAATGAGCTGCGCGGTATGAACCGCGAGCTGTTCATCGACCGCCTAACGTACCACTACGACCAGTTTAACTACGTGCACCCGTTCCGCGAAGGTAACGGCAGGACGCAACGAGTGTTCTGGAATCGCGTCGCCCGCGACGCCGGGTGGCAGCTTGACTGGCGCGAGGTGCTCGGCGCAACCAACGACCACGCAAGCCGGGCAGCATCTGAGCAACAGAATTTCCAGCCACTACGTGAGATGTTCAATCGGATCGTCAGCAAAGCGATCCCTCAGGGCGAGCGAGACGCCACCTGGCTCGCCGCGGAGCGCGACAGGCTGTCGTTCCCTACGAGTGCCATCGAGACTACGCATGGTCCCAACACAGCAGACGAGCAGTGATATCGAAACCGAGTAAGGTACCCATCGAGTTGATTGGTGCTTGCGGTCGTCGCGGCGTCTTTCTCCAGTGAACGATCCCGTTATTCCCCGCCACTTTAGTGCAATGGCCCGTCTGCCTGATTGATCGCTTTTATTTGGGACGCACGGGGTGTCGAATAATAGTTCTGAGTTTTTCTGGAGCGACTTTGCGCGGATCCCCTAAATAGATTTCGTGGTGGTGGCGCGTGTGTGAAATGTCGAGGACGTAGCCTTGCTGGGCAATGTAGTCATGCATCGAGGCAACGGTCATTGGCTCGTCGTCATAGGGGCCTACGTGGAGGCACTGAACACACAGCCCTTCGTCGTAGACCAGATGTTCTACGCACGAAAAATCTTGTTTCTTTTTCGCACTTGCCGTTTGAGCTGCCCATGCCACTACTTCGGGTGTCACGAAGTCAGGCATTCGGATCAGTGCGATCCATTGAAATGCTGCCTTATTTGCGTAGTCAACACCTTCTGTGCCGTCTTGCCACCAGAATCCTTCAAGGGGTGGAACAACGAAGTCAACGTAGCCTTCAATGTGGCGGTCACCTTTTTTGCTCATTTTTATTGTGTAGGCGACCGCGTAGAGTGCGGCAATAGTGTGCGCATAGTCGCCATCACTCTCGTTGGGGTCGCCTTGTCCCCTCACCGCAATGTAACGAGCGGGCGCAACGGTAAGTATCGTCGGTTGAGCTTGCGGTGCATAGAGTTCTTTATGTTCTTTTTTCAGGTCCAGCACCATGCGTCTGCTCGTCCCTTCCTTGGTGTTTGCCGAGGTGCAGCCACCTTTGTCAGATGGGCTGAGATTGCGTATCGAATCGGTTCGTCACTATCGTAATGACGTTTTTCTGGCAGTTCCAGGTATTGACAGACAATAGAGACATATCGATAATCGATATATGGAGTTTCGAAATGCGCGTCTTCTTTTGCGAATCACCCTTGTCATTCTCATCATTGCAATCATTCCCTTTCAACTGATTGCACCCTTAGTAGCCAACGAGGTTGCCCTGTTCAATCCTGAGGTGTCACATCTTGTGCTCCCGTATTCACTCTGTGCAGTTGGGGCATTATGTGCAGTGCAAGTGATCCTCGTTGCTCTGTGGCTATTGGCTGGAAGCGTTGAGACGCCCGCCTACTACACACGCAGGTCACTAAAATGGTTCACGATGATTCAGGTCGCAACGGTCTTTGCCGCTGGGCTACCCACACTTGGCCTTGCCCATGCAATATGGTGTGTCCAGGTCCGACATCTAATGGTGAGCCTCGGATTCATTGGTTTTTTGACACTCGGCGTCTGTTTTTATGCCCTGGTATCTATTGGTCGTTTCCTTTATCTTCAACACACCAGCGCCCACGATGAGTTGGAGTACGTGATTTAGGATGATTCGCGTCAAACTTGACACCTTGCTTGCCCAAAAGGGCCTATCTGTTAAAGACTTTGCCGACGCCGTGGGATTGACGCCCGTTAACGTGTCGATACTGAAGAATGGACGGGCACGCGCAATACGTTTTTCCACTCTGGAATCAATCTGCCAAGTCCTGCAATGCCAACCTGCCGACCTCTTGGAATACGTGCCAACAAAAGATGACAGTGCCTCCACCTTTGACGTATAGCCTCTTTCCTCTCACGAATTTGGCTCACGAAACGGGGAACACGTGATTACTAACGTTCGCCTTTCGTTTCGTTAGTGAGCGCGATACTGTGTGGGGCTTTGACCAGTCCACAAAGTGAAGGCACGTACGAAGCTGTGGGGCTCGCTGTAATCGAGCATGAATGCAATGGTGTCCAGGCTCATTTCAGTATTGGCAAGGTACTGTTTCGCCAACAATAAACGTACGTGATTGAGTTGTTTGCGGTATGTGGTTTCTTCTTCGCTGAGTCTGCGTTGAATTGTGCGAGCACTTGTGTGAAGTGCGTGTGCAACGTCTTCAACGGTACTTTTGCCTGCCGGAAGGAGTTCAATAAGCGCTGCACGTACCCGAGCGGCCATTGTGTCGTCTATTTCGAGGTGGTCGAGCCGTTTACGTAATTCCGGTTCGAAAAACTCCCACATTGCCGTATTTGTTGCAACAAACGGAAGCAAAAGATCAGCGGTGTTGAAGGTTATTGCGTTGATACCGTTAACAACGATTGATCGAGAAGGTAGGTCGGCATATTTTTACTTTGCGCTACCTGCGATTTGCTGATCGTACACAAAGTTCAGCATTTGTTTGCGTGGCATGAGTGGCGACAATGCGATAAGGGGACGCTGCCACGAAACGAGGCCAGAAATAATGTTGATTTTTCCTTGGAGCATTCCGTCGTAGCCTTCTTGTGCCACCTTGGTCGGGGACATTGCGTTGGCAAAAAGTTTGGTGTCATCTAAGCCGCCAGCAGTCGCGAAGCCTGTTTGCATCGCACCTGGCATGAGGCAAGAAACGGTTACTCCTGTGCCTTGCACTTCACGCCACAGCGCATTGGACCAACTTGTCACATACGCTTTCGTCGCATAGTAGACGGCTTGGAGTGGCCCCGGCGTGGTGGCCGCAGTGGAAGAGACGTTAAGAACGCGGCCACTGCCACGTTTGATCATCTCAGGCAAGAAGAGTTTGAGAAGTCGGGTTGGAGCTTCGATGTTGACTGCAATCATCGAGAGGTCTTGTTCCATTGAGCGTTCGCGAGCGAAGTCACCTTGACCGCCGAATCCTGCATTATTGATGAAAAGATCAGGAAGTAGGATATTGCTCATGCAGTATTCGAAGATTGTGTGCGCGGCACTTTCGTCAGAGAGGTCAGCTTTCACGGTGTATACCTGAACACCGAAGGTGTCACGGACCTTTGTGGCTTGTTCTTCAAGTTTGGCTTGAGAACGTCCAACAAGAATGAGGTCCCCGCCTGTTTTTGCGTGGATGTTGACGAACTCAGTGCCGAGACCGCCGTATGACCCAGTGATAAGTGCAAGTGACATGATGTGCTCTTTCTATTGACATTGCCTTGACGTTGTCAACACTACGCAAGAATCAACAGTTGCACGTCAACAAATTGCGCCAACTATTGTCAATACGCGCCAAGTTGGGGTGCGTATGCGTCAGAACCGCATCGCTGAAAACAAAAACGAAGGCATCAGGCCGCAAACTGTTGGTAGTGCGTCGTTTTTACGAGTCCGTGTCTGGCCACTATACGAGGTGGCTCGAAAGGCACTGGCCGAGGCGTCCTGCCGCGCATGCCCGGTATGCGTCCATTGCCGAGGCGCAAAGCAGCCGATCAGGTGAGGCATGGGCATGATTACGCTCCGCTAGGGGTTGACGCCGTTGGACGTGGAGTAGGAGATTTGGTATTCGGTCCTCACCCATTCGGGCATCTGATCCTCGGTGAGACCTTTGACCGCTCCTTCAGTTCCTGCTTCGACCGCACGTTCGTAGTACCAAAGTTTGAAATTAAGCATCGCTTCGACCTTGCGTAACTCGCTCATCTGACGATGAAGTTCCTGCTTACGCTCCGTAAAGAGGGCAAGCCTTTCTTTGAGCGTTACGTCACCTTGTTCGCACCACGAAATGAAACGTCGGATTTCATCGATTGACAAGCCCGACTTCTTGAGGCATTCAATCGTTTCGATGGCCTCGATCTCCCTGCGGCTGAAGATTCGTTGTCCTCCTGCACGCTTCATCCTGGGGAAGAAGCCACAGCTGTCGTAGTAGCGCAGTGTGGAGACCGGCAGTCCGAAAAGCTCAGACACTTCTCCGATCCGCATTTTACGAGTACCTCTTCCTTCCACTTGACCTCAAGTTGGATTGAGGTTTTAACGTAGAGGTTAGCACGAATACCGTGACATAAGACCCTCACTTTTCTGAATGGAGACAAGCGATGCCTACCCTTGAACTGACCCCAGAGTGGGACAAAACATTCCCACGTGATTCCCAGGTTCACCACGAAAAAGTCGAGTTTGCCACTCGCTTCGGCACTGTGTTGGCTGCCGACCTGTACCGGCCACGTGACATCGAAGGACAATTACCGGCCATCGCTGTGAGCGGACCGTTCGGAGCAGTAAAAGAACAGGCTTCTGGCCTGTACGCACAGACACTCGCTGCATTCGGATTCCTTACCATCGCTTTCGACCCGAGTTTCACAGGAGAAAGCTCCGGACACCCCCGCTACGTTGCCTCACCAGACATCAATACCGAAGATTTCAGTGCCGCCGTCGATTTCCTTTCACTACACCCTCTGGTCAATTCAGAACAGATCTGCATCCTTGGAATCTGCGGATGGGGTGGCATTGCGCTCAACGCGGCCGCCGTTGATTCTCGGATTAAGGCCACAGTGGCCTCGACGATGTACGACCTGACCCGGGTCAGCGCATTCGGATACAACGATGGTGTTGGTATTGATGAACGCCATGAACTCAAGGTTCAACTCAACCAGCAACGAATCGAAGACATGCGCAACGGTAGTTACGCCCGCGCTGGTGGGGTTGTGGACCCACTTCCCGACGATGCACCCACCTTCATCAAGGACTACCACGCTTACTATAAGACCGAGCGCGGATACCACCCACGCTCCTTGAATTCCACTCATGGATGGAATAGAACCTCGGCATTGTCCTTCCTGAACGCCAAGTCCTTGCAATTCACTGACGAAATCCGTTCCGCTGTGCTCCTGATCCATGGCGAGCAAGCTCACTCGCGTTATTTCAGTGAGACCGCCTTTGAACGCTTGTCGTCACGCTACCCACAGAACAAAGAGCTACTGATCATCCCAGAGGCGAACCACACAGACTTATACGACCAGATGCTGATAATCCCCTTTGAGAAGATTCATGAGTTTTTCACAAATAGCCTCGGCCTCTAGTCTTGCGGTAATCCTTCATTTCGCTGTATCCGCATGTCATGCCTATCGTGCCCAAAGCCAATCAACTACATCACCCGTTCCAGACAGCACAGCCGGGGGATATCTTGCTGTACCAATCGTCCTCTGTGGTATTCATGGTGAGCACCCATCTTGGGAATAACACCCGGCTCGGAAGAATAAGTGCCCAGGGGATGGATGCCCTTGAGCAAGCATTCCAGGCCGGTGATACTCGACTGGAAATTCGCTGCACACCCCAAAAGTGAGGAATCATTTGTAAACAGAGCGTAGTTCCAAGAATTGATAGCAGCAGGAACGCTTCTCGTTCCTGATAGCCCTGAAATGGCTATCATGAGGGAGTACGCGTCAAAAGCTCGCCAAGCATACCAGCAAATAAATGCTGAAGTATGCGTCGATCGACCCCATTGTGGCGTTAATTCTTCCGAACGACGTCACTTCTCCTGGTTTGTCGCCTGCGATGGATGTGGGTTCCGACTTGCTTGGTAGGTCCAGATGATTCCAACGAAGCTTTGTACGGTAAGAACAGTTATCGGGATGAGTTCAGAAATTGTCTCATGGTAAATCCCTTGGAGGATAAAGAGTAAGCTCGAGTCGATATACGCGACAGCAAGGCACATGAGCGGTATTGAACCCGAACGTTGAACCTGGTACCAGGATTCATACGATTCAAATGCTTTCTTTGTCCTGATTCCTGCCCATGAGTTTGGCGGCAGCTTGTCCTTTCGCATGGCGTGCGCGATGACTATCAAGATAACTGCGACCACCAAGATCAGAAGACCTAGGCTGATTGAGATGGCTTGATACATTCGGGACAATCCCCTCAGGAAGAAACTGGCTACACTGACAGCTACGTAGACTGTATGGCACTACTCACCACATGTCGCGTTGGTGTCAGGCTCATCTTGGATGCCTTTGTGTGAGACTGCGTGCCTGACGTGGAAACATCCGCGTGGCTCGCGGACAGGTACGGACATGGGGAGCGTGTTGTCGCTGAAGATCAAGGCTGAGCCCCGGAAGTACGCGGGCGTCATACCAAGGCCGCCAGGAGGCGTCACGAGGCGGCCTTGCGTAACGCATAGTCGAACCCTACATAACATGGCCTTCCTTGAAGGGTTGCTTTGTCGATGATGTGATTGCCTTTGTCCCACCGCTGCATGGGCAGCTAGCGCCTCGTTGCTTTGTGATCCTTGATCACCTTGTTGGTGTTGCGATGTCCTCGCGCGACAGCAGCGCCCTTGATGTAGACGTGGATCACCTCACCGCCAAGAACGGCGTGTAGGCTTCCAAAACCCGGGTGTTCAAACAGCTTAAGATGGTAGCTATCACAGGCTCCTTTCTGAGCGGCACAGGGTAGCGTACTCGATGACACCTAGCGCTCCCTGGCCTTTCGACCATACGTCCTATGCGGCACACCAAACCGGCGACATGAGGAGTTGAACAGGAGTCCTTCATGAAGAACTCGAACTCATAGGAATCTGCGGTGATCGGTCGGCCAGTGGCCCAGGTGGCGGGTGACCACGTCATGCGCAAATCAATGCCGTCGAGCTTAGCGCCGCTCGTGGGATCATCGACAATGATCTTGGCGTGGAAGGGAATGGCGATACAGTGCCGCTTACCTATCAGGCGTGACAGAGAGCCAAAACCGGAAGACGGGACACTGTCTCGTTCCAGCTACACCTGTCAGATGGAATGTGCTACACTTGTTGGCAACACGACCGGTTCCGCTACCTGCTTCGGTGGGAGTCCAGGGCCGGTCCTTTCACGTATGGAGGAGTAGCGGCCGACGACGCGATTAAGCCTTTTCGTAGTTATGCAGACCAAGTAGCCCTTTTGCGTTCACGTGGCATGCATATCGAGGAAGTTGATCAGGCGGTCGCAGTGCTTGCAACGCGCAACTATTACCGGCTTTCTGGATACTGGCATTCGGCACGCATCATTGATTTTGAGTCGGGCAAACCTACCGATAACTTTCAGCGGGGAATGTCATTGAAACTGTGTGTCGATTTGTACGAGTTCGACGCAAGGCTACGCAGTGCAGTGTTCACAAGCCTGTCACCCGTAGAGCTAGCACTGCGCACCCTAGTGGGATATCACTTAGGAAAAGTCGATCCGCTGGTGCACCTAGACCCTGAACAGCTCAATGCTGTGGCTCGTATGCCCGATCGCAAAGATCCGCACAAGACACAGCACGCAGTATGGCTTGATAAATATAGCGATGCCTTGAAGAAATCGCGTGAGGATTTCGTCGAGCACCACCGGACACGGTATGGGGGAATGCTACCAGTGTGGGTGGCCGTCGAGATCATGGACTGGGGAATGCTGTCTAACCTGTATCGGTTTTGTCCTCAACATGTGCGCGGAGCGATTGCATGTTTATGCGCGATGACGGCTCCACAGCTTGAGTCAACACTGAAATCACTGAACGTGCTGCGTAACCTTTCCGCTCATCACGCACGACTGTTCAATCGGGGCTTCGATATCAAACCTAAACCTATTAGCAACGAGCTCATGGAGCCAGTTAACAGCCTCACCCATAGATTGTTTGGGCAGATCAGCCTGATCCGATTCCTTCACTACCAGCTCGATCTGACCGGCAGTAAGGTGCTAGTGAATACGCTGGAGACGTTCCCCCACAATGCAATTATTCCCTTCGAGAGGACAGGCGCACCGCAGAATTGGCATGACTTGCCTCTATGGAATTTTTAACTCGCGTCTTTAACTAATCTTTCATGCAGAAGTCGCACTTATACCCGTCGGTATCGAGCGGCAGTTCATCAGCCCAGACGGGTAGCCGGGTTGTGGACGCGACGGTATCCTCCATGCTGGCACCGCCGGTGGGTTCGTCGACGATGTTCTGTCTGTCTCGCCAACTCCGTGCGCAGCGCCCTTGTAGCGAGCGGTGAGGACCCCGATTGACCGCCATACCAGCAGGAAGGCGTCGCCATCTTGCCTTTCTGCCACAGCTCACTGTTGACAGCATACTTCTCGATTGGGATACCAAACATGAGGGGATGTGCTTTCACAGCAGAGATCCCTACCCTGACGGAAGTCTCGAAGGTGCCGTCTTCGCCGACAAGCCACGCAAGCACGCGGGCCTCGATCCCAGAAAGGTCTGCGACGATAAACCTACATTTCGGGATGGGATGAAGACGCTACGGATTAGCCTGACTGAGCGTGTCGGCAAAAGGTGTGGAGCTACTCCAAGGCCCGCTGTGCGTGGTGGGGAGGGCACAGGCGTTTGTAACGTCAGCCATGCGATTGCGGGGAAGATTCTGCACATGAACGAGGGGTAGGCGAAATGTTTGGTACGCCCGGCCCTCCTGCACTGAATCAGCCTCTCGAGCGAATTCATTGGTTCCTGCCACTTGAAGCATTGCCCGGTATTACTTCACCGAAGACCGGGACAGATCTTGAGGCAACCTGAGGACCTTGGTCGCCTCACCAGTAGCTGTTTCCAACGCTGTCTCTACCTTTGCTTTGGTTAAGGACTTCAACGTGCGGCTGTGTTCAGTCAGCCAGTTTTCGAGCTCGATCAGGCCGCTGGGATTGTCCAACCCGGTTACCCGCTGTGCCCTGCTGAGACAAACGTCCCGGTGGTTAGTGTCGGTCCAAACGGCACGGACGGCAAGAGTCGTGTCAGAGTGCACTCCACGGCAGTTGCTGTACAGGTCAAGCCAGTAGGTTCCACATTCGAATTGCGCCTGAGGTTTCGCTCGAGGCGCTGGACGACTCGGACCTCAACATCCACGTCACGCTGGTTATAGGAGATGAAGTGCTGCCAGCCCTCCAAGCCATCTGAGGGCAGGGTGGACATGCCGGTTTTGCTGGGGATGGAGAAGCGTCGGATGAGGCCTTTACCGGCAGAGTCTTTTGCTGCGTTAAACGCCGATTTCACGATCAGTGGGTTCACCCACTCGGCGAGGAGCTGTTGTGGGATGACTTCGCCTTGGGCCAGGTCAATCACTTTCCCCGGCATGCCGTCGACACCGTAGCCGAATAAGCGGATACGAAAGCCTGGGTCTTGGGTGTATGGGTGGACACCATGGGTGGTGAGGTTATCGAGCTGTATGTTTCAAGATCGGTGTCGACGTGTTCCACGTCCGTTCTTTTCACGCTAGAAAGGGTGGGGCAGGCCAAAACATATACCTGGCATGCCCCACCCCTGGGGGTTGTGTTGGTTACTTTCCTGATGTGAGCTTCTCGAGGCGGCTTGTAGCGTCGCGTTCGGCTTGCAGGGTCTCGTCGAGGCGTTTATGCGCTTCCCTGGTTGAGAACGTGATGCGGATGAATTCCGAGGCCAGTTCCGACACGGTCAGAGCGATGGAGAACATGATGGTCGCCAAACCCGAGCCAACGAGAAACGGGAGAAGATAGTTCCACATGAGCGTTGTTTTCCTTCCTGTAAGTGCCTAGTTCAGGAAGTCGTCAGCAGAGCTTATGCGGCCAGCACCCAGCGGTTCGTCGTCACGCAATCTTTGCTCGTTACCTAGGCCGCAGGCAATGCTGCGGTTGCCGTTGGTGTTGAAGGCGTAGAAGTTCAACGAGACACGTGCGTAGCAGCCGGAGTAAACCTCCGCGACAGAGAGCACCAGATTCAAGTCCTGATCCACCACCTCAGGCGGCAGGGTGGAGTTCGCATTGACGAAGAAGCAGTCGGCGTAAGCCTCGTCGTCACGCTCGGTATCGCCATCGCGCAACGGGAGTTTCAGGGCTGCCTTGTTAGGGCGCTTGCCACCAAACTTGGCGGTGCCGACCTCGATGGCGGCGTCGATTGCCCGCTCGATCTTGCCGATCGTCTCCCGGTCAGACTTCGGGATGATCAGGCTGACGCTGTACTTGGGCTTGGAGCCTTGGATGGACTGGGGCTCGAACAGGTGGGCGTAGGACAGGCGGACTTCGCCGGTGACAACGCGTGTCGGATTGTGAACAGTCATGATGGTTGACCTCCTTGGTCAGTCGATGGTGTTGTTGGTGAAATCGGTGGCCGCACTAACTCGGTGCAGTGCTGGCCGCTTGTCTGATTCGGGAACGAGGGTGGGTTTGCCTTCGGGCTTGACCACCAGGTCCCCGAGGGTTTCGGTGAAGGTCTTCTTGCCCATGAGGCGTTCCATGGCGGTGATGCCGATCAGGCGTTTGTCCCAGATGTCGGTGTAGCCCGCGGCCTTGGCGGCCTCAGCAACCGCGGCCTCGTCGGTGTATTTGCGGATGGAGCGGCCGGCGACGACCTTGAACCCAGGGATCTGGGTGCCGGCTTGGGCCTGAGCTAAGGCCCATGCTTCGATGTCGGATGCCGAGGCTTTGAGCTCAGGGATTTTCGCCAGCACATCCGCGACCTCAGCAATGCTGAGCTCGGCGGGTGGGGC
The DNA here is from genome assembly GCF_000429105.1 of Schaalia suimastitidis DSM 15538. Lineage (GTDB taxonomy): Bacteria > Actinomycetota > Actinomycetes > Actinomycetales > Actinomycetaceae > Pauljensenia > Pauljensenia suimastitidis. The sequence continues at coordinate 38,030 of NZ_AUBF01000012.1, forward strand.
GAACTCGTGCCTTGCGAGTGCGAGATTCGACTCGGCCCTAGGGCGGCAGGTGGGTGCGATCCGGCAAAACTGACACCACGAACCAGCGGCATACGCGCCCTCACCGCGGGCAGCCAGGTCAGCAATCGGCTTGACCGTGTTCTCGCCCCACGCGATCAGGTCCTGGGTGCTTATCGTCCAGGTCTCGACGTTGGCGCGACGAGGTTGGAAGATGCTCAGCGAGACTTCCTCGATGTTGTAGAGCGCGTCGAACGCGGCCAGAGCGCCGAGCCCGTAGAGCATGAGCTGTGGGTTCTCGACGGGGCTGACTTCGACACCCATCCCGTATTTGAGGTCAATGACCTGCAAGGTGGGCTCGGCGACGATGACGCAGTCCCCGGTCCCGAAGCCGCCCGGGGCGAGGTGGGAGTAGTCCAGGCGCTGCTCGACATACACTTGCGGGTCCGCGCAGTGCTCCCGAGTAGACTCGAGGTGCTGGGCCACGAAGGCGACGTAGTCGTCGCTGTGGCCCTCCATCTCCTCATCAATCCACTCCGAGGTGGGGCGCTTCGCACGGCGCTTGAGGAACCGCAGCAGCTTGTACTCAGCCAGAGCATGCGCGGCCGTGCCCTGCAACGCAGCGTCCGATGGCGTATCTGCCACGCCATCTGTGGCGAGCGCGGAGGGCGGGCAGTGCAGCCACCGGTGAGCACTCGAAGCACTCAAGAGTGCGTGGCTATCAGGCATTCGCGATCTCCTCAGCCCCAGCCATGATCTGGCCAAACTTGCCCGGGTCCACCTCTGAGAGAGCCTTCGCACCAGCGTCCAGAATCAGCTGGCGCACCCGGGTGGTGTAGCCCTGCTGGGACAGCTCCGCCAGGAAAGCTCGCACTTCTTCGAGCGTGTACTCACGCACCGGCTCGGCAGGCTTGGCGGATTCCTCGGCTGCTACGCGTTCTTCGAGCTCGGCCTGGAAAGCGGGCTCCTCGAGTCGCGCGGCGGCAACCGGCCTAGCACCAGCCAGCGCGTACTCGTCCTCGATGCCCTCCCAGCCGTCGGCTTCGAGCGCCTGTCCAACCATGGCCAGGCCCTCCATCACCCGGTTGATGCCCGCGATCAGAGCGTTGCGGTGCTGCGGGTTCACGCGGCATCACCACCTGCGCGGTTGAGCTTGCTGCCTGCCGGGTGACGCTTGACCGCATCCGCCAGAGCCATCAGCTCCTCATCCGAACATTCCGCCCCGCAGCACGAGGCCTCATCGACCCTGCGCAGCGTCACGTCCCGTACCTCCCTGCCGGGGACCAAAACGGTCACGTCCCGCATGGGGCCGAACAACCAGGTCAAGAGCCGCTCTCGCAAACCCACCCGGCCGATGTTGATGGCCTTGCCCGGGTCAGGTTCTCGCGACAGACTCACTGTCACCGTCTTGTGTGTCATCAGCTTCCTCCTTAGAAACTTGGTGGAAGGAAGGTGGTGCCGGGATTGGCTTGATGCTCCTTCCACCCTCAAGGCGGCAAAGGGCCCTAGTTGATAACCCCAGGGTCCGAAAGCAGTACGCGGAGTCTTTTCTCGGCGCGGTCCTGGATCTTTTTCACCATCGGCTGGGACACGCCCAGCACGGCTGCGATGTCTCGCTGGGAGAGGCCGTAGACACGGGAGGCGACTACTACCTGCCGCTCTCGTTCAGACAATGCGGCTAGTGCTTGGCGCACGGCCAACCTGGTCGACCACGAGTCGGTGGCATCGTCTGGCGTGGTGGAGGTGTAGATGCCGTTGCGGTACCCGGATGCGGCGCGCAGGCCGACCTGGCCGGACTCGATGTCCTCATCACTGGGGTCACTGTCATCGACCGTGAGGAAGGCGGTGTGGGTGCGCCAGCGCCGCGACGTGCTGCGCTCCGAGGCATTGAGCTCTTCGAGAATCTCACTCAAAGACCGACGCTCAACCGTGTCGGGATCCTCGGCCTGCGCCAGGCGGTTCTGGTAGTCGCCCTCAATCCAGGTATCGGCCTCGGACGGGCTGATACGGAAGCTGGTATCGCGGGTTGCTCGCCGCGCGTCAGCGGCGACCGTGACCTCGAAAGCGAGCTTGACAGTGATGTAGTTGTGTGGGGTGGAGGCGTTGCCTGCCATTGGATACTCCCTCGTGTTGAGGGAGACCCGTTCGAGAAGTATTCAGTTGTGGTTTCCGTTGGGATGGTGCGTTAAGACAGATGTGGGCAGGTAGTCGGTAGCTACCTGCCCACTGGTCTCGAACGCGTCTCCCGATGGATTGGAAACAGCCCTGGCTCGATCACAGCTGGGCTAGCGGGGAGTCAGCGGTTTCTGGCGGGGATCGCTTCATCTCCGAAACGACGCGCAGTGAGTGCTAACAGCTGTGGTCACGGACCAGTAAAATCAGTGTGTTAGTTACGTCTCGTCGCGGCGTCCCTTTAACTGTCCCGCAGAACGCGGATCGCTGTTGGGTGACTTCGTACCGGGATGCACAAGACGCGTACACGTTTGTACAGAACGAATCGAAGGAGGCCACCGTGAAGCTGCCTGACCTCTTTCACCTGCTCGACGTCTACTGTCCGACAATTTCGCATGGCGATCTGCTCTTGGCGATTTCTGACATGTCCTTGCCGTCCAAGTTGCGCGGGCCGGGCAATAATCTCCTCTACGGCCCTTATAAGCACAAAAAGCAGTATGAAGAAGCCGAACGCCTGAAGGTGGAACGCACCGCTCGCCAGCGTTGGATCGTGGGCGAGAGAAAAATACAGCGAGAACTTGCAAGATTCTGGCACCGCAATTTTGACATCCCCAGCATGATTGATGCCCTCGACAAGTGTTGGCGATTGAACGATTGTGCTTCGGAGATTGCCACGATCCTTAGGTCCAATGGCTACGCGGTAAAACGGGAAGGCGTGTCAGATTTCCTTGCCACCATGTTGAAGCAAGGGTTAGAGCGAATCCCGGTAAAAGGGAGTGACAATTCGATCGACAACAAGCCCTGGGATGGTTCGCTAGTTGGAGCGAACATGGACGACATATCTGCAATCGGGAGCACTAAAGTTCTTTTTTCCGGCTTAGGAAAAGACGATATAAAGGTCGTCGGGGAATCTTTGTTCCTTGGGAGCATTGAGATTCCGCTTCCTCCATGCAAACCAATCCCGGAGACTGTAGATCGGATGGAGCGCAATTATCTGCGTCAAGTCCTCCTAGCGATCGGTACGGTAAGCCAGTTGGACGTGGAGTCTTTGCGACCGCGACATGCTCCGTTCGACGAGATTGAACGTGTGAGGTCTGATCTTGAGGGCAGCTACAAAGAATTCGTTCGGGATGTTACCCAAGCTCGCGATGGATATTTTCATGCTGATCATCTTCGGATGATCATGCGTGACCATACCGTCGACGGGGTGGAGGAATTCGAAAAGATCAAAGACGATACCTATTTTGCAGTTCACCCAACTGTCCGCCGCAGCCACTCAGATGCCTTCGAAAAGATGCAAGCAACCTTGGAGAAAGCAGTTTCAGCACCACTTCAAAGTTCTCACGTGACTAGCGTGTCTGGCCTTTTCACCGCCAAACATCGCCACGGCATCACGCACATGCTGGTCAACGACAATCGGATTGCGTGGGTGAGCGATGACGACTAGCCCTTTCAATTCCCCATTCGAGATCGCCACTCGAATAGTACTGATACTCGCAGAGCGCCCAAACGTTCCCAGAGGCGAAAGAGCGTTGGCGGCGATTGACCTGCTGACAACAAACCGCGGAGATTTTTCAAGCCGTGGAATCAATCTTCACGGCCACTCCATGATCCGCGCAAGCCTCGCCAGCAGAATGTCTCTCATCCAACGCGCGATCCCATTTGCTGTCACCCGTGGACTAATCGTGCCTGACGCTCAAGGTGGAACAATCTGCTACACGGCCACGGAGCAAGGACGACGTTTCGTGGACAACTTGGACAGTCAGTACGTGCGCGATTACAAGACGATGCTTACCTCAACGCTCGCATTCGTCGATTCACACGCCATCAATGATGTTTTAGCCATGTTAGATGGGAGATATCCGCTGACCGAAGGAGGTATTCAGTGAGCACTCAAGGATTTTGGATCCGCAGGATTTCCTTCTCCGGCGACCTTGTCGGCACGTCGACCGTCGAGTTCAAGCCCGGCTTCAACATCGTCCACGGACCATCCGACACCGGCAAGACTTACCTGGCGAAATCTATCAAGTACATGCTTGCGGGAGGTACCGCACCTTTTTCCAAGTCCATTGGATATGACCAGATCACGATGGTTTTGGAAACCGGTGAGGGCACAGTTCACCTGACGCGAGACATCGACTCCTCCCAGATGACCGTAAGTGCCCCCGGCTTCGGTGTGCCGACGGGAACCTACCCAGTCATACCCACCGAACGTGACCCGAAATCCTACACCGTCTCAGACCTGCTCCTAGCGATCCTTGGCGTAAAAGAGCGAAGAACGGTCATAACCAACAAGTACGGCACGCACCAGATATTGACCTGGCGGAACTTTGCCGACGTGCTTCACCGATCCGAATCACGTATCACCTCCGAAGAATCCATCTTTTCCACCGACAAGTGCTCAACGCTGTCAGCCTTCCTAACCTTGGTTTTCGACCGGGACCTTTCTTTGGTCACTGAACATCCCGATCCCGCAGTAGTCAAAACGAAGGCGGGAATTCTCCGTCCGCATATCAACAGAATGATCGACGATGTACTTGCGGAAATACAGAAGCTCTATGAATCAGCTCCCACAGACGTTGACAAGCTCGAAGCTCAGCTAGAAGAGCTCTTAAACCGCTTCAACGAGCTCTCGGAGGAAAACAATCACTATCGTCAGAAACTCAAAGACAACGCCCACGAACTGTCTGAAGCGACAAAGGAACGGACACAAAAGGAGTTTGAGCTTCGACAATACGAAGAACTAGCCACGATATACCTGGGCAACATTGAGCGGCTCAATGCGATAGCAGATGCGGAAAACAAGCTCAGCAAGCTCGATCAACCAGAAGCGTGCCCATATTGCAACGCGCCAATGAGTAGCCACCATTCGGTCGACTATTCGATCGCTGCTCATAACGAGGCCGTCACCACCGCGCATAACCTCCACGACTTAGCAGAGGTACGAAGGAACGCATCTGATGAGATTGCAGCACTAGCGGAAGCTATCGCACATTTGGAAGATGAACAGCGTTCTATTGAAGCGCGGCTTTCAGGCATTCTCCTGCCTGAGCTAAGCAAAATCCGACAGGCGATCGATGCTCTCGAAGATCAACGTGACGTCGTTAGGAGGATTCAATTCCTGGAGGATCGGCACAGAATCCTGACCGAGGCACTCGGCGATGTTCCAGATCCACAGGAACCACCACATCCATTCGAACCAGCCAAGGAATTTCCGAAGCAGTTCTACGATGCGATGACGCGCAACCTTCAAACGATCCTGGGAGAACTGCATTTCGAGGACGCCGAACTCGCGAGATTCAACGAAAAGGACTTCGACATCCGAATCCGGGGCAAACGTAAGCGCTCCCACGGGAAGGGCATGCGAGCGTTCCTCAATACTGTGATGCTCCTGGCCTTGCACAAGTACATCGCTGAGAACGCGATCCATCAGCCATCACTTATCGTCTTAGACACCCCGACCCTCGGGCTCGAGCATCAAGGCAAAGGTGACCAGCTCGTCACCAGCAGAGACGAAAGTACAGGACGCCCGCGCACCGGCCTTCTACGGAACCTGTTCGACTACATGCGCGACGCTGGTCAATACGGCCAAATCATCGTCCTGAATAACACAGATGTCACTCCAACCACCAACTTCGACTACGACGACTCCACAGAGCTCATCTTCGGCAACGGGCCTGAAGCACACCGGCCGGGCCTCCTACGTGACCTGCGAGAAGAAAACGCTGATGAACTCGACTCGCAATCAGAAGGGCAGGGAGTTCTCTTCGAGTAGCCAAATCTTGCGTAGGAACCCCGAAAATCTGCCACATACACGGTGTCGCCTCACCCCTCTGAGAGTGCAGAGAACCGATAATGGAAGATGGCATGTCTCCTCGCGGCCGCTTCGAGCATCGAGCTGAGACAAACAAGGCAGCCGCGATGCTCCACGCTGGAGCAGGCGAGGAGGAGATGTGAGCGAACAGGCGCAACTGGTCAAGTCGAAGCAGCGCGTGGCCGACCACGGCGAGGTCTTCACACCGGAGTGGATGGTGGGCGACATGCTTGACCTGGTCAAGGACGAGTCGGAGCGTATCGACGCCCGAGTCCTGGAACCGGCCTGCGGCGAGGGCGCCTTCCTCCAAGAGATCCTGCGCCGCAAGCTCGCAACCGTCCACGCCCGCTACGGCAAGAACGACTTCGAGCGCCGCCACTACGCACTCCTAGCCCTCATGAGTACCTACGGCATCGAGCTTCTTGCCGACAACGCTGAGATCTGCCGCGCCAACCTCCTCGCAATCTTCACGGACTTCATCGGCGAGGATCCAGACGCCACGTGGGCGGCGGCGGCTCATACAGTTCTGGCAATCAACATCGTTCAGGCCGATGCTCTGACCATGACGATCCCCAACGGCGAGCCCCTGACCTTCGCCGAGTGGGGCTACCTCGGGGCGGGAAAGTTCCAGCGACGAGACTTCCAGTATCAGGACCTGACAAAGCGTGCGGCTTTTGGGGAGGACACCTTGTTCGGCTCCATGGACAAGGCCGAAATCTTCACCCCCGACACTTCATTCCCCCCAATGACTGTGGCCGAGATTGCCGAAAGAGGAGCGCAGCCAGCATGAGCGTGCCGAACCTCCTGTTGAACAAGCACAACCCGGACGTGCTCACCTGCATCGCGAACCTCTCGAACGATGAGGTGTTCACACCTCCGGAGATGGCGGCAGCCATGCTTGACCTCGCCGCCGAAGCCTGGGCGCGTGACCACAATGGGGAGAACCTGTGGGCGAACCCGAACGCCCGGGTGCTAGATCCGTTCGTAAAAACCGGGGTATTTTTGCGGGAGGCGACTCACCGATTCAACGATGGACTGGCCTCCCTGATCCCAGATCCTCAGGAGCGAGTCAACCACATCCTCACCAAGCAGATCTTCGGGATCGCTATCACTGAGCTCACCGCTCTCATGGCCCGCCGCAGTGTGTACTGCTCGAAGTACGCCAACAGTGAGCACTCTATCTGCACTGCCTTCGACACCCCAGAAGGCAACATTTGGTTCGAACGCACCGAACACACCTGGGATGACAAAACCGGCACGCGCGAGAGCCGCGTTGACCCACTCTCCGGCGAGGAAATCTTTGTCCGCACCGGCCGGCGCTGCTCGTACTGCGGGGCAGGGGAAGAAGACTACGGGCGCGGGGAGGAACTCGAGACCCACGCTTACGCCTTCATACACACAAACAATATTTACGAACGGATCAACGAAATATTTGGAGCGAACATGCACTTCGACCTTATCGTCGGAAACCCGCCTTACCAGCTCTCCGATGGAGGGGGATCGGGCTCGAGTGCGGTGCCTATTTACCACCGATTCATTGAGCAGGCTAAGAACCTTGATCCAGAATTAATCACAATGATTATTCCATCACGTTGGTTCACTGGTGGAAAGGGGTTAAGTGCTTTCCGGAAGGCAATGCTCACTGACGATCATCTGACTGATTTAGTGGACTACCCAAACTCACGTGATGTCTTTGATGGTGTAGATATTGCAGGAGGCGTTTGCTACTTTCTCAGAGGAAGGTTACCTGCACAAATGTGCAAAGTCACAACGATCACCAACGGGCATGAATTTGTTGAATACCGTCGCCTCGATGAATACGAGTCATTCGTTCGCGACAATCGAACACTACGCATCATTAGAAAAGTCGATAAGCAAAAATTTGGAACCTTCAGCGAAATCGTCTCGGCAAGGCGTCCGTTTGGTATTGACTCTTCCTTCACAGGTTCTGTCGATGGCGATCTGTACCTTTTCAGCTCTTCGGGTGATGCAAGAATTAATCGCGCTGATGTTCCAAAGGGGCATGCCCTAATCGATACATGGCGGGTTCTGCTATCAAAGAGCTCAAGCGAGCATGCTGGCCAGACCGACAAATCAGGCCGAAAGAGAGTTTTATCTAGGATCGAGGTAATGCCTCCTGGTTCAGTGTCCACTGAAAGTTATTTGATTATCGGCCCATTCTCTTCAGAAAACGAAGCGCACAATGCTGCCGAATATATGAGAACTAGGTTTTTCAGGTATTTAGTTTCAGCAATTCTCATTACTCAGAACATTTCAAGAGCATCATTCATAATGGTCCCACAAGTCGATTTGTCACAACGTTGGGATGATCGAGACTTGTATGAGAGATTTAACCTCTCGGCGGATGAGATAGAACTGATCGAGCAGACTATTAAACCAATCGGGGAAGAGTAATGACTCGGCGAGATGACGAGCTGCTTCCATCCAAGCCCTCGGCGCGACTGCGGATTTATGCATGGTCGCCAAAGAGTCCTCCGGCAGGTTATGAGGGCCTGATCAAGGTCGGGCAGACGACGAAGGAGGATGTGCGTGAGCGGATCCGCCAGTCACAGGGGCAGATGCAGCAGGAGTTCACTCTGCACGCAGACATCATTGCTGAGCGTGAGGACGGCACTCTCTTCCGGGACAAGGACGTTATCCAACGCCTGAAGGCGAAGGGTTTTGAGAACCCGCATTTTGGGTCTGCGACGGAGTGGGTGCGTTGCAAGCCTGCTGATGTGCTCACGGCTATCGCGGAGCTCCGCACCGGGGTGGAGTACACGGGCGAGCGCTACCAGACCTTCGCGATGCGCCCCGAGCAAGCCCGTGCCGTGGAGCAAACCCTCGCCTATTACAACTCCATCTGGGAAGAAGATCCGGGTGCGGTCCCGCGTTTCTTGTGGAACGCGAAGATGCGCTTCGGCAAGACCTTCACCACCTACCAGCTCGCCAAACGCATGGGTGCCAAACGCTTGCTGGTCGTGACCTTCAAACCTGCCGTCCAAGACGCCTGGCGTGAAGACCTGGCAAGCCATGTGGACTTTGAAGGCTGGCAGTACCTGAGCGCGAAAACTCTCAATGAGGGTAGCGAAGTCAAAGCAGATCAGCCTCTGGTTTACTTCGGCTCCTTCCAGGACCTCCTCGGACGGGACAAGAAGACCGGCCTGATCAAGTCGAAGAACGAGTGGATTCACACCGTCAACTGGGACCTGGTGGTCTTCGACGAGTACCACTTCGGAGCCTGGAGGGAAAACGCCAAAGCCCTCTTCGAAGGTGAGGATGAGAAGGAAGCAGCCAAGGAACTCAAGGCTGAGTACCACGAGGGGCTTGTCGCGTTCGATGAAGAGCTCGACGAGCTGGGGAGCGATGAAGAAGACTTTCTTCCCATCACGACACGCTCCTACCTCTACCTCTCGGGTACACCCTTCAAGGCCCTAGCCACGGGCGAGTTCATCGAGGAACAGATCTTCAACTGGACCTACACCGACGAACAGCTTGCCAAACGCGAATGGGCGCGTGAGCATCCCGGTGAGTGGAACCCGTATGCCGCACTACCGGAGATGCGTCTGCTGACCTACCGGATGCCCGATGATTTGGTCGCTATCGCCCACCAGGGTGAGTTCGATGAGTTCGATCTCAACACCTTCTTCGAAGCCACAGGTAGCAGCGAGCAAGCGCGGTTCGTCCACGAGTCAGACGTACAGAAGTGGCTGGACCTCATCCGTGGCGAGCACGCGCCCACGCAGATGGACATGCTCAAAGCCGGTGGCCGCCCACCCTTCCCGTACGCGGATGCCCGCCTGCTCCCGTACCTCCAGCATTCGTTCTGGTACCTGCCGAACGTCGCTGCCTGCCAGGCCATGGCGAACCTGCTCGCTGCCCGGCACAACACGTTCTGGCACCAGTACCGGGTGATCGTCGCCGCTGGTGCGGGCGCTGGGGTTGGGGTTGAGGCACTGCCGCCCGTGCGTGAGGCAATCGGGGACGGGCACGACACCAAGACCATCACGCTTTCGTGCGGCAAGCTGACAACCGGGGTGACCGTCAAGCAATGGTCATCAATCCTGATGTTGCGCAACCTCACCAGCCCGGAGTCCTACTTCCAGGCCGCTTTCCGGGTGCAGTCCCCGTGGGCCATCAAGAACCCTGACGGGGATGACCCGAACCGGGAGGAGATCCTCAAGCCTGTCGGCTTCGTTTTCGACTTCGCACCCACGCGCGCTCTGCGCCAAATCGCCGACTACGGCACAGGGCTACATCCTGAGGCGAAGAGCCCCGAACATGCCGTCGCCGAGCTCGTCAACTACCTGCCAGTGCTGGCCTACGACGGTGCCACAATGAAAGAGATCGACGCGGGCGAGGTGCTCGATATCGCCATGTCTGGCACCTCAGCCACCCTACTGGCGAAGAAGTGGGAGTCCGCGATCCTGGTCAACGTCGACAACATGACGCTCAAGAAGATCATGAACGACGAGCGCGCCATGGAAGCCATCCTCAATATCGAAGGCTTCCGTGCCCTGGGTGCTGACATCTTCGAGACCGTGGTGAACAAGAGCGAGGCGGTATCTAAGACCAAGAAGGAAAAGGGCGACTCACTAACCAAGAAGGAAAAGAAGGAACTCTCCGCAGAGGAGAAGGAATACAAGTCCAAGCGCAAGCAGATCCAGGAAAAGCTCATCAAGTTCGCCACCCGGATCCCCGCCTTCATGTACCTCACCGACTTCAGGGAGAACACGCTCTACGACGTCATCACCAAGATCGAACCAGACCTGTTCAAGCGGGTCACCGGCCTGTCCGTAGAGGACTTCAACCTCCTGGTGAACCTGGGAGTCTTCAACTCCATCCACATGAACCAAGCGGTCTTTGCATTCCGCCGCTACGAGGACGCCTCCCTGTCCTACGTCGGCTACGCCTCCCATGCGGAACAAAAACGCCGTGAAGACCTGCGCCAAGTCGGCCTCTACGACACCGTCATCACCCTGAAAGCAGAATGAGTGTGAGTAGCGTTATTTCCATCGTCCTGTCCGCCGGCGCGCTCATCATTGCCATCTGGGCTGCTTTCGAGTCACACCGAGCCAATAGGCGCTCAGCAGAAGCAAACCAAATCGCTGAACGCGCCAACACGCTCGCAGAGCAATCGAATCAGCATGCTGACAAGGCGAACCTCATCAGCGCGCAGGCACTTGAACTAGCAGAACGAGAAGCCCCCGCTCCTCTGAGCGAATTGGTGCATCTGGACAAGCACAAATGGGCATTCACCAATCAGTCCGGCCGCGCGATTGAGTTGGTGGCGATCTCAGCACTCCCGGATGAAGCCGCGCAATTCGTGCGTTACTCATCGCTTCCTCATCCGCTGGATTATGGAGATCAGTACGCGCTGACCATCCTCGGTGTATGGGGTTTGACGGTAGAGACCCTGATTATTGAGTGGCGCTTCAAAGGTGAGGATGAGATTCACGAAACACGACGCAGCGTTCCCTAGTTCGCCTGAGCCCCATACCTTTTGACGCTTGCTCGATACTTTTTGACGCAAGCCCCATACTTTTTGACGCAGGGCTGAACCTTTTGACGCTAGGCCGCACTTTTTGACGCTTCCTGCCTCGACGCACCAGCTGAGCCCCTGAGGTACCCCTTCGAGGCTCCGATCAACCCACACTGGGAGCCGCTCCACAGCTCCACGCGCCCGACCGCACCACCCCTAAAACCGCATCAGAACAGCGAAAACGCCACTCCGGACACTTCCCGGCCGGGCCGGAAATCCTTGTATCCAGAGTGACGTCCTTTTGGAGCGGATGACGGGAATCGAACCCGCACCATCTGCTTGGAAGGCAGAGGCTCTACCATTGAGCTACATCCGCAGCGTCAGCGATGCCGACAAGTGGTAATACTAGCGTGTTTATCTGTGGAATGCGAAACGAAGGAAGGACTCGATTACGCGATGTGAACAAAAAGCATTATGATAGTTCGAGTCCGCTGAGGCGGCCACGGGGTGTGGCGCAGCTTGGTAGCGCGCTTGCTTTGGGAGCAAGATGTCGCAGGTTCAAATCCTGTCACCCCGACCAACAAAAACCGCTGGTTCCCAGCGGTTTTCTAGTTTCCAGCGGTTTTCTTCTTTCCGGCGCTCTTTCGGCATCAGGCATTTCCTGGTTGCTGACATTTCCTCAGATCCGGTGCGATACTGACACAGTTGTCCTCTGTCCAATTCGATAGCACCGCGCCACAAGGACGCCACAAGAACTCTGAGCGGTTGAAAGGACGCCACAAGGACTCTTAGCGTTTGAGCAGACGCTGCAATCTGTTGCGAATCAGGCCAAGGCTATAAACAAAATACGGTTTCGGGTCGGAGGCATCCCATATGGCATGTACAACCGACAACGCACGACGTTGCGCCTTCACGTGTGAGGCTTTCCAATCACCGGCTGCGATATAGGCGCGCTGAGCTGCACGGCTCTCGTGAAGAAACTCAAAGGCCAAGCCAGTGTCTTCGGTGATAATGCGACTGCGCGGCGTCAAAGTCTGTCCGGTGACGTCCTGGTAGGTTAGCAACGCTGGACTGAAACCGCTGGCACAAATCACCGCATCAAAATTGGTGATGCGCGCATTGATTTCGATCAGGTACAACTCACCTGTTTCAGCGTGTCGCTTAAACTCGATCTCGGCAAAACCTCGCCACCCGATGTCACGGAAAAATTGTGTGCCCACCTCAACTAGATCCGCCTGGTATTTTTGCCTCATCAAACACGAGGCTCCGAAATTGATGGGCCACTGTCGGAGTTTCTGGCCGGTAAAAATATGCTCAATGGTGCCGTCTTGTTGCACGTAAGCGTCATAGAGCAGCATATGTTCATCGTCACCAGGCACCATTTCCTGGGCGAACCCAACGAAGTCATTGGCGTCAAGGAGGTTTTTGGCGTCACGCAGCTCGGCCTCGTCGCGGCAAATAATGACTTTCTTGCGGAACTTCGCGACAAATGGAATGGATTCTGCTGGCTTAACTATCAGCGGATAGCCCAGGCGGGTCCTTGCCTTTTCCAGCAGCTGAGGGTCGTCCAACAGCACCGTTGTAGGCACCCGCACACCGTGTTTTTCAGCCAGTGGGTACAGTGTGTCTTTTTCAACAATGGTTTGAGCAATCCCCTGCTGCTCTGGCAGAGACAAATGATAGTGCCGCCGCAATATGTCCTGGTATCGGTCAGCGAAGATGACCGCAGTGTCTTGAGCAAGTATCAGCACCGGCTTGACGTCCTGGCGTACACCGTAGTCAACCAGAGCCTGCAGAGCCGCCTCAGGTTCGGTCTTCATATTGGGAATCACGTGGGATTCGCTCAGGTAGCGGGAGGCAAACGCATAATTGTCGTCAGCACTGTGATGCATCCCCACCACAGTGATACCGGCGCGAGCAAGACCACGAATGGCACCAAGAACGTTGTAGTAGGTTGCTGGAAGTATGACTGCTTTCGCTGCGACGTTCATGCCCAAGCCCCTCCCTTTATTTGAAGCCTGTCCCAATCTTGCCACTGCACGACGGGGCAATAGTGGGCACTGACGCAGAATTGATACTGGCGGTTCTTCGCGCTTCCACGAGGAATATGACCGGCATACCCTCCCCTACCAAGGTGGTCTGCCACCTTCCACCTTGCAACGATTACTCAGAAATACCCACGTGAATGACCGAAGGATTCTGCCGTACCGACCTTTCTTCGCATTGGTCGCGCGCCCACTCCACGCTAACGTTGGTCCTAAGACACCCATAAGTGACCATCGGGAGGCACGGCAGACCATGAAATATTCCACACCGAAGTTCATCACTGGTGCCACATATGTGACTGCCTTGTCGGCTGCACTGGCCCTGGTCTTGAGTGGCTGCACGCCAGCGAGTGCTCCGGATAGCTCACCTGCCGGGTCCTCCCCCGCCTCGGAAAGTTCCTCATCCGCACCCAGTAATCAGATTGACGAGGCGACCCCCACCCCGCATCCAGCAATCCCCCTTACGCCGTGCGAGGCTGACAAAACCATCCGCGTCATCATTGCTCGCGGCACCGACGAAACGCTTGACTCAGGTTTACTCAACCCGGCAGCGCAAGAAATCCAAGCCTTCGCACCACAGCATATTCAGGTGACACAACTGGAATATCCTGCCGACTGGCAATTTGAAACCTCCACACCGGCAGGCGTTGACGGACTCGTCACAATGCTCAACTCACAGGCCACTGATTGTCCCGGTCAGCACACAGTATTACTGGGATTTTCTCAGGGGGCGTTAGTGGTCAGTGACGCTCTGAGTTCCCCGTCGCTTCGACAGTACCCCGACAGTGGAACAACGGTTTTAGACCATGCTGCAGCACGTATCGCTGCAATCGGACTTGTCGGCAACCCACGTTTCATCGGCACTGCACCCTACAATGCCGGAACCTACGACCCAGCACTCAACGGTGAATTCGCACCTGAGGATGCGAGCGCACTTGAGCCCTATGCCTCACGCATTGTTGACGTGTGTGCAGCCCAGGATTTTGTCTGTCAAAAAGGTGGCGACATTGAGCCTCACCTGAGCTACTACACGGACGGCACCGCTCATCAGCTGGCATCATTCGTCATTGAAAAGATCCGCGCCTACGTGCCTGCAGGCGCGTAAATCCTCCGCGTCGATCCGCTGAACTATCCGATGTGCTGGGCAAGGTGTAGGCCCGTCACCGACACACCCGATGCGAGCTCTCCAGACTGTGATGAGGAACTTGTGGATGAGGAACTTGTGGCCGACTGATGCTGACGCGTCTGGGCAATCAAATCAGCAGGAGAGCCCGCAAATACCACTTGACCACCACCAGAGCCAGCGCCCGGCCCAATGTCGATAATCCAGTCTGCATGTGCCATCACAGCAAGGTTATGTTCGACAACGATCACTGATTTACCGGAATCAACCAAACGGTCAAGCAGTGCCAACAGCATTTCAACATCCTGCATGTGCAGGCCCGTCGTCGGCTCATCAAGAACAAGGATCGTGGCTGCTTCATCCATCATATGTGCCGCCAGCTTGAGACGTTGACGCTCACCGCCCGACAGTGTGGTCAGAGGCTGGCCAAGCCCAAGGTAGCCCAATCCAACAGCGCACATCGCTTCACAGATTTTGCGTGCTGCGGGCACTTTAACGTCCGAGCGCGCAAAATACTGCGCCGCTTGCTCGGCCGATAACGCAAGAACCTGAGCAATATTGAGATCACCAAGCCGATATTCAAGGACCGAATCGTCAAAACGACGTCCTTCGCATACTTCACATGGTGTTGACACGGTCTCCATAAAGCCCAGTTCGGTACGGATAACGCCCGCTCCATTACAGTTAGGGCACGCACCTTCAGAGTTGGCGCTGAAAAGCGCTGGTTTCACACCATTGGCTTTCGCGAAGGCTTTACGTACAGGTTCCAGCATGCCGGTCCACGTTGCCGGATTAGAACGTGACGAACCTTTAATTGGGCTTTGATCAACCACCAGTGCCCCACTCTTTTTCGGCAGTGACCCTGGGATTAATGACGATTTACCTGACCCTGCGACACCGGTGACCGCACAGAGAACACCTAGAGGAATGTCAATATCGACGTTCTTCAGGTTATTCGTTGAAGCCCCTCGTATCTCAAGGTGGCCAGTTGCTAAACGCTGAGCGTCCTGCGGTTTAAGGGTCGCTTGATCGGCCAGGTGTCTGCCGGTTGGCGTATCAGCTGTCCTCAGGCCGTCGACGCTGCCCTCATAGACCACCATGCCGCCGCCTGACCCTGCACCAGGCCCCATATCAACGACGTGGTCGGCCAGCACAATCGTTTCTGGGTCATGTTCAACCACAAGGACTGTATTGCCTTTATCGCGCAGATTCAGAAGGAGTTGATTGATTCGGGCCACGTCGTGCGGATGAAGACCAGTTGTCGGTTCGTCAAAAACATAGGTGATATCTGACAGGGCGGAACCAAGATGGCGCACCATGCGGATGCGTTGCGCCTCGCCGCCAGACAGGGTGCCTGTGGCGCGATTGAGGGCAAGGTATCCCAGCCCTACCCCCACCATGGCCGTGAGTGCGTCGCCAATTGAGCGCAGAAGTGGAGCGGCCTCGGGCGCGTCAAGGCTGCTGATCCATACCGCCAGGTCGGCCACTTCCATTTGTGACAGGTCAGCGATGGATTTGCCGTTGATGAACGAGGCGCGGGCATGCTGGGCAAGGCGCGTGCCCTTGCAGTCAGGGCAGGTGGCAAATGCTGCGGCACGCTCAACAAATGCGCGCAGGTGCGGTTGGAGCGCCTCAATATCCTTGGACAGGATGGATTTACGGATGCGCGGAATAAGACCTTCATAGGTCATATTGATGCCGGATATTTCCACTTTGACTGGTTCACCGTAAAGGAATGTTTCCAGTTGGCGTTTATTGAAGGACGCGATGGGTTGATCGCCGGGGAAGAATCCCGCCTCGGAAAATTGACGGACTGCCCAGCCCCCCACTTTGTATCCGGGGACGAGGATCGCACCTTGCTCCAGGGACAGTGACATGTCGACGACAGCATCCATGTCGAGGTCTGAAATGGCTCCGCGTCCTTCGCACTGTGGACACATACCGCCTACCTGTGTGAATGTGCGTTTTTGGGCGAGTGTCCGGCCTCCTTTTTCTACTTTAACTGCGCCCGCACCACTGACAGTCGGCACGTTAAAAGAGTAGGCCTGGGGGCCGCCCGCGTGGGGCTGTGCGAGGCGGGAGTACAGCACGCGAAGCATAGCGTCAATGTCGGTGGCGGTGCCCACGGTGGAACGCGGATTGGCTCCCATGGGGTCTTGACTGACCGTAATGGCTGCGGTTACGCCCTCAAGGAGGTCGGTGTCAGGTCGCGGCGGTGTGCGCAGGAAACCTTGGACGAAGGCCGAATGGGTTTCGTTGAGTAGTCGTTGCGACTCTGCTGCAATGGTGTCAAAGACCAAGGATGATTTCCCTGAACCAGACACGCCCGTAAATACGGTGAGCGCACGTTTGGGGATGTCGACGTCGACATCGCGCAGGTTGTTTTCGCGTGCGCCTCTCACGCGAATCACGTCAAAGTTGCGCTGGTCGGTATTGTCGAGGCGACGCGTAGGCTGCGCAGAAAGGGCATCGGGTGCAGAAGTCATTGGATAAGTGAACCACAGCGACGCTGAAACCTCCCGCAGGCGTCCGTGAGATGGCTCAGGTCGTTTATTGCGCGGGTCTGGCATATTGCCGTGCCAGCCTTTATTCGGTGTGCCAGGAAGTCTGGCTTGAGCGGTGGCGAACCGAGACATCCAGCAGATCTTCATGCGGACTATGAAGGCGCCGGTCGCATACGCGCCTCAGCGAGGCCTTAGAGCAGCAAGCTGTTGATGCAGCGTTTCACGGTGGCAAACTCGTCGTGGGGTGTCGTTCAATTTTGAGTGATAGTACAGCGAAGGCCCGGCTATTGCCGGGCCTTCTTCGCGCTTATTTCTTGTTGCGACGCTGGTGACGGGTCTTGCGGAGCAACTTGCGGTGCTTCTTCTTCGCCATGCGCTTGCGGCGCTTCTTGATCACGGAGCCCATAGGGTTCCTCCTTAAATAATCGAATGTGACTGTTGTATGTTACCCGCCCAAACCTAATGATCTCTCATCGAATTGTTCGGGCAGACCCGCTTGAAGCATTTGATTGACCGCAACTTCGGGCACACGGAAACTCTTGCCCACACGGATCGCTGGCAGTTCGCCGCTGTGTATGAGGCGGTAAACCGTCATTCGGGAGACACGCATCATATCGGCCACCTCGGATACCGTCATAAAACGGGGGGCAGACCGGTTTTCCATTCACGACTCCCAGTGTGAGACGAGGCGTACAGATCTTGTGTCTGTACCTTGAGTGACCTCCGCATTAATGATACCCAAAATGGTCGTCACATTAGCAACTCCATTCACAGGATTCTCTCATGTCACGTTGATATTTCACGCAGTTTGTCGGTCGAAACGTTCCATCCCTAACATTGACTCCCCTTTGGGCAATCAACGGGCCTACTATTGGCACGTTGTCCCAAACCGCCACCATCTTGTCGAGGCACCATGACTCGTAACGCACAGCGGGGCCGAGCCACCCGCCGGACTGTGCCCTCTCATGTCCACGAGACCCACGCCTCGCCAATCCGCGAATGGGTGGCACGCCAAGCACGCACCTCACCGGCACGGCTGACCGTTACCGTTTTCGCTCTCATTATTTCCTCAGTCACCGCCCTTTTGAGCCTTCCTATCGCCTCCACAGGTGAGCAGAATCCCTCATTCGTCGACATCGTCTTCACGGCCGTTTCCGCTGTATGTGTCACGGGCCTGACCACGGTCGACACGGCAACACAGTGGACTTTCTTCGGGCAGGCGGTGATTGCCCTGGGCATTATGGTGGGCGGCCTGGGTGTGATGACCCTTGCCTCAATACTTGGTGTGGCCGTGTCACGCCACCTGGGTCTGACTCAACGACTCCTGGCCGCTGCTGAAACAAAACAGCAGGATATGAGTAAACTCGGCGGGCTACTCACTGCTGTTATTGTCACCTCGTTGGCTGCTGAAGCCATCCTCTTTTCTTTGTTTTTTCCCCGCTTCCTCACCCTGGGCACCATGTCCACCGGCGAGGCCGCTTGGCAGGCCGCATTCATGGCCATTTCAGTCTTTAATAACGCTGGCTTCGTCATCCACGTGGGCGGTCTTGCGCCATTCGTTTCGGACTGGTGGATGTTGTTCCCCATTATTTTGGGCACCGTCATCGGAGCGGTCGGTTTCCCCGTCATTCGTGACGTATCTACGCGGTGGCGCACACCACGCAAATGGGGTCTCCACACCAAACTCACTTTGTCGGTCTATGCCATCCTTGTCTTTGTTGGCGCCATCATGATGGCCTTAACAGAATGGACAAACCCTGAAACTCTTGGTCAGCTCGACACCTCAGGGAAAACGCTCAATATTTTGCTGGCTGGTGTCAATACGCGCTCATCCGGCCTGTCCGCCCTCGACATTTCGGTAATGCGTCCCCACACGCATTTCATGCAAGACATCCTGATGATGATTGGTGGCGGTTCGGCTTCAACGGCGGGTGGAATTAAGGTCACTACCTTTGCTGTCCTTGTGCTTGCGGTACTTGCCGAGGCGCGCGGTGATCGCGACATTGAAAGTTTCGGTCGGCGTATCCCCATCTCCGTTGTCCGCCTTGCCGTTGCGGTAACCCTTATGGGTGTCGCCCTGGTGGCAGGTGCCGTCATCGTACTGCTGGCAATGACGAATTACACCCTTGACGTCATACTTTTTGAAGCAATTTCCGCCTTTGCTACCGTGGGGTTGTCGACAGGAATCACGCCCACGCTGCCCACAGGAGCAAAATACGTTTTGGCGTTACTGATGTTCGCTGGACGCACCGGGTCAATAACCGTTGCTGCCGCCCTTGCGCTGCGCGAACGTACCCGCATGATCCGCCTCCCTGAGGAGCGACCAATCGTCGGTTGATCGCTCTGGGCGCAGGTGGTCATCATCACCGGTAAGAAGGTGGGACAATACATCTATGGCAGAGGAAAGAGCCTTAGCATCAGGCACCCTGGTCGTTGGTTTGGGTCGTTTCGGCTCGGCGGTGGCCGTCACCTTAGAAAAACTCGGCTACGAAATATTAGCCGTTGAGAAAGATCCGAAACTGGTCCGACAGTTCACGGGCCGTTTCCCGCTGGTGGAGGCTGACGCCTCGTCAATCGAGGCCTTGGAGCAGCTTGGGGCCAAGGATTTCCACAGTGCTGTGGTTGGCATTGGGACATCTTTGGAAGCATCAGTGCTGATCACCGCTAACCTCGTTGACCTTGGTATGAAGAATATTTGGGCCAAGGCCACAAGCCGCGAACATGGCCGTATTTTGCGTCGCATCGGGGCACATCATGTGGTGTACCCAGAATTTGATGCTGGTCAACGTACTGCTCACCTCGTTGGCGGACGCATGATGGACTACATCGAAATGGAAAAGAATGGCTTCGCCATTATGAAGCTGCGCCCGCCGCGGGAAGTCCAAGGGTTTACCTTAGAGGAGCTCGATCTGCGCGGGCGTTACGGTGTCAATGTGCTTGGTTTGTTGCGCCCAGGTGAACCTTTCGAATATGCCACAGCGCAGACGCGTATCGAGGCCGAAGATGTCATCATCGTTTCGGGAGATTCTCAACTATTGGAGTATTTCGCGCACCGCCCATAGTGATGAGGCCCGCGGCATAACACGCAATCATTCACCACGGGAGTATTTCGCGCACCGCCCATAGTGATAACCGTTTCTGCGTCAACGCGACGCTGGGATTGCCGCGTGAATAGCGGACTGCCACGACCATGCGTGCCTGATGGTCGACGCGACAACGCCTGTGATATCTCAGCTCCGACCGCGCACCGCAGCTGTGAGTGCCTTCCTTTATGGTGAAGACATGGCAAAAGACAAGACGTTATTTCGCTGCGCTGACTGTGGCTGGACCTCACCCAAGTGGGTCGGCCAGTGCCGCGAATGTATGGGCTGGGGCACTGTCGAAGAATCAGACAGTCCCTCCCTTCAGCCAACGATCCCTACGTCTCGCACACCAGCACACCCTGCCGTTCCAATAGGTACTATCGACGCCCGTCATGCAGCAGCACTCCCCACGGGGGATGGTGAGGTTGATCGTGTACTTGGCGGCGGTATTGTACGTGGCTCGGTGATCCTGCTGGCTGGCGAACCTGGCGTAGGCAAGTCAACGTTGCTCCTTGATATCGCGTCGCGTATAGCTTCTGGTAGTCGCCGTGACGGACGTGGTCCCGTTCTTTACATCACCGGCGAAGAATCTGCCTCGCAGGTGCGTTTACGTGGCGAACGTATCGGAGCCCTTGACCAGGATTTACTTCTGTCTGACGACAATGACTTACCGACTATCCTTGGGCATGTTGAATCTTGTCAGCCATCGCTCCTTATTGTTGACTCAGTTCAGACCATTCACGCGCCCGGTGTTGACGGGGGTGCTGGGGGAACAACGCAGGTGAGGGCCGTGGCCTCGGCTTTGATTCGCATCGCAAAAACCCGCGATATGCCGATCCTCTTGGTGGGGCACGTGACAAAAGACGGCGGAATTGCAGGGCCGCGTGTTTTGGAGCATCTGGTAGATGTGGTCTGTCAGTTTGAGGGCGATCGTCATTCGCGTCTACGGCTGCTGCGATCGGTAAAAAATCGTTACGGTCCCACTGACGAAGTGGGGTGTTTCGAGCTCACCGACACGGGAATACGTGGGCTTCCTGACCCTTCGGGGCTGTTTCTTTCCCATGGGCAGCCATCTATGGTGGGGTCCTGTGTCACAGTGTCGTTGGAGGGGCGCCGTCCCATTCCCACTGAGGTCCAAGCCCTCGTTGCCCCAAGTTCTGGCGGTGCGCCACGTAGGACCACCTCTGGCCTGGATTATTCCCGGGTGGTGATGGTCTTGGCCGTACTGCAGGCGCGCCTCGGCGCTGACACGTCATCCCTTGATGTCTACATGTCGACGGTGGGTGGTGCTCGCACGTCAGAACCTGCAGCGGATCTGGCCACAGCGGTCGCTGCCGTTTCTGCGTTACGAGGCGTAGCGCCGCACCCCCATCAGGTGATCATCGGCGAAGTGGGGCTTACGGGTGAGGTGCGTGCCTGTACGGGGATGACTCAACGTTTGCAGGAGGCGGCGCGCTTAGGTTTTACGCGGGCGATCATTCCGAGCCACGGCAGCCAGGATGTGAAGGCAGCCGAAGGTATGGACGTGTTCACAGTCTCGGACTTGCGTACCGCAGTTACGGTCGCTCTGCCGTAGGATCGTGGTATGCAAAGCATCGGAAAGGTGGGTTCATGACCACTGAGGCGACAATGTTGCGACGTGCGATTCAAGAAGTAGCACCAGGGACGGCTTTGCGTGAAGGTTTGGAACGTATTCAGCGCTCCCATACGGGTGCTCTCATCGTTCTTGGCTATAACGAGGATGTCGAAGCAATCTGTTCGGGTGGCATTGACCTGGATGTAGAGTTCACACCTTCTCGTCTGCGCGAGTTATGCAAAATGGATGGCGCAGTGGTGATCGACGTTGATCATTGGCGCATTCGTAAAGCGAATGTGCAGCTCATCCCTGATCCTGATATTACGACAGTGGAATCGGGGATGCGGCACCGCACAGCGCAGCGCACCGCGAAGCAAATCCATCTGCCGGTTTTGTCACTCTCAGCGTCGATGCGCATGATTTCCATTTACGTGGGGAATGAGCATTATTTGGTCGAAGAACCTGACGCATTATTGTCCCGCGCAAACCTGGCGGTCGATACGCTTGACCGTTATACGCAACGTCTTGACGAAGTCTTGCAAACACTTACCGTGTTGGAAATGCGTGACGCCGCCACAATCCGTGATGTGACAACCGTGCTACAACGGATGGAAATGATTCGTCGCATCACCACCGAAATCAACGGATACCTTGAAGAACTAGGGTCTTCTGGGCGTCTGTTGGCACTGCAACTTGACGACCTCGTGCGTGGCTCGGCCTCGGAGCGGGCCCTAGTGTTACGTGACTATGTTCGTGATCCCAATGCTTTGGGCAGCGTCGAAGAACGGTTATCTTCGCTGACAGGCGACAAACTGGTCGATTTGGCTGCGATTGCTAACGTGGTGGGTCTTGGCGTATTCGATGTCGCCGATTTAGATCGGACAATATTGCCGCGCGGTATTCGTGCCCTCTCGTTGGTGCCACGCCTGCCGTGGGCAGTCATCAAAGAGGTCTCGTCCCACTGGTCCACCCTGTCGGAGTTGCGCGATGCCTCGGTTGATGAACTGCAGGCAATTGAAGGTATCGGCCCGTACCGTGCCAAACTCATTCAGGAGTCTTTGGAAAATCAGTACGCAATGGCGTCGACGGGTATCGTCGGCTGGTAGTGCGCGGGTGCACCGCAGTTGCTAATCGAGGCCGCTGTGCCAGTGCGGTGGCACCTCTGACAGTAGTCGGTCGTCGTTGCCACCCGTTGTGTCTGCCAAGTCTTTGTTCTGCTTGGCGCCGCCTTGTCTACGGCCACCGTGTCCTTGTCCGTGGCTGACTGCCCTGCTGGCTCTATCGGTGCTTTTTCGTGCAGCCCGCGCTGCTATCACAGCGGCGCCTTCGGATTCTTCCCATGACGGTGGCAGGCCTTGATCAATCAGATGTTGATCGACCGCGCTAATGGAGGTGGCGCGTCGCCGTCGTGGCGCAGGCGTTGACTCACCGTCAATCTCTTGGCCCATTGTCTATTCCTTGGTATCACGCGCGTCAAACTGCGCCGAAGGCGCAGACGCATCGGAGGCGGTACTTATTGATGTGACCGCATCGACCTGTCCTGCCGTGCGTCGAATGACGTTGCCAAGCACAGCGTCCGATTGGGCGCCTCGACGTTGCAAGCCAAGGGCGTCACGTAATAGTTCAACAAGCTCTGCCTGGCTACGCTCCACCCTGTCAGAACGAATCCACAGGGCAAGTTCATCAAGCTGATCGTCACCATAGGCAGCCAGCGGGAGGCCTCGCGCAACCGCAGGACGTGGCCCACGAGCAGGCACACTACTCGATTCATCGTCGTCCGATGCGGCGCCATTCGATTGGGCGGGCGCCGCAGAAGCATGTTCCTCACGCACATGCGTATCATCGTTGTCGATGACCAGATCCAACTCAACAGGCAAGGTCTCGTCAAGGTCGTCAGCCATATCCACATGCGGCACCACAATTTCAACCTGTTGATGTCCCGTGGCCTCATCCACGGCGTCAAGGACCAGTTGAACGATCGTCTCAGCAACTTTAGCGGGGTCAATGAAGACCGGCATGGACAGGGCGGTGTAGACCTTCCACCCTTGGGCTTCCAAAAGGGCAGGCAGCACCCGGTCACGCATTCGCTGTGACGGCTGGGCAACGTAACTTTCGTCGTCGGTGAGAACCGCTAAAAGCAGACGCCCAGGTATCTCGGGATGGCCGATTGCGAGTGGAATACGCATACCGCCGGGGATTCCCACATTGGGGACAACTTCTAAGCCTTTGCTGTACAGGCGCTCGGCAAGGTCCAGGAGCAACCGGTCAGGTGCAGCTTGAAGTGTTGGCCACGAGTCGGAACCCAGACCTGACTGTCCTTCAGCTATTTCAAGCAGGTCAATCATCATCTGTGCGCCTTGGGCGTGTACGCGCCCACGATCAATGTCGTCAGCGCGCAGGCTTGAGATCAGCGTCATTTCACCGCGGACCGTCGCTAAGGCAGCCACCATATACGCCACGCCGTCACGGGTGGAGAGCACACCGAAGTCGTGGATGACGCGTCCGTGTGGCGTCTTGGCGTAGCCGACGGTCATGATGACATGATCACGGCTGATACCTCGTGCACCATCGGGGTCCACAACAACAAAGGGTTCTGGGGCGTCGGGGTTGAAGAACGAGGCGACGCCATGCTCTCGCGCGAGTGCGCGGTTAAGTTCAGCCTCGATACGTGAGCGGTGGCGCGCATTGAGGGCAACTACGGCCAGGCTGCGGTCAGGGAATTCGATGGCGTGCGCAAGAACCGCCTCGATAACTGCGGCGATTTCCTGCTCGGTTGATTCCACTGCCGCGGTGTTGAGGGCGGGCATCCCGTTGCCGTTAACCCACGTGGCACTGATAGGCGCACCCACAGATGTCCACGGCACCGGCACCCCCAGGAAACCCACACCATGCCGAGCCAGGAGCAGAGCCACCTGGTCATTGAGGCGACGCGGTGCCACTTCCATACGCATCTGCGGCAAGATCTTCGTCAATGCCACAACGCTTCCGTCGCTACTGGCGCCGTCGAGGTCAGCGAGCAGCACCACTTGGTTGGCGCGGGCAATTATGGGGACAAGTTCGGCTAGCGACAGGTTATCAACGTCATCAAGTACTAGCAGGTCAACGCGTTGTTGGGCTGGCAGTATCCACGGGACAAGGCTGGGCACAGTCAGTACAATCGGCACCATGGCGCGCGTCATGGGGTATTTTGCGTACAGTTCCACCGCGCGGGTGGAGGTACTGAGTGCTGTCTGTAGTTGAGCAACGTCGTCTACTTCGGAAGCGAGGATGCTCCGCCTGCGGCGACGCAGTTGTGTGAGAACCTGGGGTGCCAGTGTGTCCACCTGTTGTTGGTCTAGGCGGCGCCCTTCCGCGAGGCGCTGTTCTAGGTGGACAGGGTCGAAACCACCTAGGCTCGGTTCGCTGGCGATCATCAGCGCAAGAACGGACGCCCACCAGGCTAAATCGAGCTCAGGATCAATGAGCTCTTCAGGAATATGTCGTTTACGGAAATCCTGTGTGAGGCTATCGAGGCCAATGGCCGCAAGTGCTTTCAGAACTGCGACACGCTTGGGAAGTTCTTTTGCGCCTTGCGGGTCTGCTTCGAGGCGGTCAAAAAGGTGCGCCAAGTCGGCGATTGGCATGCGCGACAGGTCTCGATGCGAGGTAGCAAATACGGGCGCAAGACGGTCAATGTCGTCGCACACCGCGCGCGTGAGCGCGATGGCTTCGTCAAGGTGCTGGGGCAGGGTTGGCCATCCGTCAGCGTCGCAGTGCTGCCGCCAAATATCACGGCGTTCCTGAACGACCAGCAGTTCTCGGTGGAGATCTTTCACGTGGACGCCCGGGCGGACAAGATCTTTCGCTTGTTTCACTAGGCGCACCCGCTGGGAGCGCGACATCGTGATGCCGTGTTCGCGGCGCCATGTCGCTGGGGCGGTGGCGAATACCATATCTGCTGCTGAACGTTCGAAGATACGTGGCAGGAAGGTGTCGAGGACGTCTCTTACGCCTTCAAACATGGACAGTTGTGCTTCCCATTGCCGCAGGTTCAGTGCGGGACGTATCCCTGTTTCGGCGGCAAGGGTCGTCATATTGACGCGCAGCACCGGCAGGTGTTCGCGTGCCAGACGTGAGACGCGTTCAAGGATGTCACTGACTTGTTCGCCAGAGTTAATGACAATACCTTGCCATGCGGCGTGTTCTGATGTCCGTGAGAAGATTCCGAGTTGGCTTGCACGGTGCAGCAGATCACGGGCGCGTTTGCCTCGGTCGGAGGCGATATCGAGAAGGATATCTTCCCGGAGACGCACCTTTGTTCGCGGCTTCGGGTTCGCTGCTGTCAGGTCGGTGAGGACTTGCAGGGCATCGAATGCGCTGATACCGAAGGCTTTGAATGGTTTGTGCAGTTGGGTGGTGTGGGCGTTAAGGGCTGCCCGGATTTCGGTAAGCCGACTGCGCATATTGTCAATATCGGTGCTGTCTGCTGCCGGTGAGGTATCAGTCATTGCTGCGTGCAGGCGGTCCCTTAGCAGCTGCGTGCTGGTGGCGCTACCATCAATGGGGGCGACGATTTCTTCGAGGCCAAGGTCGACAAGTCGCGTGTGGACACGGCTGCTGCGTTGCGGGTTTCCGCAAATGTGAACGGTGGTGCGTCCCACGGAGGCAGCGTCGGCAAGTATAGCGCTGGTCAGTGTGGTGTCATCAGCACCGTCAGGCAAGTCAATGACCAGGGAACGACCTGCGGCGATAGCTTCAATGGCATCGTGCTGGCGTGGCGTGAGGTCTCCGACGCCCAGTTCCTTCCATGGGTCGCGGTCGCGAGGGTTAGGTTTGGGCAGGTCCTGCTGGAGGTCGGCAATGTGGGTGCTTTCGCCTGCGAGTGCCCGAATGAAGGTGGATCGGCTCAGGATGTCTTTGCGGTCGAGTTCGCGTAGCAGGTGCGATGCGGGGTGTTCGTATATGCCGAAGGCGAGTTCGTCTTTGAGTTCGAAATGTTCAAGGTCGCGTGCGGCTTCTTTAAGGCCTGCGATGAGGCGGGAGGAGGAAAATCCGTGGACGGTGGTGGCGCCTCGCAGAAGCGCATCAAGGTCAATACTCACTCCTGCTCGTGCCAGGGCGGTGGCAAATTCGGGGGCAAGCTGCGCACCGGAAGTGAGGGTGAGGAGGATGTCGCCTTCGCTGCGTTCAACGTGAAGGGGCCGCAGCAAGGCGGGCGAGGACACGGTTTCGTCTGCGGTGGTCCACGTGGCGCGTCCGATGGCAAGGTGGATGGGTCCAACGCCGTGGTATCGGGTCAGTTCAGCGCTGCGTGCGGCGATGGCTTTCGCTTTCGACATTGCCGAGGCCTGGGCGACGGGTTCGCGTACAAGGTTCGATAGGCGGGTGGTGTGTTCGGCGTAGAGTTGTGCAAGTCCCCCTGGGTGGGGGGCGGTGAGTTGAAGCCGTGGCGTGTCTTTGTCGTCCTCGGTGGAGGTGATGCGAGTAAGGTGCGCATGCCAAGTGTCCAGGGCAGCGTCAAAGGCTGCTAGTGATGACTCTTGTGGAGTTTCGCTAGCTCCAGTGTCGGCGCTTCGACTGTTGGCGTTGAAGGGACGCGTAAAGAATGTGGCCACTCCTCAACGGTAGTTTGCTCATGCGACGTTGGCAGCCAGAAGCGCCGTAAAGGTTCATATTTTGAGTCTGCACACACCTGGGGCGGGGTGTTTTGCACACTTGGAGGGGCTTGTTTTCGTGCCTTGCTTGGCTTTGTGCTATGGCGCTTCGTCCCTGCAGTGTCCGCGCTGCGGCGCCTCGTCCCTGCAGTGCACTTTCTTCGCTTGTGGCACCTTATTGACGAAGCACTGCCTAGACTGTTCCTGTGACCACCTTTCGTGCGCTATTTGACCTACTTGCCTCACGTGTTGACGCTGGACGATGGTGGCCGGCGCAGACTGATTTTGAGGTGATGGTTGGGGCAGTGCTCACACAAAATACGTCGTGGACGAATGTGTGTTTAGCGTTAGACAATTTGCGTGACGCCAATATGCTGCATGCGCAGGCATTGGCACATTGCGACAAGGCCCATCTTGAGTCCCTTATTCGCCCTGCAGGTTTTTTCCGCGCTAAATCAGCGTATTTGCAGAGTTTATCGGCGTGGTATATCGCCAACGGTGATGCGGCCGCACAATTGAGCACCGACAGTCTGCGTCAACATCTGCTTGCTCTTGTCGGCGTTGGTCCTGAAACAGCTGACGATATTGTGCTGTATGTGTATCGCAGACCTGTGTTCATCTATGACCTATATGCACGGCGCCTGTTGGAGGCCGCGAATATGGGGGCGTATCGCACTTACGAGGCCGCGCGCCGTAGCTTGGATACCCAGTTTCACGAAGCGGGTTTTTCTGCTGACGAGGCGGGGCATTTTCATGGTCTGATTGTCGAGGCCGGTAAGGTGGCACGTACTTTAGGAGGGTGGCAGGTGGCGTTCCCATTGCTGCAGGAAGGCACCTCTTTTCAACGCCCGTAAGGGCCGCCTACAGTGGAGGCGACCGGGCTATTTGCAGGTGGAGGTGATGTGGTGGGCGCAGCGCACGACCATGGACACGGACACAACCACGGGATAGGTTCAGGTGACCATCGTGGACGTTTATGGGTGGCTTTTGCGTTGACCTTGACCATTGTTATTGCCCAAGCGGTGGGCGCTGTGCTGACGGGCAGTCTTGCATTGTTGACGGATACAGCCCATGCGCTTACTGACGCGTCCGGGTTACTTGTGGCGGTAATTGCCGCAACGATGATGGTGCGCCCGGCGACGCCGCGACGCACATGGGGTTTTCGTCGTATCGAGGTACTTGCCGCATTTGGGCAGTCGACGCTGCTTTTGGCGGTCGGCCTTTATGCGGCATTTGAAGGTATTCAGCGCCTATTTGCGCCACCTGAGGTTCCCTCGCTTGAACTGTTGGTATTCGGCGTTGTTGGTCTTGTAGCAAATGGTGCTGCTGTCGTTGTTCTTTCATCACAGCGCGCGGCAAATTTCAATATGCGGGCAGCCTTTTTGGAAGTACTCAATGACGCGTTGGGGTCAGTGGGTGTGATTGTGGCGGCCATCGTCATCTCGACCACAGGTTTTCAGCAGGCGGACGCGATTGCTGGCCTTTTTATTGCTGCGTTGATTGTGCCGCGCGCTGCACGACTCATGCGAGAAACAACGGCTGTGCTGATGGAGTTCACACCCGCTGGTCTTGATTTGGACGCGGTGCGACGCCATATTTTGAGTGTTGACCATGTGAGGGAGGTTCACGATCTCCATGCCTCAACGGTTGCCACAGGCTTGCCAACCATTTCGGCGCATATTGTGGTGGACGATGAGTGTTTTACTGACGGCAATGCCGCCGTTGTGCTGATGAAGGTGCGGCGTTGTGTCGCAGAGCATTTTGAAGTATCCGTGCAGCATTCGACATTCCAAATTGAAACTGAAGCACTGAGTCAATCGGAACCTTCTAGCATGAAACACCCTTAACATTGACGTTAGTCAGCGATTACAGTTCGTGGGCGGTGATGGAGGTCCAATGTCGGGAAGTGATGATCTTATTGCGTGCGTTAATGCGTGGCATGACGCCAATGAGCATGAACGAATTGTCGAGGCCATTGAGACAGTTTCGTCGGCAGAGCGGGGATATGCACTGACGTGCCTTTTAGCTCGCGCCTATAACAACCTTGCGCAGCCAGGGGCATCGAATTTCTCGCAGCTGTTAGGCAAGGCACTTGAGCTGCTTGCGTCGGTGGCCGATGAGGGGAAGACTGACCCACTGTGGCATTTCCGCACCGGATACGCGTTGTACTATCTGGATCGAGACGATGAGGCCCTTGCTGCTTTCCAGGCCGCACTTGAACTTGACCCTACAGACGAGGTGGCTGTTCAGTTCCGCGATTCGTGCCTGGCCATTATTCGACGGCGCGATAGCGTTGCTAATACCTATGCCCACACTTTTAAGCAAAATGCTGAGCACCCGCAGGTGCGTAAAAGGCGAAACTAAGGGGTTCATCAATAACGGACCCGTCAAAGTTTCGTGCGCGTTGCGCATCCAGGCGAAGCGACACGCGCTCTACGCGCTTTAGGTACCCGGGCGTAGAGCGCCATCGCGGGCAAATTGAAGTGCGGGGAACCCACGCACCTTGCGTACCCGGGCGAATCGGCACGTGCCTTGCGTACCCGAGCAATGCCTCGTCAATTGGAATTGGGGGTGCGCGCAGCTGCTTCTCGCGCTTGAAGGACCTCTTGCATGTGGGTGCGTGCCCACGATTCTAGGCCCGCGAGCGGTTCGATCAACGTGCGCCCGAGTTCGGTGAGTTCATAGTCAACGCGAGGAGGGATCTGCGGTGTCACTGTACGTGTGACTAGGCCATCTTCTTCGAGGCCACGCAGTGTTTGGGTGAGCATCTTTTGAGAGATGCCGTCGACGGCTTTCTTTAATTCGCCGAAACGTCGTGGGCCTTCCTCTAGTGACCCGATGACGAGTACCGTCCAACGGTCCCCGATCCGGTCAAGCAGTCGGCGGGTAGGGCAGTCACGGTTATAGGGGTCCCATTGGGTGACTTCCAAAATACGGGTCGGCATTAAGACTCCTTTGTGTGTGGGTACGTGTATATGCGGATACTCTGGCGATGTGTGGCTAGTGGTCGGCAGATCGTCAGGCGCGTCCACCAAGACGCACAGGTCATCCATGGACACCACATTAACACCTAGTTACCATTTGGTTCCTAATTACCTAAAGATACTATGGTATCTATCGGGCTTTAAATGGGCATAAAGGGTGCGGGCGAGACACCGACCTTGCAGATAACGAACTGCTAGCACGAAAGGCACAGCATTGACCGCAGACAATCACCACCTTGCCTTTCTCATCGAAATGCTTGCGGGCAATTCGTTGCCTGCAGACATTGATATCCGCACGGCACCTGAGGGTGACCTAGCGACGATCTTTCGCGCGCTAATGAATCAGTGGGACACACGCCCGTTACCTCCAACGTTCTACGAACAACAGGACGCATGGCTTCAGACGCAGGCACAACGCAAAGGCGTTGTCACCATCGAAGAAACTACGCCCAGTCCAGTGGATCACCGCTTGCGCCTGTGGCGCGGCGACATTACACGCCTGGCCGTTGACGCCATTGTCAACGCTGCTAACCAGCAGATGCTTGGCTGTTTTGCCCGGGACACCACTGCATAGACAACGCGATACATTCTGCCGCGGGACTCCAACTGCGGGCGGCCTGCGCCGACTACATGAGAGCGAAGGGTCCCACATATGTGGAACCGACCGGAAAGGCCCTTGTTACACCCGGCTTTAACCTACCTGCGAAGTACGTGATCCACACGGTCGGACCTATCGTCGGAGGCGTCGAACCGTCGCCTGAGCAACGAGAACTGCTCGCCACCTCGTATCGCTCATGTTTGCAGGCAGCGCACAATACCAACCTGCGTTCCATCGCATTGTGCTGTATTTCCACGGGAGTCTTTGGATTCCCACAAGAGGCGGCCAGCGCTATCGCCATCAAGCAGGCACAGCATTTCCTGGCTTCCCTCCCAACCGACACAGATTTTTCGATTGTCTTTAACGTCTTTACGGAGCGTGACTATGTCCTTTACGCACAACACCTTGGACTCTAAGAGCCGCGCAGATCTGGCCTGGGTACGCGAGCAATTAGAGCAAGCCGACGCTGTGCTCATCGGTGCTGGCGCAGGTTTGTCGGCCGCTGACGGATTCGAGTATTCAGGGAAGTGGTTTGCCACGCATTTCGCAGATTTTGTTGGCGTGTACGGATTCACCGATGCCTACAGCGCAGGCTTTTATCCTTTCAGTACCCCTGAAGAAAAATGGGGGTATTGGAGTCGCTATATCTACCACAACCGTTACGATCGCCAACCTGGGCAGACCTACGCGGATCTCCTACGCATGGTTGAAAGCAAAGAGTATTTTGTTCTCACCACGAATGTTGACCACTGTTTTCAACGCGCAGGCTTTGATAAACACCGCCTGTTCTACACGCAGGGCGACTACGGGCTATTCCAATGTGCAACACCATGCCACGACACCACCTACGACAACGCCGAGCAGATACAAGCAATGGTGTCACAGCAGAAAAACCGACGGATCCCCAGCGAGTTGCTGCCCACTTGTCCACGCTGCGGTGAAGCGATGGACACTAACCTTCGTGCTGATGGACGTTTCGTGCAAGACGCCGGGTGGTATGCGGCAGCTGAACGCTACAGCGCCTTTGTCCAGGCGCACGGCCACGGCAAGATTTTCCTCCTCGAACTTGGAGTAGGCGCAAATACGCCTGGCATCATCAAGTACCCATTCTGGAAGCTCACCGCCTCCAACCCGCAGGCACGTTACGCCTCGATTAGTTTGGATGCAGCGCTACCAAGCCAGCTTTCCAAACAAGGCCGAGCACTGCCCATGGATATTCGCCACGGCTTGCAAATCCTGATGCAGGGTGGTGCTGCCTGAGGCGCCACCCCCGTTGGCGGTAGGAGCAGAGCGCACACCCGGGTGAGATTGCCGCAGGTCCAGGCGTACCGTGTGCAAGACCTAGTGGAGAGCGTGCAGACCCTGGTGTGGCGTGCGCAAATCCTGGCGTAGGCCGGATCCTTTGCCCACGTCGCGGCAGTCCTGCGGAAGACGTCCGCGACGCATACCCGTCGGCTTTGGTGCTGTAGGCCACTCGTACACTGCACCCGAGATGACGCTGAGCCACGCCTTTGTCACAATGGTCCAGTGAGTCGATACGTCAAAAAGCGCGTGAATAGGCGAGGCAAAATACTTACCATTATCTGCGCAGTCTTAGTCGCGCTGACTGCGTGGACCACATGGGAAAACCTCACCGTCGACGCTACCCGCATTGAGGTGACCTCCGCGCATCTGCCAGCAGGTTTCGATGGCTACACCATCGCCCAGGTTTCCGATTTTCACAACACGACCGTCGCTACTCACCATTCGATGCTGCTGGACTTACTCCGTCAGGCTCGGCCAGACATTATTGCCTTTACTGGCGACCTAGTCGATTCCAACCGCACAAATATTGCGGTGGCCGTTGACTTCGTCAGCCGCGCCTGCCGCATTGCCCCGTGTTACTACGTCACAGGGAACCATGAGGCCAGGCTCGGCGCACAGTACACCGACCTTGAACGGCAACTTCGCGGCTTAGGTGTGCATGTGCTGCGCAATGAGCACGTCACGCTGACGCGCGCCGACCATGCCATTGATGTGCTTGGTATTGACGACCCCGATATGAGCGGCAGGACAGGTGCGTCGGCAAGCGATATTGTCGCCTCGGAAATTGCCGAGGCGAAGGCCACGGCACGCTACAGTGTGCTTTTATCGCACCGACCCGAGCACCTGCGGACCTATGCGGATGCTGGCGTAAATCTGGTGTTTGCGGGTCATGCGCACGGTGGGCAGATTCGCCTGCCATTCATAGGTGGCCTGGTAGCGCCTGATCAGGGATTTTTTCCTCGTTTCGACGCGGGTACATATACGAAGAAAAATACGACAATGGTGGTGAGCCGCGGTATTGGCAACAGTATCTTCCCAGTCCGTTTCAATAACCGTCCTGAACTGGTCGTGGTGACGCTGCGTCAAAGAGGTTGATGTCTCTGACGGGACGGCTGCTTCATGTCGCTTGCGCACCTTGGTCTAGCTTGCGCCTGGAAAGTCTGGTAGGAATGAGTGATGCATTCACTCTGGTTTAATATCGGCGTTGCTGACCTTGAAAAATCGGCCGCTTTCTTCACTGCGATTGGTTTCGAACAAGATTCACATATGCCCCAAGCGATGCGGCGCGTGACGTTGCCGGACGGCAGCTACATTATGTTGTTCCCACACGAAGCCTTAGAGCAGTTCCTCCCTGTTCCCTACGAAAACACGCGCACTGAAGTATTGATCAGCATCGGGGTGGAAACGCGCGATGAAGTGGCTGAGGTCATCGCTAGGGTCGAGGAGGCTGGCGGGACTGTCACTGCTCCCCCGATGGAGTTCAATGGCATGTTCGGCGCAGGCTTTACCGACTTGGACGGCCATCATTTTAATTTGCTTGTGATTCCGAAGGGCTGACGGGGCCTTCCTCGCCCTCCCGAGGTAGGCGAAGGTCCTCCCGAGGCGAACGCTTGGCCTTCTTCCAAGGTGGGCCAAGGTACGCACCCGCCCTCCCAAGTGGGCGCTTTGCTGTCCGCAGTGGGCGTTGGTTGCGCCCATCGCGAGATGCCCACGATTGCGCCCCTCATGAGCGACCTGTTCTACGTGTCGATACGGACAATCTCCGTCAATGCTTTGTTTCGGTACACCAGATCATCACGCACCGTGAAGCCAAGTTGCTCCCAAAATGCGTTACCTGAGGTGTTGCGATCAAAGACTACAAGGGCAACTTTTGCAATTCCTTGTTCTTCAAGAGCTTTTAGCGACGCGTCCACCAGTGCGCGCCCAATTTGTTGACCGCGACATTGAGGGTGAACTGCCGTGTGGTAAATGTAGCCGCGACGTCCGTCATGCCCAGCCATAATCACACCGATGAGTTCATCCGTTTCGGCAACGAAGCATGTGGTGGGGTTGCGGGAAAGAAATGCGCTAATCCCCTGGCGGGAATCGTCAAGATCATTGAGACCCATACCGCTGCACGACATCCACAGTGAATAGACCGCGTCATAGTCGGCAATAGTCATTGGTCTGATCTGCATAACGCGCTCCTCATTTTGGCTCAACCGTACCGGAAAACACCACTAATGGTGACGTTACCCTTGTCCTGAACGAAGATTACTCACAACCTGCGCTAGAGGGGTGTGAGGCGAATCAGGCGAGTACCCAACAGTGGATCGATGAGGAAATGGGGACCTGCAACGATGATCCCGCGGCCTTCATCAAGGAGCGCCCGAACCCATCACTCACCGCCTCCTATGAAGAGCCTTACGAGGCTGAAGTTGCGTTGTTTGTGTGGTTAGTTCTCTTTTCGAGGGCGGCCGCGCGCCCGCATCGGGGCGACATCGGGTGCTCGGCCAGCTTCTTTCAGTGCGCGGCGAATAATCACTTCGATTTGAGCGTTAACGGATCGAAGGTCATCCGCCGCCCACCTTGCAACAGCTGCATGAACTGCAGGGTCAAGCCTCAACAAGAGTTGTTTGCGAGTGTTTTTTGCGCTTGCGTTTTCGTCACGAGCCACGCCCACAAGTCCTTCAACGTTGCTGCTGGAGGACTCGCAGGCGGATGTTTGATCGCGGGTCACCATTGTATTGTCAGCAATACACAGACTATGCGTAAAGTGAGCCAGCGTTAATCACAGGTGTTGTGCGCTGTTCGGAACAAAGAACGACCAAGAGGTTGGACACCATTTGTGCCTTACGGTCTTCGTCAAGAACAACAATATTCTCGTTTTCAAGGCGATTGAGCGCTTGTTCAACCATGCTGACAGCACCTTCAACAATCTGTTCACGCGCAGAAATAATGGCGCCAGCTTGCTGACGCTGCAGCATCGCTTGAGCAATTTCGGGCGCGTATGCCAGAGAAGAGATGCGCATTCGGACTGAGTCTTGACGAATTGTTCGTATTCTTCTACCGCATATACCGCACGAGCAGTGTCAACGACTTACCAGACGATAATGGCGGCAATATTAATCGGGTTACCATCAGAGTCATTAACTTTAAGTTCATTCGTCTCGAAGTTATGTACCTTGATGGAGATCTTTCTCCTGCTCCTCCCTCATAATCCGCGCCGCCCATGCGGCAGCAGTGCGATGCAAAGAAGCGGGTATCCCCTGCTGCATGGCCCGCGCGTCCGCCGCCCAATAATCCGCATCGCACCTGTACGTACGCGCAAGCGGATACGGAGTGTCGGGTACTGCGCTAGCGTGCTCCACCTGCTCGCACAGTTCGTCGATGATCTGATCCTGGGTGTCCTCAAGCGCGGCGAGAGCCATCATGATGTTCACCGGGTCTTGGGGTGTGCGTCTCCCTGTCTCCCAGAGGGAGACAGCAGTCTGTTTCACGCCCAGCAGTCGAGCCAGGTCGTCTTGGCTGAGTCCGAGCGCTCCGCGGCGCGCCCGCAACTCAAGGCTAAAGGTATTTTTGTCCATACGATGCTTCCTTGCTCATGGGGTTTGGGCTATACCAGTACCCACTGGAATGACAGTATCACGCGACCTTCTCCAACGACCCTAGCGCACAAGAACAATAAAAGTTTGCAAGTTGGATCTGGCGAAATTAAACCTGGATGGGAAGTTTTGAGATCGGTTCGTAATCTCGTTCGCTTGCGGGCATTAAATATTCACAGGCAATTTTGCTATTTTGCCCACCAAACCACGAGCGCTGGTCAGGCATCGTGAGGGCATTGGTCCGACTTAAAGCCCCGATGGCTATACCAATGGCTACCGTAGGCAATTTCGCAACTGTATGAAAAATGGCCCTAACGTTGAGTTTCCTCAATGTTGGGGCCATTTTTATGTGGAGCTAAGGGGATTCGAACCCCTGACCTTCTCATTGCGAACGAGACGCGCTACCAACTGCGCCATAGCCCCAAGCGCGACCAGTTTAGCACCTCCTCGACGCGAAGTGCGAACCCGCGCATTCCCCACGCTTACTGGGCGCGGCGAGACTCCAGTACAGCGTCCAAACTCAGTGCCACGGGCTCGAATGCGACCGCTTCTTCAGTGCTCATCGCACCTTCGGTTGGTGCTGATACGGCAACCGGGCGCGCAGGAACCTTCGCTGAGGCCACCTGCGGGATGCCTCGTAAATCGGTATCGACGTGGATATTACGGCCCCGCACCCGGCCACGCATCGCATACGTGGGCGCTGGGATCGGCGTCACCGACCACGTGAGTCGTTCAACCTGCACGCTTTCCCTGACAGCCTCTGTGTCAATCGCCGTTGTCGCTTCAGCATCCGCTACCTGGCGCGCTGCCTGCTCTTCCGCAGTGGCCTGCTCTTCCGCAGTGGCTCGCCCATCGGCAGCGGTCTGTTCGTGCTCACCTGTTGGCACATCCGTATCGGCAGGAGCATCGTCAACGTGTGCCAAGGCCTCAACCACGCGGCTACTTGCTGAATACGGCGTCGTTACATAAGCTTTCGCGCCTTGGCGAATTGCCTGCAATTGAGCTTTTTCGGCGTCGTCGGCACGCTGGGCTCGGACCGCTGCGAAACGCGACCAGATCAACACGGCAACCAGTGCGGACAGTGGAGTTGCCACCCAACCCAGCGCGATCGTACCTGCCATGCCGAATGCGGCGACAGCAACGGTGACAACGAATGCAACGCCTGCGAGGAGCATACGACGCTGACCTGCAGCAGCGTCACGCGCTAAACGCGCAGCACGTTGGGCACGCAGACGCGACAGTTCCCGCACGGGAGCATTTCGAGATACATGTGCGCTGCCGGTGATATCACGCTGTGCCATTGTGCCCTCCAAAGTTGTATGAAGACGCGAAATTTCGGGAAGAAGAAGCACATGGCTTTCTTCGCAGGATTCACGTCGGGGTGTGGATTGCGCGGGCACGAGCCTTAAGTGCGGTGAGAACCGATCGTCCTGGCGCGACTGGGTGATGACCGACCGTCGAGCAACCAGCGCAGGGATCAGTGCCACGACCGCAACAAGCGCCGCGATAACGGCAAAACCCCCATACTCCACAGCAGCAAGGTTATGGGTAGGCAGCACTGAAATGGTTGAAAACCTTGGGCGTGTTGAGGGCTGGCCTGTGCTGTTTTCCCTGAAAGGCGTCACAGTTGTCACAGCAGCCACATCCGTCACAGCAGCCACATTAACGAGGCGGTCTCCGCTTCCGCTGGCACACTCAGCACGTGCAACTCAAGGCAGCGGAGCAGGCCACTCCCCCTGCTACCCGCACGAGAAACCTCGCGCCTCAAGCAGCGCCTTCAGGTACCCACCTGGAGGCATTGATTCCCTATCAGCAACAAAAGCAATATGGTCGGCCCACCTCCCTGCGATATGCAGGTAGCGTGGACGCAAGCCCTCTTCGATAAAACCCAAACGGCGACACAGGCCCAGCGACGGTGCATTTTCTGGCCGCACGCAGATTTCCACCCGATGCAATCCCAGCTCCCCTAACGCCAAATCCACCACGGTGGCCGCAGCACTTGCCCCTAAGCCGCGACCAGCATAAGCAGAAGTGAGCCAATACCCGAGGGTCCCCATCTGGGCAGCTCCCCAGTGGACATTTTGCAGCGAAAACTGGCCGACAGGTACACCATCAACTTCAACCATCATGAAAAGCGCTTCACCGCGCTGCTGGGAGCGGTCACAGCGACGAATATATTCACCCATCGTTGACGGCGCGGCGACGTCTCCCGGCGGCAGCGTTGCCTCCCAGGGCTGCAACCACTCTCGGTCACGTTGACGCACACGATCCACACGATCATGGTCACGGCCAATCATCGGGCGCATGACGAGGCGGCGCGGCGCACTCCCGTCGGGTGCCGGTCGTATGATGCCGGAAAGGACGGGCGCCTCGTAAATCACCTGAAAATCGGCGGCCCGACGACCCCACACCTGCCGACCCATCACACCGCTCAACCATGTACCCATTAGTCGAGCACCAAACACATCAACTCGTCGCCTGCATTGACCTGGGTGACGTCTTCGGGGACCACCGCGAGCGCGTTGGACTGAGCCAAGGCTGACAACAGCAAACCTGTCGGCGTCCCCACCACTTTAGCCTGGTATCCACCGTGCGGATCCCCAACCAAACGCACGCGAACAAATTCGCGACGCCCCTGAGGCGATGCCCACCCTCGGTCAACGACAGCATGCACACGTGGTCGCGATAAGGATGTCCACCCCTGCATATGCCGCAAAGCTGGCCGCACATAGATTTCAAAACACACTTGAGCGGCAACAGGATCCCCCGGCAGGCAGAAAATCGGCGTGCCTCCATGGCCTTCGTCATCGCTGCCGAGATGCCCCACTCCTAACAAATGCCCTGGACGGGAAGCAATATTGTCAAAACGAACCGTACCCAAAGAGCCGAGGACATCGCGCACGGTGTCACCTGAACCATAGGAAATACCGCCAGTGGTAACAATAAGGTCAGCCCGCACCAGTTGATCTTCAAGGGTTTCACGTAAGGTTTTGCGTTCATCAGGCACCGCCGCCACACGGAAGGTTTGTGCGCCTGCGTCCTTCATGGCGGTGGCAAGCGCATGTCCGTTGGCGTCAAATACCGTGCCAGCGCGCGCGGGCATCCCCGGTTCCACAATCTCGTCACCAATCGACACAATGACGACGCGCGGCTTGGGATGTACAACGACCCGTGAACGTCCCACACCAGCGAGTAAGGCAATTTGGCGGGCTCCCAGGCGGGTCCCCTTGTGCAAAATAATGGTGCCCTGTTCAACGTCTTCAGCCTTGCGGCGAATATTGTCGCCCGCTTCAACTTGACGTTGCAAAGATACGGTGGCCATCCCGTGGTCGGTAAACTCCACCGGTATGACCGCATCTGCGCCGCTAGGCAGGGGTGCCCCCGAAGCGATACGCACAGCAGTACCCGCCACAATGGCGGTGGGATTGACGTTGCCGGGCCGCACCTCATCAATAACAGGCAGGACGGTGGGCATCTCCGGGTGTGTACCTCGCAAATCCGAGGCCATCACGGCGTAACCATCGCAGGCAGCAAGGTCAGCTACCGGCAAGTGGAAAGGAGCTTCGACGTCTTCAGCGAGCACACAGGCAACGGCGTCAGCAAGCTGAACCTCCAGTGGAGGCTGCTGGCTGACAATGGCTAGACAATCGGAGAAAAACTCTGCGACGCTACGCATAGGCTCCCTTGGGTTGTGTTATTGCAGGTGGTTGACGCTGGCTAGGTATATGCACGAGGCGGTGCCGCGTGAGCCGGGCCGCGCGAGCTGGCCCGCTGCGTCCAGCACAAAGGGCAACTACTATCGCAGGGCAGCCTGTTTGCACTAGTCGCAGCTGCGACTTCTGCGGCTGTGCCGCCACCTGACGATGGCGGCACAGCTACCGCAGGGCAATAGTGCGGCGAATGATCAGCCTTGTGTCACGCGCGCAAGTTCGGCAGCAACGATCTCACGGGCTGCTTCGCCTAGATCCGGGTCTTCCAACGCTAAGGCAATATTGGCTTGGAGGTATCCCAGTTTGTCGCCTGTGTCGAATCGACGGTCGTTAATCACCACGCCGTATAGGCCGCCACCATCTTCCGCTTTACGGTCAATAAGACGAGCAAAACCGTCAGTGAGTTGGTATTCGCCGCCGCGGCCCGGCTCAATGGCTTCGAGTTCTTCGAAGATCGCCGGATCGAATACGTAACGACCGACGACAGCGTACTCAGAGAGGACCTCGTCAATCGGTGGCTTTTCAACGACCTGATTGATGCGCATCAATTCGCCATCAGCTAGGCCCACCCCGTCGGGAATCGCAATAGGAGTGACGTCGGTCGTGGCGTAGGCGGTCGCCTGCTCGGGTGTCACACGCAGCAGGGCTACGACAGAGCCACCCAGAGCGTGGCGCACCTCAATCAGGCGGCGCAGCAGTTGCGATGCCGGATGCATGAGGTCGTCGGGCAGCATTACAGCAAAGGGGCTGTCGCCAACGTGGTGTTTTGCCTGGAGGACAGCGTGTCCTAGTCCCAACGGGTGTCCTTGGCGGACCGAGTGGGTGCGCGCCAGCGTCGTGTATTCGGTGGCGAGTTCCAGCAGTTCAGTTTTACCTGCTTTGGCAAGGTCTCCCTCAAGGCCTGGGTCGGCGTCGAAATGGGCTTCGATGGCTTCTTTGCCTGTGCGCGTAACGAACAGCATGTCGTCAATACCAGCATCAGTCGCTTCACGGACCACATACTCAATGGCGGGTCGGTCAACGATGGGCAGCATTTCTTTGGGGACCGCTTTGGTGATGGGGAGGAAACGGGTTCCTCGACCTGCGGAGGGGACGACTGCATGGCGTACGCGTTTGGTTTGTGTTGTCATGACTGCCACACTAGTAGGTATCGCGCCATTTAGGGAGGTGATCGCGCTGGAGAAGTCGCAACTGCGCACATTTTTTCGCCGACAAAGAAACCTTCGTCCACGAGATGGACGTGAATCGGAGCAACTTGAAAGGCAATGGCACCTTCTGCGCG
Organism: Schaalia suimastitidis DSM 15538; assembly: GCF_000429105.1. Lineage (GTDB taxonomy): Bacteria > Actinomycetota > Actinomycetes > Actinomycetales > Actinomycetaceae > Pauljensenia > Pauljensenia suimastitidis. The sequence goes on from NZ_AUBF01000012.1 coordinate 78,922, forward strand.
ACACACTTGGGATCGCTTCTTCTCCGATCGCTGCATTTTGGCCTATCGCTGGGGAACCGGATATTCGCTTCATTCTTCGTTCGGCCGCGCAGGTCCTGTTGCCGGTCTTGCGAGACGAGGCTGGGGCTGACCTTGTGGGTCCTGCATGGGCGTGGGCCGAGGCCTCCTTTGAGTCCGTGGAACGCGATCCTTTGGCGTGGCATCCTGCCGTTGGAGCGGTCGGACCTGAACTTTTGGCGAACGTTGGCGCCATTGTGGTGCCTGCTCTTGCTGTTGATCGGTCAGGGACGCGGTTAGGGCAAGGGGGCGGCTGGTATGACCGTGCCCTCACTTATCGGCGAGCAGGGGTACCCATCGTTGCGGTCGTTGATGTTGAGGCTTTTCTTCCTGCTGGGTCGCTTCCTCGCCAATCTCATGACGTGCCCGTGGATGCGGTGATAACTCCGCAGGCGCATTGGGTACTGTGATAACGCCACAGACACACTGGGTCCGGTGATAACGCCCCTGCACATTGGGTACGCAGTATTGTGCTGGGGGCGCGCCAGACGTTACTACGCGGTGGTGATGAGCAAGGCTCAGTGGGTGCTTTTCGTGGTAGATCATTGCCTGGCTGGTGTCGGTGCTTGGCATATCACTGATTCGTCTATGGAATGTGTGCCGCGGAATGCTTTTCACCGCGTTTATCGCAGCATAGTTTGCTTGTGGATATCTCTTGATTTACACAGGTATCACATGGTGCGCACCTATTTCCCCAGAAGTCACACATTGTTGGGTCGCGATCAGTGCATTCAGGTAATCCTGATGTATGGACCTTTGGAAATATTGGCCGTTGATCCGTCGATTCACGGTAGCTCTTATAACGATATGCGCAGCATATGTCATCGTGAGCACAATCACGTCGCGTATAGGTCGGGTACCTGTGGTGATGACTCAGGGATCACTGATGACTGGCACACCGAAAGCAACAGCACCTCTTTCAATACAGTATGTGCCCAAGGAACTCGCGCCCTCTGACGCATTTCACTCAGTGGATGAAATCGCAGATCAGTGGCATGGTATTGCGGTTCAGGCCGACACAATCCTCACTCGTTCACTCCTTGAAGGATCCCCGGAAGGGCGGGCTGTACCATCAGGACACAGCCGCATTTCCGTCACCTTAGACGCCGCATCCACGCCACCGCTTGCCCCTGGTGATCACGTCGATGTGTGGGCAATACCAAGTCTGTGTGATCAATCTGTATGTTCAGCCTCTTTAATCGCCAGCGATGTCCGAATAGTCTCTACCGAGGCATTGGAAGGATCCTACTGGGGGACTTCCTCTGCACTGCGAGTCGACCTCATTACGTCTGACTCTGACACTGACATGGTCCTGGGACATTCCGGGACTGGAACGCTGAGCCTGAGCCTACGTCATCGTGACGCAAATGCGCCGGGCTCTTGAACAGGAGTGTATTCCCATGCTTAAGGGTTTCAAAGAGTTCATTATGCGAGGCAATGTCCTCGATCTCGCCGTCGCAGTGATCATTGCTGGCGCTTTCTCTCCCATCGTTGACGCAATCACCAAGGTAATCCTTAACCTGATTGGCGCCGTCGTTGGTAAGCCCAGCTTCGACAATGTTTTTGAATTCACCGTTAACGGTACTGTCATTCAGCCTGGCACCATCCTCACCGCCGCGGTGAACTTCCTTCTCATCGCCGCCGCCGTGTACTTCGCCATCGTTGTACCGATGAACAAACTGTCCAAGAAGAAGGAAGAGCCTGCCGAAGAACCAGCAGAACCTTCAGAAGAAACCAAGCTTCTTACCGAGATCCGCGATCTTCTGGCCAAGAACTGACCGCTAGGACGTGCAATCTCTTCAAGGGTGTGGGGCTATTACCTGTAGTAATAGCCCCACACCCTTTTATGCATACTCACAGTGCATTGCACGAAGTACCCCATGAACTGCTTCACGCGGTCGTCGGCATCTACGTGCCCCCTATTGGGTTGTCTCAGTTATTGGGTTGCTTCAGTGGTAGGGGTCTGCGTTCCAGCTGTCCCTTCCGCAGCTCCTTCAGCACTTTGTTCCCCAGTCGCATCAGTACTCGTTGTTTCAGGGGCAGGTGTTGGGACTGCCTCCACAGTAAAAGGAAGGCGCTCTCCAAGTGGCGCATCACCTGTATAGAGCTGTACCCAGTAGGCGCCAGCAGGCGCAGCATCCGACGAACTGAGCGTGCAGCCGTTATAGCGTGCACCCTCCCAACGTAATGAGGTTCCCCAACTCATCGCGGGGCTCAGTAACAAAGGTATGGCATTCACGTCGCGTCCTTCGCAGATGCGTCCATCAAAATACACATCCTCACCGCTCCCAACGACGATGGCGTAGCGGCCGGCACTCGTTGAACACGCTGTTTGCCCTGGGTTATGAAGGTTCACCTCCACCGTCACGCCTTTACCAACCTGAGTGGATGCCACTGTTGGTGTCACTGTCAACCCTGATTCGTCACAGGTGGGAATCCTCAACGTGTTTTCGCCAGAAACAATTCCATCAGCGGTTACTTCGTCACCTGTCTGGACCACCGGCGCACTTTGCACTGCTGAAGCTTGTGCAAGAAGTGCCGATATACCAGCCCAGATTCCCCAACCAAGCAAGGCAATGACCGCAAGAAGACCGGTTCCGGTGATAATTCGACGTGGCCACAGATTAACGGTACGTTTCCGTCGGGGGTTGGGTGTAGACGTAGGCATATAGCGACGCTACCGCGCATTGCGGTTTCGAGCGAGGATGACGCGCGAAGCAGCCCTGACGGATAGTCGGAACTTCCTCACGGGAAAATCGGTGCGCGCACAGCCATCGGTGCAATCGTGGCGACAAGGAATCCAGCATATTGCTTCGGCCTTCACCCGACACGGGAATGGATACCACCCGTCGTCATGCAGGTCGGCCAGATGTCGCATTTGATGGCGGCAAGTCATCCCCGTCAGAACCTTCAACAACACACCAGCGCTCTACGACAGCAGACGACACGCACCACAGCAGCGCCGCCAACACGATGACCAGTCCATATATGCCTGAGCGAAGCAGGAACGTGGCTTCAGCTCGCGTCAGCGCAACCAGCGACAATCCAAGGAAAAAGCCCCCACACAGTGGTGCCACAAAGGTGCCTGCACGTGCAAAAGCAGCTGTGCGGGCAGCTCCAATAGGTGACATCCAGGTCATTCGACGTTTGCGGAGGCGACGAACGTGGCGTCCACAGTAGATCACCACCACCGACAGAGCGATAAACAACAGCGCCAAGTAGGGCGTTGGTTGCAGCGGGGTACCACCGAAAACAATGATGGCACCTGTGAGACCTGCCGCGACGATTGCTGAAAGTCCAGCGATCGCCAGCAGTACCCACGGTGAAAGGGGTTTCACTGCCGTGCCTCAGGTCCTTTAGTGATAGGGATTTGTCCGGTCACACTTGGACGCACAGTAACTGAGCGCCGTAACCGTGGCCGTGCGCTCTGCGTGTCGAGGGGTCCGCGAGCAATATCCTCAGGCAGGTCGGGCCGCAAAACGCGCGCTGCGACCGTGTCATCCGGTGTTGCGATCACATCATGAGTGTCAGCAACATCATGAGACGCGATGGCACCATTGGGTGCTTCATCGACAATACGGACCTCTCGCCCGCCAAAATCCCATGACGGCAGGGCTGGCATTTGCGCAACTTCCTCAGAGCTTACTGCGCGCTGAACGGCACTGCTTTGTGCCATCCATTTGGGAAGTCTATCCAGTACTTCAGGCACCGTGGGTCTCTTCGGTGCACTGGCTGCTGTCGACACCGGGCTTTGCCGCCCAGTTTCGCCATGTGTTTCACGCAGTTCACGCTTGAGGTTCGGACGTAACGGAGTTGTGGAACGTGGTGCGGACGTTGCTGATGCCCGTGACGTCACTGAAGTCTGCTGCACAGGCACAGACGTTCGCATTGACGGTGCCTGCTGCACGGGTGCTGCTGGGCGCTGAGTTGCTGTTCGCTGTCCCAATGCAGATGATCGCGTTGGCGGCATTTGACGTGCCGATGTCGAATCCTGAGCGGACGATGTGCCACCTGACGCTACCTGCATCGAAGGCCTTGCGGGCGCGGGTGCCGACTGCGATACGCGCTGCCGTTGGGGGGCGGGTGTCCCCTGCGGGGTGCGCGCCAACGAGGGCGCAGGCGATGCAGAAGGAGCCTCCCGTGGTGGGCGCTGCATAGTTACAGGTGACACTTGCGGTGGCACAGGAACGCGCTTCGGAGCTTCCGTCGCACTCGTCTTCTTCTGCGGTTCAGGTACGCGCTTTGGGGTATCTGCCGCACTCATCAACGGTGCACGCATGGTTTTTGATGCAGTTGGGGGCGTTTTTGGCGCCGCGGGTGCAAGTCGCGCAGATCGAGCAATTGACGAGGCGCCGCTCGCGCTACTCAGTGTCGCAGCGGTTGGGGCACTAGCAGCACCGCCTCGGATAGCATGTGGCGGAGGCGTCGCCGCAGCGTCACGACTGTCGGTCCCCCTGGGTGTCGTAGGCGCCACTGAGCGTCCGAGCGGTTGAATTGGCGGGACGCGCAGACGAGAAGGGGTGGCTGATCCCGCGGTCGAAGCCTTCGAAGGTCCGGTTCGTCGCTGTGCACTATCCGCATCGCGCAGATCCATTGGTTTCGACCAGCGGTTCCACAATTCGCGCCACACAATGTCGTCCCGGTCGTCCCCAGGGGCGAGTCCCACCTTTGATGCTTCAGGCACCAGATCCAGGCGACTGGGAACCGAGGTGTGAGGCAGTTTCAGGCGAACATCGTCAATCATTGGGACTGCAAGGGAACGAGGCGTCTCAGGTTCTTCTTCATCACCGTCATGAGTCGCCACGTTGTTTTCGAGTACGTAGCGGTCGGATTCTTCCTGTACGGATGCAGCGTCGTCCAACCAGTCTTCTACCGCATCACGGATACCGTCCCGATCGGCTGCTTTTTCCAGCAGCATGTCAACACGGCCACGGCCTGGAATCTCTGCGTCAGGGTCAAGTAGAAGCCACGGTGCCAACACGAATGCCCGCTGGTGGGCTCGGGGGTGCGGCAGTGTAAGATGCGGATCCCACGTGCGCAGACGGTCGAAAGTAATGAGGTCAATGTCAATGGTGCGTGGCCCCCATTTCGTGCGCCGAATCCGCCCGAAACGATCCTCGATGCCGCGAGTAATAGTGAGAAGCTCTTCGGCGCTCACCTGCGTCTCGATGAGCACGACAGCATTCCAGTAGTCTGCCTGATCCTTGTCTGTTCCAAGGGTGACAGCGCGCGTACGCAATAGTGGTGATACTGCCGTTACGGTGATGTATCGGTGATCGATCAGCGCCTCAACGACACTGCGAAGTGTTTCGGGCACATTGCCAACATTGCCACCGAGTGCCAGCACAGCGTGGTGTGACGAGGCCGGGCTTGCTGGCGCGGCAAAATGCGCGGTGGCGAGCTGTGGCGGCAGCGCAGCGCTACCTACGTGAGCCTTGCCGCTGCGGTCGGTCGTCATATCGTTCGCCTTTCGGTCATGCCGCGGGAACGCCTGCGGTACACTCCCCCGACGCAGCGTAACCGCCACATCTGAGAAGTCTTCGTCTATTGGCGCATGAGGTTTATGTACGGTCACCTCGACACCCTTGACACCGTCAAATGTCATGACGGTATCTGCGATCCGTGCCGCCAGGGTCTCAATGAGATGAACGGACGGGCCGCGAATAATCGAGACTACCTCGCGTGCTACATCAGCATAAGAGATCGTATGCTCGATCGCATCTGTGAGCACCGCTTGTGTGGCATCAATCCACAATGACACGTCGACACTAAAAAGCTGTGCCTGCTGCTGCTCGAAATCAAAGACGCCGTGGACACCGAGCGCACTGAGCCCTGTCAGGGTAATGACGTCAAAGCTGCGCGTCATCGAGGCTGCCTTCCGTATTCTTCATTCACGCTCGCACGCACAACGCGCGCATGTGGGCCGACATCGTGAACCCTCACAGCCCACACCCGCGAGGCAAGCTGTTCAGTGATTTTCAGCGTTGCAGCATCCCGATCAGTGTTTGCAGCAGTTGCGAGGAAACGTTTCCGGGAGGCTCCAATAAGTACAGGGTAACCTAGATTTGCCAGTCGGTCACACCCCGCGATTATTTCCCAGCATTGCTCTGATGTCAGAGAAAAACCCAAACCCGGGTCAACAATAATCCGCTCAGGCGCCACACCCGCTTCAAGGGCAGCACTGACCTGCTCGTCCAAACGGGCACAAACCGTACCCACCACATCAGAACCATGGTCGAAGGTTTCTTCCGGTGTACCCGGCAGCGCATGGTACCGCTGGATAATGTATGCACATCCACTTGAGGCAACCACGTGGTTCATTGCACCATCACGTCGGCCACCGGACACGTCGTTAATAATGGCGGCCCCAGCATCCGCGGCCCGCTTCGCCGTTTCGGCGTGCATCGTATCCACGGACACAACGATGCCTTCATCCGCGAGGCGCGCCACCGCCTCGTCAATACGGTTCCATTCCTGATCTGCACTGAGGCGAGTCGAATGAGGGCGTGTCGATTCGCCGCCGATATCAACGATATCTGCCCCCGCTTCCCGCATCTGCCACGCGTGGTCGAGTGCGCGGCTGGGTTCCATCCAGGCACCCCCGTCCGAGAAGGAATCGGGCGTCATATTGAGTACGCCCATGACCAACGTGCGCCCTTGAGGCAAAGTCAGGCCGTGAGGCAAGCTCACGACACTGGACCTCACCGGCGACCCCCCAAAACCAGTGACATCATTTCGGCACGAGTGGCCGCATCAGTCATAATGCCACGCAATGCTGACGTCACAGTGGACGAACCTGGCTTATTGATACCCCTCATGGACATACACATATGCTCGGCTTCAACAACGACAATGACACCTTGGGGTCGCAGCACCTCGTGTAAGGCATCCGCGATCTGTGCGGTCAGACGTTCCTGTACCTGCGGTCGTCGCGCGTAACCTTCAACAACCCGCGCAAGCTTAGATAAGCCAGTAACTCGGCCACCTCGGGGGATATACCCCACGTGCGCATTGCCATGGAAGGGCAGCAGGTGATGTTCGCATACGGAGTGAAAACCGATATCGCGAACAAGGACCAATTCATCGGTGCCAGCCTCGAAAACTGTCTTCAAATGTTCCCGAGGGTCTTGCCCCATCCCGCTGAGCAGTTCTTTCCAGGCACGCCCCATACGCATCGGCGTATCACGCAGACCATCACGGTCAGGATCCTCACCGATAGCGACGAGGAGCTGACGCATCGCTTCAACGACCGCTGCTTCGTCGTAGCTCATGCCTTACCCTCAGCGGGTGTATCGGGCTGCTCCAGTGATGCGGAAGGTTCCACGGTTGGGGCGGTGGCATCGGCAGTGTCAGCGGTGGGGACAGCACTGCTGGAAGGCCCAGCATCGACAGTAGCATCAGCTGCGGACACAGTGCCATCTTCGAACCGGGCGTCGAGGCGTTCCGCTGACGCCTCAAGACCGCGTGGGTTACCGAAAACAGCGCCTTCAACTGCGGCATCAGCCAGGTAGTTCCACACCGGCCGATCGGGTTGCTTGCGGACATTGGCAAATATTTCAGCCAAAGCCGCCTCATCCAATGTTTCTTCTTCTAAGAGACGCACCGACAACGTGTCCAAAATATCGCGGTTACGGGTAAGGATCTCCCAGGCTTCCCGAGTGGCATTATCCAAAAGGGCACGCACCTCGTTGTCAATGACGGCCGCAACCGCATCAGAGCACGACTTGGCGCCGCCTCGTCCCATTTCGCGACCAAGGAACGGATCAGCGTCGTCCGACCCGAGTTTGACATTGCCAATCTGCGACGACATGCCATAGTCGGTCACCATCGCACGCGCGGTTTCAGTGGCTTTCTGGATGTCATTGGACGCCCCGGTCGACGGGTCACGGAAAACGATTTCCTCAGCGACACGCCCACCCATCGCATAAACGAGGTTGTCAAGCAATTGATTACGTGTCTTGGAATAGCGGTCTTCGACAGGCATCACCATGGTGTAACCAAGCGCCCGACCACGAGGCAGAATCGTGACCTTTGTGACGGGATCTGAGTAATTTAATGCTGCCGCGCACAGAGCATGTCCTGCCTCATGGTAGGCCGTGACTGCCTTATCGTGGTCGTTCATGACACGGGTCCGTTTCTGCGGACCAGCAATCACACGGTCAATGGCTTCGTCAATGGCACGGTTGTCAATCAAGTCGGCATTCGAACGAGCAGTCAACAGCGCCGCTTCATTGAGAACATTCGCCAAATCGGCGCCCGTGAAACCAGGGGTTCGCTTGGCAACCTGACGTAGATCCACCTCGGGTGTCATCGGCTTGCCAGTTGCGTGGACACGCAAAATTGCTTCGCGGCCCTTCAGGTCTGGAGCCTCGACAGCGATTTGACGGTCAAAACGTCCCGGCCGCAGCAAAGCTGGGTCGAGCACGTCAGGCCGGTTTGTCGCCGCAATGAGGATGACATTGGCGCGGTCGTCGAAGCCATCCAATTCCACAAGCAGCTGATTGAGTGTTTGTTCACGTTCATCGTTGCCGCCGCCAATACCGGAGCCACGGTGACGACCAACGGCATCAATCTCGTCGATAAAGACAATCGCAGGCGCAGCCTTCTTCGCTTCACCGAAAAGGTCCCGCACGCGCGAAGCACCGACACCAACATACAGCTCCAAGAACTCTGAACCTGAGATTGAGTAGAAGGGCACACGTGCCTCACCCGCAACAGCCTTCGCCAGCAGTGTCTTGCCAGTTCCGGGCGGCCCATAGAGCAGTACACCACGTGGAATCTTGGCGCCTACCTTACGGAACTTCTCAGGTGCCGACAGAAATTCGCGTATTTCTTCGAGTTCTTCAACGGCCTCGTCTTCACCGGCCACGTCGTCGAAGGTAATATCTGGGCGTTCCTGGTTGACTTGCCGCGCTTTAGATTGGCCGAATGCGCCCAGCATACGTCCGCCCGCCATGCGGCCCATGATCCACCAAAATGCGGCAAGCAGAATAAGCAGAGGCACCACAGTCTGGATAACAGCCATGAAAGCATTGGTATGCGGGTACATGGCGTTCCACCCGCGCGCCGGAGCCTTTTCTGCCACCGTCGCCAGGATCTCCTCAGCTTGGACACGTGCATAACTGAAAGCGACATTGCGCCCGATATTGCGCGTCGAATCCCCAATGCCCGTGGACTTATGGGTCCAGTCTTCTGCAAGGCGCAGCGTCACCTGCTGGGTGCCTTCATTGACCACGACACGTTCCACTGAGGCTTGTTTGAGTATTTCAAGGCCTTCAGAGGTGTCGACGATCTTCGGCTGGAAGGCTTGCCACAGCAACCAGCCGCCAAGGAGCAGTGCCGTCATAGGGATGGCTACCCACGCCCAGTTAATCCGTTTCTTTTTGGCTTGTTCTGCCACGCCAGTCCTTCGATTCTTCCGTGTTCCTGTCGTATTGCCGGTGGCTAGCCGCCGTACACATGCGGCGCAAGTGTGCCAATGAAGGGCAGGTGGCGGTAGTTTTCTGCATAGTCCAGGCCGTATCCGACAACGAATTCGTTCGGGATTTCAAAGCCAACGTAGGCCACATCCACGTCCACTTTTGCTGCATCAGGTTTGCGAAGCATTGTCGCGATCCTTACCGAGGCGGCGCCGCGGCCTTCGAGGTTCTTCTTCAGCCAGGCCAGGGTCAGCCCGGAGTCGATAATGTCTTCCACAATGAGGACGTGTTTGTCGTGAACATCGGTGTCGAGGTCTTTGAGGATGCGCACCACACCGGAGGATTTTGTTCCCGACCCGTATGACGATACTGCCATCCAATCCATATTCAGCGGTGTGTGGATTTTGCGGGAAAGGTCCGCCATGACCATGACGGCGCCACGAAGTACGCCGACGAGAAGGATCTCGCGTCCTGCATAGTCGCGGTCAATTTCGGCCGCCATTTCGGTGAGCCGTCGATCAAGCTCCGCTTCGTCAACCAGGATGCTTTTGAGGTCCTGTCCCATATCGGTTGCGTCCACTGTGTCCCCTTTGTTCTCGGTTGTCCCATACGCGACGATTGGCGTTGAAGATGCAACCGTTCTAGATTGCCACACCTTACCCATTGCCCGCACTGTGGGCCTGGCCTGCGGGCAGTGAAAATACACAAATGTGGGCATCTTTACCTTTACCGAGGCGTTGTACGCTCACACCGGGCACATTCACCGGCCCTTGGCCGTGCCATTTGGTGACCAGTTCGAGGACTTTTTCTACGTGCGTGGACCCAAGGTCCCCACCGCGCGCCCCATGGGTCAGCAAATGATGACGCAGGACGCGGCGCAGTACCGCCACCGGCAGTTCCATGATCTCGCTCACAATTAGCCGTTCTGGCTGCCCCTCCACGCCAGCGGCCCGATACGCCGTATCAGCCCACTGGGCGAGCGCCGCCTCGTCATCTGCCGCAAGAAGCGCTGTACGAGCAAGGGAAGGCACCACGTCAACGCCGAGTGCCTGAGACAGGGTTGGTAGCGCATAGTCACGTACCGCCGCTCGACGCAAAGGGGAGCCATCAGCACTACGCCACGGTCCCTGTGCCGCATTGGTCACATCGTCCACCCATGGCACCTTCGCCTCTGCAAGGGCGGCACGCAGCAGGGATCGACGCAGATTCAAAACAGGGCGCACCCACATTACCTGGCCTTCAGCGCGAAGGGGAGCCATCGCTTTGAGGGATGAGACACCAGAGCCACGCGCGAGACGAAGAAGCACAGTTTCTGCCTGGTCATCCATCGTATGTCCGACGAGGATTGGCGCGAAGTCGCCACCGTATTGACCAAGCAGCCTCACCGCCTCGTCCATCAGCGCTTCCCGCCGCCCCTGCCGCGCGCTGCCCTCAGGACCACCCGTCGGCGGCATTTGGATACGACGTGTAGCTGCCTGCGCACCCAAATCGGTGGCAAGGCGAGCAACCCACTGGGCTTCCTCGCTCGATTCGCTGCGCACCCCGTGATCCACAGTGAGACTGTGAACCGCAAGGCCATGACGCTGGGCAACGTCAATCGTTGCCACAGCCATCGCCATTGAGTCTGCCCCGCCTGACAATGCCAACAAGACGAAACGGGCACCCTGGTCTTTGAGGCGCCCAATCGAGTCGCGCACACTAAGACTCAGTGTCCGCACTGCGCCGCGCGGTGTGGCCCCAACGATTGCCGAGGCGTGCGGCACCAACGGGTCACCTGCCGACACGGCGCACCCAACGTTGGGGGTCAGCGTATTCCTCAAGGGATGGCAATGTGCGCGGGCTATCAAGAAGCTCAGTCACCATGCCCTGGTCCACCACGGTTTGCGCGAAATGCTGGCATTGTCTGCCCGCGACCACCATATTGACCGCACCTCCCGTGAGGGCATTCAGCACTGTGGCGTACGCGGATTCAACCACGTCACCATCATGGCTTCGAATCCACCCAAGGGAGGGCATATCAACCGTAGTCAACGCCTGCATTTCTGCGCGCGCAAGACAGTTTGACAACAGGGTAAATCGGGCGAGCTCTTCCCCCGTATGTGGCAGTCCCAGCAGGAGGGCAATGAGGTGATCCTCAAGGAATGGAGCATGGACATGGTGTGCGGCATTCAGTGAGGTACGTAGCGTCACCCACCGAGACCAATCGGTCTGGTCCAATTCATATCGACGCGCCTCAGACCAAATATTGGGGGCAACAAAGATGCGTACACCTCGACTGAGATCCCACATTCCTTTGAGTTGGAAGGCGGCAATCCGCCCAATCCGCGCAGCGTCCACCAATGCCAGGGTGCGCAATTGGAGCCCTTGCCTCTGTGCGACGCCATTCATCAGTGCAGCGCACACACGCAATGTATTGCGTCGTTCAAGGATCTCCACTGGACTATCCGCCACCGCATGCGCAGCCTCAGGAAGCGGGGAAAATTCGCCGAGGCGCCGGTTAGTCCACTTCAGGGCACGACGTAAACGCTCCACTGTGGCACCTGCATGAACCGGGGATGTGGCAGGGCCAGATGGGGTCACCAGCGCCGCCCATGCAGCCATTCGTAACACAGCGTGAGGGTCAGTCATACGCCCAGTCTAGTGCGCCTTCTCCTTGTATGCGTGCGCCAGAGCATGCCCGGTGACGCGTCATCTTGTGTCCGCTGATAGGCCACCGAAGTAGTCGGCGTCAAAGCAGGTAGCGTCAGGAGTTATCACAGCCGTTGGCGTCGCGCGTTGCCTTAAGGTGAGCGCAACTGCACTCCGCCTGCGATCACGCCCACGTCATATTTCGACTACGGCAAGGCAGCCAGGGCACTGACGAAGGCGTCAATATGGCGTCTGGTGGCCCACCCAGAGTTGTTAATGACATTGTCATTACCGACCGCATATACGAGCACCCGGCCCGATGACGTGGAAACAACGCCTGTAAGTGTTGACGTCAAACCCAAGGCGCCTGTTTTCGCTTGAACATTGCCCGCCGTTGCTGCTGCAGTCATACGGTCGTGGAGCGTACCTTCCCCGCCAGCCCACGGCAAAGAACGTACCAGTTCAGCGGTGGCTGCCTTGCCATCGCTAAGGGCTGTGACAAGTGTTGACACCAACGTATTGCCCGATATCCGGTTGTTTTCGGACAATCCAGAACAGTCATCAAGGACAAGCCCTGCTGTAGGAATACCCGCATCTTTTAGCGTGTTGGCCACAAGTTCGGTGGCACCTCGGTATGACACCTCGCGACCAGCAGCTTTGGCGGCAAGCTGACAATACTGGTCAGCCATCGTGTTGTCAGAATGACGCAGCATGTATCGAAGCTGTTGTGCAACAGTGGCGGATTGGATGCGCCCGATCTCTTTGGCGGTGGGTGGAACTGCGCTGGCCTCGGCAATATCGACGCTGATACCCGCCGCCCGTAAATGTTCAGCGAAACGCTCGGACACGACCCCGACAGGGTCGTTGTAGTAGGCGGTGATTTCTCCGTTGATCTTGCCTGAGTCAAAGGCATAGGCTGCGACACGGCCCTCATAGTGGGCATTACCTTGGTGCATCCACGCACTGACATATGCGGGACCTGCACTCAGCGGCTGCGCGGGGTGCAGGGTGACGGAGGTACGTCCTTCACTGTTGAGTGTGTGGACGACTTGGGTGGCGAGGTCGGCCAGGCCTGCGTGGCCTGCGGTTGCCGAGGCGTCGCCGTGCTCTGCGCCAAGGAGCAGGTCGCCTTCGCCCCACAGGTACAGGGCACCGTCCTGCGCCGCAACCCCCGTGGACAGGCGCGATGCGGGATCAAGGTGGCTAAGTGCAGTGAAGGCAGCAAGTACTTTGGTGATTGAAGCGGGCGTGTGAACCTCGTCGCCACCTTCGTTAAGCAGGACTTCACCGCTTTCAAGATCGGTGACCAGCGCCCACGAGGTCCAATGGTCTGGGGTTTCGCCCGTCGTTGTGCCATCCAAACCAGCGGCAGCCGCAGCTGCGAGGCGCTGCCATGCGTCTTGAAGATCGGCTGAAGTGAGCGGATTTCCAGCTGAGGCAACCATTTGTGAACCTGCGCTCAATTCTGCCCGCGGCAGTTCGGCAGCAGGTGTGGGACTTGCGACCTTGGTTAAGGTTAACACTCCTGGCACGCGATCGAAGATATTTGCCACAACGTAGGTAGATGTCAGCAATGCCAGTGTTGTTGCCCCTACAATCGCAACAACAGTTCCACGTTTCATGGGTCCCCCTGGTGACTATTTACCCAACAGGGTAGTAGAGATGTGGAGGAAAACCGGTACTACGCCAACGCGGCGTGGTCCCCGACGAAGGAGATCACAGTGGAGTTCGACGTCACGATCGAGATTCCGAAGGGAAACCGTAACAAGTACGAGATCGACCACGAGACTGGACGCATCCGCTTGGACCGAATGTTGTTCACCTCGACCCGTTATCCCGATGACTACGGATTTATTGACGATACGCTTGGTGAAGACGGCGACCCTTTGGATGCTCTTGTCCTGTTAGAAGAACCCACCTTCCCAGGGTGTGTTATTCGCTGCCGTGCCCTTGGCATGTTCCGCATGCGCGACGAAAAAGGCGGTGACGACAAGGTTTTGTGTGTGCCAGCCTCGGATCAACGTGCGTCGTGGAGGACCGAGATCGACGACGTATCAGAGTTCCATCGCTTGGAAATCCAGCACTTCTTTGAAGTGTACAAGGACCTTGAACCAGGAAAGTCTGTGGAGGGCGCTCACTGGGTTGGCCGCGAAGAAGCCGAAGAAGAAATCCGGCGTTCATTTGAGCGGCTCAAAGAATTTGAAGCTGCTGGTGGGCACCACGCCCACTAGAACGCGTGGAGTTGCCCACGAAGGGGCGTTGGGGTGCGCAATTTGCGCACCCCTTTACCTTTCAGTAGCGCACGACGTAGCCGTGGGGCGTCCCGTAGATGGAAATCACTTCGACGCTGCGACCAGGGCGCGGCGCGTGCACGATTTTTCCATCGCCGACATAGATTGCCACATGGTGCGCCGGATAGCCCCAGAAAATAAGGTCCCCTGGTTGTTTCTGACTGTAGGGCACCTTCGTACCCGCAGCGTATTGATCCCAGGTGACACGAGGTATTGACACGCCTTGGGAGCGCATTGCAGCCATCACCAGACCCGAGCAGTCATACCCGTTGGGGCCGGTACCGCCCCACACGTAGGGTTTCCCTACTTGACTGAGTGCAAATGCCAAGGCTCCCTGTCCAACGCCACTCGATGGTGCAGGGCTTGGGGTCGGCGTGGGTGTCGGAGTCGGGGTTGGCGTAGGTGCTGGAGTCGGGGCGGGCGTAGGTGTCGGGGTTGGCGTGGGTGTTGGGGTTGGCGTAGGTGCTGGAGTCGGAGCCGGAATAGGTGTCGGCGTGGGAATAGCCTGTTGTGCTGCCGCTTGCCGCTCAGCCTCCTGTGCCTGCGCAATACGATGCTGCTCTTCAATAGCTGCCTGTCGCTCCTGAATGAGGGCAACAGTTGTATTTTGACGTTGAGCAAGTTCTTCAAGAAGCACCAAACGTTCAGCCTCGACGCGCTGTTGAATCGCAATTGCCTCGTCAAAAGCAGCCTGCGCATCCTGTGCTCGTATTTCAACCTGCGCAACGGCCTCTTGTTCACGCACCACCGCACCATCAGCCGCATCACGCATCACCTGCGCGACCTGTTCAAGGGCGGCAACCTCCTGCATCCGCTGATCTGCATGAGAAGACAACATGTCAACGGCTTTGCTTTGCCGTTCGATCGTACGCAAACCATCAGATTGCATATACGGCATGAACGCGTTCAGAGACGCGCCTCCATCGCGATAAGCCGCGAGCGCAACCGCCCCCACGCGGCTCTTTGACGCTTCAAAATCAGATTCCGCTTGCGCTGCTTGAGCCTGCGCCGCCTGCGCCGTCGCCTTCGCAATGTCCAGGTTTTGCATCGCCGCATTGTATTCTTCTGTGACCTGGGCTGAGTGCATCCCTGCAGCTTCGGCCTCGGCACTGAGCGTCGCCAGTTGCACTTCAATTTGGGCAACGGACAACGCCGCAACTTCTTCGGCTTTGCGGGCGGCATCAATATCATCAGTGCCGGGGGTGGCCTGTGCGAGGCCCGGCAAAAGCAGCATCGTTGCTGCAAAGGCAGCCGTGAGAAAGTGTCGTCGCGCCACTGTCCTACCCGTCGAGTCAATTGACTGTCGTCATACAGTAAAGTCCGCACTCCACACTAATAGGCACCCCATTATCATGCAAGTCCTTTTCACTTCACATATTTTTTTCACTTTGTCACCGACAGCCCCACCAAGCACAGCGACAAGGCAAGGGGTGGAGCACGCGACAAATAGGACGGCAGCGCGCCCAGGATCGGGTCGGGCATGCGCAAACAAGGCAAGGAAGAGGCAGACACGGTCAGGCACGCCGGTCGGATCTGCATGCGCAACCAAGCGCCTCGAAAAAACGACACCCGTGTTACAGATGTCTGCGCAACGGACAGGGCGCAACGCCACAATGCGCGCACAATAATCTAATGCCATGACATTAACCTGCCGAATGCCCAGCTGACTGCACGTCAGCGCTCGCATAGCCGACAGCCGGATGGCCATTGTGCCGCGGGGTCGAGCTCAACGCGTGTGAGGCACTGCCGTGCAGCAGCGCCCCCAAGTGCGGGTGGCGCCCACGGTCGCGACCCCTTTTTGTCTTATCCCGGCCAACGGCACCACATAAGCCCGCTCCATCAGAAGACCCAATTTACGACACCTGAGGAGCTACCATGACCACGCAACGCAACGCGGCACATTGGAAATTCGAAACACAACAGATCCACGCTGGATGGGACCGCGACCCAGCAACAGGCGCAACAAGCCTCCCCATCCATCAAACCTCTTCATTTGCATTCGCCAGCGCAGACCAGGCAGCCAAACGCTTCGCCCTGCAAGAACTAGGCCCAATTTATACACGCATCACGAACCCCACCAATGATGCTGTCGAAGCACGTCTGGCAGCCCTTGAAGGTGGCGTTGGAGCGCTTGCCTTATCCTCAGGCCAATCGGCCACAACCCTCGCCATCCTCAATATTGCAGACTCTGGCAATAACATCGTTGCTTCGCCCTCTATCTACGGTGGCAGCGTGACCCTGCTGAAAAACTCCCTGGGTCGCATCGGCATTGAGACCCGTTTTGTCACTGACCCACTTGATCCTGCGCAATGGAAAGAGCTAGCAGACGAAAAAACAGTGGCCTTCTTCGGTGAAACAATCACCAACCCCAATGGTGAAATCCTCGATATTGAAAACGTCGCCGCCACCGCACACGAGGTTGGGGTACCTCTCATCGTCGACAACACCGTGGCCACACCGTATCTTATCCGTCCCTTTGAGTGGGGCGCCGACGTTGTTGTTCACTCGGCAACAAAATACCTGGGCGGTCACGGCACGTCTATCGTCGGCTTCATCGTTGATTCTGGCAATTTCGACTACACCGAACAGCCTGAGCGGTTCCCCCATTTCAACACCCCCGACCTGTCATATAACGGGCTGGTCTATGGTCGTGACCTCGGCAAAGACGGAATATTCGGTGTTAACCTCAGCTACATTCTGCGTGCACGCACCCTAGGGTTACGTGACTATGGCTTCTCTGCCGCTCCCCTCAACACTTTCCTCATTGAGCAAGGCATCCAAACACTGTCCTTGCGTCTCGACCGCCACGTGGAAAATGCGTTAGCTGTTGCGCGCTACCTCGAAGCACATCCGCAGGTGCAATCCGTGAGTTACGCAGGACTTGAAAGTTCCCCCTTCCACGCTCTTCAGCAAAAATATGCCCCACGAGGAGCCTCGGCACTGTTCTCATTCGTTATCTCTGGTGGACTGGAAGCTGGACGTTCATTCGTTGACGCGCTGGAACTCATTCCCACCGTGGCAAATATTGGCGACGCGAAAACCCTTGCCATCCACCCCGCGTCCACCACGCATTCGCAACTCAACCAGGAACAGCTCCGAGCGGCAGGTGTGGAGGCGGGCACGATTCGTCTATCCATTGGCATCGAGCATGTGGACGACATAATCGCTGACCTCGAACTCGGCTTCGCGGCTGCCCGCTCCTAGGTACAGCTTCGGGCCAGCTTGCGATTAGTCAGGAGAGACCATGTCTGCACGTCCCCTCCCCTCCTCGCCGATCCCCGTCAGTGGCGGATGGCATGAAGGCGACCCGATCGCCCAGCGCCGCTTCGCTGACTTGGGGCCGCTGCGCCTCGAAAATGGGCGGTGCCTACCTGCCATCCGCCTCGCCTACCAGACCTGGGGGACGCTCAATGAGGACTGCAGTAACGCGGTACTCATTGAGCATGCCCTCACTGGAGATGCGCATGTCACAGGCGGCGCCGCCCCTGGCCAGCCCACAGCAGGCTGGTGGAGCGACATCGTTGGTGAAGGAAAGATCATCGACACTACGCGTTACTACGTCGTAGCAGCCAATGTGCTTGGCGGCTGCCAAGGTTCTACCGGACCTGCCTCTCTTCACCCAGATGGTCGCGCTTGGGGGTCACGCTTCCCGGTGATTTCCACACGTGACCAGGTCGAGGCGGAGGTGCGCCTGGCCGATTACCTGGGCATTGCAGCGTGGAATCTTGTTGTGGGCGCATCCTTAGGTGGGCACCGCGCAGTGGAATGGGCTGTCGCCTACCCGCAAAGGGTGTGCCGACTCATCGTCGTTGCCTCAGGTGCGCAAAGTACCGCTGAACAGGTGGCGTGGGCGCACACACAGATTCGTGCCGTTGAACTCGACACAGCATGGTGCGGGGGCGACTACTACGACAATGCGGTTGGCCCCACCTCCGGGCTTGCCCTCGCCCGCCAGATCGCTCACACCACGTACCGTTCTCCCAGCGAATTGGATGCGCGTTTTGGCAGACTCGCGCAGCACGAGGAAGACCCTCTTCATGGGGGTCGGCTTGCAGTCCAGTCGTACCTGGATCATCACGGCGATAAGCTCATTCGCCGTTTCGATGCTGGCTCCTATGTGACCCTGTGTCGCACGATGATCTCTCACGACGTTGGACGTGACCGAGGTGGACTTAAAGAGGCGCTGGCCCAGGTCACTGCCCGCACGCTGGTCGTCGCCGTTGACTCAGATCGGCTGTTTTTCCCTCATCAAGTGTGGTCAATTGCGGACGGCGTCCCTGGCGCCTTTTATCGTGAAATCCATTCTGACCACGGCCACGACGGTTTCCTCATTGAGCACAGCCAGCTAGCTGCGCTTTTCGAGGAATTTCTTTGCCATCGAGCACCCGAGGCACCATCCCTTCCAGGCACGTATGTGAAATAGGCACACAGGCTTTACAGGCTCATTCAGCATCTGCTGTACTTGAAAAGACTATTAAATGGCGCTGATATCCCAGCGGCGCCGCGACGACGATGTGCGGCACATGACGCTGCCCACACGCCGACTGATGAGGAAACACAGATGACGTTCTTCCGCCGTATTGGCGCTGCAGGTGCGGTAATCGCCATCGCCGCCACAACTACCTTGCTGTTAAATACGCCTGGTAACGCCGACCCGAATGCTCCGCTTCAACTGAATGTGGTGGTCACAAACGACGGCACCGCTACCTTCGATGCCAACGATAACGCGGGCAATGACTCCGGCCCTTCCAACGGCATTGTCCGCGTCAATGACACGGTGACCTACCAGCTGCAGTATCAGATTGGCGCAAACAACGCCAATAACACCACCATCACCTTCGCCTTGCCTCAGGGCATGGAGTTTTCGACCCTGCCAGCTTTATGCAGCGGTGCAGGCAGTGCGATCACACCTGCCACCGCAGGAACACCTGCACTGCCGTTGACCGCAAATTCTGTCAATGAACTCAACGCCCAGACCCTCACCTGCAACCTGGGGTCGCGGCCAGCTAATTCGACTGCAACGGTAAATATCACCGCTAAAGTCCTCAACGTGGTTCACCATGGCACCGCATTAACACCAACATCAGCCAATATCACAGCAGATGGTGTAACAACCCCGATCGCACCTCAAAATGCTTTGCCTACCGTCACCGCCTCGGCAGCCCTGAAATGGGACCTCACCAAGAACAGCACCGCTCTGGTTGATAACACGGGGTACCGGTATGGACCTGCGTATTCACCGTGCCCATGGGACCGCACGAAACACTGCTTCGTCACAGGCTACACCGCGCTAATATTTGCGCCCACTGATGGCAAGGGCGCCATGCCCGCCATTGGCGACATCACCTTCACCGATGACCTTAGCCCACGCACACTGTACCCGGGCCTGACTGAAGCACAATACGTTGCGATGGAGGCCAATCTGCAAAAATACGGGTCACGTATCGTTGCTCAGCAACGGAACTATCTTGCACCCGGTTCCAAGATTGGTATCACCGAAAACGGGATTCCGCTGACAGCCACCAACGCTGTGCGTAACTCCGGCACCATGGCAATCGCACAACCAGGTGGGCCCGGCACACCCGTGAATTTCACAGTCAGCGGCGCTGATATGTCACTGCGCACCATCCCCACTCAAGCCGCACGACCGGTGGGCACGGCGCTGGCAGGTAACCGCGCATACGCGGTTTCATTGGCCTTTGACATGTACACCCCAGCAGATACGATCATTGACTTTGGGATCCACAATTCGACTGCCGCAACGTGGTCATTACCGTTCACAAACCGCTACACCGCATTTCACACCACCGGATTTACCGCCAACGATGTTCAAACGATTGCCAACCAGTACACCGGCAACGACTACCGCAGTTCCCAGTACCTCATCACCGCAGGCGGCGGTTTCTCAAAGAACTTCGGTGGGGTGCCAGGAACGGCAAATAACCTTACGCCCGCAGAATTTGATCCAGCGGATTCGTGGCGTGCTGAGGGCCTTCCAGGTGGAGGTACCCGCAACAGTGGTGAAATCACCGTTGCCCCTGGCCAGGAAGTTATTTCCTTGCTCTACACCCGTGGCGCTTCACCCGCCTACCCTGTGCCAATCAGCCAAGTAATGTGCGACGCATGGGATAACTCGCTGCTGCACCTTAAAGCAAAGAACTGGCCAGCCTCCACCCTCGCTGGTGGACAGATGGTGCCCTCGTCAGGAACCGCAGTGTGGGTTTCCGGCTACAATAATCTTCCCAACGCTGCTGGCACTGATGCCCGCAATGCCACCTCGACCGCCGAAGTGCCCGCGATCAAAATCCAGTATTCCGCCTCGGAAAATGTGGCACCAGATAGCGGCGCAGATTCGGTGTGCGATAACACGGTTGGGCAGTGGTACGACAACCCGGCTGACGTTCCCGGCAACGACGTAGCCAAGGCCGCACAAGGGATCTACACAGCAGTGAACCGTGTACGTATTCACACCATCCTGCCCTCTCCGGTTGGAAATTATCCCGCATTTGGTGCAGGGTACTTCATGCAAATCTCGGTTGGCCTCCAGGTCGCGGATTCTGGTGCTGCTGTTGGAACGAAG
Source organism: Schaalia suimastitidis DSM 15538 (assembly GCF_000429105.1). GTDB lineage: Bacteria > Actinomycetota > Actinomycetes > Actinomycetales > Actinomycetaceae > Pauljensenia > Pauljensenia suimastitidis. The sequence goes on from NZ_AUBF01000012.1 coordinate 99,897, forward strand.
ATTCCGAACTACGTGGCAGCCAAACGTCGCACCAATGTGCAAATGAGCCTCGACGAGATGCTGGCCGATACCCCCACCAGTTGGTCCCCCTCAACATACAACGCCAACGCTCATTCTGGCGCTTTGGGTGACCGTCTGCTCCTCGCCGACGCGCAGGCACGGATCAGCAAAACCGTCCGTATGGCTGGAAGTGGAGAGTTCAGCTCAACGCCGCCCAGCCTTGTCGGCGGCCAGCAGGCTGAATACCGTTTGGCTCCTTCACTCACCTCGCCTGCACCCACAACAGGCATTCTGCGTGACGTGTGGGTAGAGGACTGTTTGCCCGCATCGCAAGCTTTTGTTGAGGCCTCACTCACACCGACTCTGGTTGCCAACGAAACGCCTGCTGACGCTCAGCGCACCGCATGTGCACCAGGCGACACCTACCTGCGTTGGGTGCTGCCGTCCCATGAAGTGAATACACCGATCACGCCGATCACCTTCATTGCAGAGGCCCTACCATCAGCCGCTGACGGCACCTACACCAATACGGTGGTGGTCTGGTCAAATGGTGACGCCTCCAGCGAAAATCGACGCACCGCTAAAGCTGATATTCAGATTACGAATGTCGCAGAAATGAAGTTGGAAAAGAAAGCAGTCACGCCGGTAGTACAGACTAACCGTGCAGCTCAAAGCACCATGCAGAACAATGTGTGGCGCGTGCGCCTGTCCAACACGCTGGCAGCTGGCGCCCCAGTATCAAATGCAGACATTATTGACGTGCTGCCGTCCAATGGCCTGAATGCCTCCAGTTTCAACGGCACGATGAGCTTCGCATCAGTGGAAACCGTTGTTGGTAACCTCACCTACCGGTATTCCAAAGCTGCCCCTGCAACAATCAGCACCGACCCGCGGCATACATCCAATGGCCCCGCCGGGTCAACAGCCTGGTGTGATGCGCCTGCTGGTGGCAACCTTGTGAGCGGTGTGGGTGACTGCCCGGCATCTGCTGCCGAGGTCACGGCCATTCGCGCTATTCAGCCTGGTCCTTTTGCCTCGTCGTCACGGATTGAATTCCTTGTCACCACAACTGCTGTTGGCGGGCACGACGGCGATACCTACGACAACGTTGTGGGAGCTGCCGCTGAGGGCTTTACTTTCACCCTCGGCCCCATCGCCAGCCCTGAACAAGCCGTCGCCTCAAGTATTGGTGACACCGTCTGGTTCGACACGAATGGCAACGGCATACAAGATACTGGTGAAACCGGTGTTGAAGGTGTGACCGTGCGTTTAACTGGCACTGACGACTTAGGTAATGCGGTCGACGTGACAACAACAAGCGTCGTTGATGGCACCTACGTATTTGATGGACTACGATCGGCTGACGCCAATGGATACACAGTGACCTTTAGGCTTCCTGAGGGGCTAGTCAACCAGGGTTACGAGTTCACACCAACTCACGCTGGTAGTGACACTACGGTGGATTCCGATGCGGACGCTCACGGTGTTGTTTCACAAGTTGCGTTAGCCGCCGACACTGATCGCGACGATATCGATGCAGGTATTTCACGCCCTGACATCAGCTTGGTCAAGGACGCTGATAGGACCAGTGTTCGTATTGGTGAGACCATCACCTATACCTTCACTGCGACCAATACGGGCACGACCGTCTTGTCCGATGTGAGCCTCACGGAAGATTCCTTCACCAATGCCAACGGTGACGCTATTACTTTGGATGCGCCACCTGCGCTGGACGCGAATGCCTCCACCGGTACGGTCGATGCGCTGGCACCAGGGCAACGCCTCGTGTGGACAGCTCCCTACACGGTGACAGCTGAGGATCTCGAATTAGGCCACAGTATCGACAATGTGGCCACTGTCAGCGGTGTATCGCCGCGTGACACAGAGGTGGACGATTCTGACGACGCCACAGTCGACTCTGATGGTGAGGCCAGCTTCACCTATTCGAAGACTGCTGAGCGCGCAAGCGGATCCACTGTACTTTCTGGCGAAAAGATCGTGTATACGCTTGTGGTCACCCATCAAGGAGACCTGCCAACACGTGGTGCGACACTCACCGATGACCTGTCAGCGGTGCTTGACGACGCCACAATGAATGATGACGTGGAAGCCACATCAGGTGACGTCACCATTGACGATGGTGTGCTCGAATGGACGGGTGACCTGATGGTGGGCGATATTGTGACGATCACTTACTCAGTGACCGTCAAGGGCAGCGGCGATAAGACGCTGGATAATACGGCGACTTCCACTGATGACCGCGGCGTGTGCGACACAACAGTAGGCTGCACGACACGTCATACGGCGAAGGATCCTGAGCCTCTTCCACCAACTTCCTCTGCTTCAGTTGTCTCAAAACTCAGCAAGACAGGGACTACCGCTGCGATGCTTGCGACCTTTGCTGCCACCTTAGCTGCGGCAGGTGTGCTCACGCTGGTCTCTTCGCGCCGCCGCAGAGCGTAATCGCCGAGGCGCACTCCGCCATCGTGTCAACCCAGAGCATGTGGTGTGGAAGCTAGGCAGCGGGGAGTGAGAATTGGATGCACGTCCAATCCTCACTCCCTGTTCGTTCATTCGGCCTTGCGGATAAGGTCATGAACATATGTTCGCCCACTGCCCTATTCGTCCAGCATTTGCTGTGTTCTGGACGTACCCTGGTGGGGTGAATTCGAGTAATTTTGCTGCAAAACCATCCTCGACCTCGGATGAAAACACAGGTATGCGGCGCACAACTATTGACCCTGAAAGTTCAGCGAAACATCAGTCTGTTCCCGCTGCGACTGTCCCGCATATGCAGGTTGACGTATTGGCGCCGTGGGGTGTTGCCGGTCCGCCTCCAGTAGGGCAATGGAGACAAGACATCCTAGGCAAAGATTTCGAGTCACGCACACTGCCACTGCTGCCGGACAATGAAGGCGAATGTGTGGCGACCCTGATACGGCATGTACCTGCCTGGGATCCTGCTCTGCGCACGCCTGAACCGTTCCATTTTGTTGCTCTGTATATTCATGGGCGCAACGACTATTTTTTCCAAACGGAACTTGCCGAGTGTATTACTGGCAGCGGCGGAGCATTCTACGCCCTCGATTTACGTAAATACGGGCGATCACTGCGTCCCGGACAAACCATTGGTTTTGTCGATGACATGTCAACTTACGACGAAGATATTTCTGAAGCACTGGATGTCATTCGTGAGGAAGTGGGCTCACTTCCACTGGTGCTCATTGGGCATTCGACAGGTGGTCTGCTCACAACATTGTGGGCACATCGTCATCCTGGCGCTGTCGCAGGGCTCATACTCAACGCAGCGTGGTTAGAGATGCACACCATGGCGTCAATGCGTCCAGCCATACATACCTTGCTTGGTCGTATTACCCCGTATTATCCGACTTTGGAAATACCCGGTGGTGAAGGTACGGACCATTATCATCCGTCGCTTCGTGGTGGGTGGGTGAACTCTGGCTTCGACCTACCTGAGTCACTGCTTCCCTACCCTAAGGATCCAGCTGTGGCAGGTTGGGATTATGTCACCGAGTGGAAGCGCCCTGGTGGCTATCCTGTGTTTGCAGGTTGGCTTGAAGCAGTGATGGCGGGACATAATGTCATCAGTAAGTCTGCGCGCATTGACTGCCCGGTGCTGTCGATGATGTCAACGTCCACCTATTTTGACTCCGAGCCGTCACCAAAGGTTTTTACCTCCGACGTTGTCCTCGATGTTGATGTTGTTGCCGCGAGGTCGGCACGTTTAGGACCGCTGGTGACGATTGCTCGTTTTGACGGCAAACATGACCTGTTTTTATCGGATCCTCATGTGCGTCGACAGATCTATGCGACGATGTCGGCTTGGCTAAGTGCCTTCGTGGCGCACTGACTGTCTTTGTGATGCACAGACATGCCGCGCTGGGATTACGCGGCCGCGGGTGTTAATTTGCGCTGAGAACTGCGCGCGTCAACTAGTGTTTAGAGCGGTGTTGCCGCCACGTGGGGTCGGCATACTCACGGATAATGTCGCGGTTAACCTCGTCAAGGGCTTCGTCAAGGGTTGGCCCCTGCAAATCAAGGATGTGGAGGAGGTGCCACGCCACTTCGGGCGCACCGGCATCCTCGTTGGCAACGCCGAGATGCGACATCGCCTCTTGTGGGCTGGTAAATGCCATCCCGTTCAAGTACAGGTTGCCGTCAGCACCCAAAACAAATGAATCAGGAAGGTGAGCTGACGGTTTTGCCACCAGCGGCACGTCTCCACCGATAACCGCTGCAAGGGCATGTAATCCCTGCGCGTCACGGTCCACAACAGGCACACCTTCATTACGTGCTTGTTCAATCCGGTCCTTGAGCGGCCCACGGTCAACAGCCGAATGTGACGCTACATCAGCGTCTACCTCTGCAGCAACGGAGTGCTCACCAATGCCAACACCAGTAACAGCGTCAACGCCGTCACCGACAATAGCTTCGTCCTTCACGGGCTGCATTTTAATGGGACGGCGAGGCCGAGGAGGTGTATGCACCGGAGCATATCGCGCTGCGCCGGTCGCCTCATATGGACCATACGGAGGCACGGTGTTCGCAGGTGTCGCAATAGCGACCTCATCATTGGCCGCAGGCGCCTCATTGAAAGCTTCATCTGCGGCGGCGGCGTCATTTGACGTTGCCGCCACGAGCGAAGAAGAGTCGGGCGCTGAATCCTGTGCCCCTGCTTGCTGCTCGTGTTGAGCGGCAAGCGGCACCGCCTCGTCACTCACATGTGGAAGCGTGTCGACAGCAGACGGCGTGACCCCCAGAGTCGGCAGGGTGACATCACTTGTCAGCTGTTCTTGAGCGACGGCCTCAATTTGCCCAGTCTGTGTACTGCGGCCCACCACCACTTGGGGGGCGTGGCCATACATTCGCGGCCCCACGGTACTGACCTCAAGGAATGTCCGCCCGTTACTCATTTGCCGGAAAGCCATTTCATGGACCTCGACACCGGAGGCTGCCAGGACATCAAGAGCAGGTCGCACTGCAGGGTCAATGGATGCCACCACAATCACGAGGCGTGGGCCAGACCCAGCTGATGGCGGCATAGAATCTTTAAAACGCAACCATCCAAGTTTGAAACCGTCAACGTCACCAGGATATTCCCGAGCCAGGTCAGACCACGACAGTGCCGCAGTTTGCGCTAGGCGAGACAGGGACGAGATGAGGATATCGGAGTCGAGGTGACGCACGACTTCAACGGATACCACTTGCCCGGACGCATCAAGAGCAATAAGACGCGGTTCAGCCAACTGCCCGTCGTCGACAGGCGAAAGGTCACGCCACGTGATGGGGAAAAGTGGACGTGAAACGATCTCAAGGACCTGTGAACAGACTGCGTCAATCACTTCTGGGGTGAGCCCACCTGGCACATTCCGCCCAAACTGCGCAGGAATAAGCCGACCGTCCTCGAATTCGAACAGTGCCATCCCACTCCCCTAAACATTTGAGCACGCTACCGTTTCATTGTCCCATATCCCCACGTGCCTGTACGCACAACATTCCGCATGCCACACGTGTTGTGTACATATTTTTATGTTGAAGCCGCGCGTTCACCAATATCGTTCAGACCGTCCACTGCGCGTCATGGACGCAAAGACCACGAATGCGCTGCACGGTGGGACAATACCCCTATGACATCTGCGGGACCCGGCAGCGCACTGGACGCCAAAGATCATGCCTTCCTCACCGACCTTTCAGCACGTATCAGTGGAACGGTCGACTACTCTGCGGGCACCCGTGCACGCTATTCCACCGATGCCGGCAACTACCGTATCCCACCGCTTGCGGTCGTCATGCCTCGCACTATTGACGACGTCCTTACCACGCTTCACGCAGCCCGCGCTGCAGGTATTCCGGTGACAAGCCGAGGTGGCGGCACCTCGTGCGCGGGAAATGCCATTGGCCCTGGCCTTGTCATTGATTTCACGCGCCACATGAACCGCGTGCTGTCAATCAATCCTGAAACCCAAACGGCGGTGGTCGAACCCGGCTGTATTCAGGAGACCTTGCAGGCAGCAGCACGCCCCTATGGTTTGCGTTTCGGACCTGATCCGTCGAGTTCCAACCGGGCAAGTATTGGCGGCATGGTAGGTAATAATGCCTGTGGCCCCCATGCAACAGCTTGGGGACGCACAGCGGATAATATCGTGGCTCTGGATTGTGTCGATGGTCAGGGGCGCCGCTTTACTGCACGTACATCCCATGACGAGGCGCTTGATGAGGTGCCAGGATTAGCTGCGCTGATTCGTTCCAACCTGGCGCCAATACGCACCGAACTTGGACAGTTTGGACGTCAAGTATCTGGCTATTCGTTGGAGCATCTTACGCCCGAAGGTGGCCGCAATCTTGCGGCGATGCTCGTTGGCACTGAGGGAACGTTGGTGACGCTGCTGTCGATCACCGTGAAACTCGTGCCCTTGCCCACTGCGCCTGTGCTTGTCGTATTGGGCTACCCCGATATGATCGCTGCCGCTGACGACGTCCCCACACTGTTGGAGCATCGTCCGTTGGCCGTGGAAGGCCTCGATTCGCGCCTTGTTGACGTGGTGAAAGCTCATCGCGGACCCGGCGCTGTTCCTGCCTTACCAGCAGGTGAGGGCTGGATTATGTGCGAAATGGGGGGCGATTGCCCCGAGGATTCTCTTGCCCGTGCCTATGCGCTTGCCGAGGCTGCCCACACTGACGCTTTCGAGGTGTACCCACCTGGAGCACAAGCCCTAGCGCTGTGGCGAATCCGCGCTGACGGCGCTGGGCTGGGTGGGCGCACCCCTTATGACCCTGCCACGGGGCGCGGCGGTGAACAGGCGTGGCCAGGGTTGGAGGACGCTGCTGTTCCTCCTGCAAAACTTGGCGACTATCTCAGAGGTTTTACTGCCTTAATGAAGCAGTACAACATTGACGGCCTGCTGTATGGGCATTTCGGTGACGGCTGCGTACACATCCGGTTGAATATGCCGCTTGAAACGGAAGATGGGGTGGCCCATTCACGGCGTTTCTTGGAAGCGTCTGCTGCGTTGTGCGCGTCCTTCGGGGGTTCCGTATCAGGGGAACACGGTGACGGGCGGGCACGCACCGAGTTGTTGCGTTATATGTACAGCCCCACGATGCTTGACCTATTTGCGCAGGTGAAGTATTTATTTGACCCCGATAACTTCCTCAACCCTGGGGTGCTCACCTCGCCGTTATCGCCCGCTCAGGCACAGGTGCGCGCCCAGGAGCGCAGTGCCAGCGTCGGCAGCTGGGAGGCGTCAGCTTCTGCTGGGGCGGTGTCGGCAGCAGCATTGCGGGCATCTACCAGCTCGCTGTCGGCGCCCGCCAGCCCGGACGCTGTTGACACGGGCGGCAAAGGCCAGGATCCACAGCCGGGTATTGATCGTCTCGATGCCTATTTGCGGCGCCCGCATGCCCGAAAGATGCCTGCTGACGGTGGTTTTGCTTTCCACGAGGATGGCGGCGATTTCACGGCGGCAATCCACCGCTGCACGGGGGTTGGTAAGTGCCGCGCAAGTGTTCCCGGTTCCTTTATGTGCCCTTCCTACCAGGCCACCTTGGAAGAAAAGGATGTGACACGTGGTCGGGCACGCACGCTGCAAGATGCGGCCAATGGGCAGCTCATTGCGGGGATAGATTCGCCTGACCTTCTTGAGGCCTTGGATCTATGTTTGGCTTGTAAAGCCTGCTCGTCAGATTGTCCGGCGGGCGTGGATATGGCGAAATATCGTTCAGAGGTGTTATTTCGTCGCTTCCGAGGCCGTCTGCGTCCACTATCGCATTGGACGCTGGGATGGTTACCACGGTGGCTACGCATCACTGCGCGCATACCCGCATTGGCCCATTTAGGTAATGCAGTCTTTGGGTTTGCGCCGTTGAAAAACCTGGTGTTTAAGGTTATCGGCCTCGATACGAGGCGCCCGATGCTCTCTTTGCAGGCAGGTACCTTTAGCCAGTGGGCACGAAAGCGCGCGATGGCATCTACATTGCCGTCTGCCCAGGCGGCGCCTCGTTTCGTTGTTGTTTGGGCAGATAGTTTCTCCCAGACCTTGGATGACTCAGGGGCGCGTGCAGTCGTTGAGGTCCTGGAAGCTCAAGGGCTCACGGTGATCGCCGCGCCTGATGTGTGTTGCGGATTGACATGGATTACGACTGGGCAATTGGACGGTGCGAAGAAACGGCTGCGCGGACTCTTGGATGCTTTGGCGCCCTTTGCTGCCAACGGTATTCCAATCGTTGGTGTGGAACCGTCCTGTACAGCTGTGCTGCGTGATGATCTTTTAGATTTGCTTCCCGACGATACTCGTGCACCGTTGGTGGCGGGGGCAGTGAAGACTTTGGCGGAAGTACTGTCATCCCTACCTGAAGACCAGCGGTACTTACCTGATTTGTCTGGCGTTGAAGTCGTTGCGCAGCCACACTGTCACCATCATTCGGTGATGGGGTGGTCTACTGATGAAGCACTGCTCACATCCTTGGGTGCGAAGGTAACGAAGTTGGAGGGCTGTTGCGGTCTTGCTGGAAACTTCGGCATGGAGCAGGGACATTATGAATTGTCGGTGGCTGTTGGCGAGCGTTCCCTTTTGCCTGCGTTGGCAGAGCATCCGCAGGCGGTGTACTTAGCGGACGGTTTTTCCTGTCGCACGCAGGCGCAGCAGCTTGCTTCCCGAGGCGGTCAGCACCTCGCGACGCTACTGGCGTCACGCTTGCCTTAGGGCCCCACGCCTCATGACGGCAGCCTCAGCCCACGCCTCGTGACGCCAGCCCGTCGACGATATTGGTGATCTCGGGACCGGACAACGCATCAGGGCATCAGGGCATCAGGGCATCAGGGCAGGATAGGGCATCCAGCGCAGTGTAATTTCACTTCTGCGGAGTTCCCGCCACCGCACGCCCCAAGGCCAGATGCGCAAAGCGTTTCTGCCCGATCAAGTAAGCCCACACGCTGCATCTCATCAACCATCACCTCGGCAAGAGAAAGGGAGATGCCCGCTTGGACTGCTGCAGAGTGCACAGTGGCACCGCGCCGTAAGGCCACGTAGAGGCGTTGACGTGCCCCAGGCTGACCGGCTGCGGTGCCACTGCTGTGGTAGTAAGACATCAGAAGAACAATCGACCAATCTGGTAGATCACGACGGCCAACACCCATGCTGCAGCAAGTTGAACAAGGACACCACCAATTGCCCATTTCGCCCCAATTTGGCGCGCCTGCTCTGCGACAGTTGCTAGGCACGGAGTGTAGGTGAGGACGAATACCAGGAAGGCGAAGGCTGCGACGGGTGCCGCAGAACCTGCTGATTTCTCGAAGGAGGCCGTGACGAGTTCTGGCAGGCTACCAAGATCTTCGCCGCCGTCTTCTGCATCGCCACCGTCAACCTCAGGGTCAAGGTTGTAGGAGGCGACAATGGAACTGATCACCGTTTCTTTTGCCACGAAGCCAGTCATGAGCGCACCAGTCATATGCCATTCGCCAAAACCAGTTGGAGCAAAAGCAGGTTCAAGGACCTGCGCTGTACGGCCGTAGAGGGAATCTTCCATCGGCAGATCTGACTGCGCAAACGAGTAGCCTGATGCCATAGGGATCGCGGACATGAGCCACACCACCAAGGTCATCGCAATGATGATTTTGCCTGCGCCTTTGACGAATGCCCATGCGCGCATCCATGTGTTCTTCAAGGTAACGAAGACACGTGGCATCTGGTAGGCCGGTAGCACCAGCATTAGTGGCGCTCGGTTGGCTCCCTTGGTGATGAAGGGCTTAAGGACAAGCGCTCCGATCACTACCATCACCAGTGACAGTACATAGAGTGCGAAAACCACCAGACCCGTGTCGTTGGGGAAGAAGATACGCGCAATCATAAAGTAGATGGTCAGGCGCGCTGCACAGCTGGTATAGGGGATGATCAGGGTTGTCACCAGACGTTGTTTGGCGTTGGGCAGGGTGCGGGTTGCTGCAAGGGAAGGCAGATTACATCCAAAGCCCATAATCAGTGGCATGATGACGCGGCCATCAAGTCCGATGCTACGCATCACCCGGTCACCCAGGAAGGCGGCGCGCGCCATGTAGCCCGAGTCTTCCAATATGGAAATGAGGAGGAAGATGACGAACATCAGCGGCAGGAAGGAGGCGACGACGCCCAGGCCCGTGCACAGACCTCCAACAAGCAACCCTTGAAGCCAGGTTTCCTCCCAGCCCAGGGCTGCGAGCGCTGCATTGACCAGATTCGCCAATGAGATGGCACCTTCTTCTTCACTGGCGAAGAAACCATCGAAGAGATCTTGGACGGGCCCTACCCAGTTGCCTGCCACCATGAACAGAAGCCACATGAGGGCAAAAAAGACAGGGATACCGACGATGGGGTGCAAGAGTAGTCGGTCGATTTTATCCGAACGCGACGGGGTGGCGTTTTCTTGGTGGGCACCGAAGGAACGTTTTTCGACGTCCTCAACCCAGGTGAAGATATCGTCCGCATCAGCCAAAGCGTCACGTTTTGCGGCGGCTGCGGCAGTAGAGTCAGGGGCGGAGCATTGTGTGCCGCGAGCCTGGCCGGTTTGTGCGCATGCGCAGCCTGCCGAGGCGACGGCAAGCATGTTGCGGCCTTCGTCCTCAGCGCGTTCGGCACGTTCACGGCTCTGGTCAAGGGCCGCGGCGGCGGCAACCTGGTTATAGCCGGGTGCTGATGGGTCTGGGGCGATGCCGTTGACTCGAGGGCGTGTGCACAGCGCAGCGTGAACCATGTCGTCGAGGCCGTCAACGCCTTTGGTACTACGCGGGTCGATGATCATCACTGGTATGCCAAGGGTGGCTGCCAGCGCTGATGTATCGACGCTGTGGCCTTCGTGCTCTGCGACGTCCGCCAAGGTAACGACTGCTGCTACGGGCCGCCCGGTTCGGGCAACTTGCCCAAGCAGGTACAGCGAGCGGGTCAATGCTGTCGCATCGAGGATGACCAGCGCAAGGTCGACGCTGCGGCCTCGTGCGGGATCAGTGAAGGAACCTGGTGCGCCTGCGAGGGTATCAACGACAACTTGTTCGTCTGGCGAGTTGGCTATCAGTGAATAGGTGCCCGGCATGTCGAGGACGCGGGCACCAATGGACGACCAACGACCTGACATAACTTCAACGGTGGTGCCGGGGGCGTTAATGACTGCCTGACGGGCGCCTGTGACGATGTTGAAGAGTGTGGATTTGCCGACGTTGGGGTTTCCTAGCAGCAGGATGGTGGGTTCTGTCTCGTTACCAGCCTCGGCATGTGGTGTTGCGATGGGGGCAGGACGGTCGGTTCCGCAATGGCAGCTCATGCGATTTCCTCAACTGTGATGTGGCGCGCGGAGCGTCGATCAACGGCAATACGTGTGCCTGCGATATTGATGACGACGCCGCCGAAAGCTGCGCGGTTGGTGAGATGGAATTCGGCACCTGGACGCATTCCGAGTTCCTGCAGGCGTAGGCGATGTGCAGGATCAACGTCAATGGTTACTAGGCGCGCACGTGTATTTCTGGGACATGACGCTAAAAGCATAGAAGTGAGCATAGGCTTACCTACATACCCTAAGTGGGTCATTGGTCCTTTTTGAACACAGGCCACCCAAAATGTCAATATCCTGCACTTTTGCAGCACCCTCGATCGACCTAAATCGACATAGTCAACAACGGCGTCACCAAATGTGTCATTAATTCACAACATCAACGTTACGTAATTCATGGCGAGGATGATCTATTCCCTGCACGACGATATTCTTCTCGACCGCTCTCCCCTTAGAAGCTAACGACCTGCACCCCGCTTTTTCGCCTCCTGCTGCAGAGTGATAAAAGTCCGGTATGACACTGGCCAGGAACCGTCTACCTGCTGCGGGGCCAAGGCGATAGGTTCACTTACCGTCGCACCACACTGAGCGATAGCGTCGATAATCGTTTCGGTTGCGACCGCAACGAAGCGCGCTGCAAAACGCGGCGAGACACCAAGTTCAGCAACAAATATTTCGCTTCCCTGCTCGCGATCCCGAGCTGCAACAACAAGACGCTGTTCCCCATCGTATTGGGACACGCCTGGCACGTAGAACGGAACAACGTCACGCGCCATCGAGGCCAATAATTCACGTGGCCCAAACCCGCGCCCTCGCGCATAAGACACACACTGCCAATTGGCTGCACGTTCATTTAATACATGTTGAATCTGAACTTTTTCAAGCTGATACTTCAGGCGAGGCAACACATTCGTCGCCAACGCTATGGCTTCAGTTGAGCGAAGCGACGTCGTCATTGTCGCCACGGGGTGCACGCTACCTATACTCCACGTCAACGTCCGATTCACAGGGACCATAGTGCCTCAACCATTGCATCAGCCTGTTGATATTGCTGTTCAATTTCACCCAAGGCACGCGAAATATCCCACAGTAAATCAGTATGCTGGCCCATCTGCTGCACCCACTGGGAATAATACGCTGAACCCGCCTGAGCGCTATCGCCTTCCCATCCCTGACGTAACGTCATTATGCCCTGGTTCAACTTGCCAAGCTGCGTCGTCATCTGACCGCATTGGGCAGCGACGTCGTTTTGTAATTGGGTAATCGTCCCATCGTCAACACGCAACGAATATGCCATGTCACTGCCCTCCCGCCTGGTGCTTAATTGTGTCGAGGGCACCTTCTGTGACTTCACGCTGTTGTGCCATCATGCGCTGCGCAGCACCGATCGGTGTGTCCTGCCCAGTGCGCTCGCCTTCTTCCCATTGTGTTCTAAGGTAGGCGGTCCTTGCCTTCATATCACCGAAAACATGTTGCGCCTCCGCACTATCATCGCGACCAGATAGCACAGCATCCAAGGTGGTGTGTCCTTGGTCAATCCGACGCTGAACCTTTTGCCATTCAGGCCCTAATTCGCCTTTTCTGGCGCGTTCAGCGCGTGCCGCATCTGCCTCTTCAGCTTTGCGTCGGTCAATTTCGGTTTCTCGGTCAATCTGTTCGGACAGCGCATCAATGCGAGCGATGCTGCTCTGAAGATTGGCCATCATATTTGAAAGATGTGGGAGCTGCTGTTGCAGGGAACGGATTTGTTCTTCGATGTCCGGAATATTCATAGCCGCGCTGCTCCTCCACGCACAAGGGCCTCAACGAGGTCCATTGCTTGCATCCACGAATCGACCAATCCTGCCTTGACTTCCACCATATTAGAGATAAAGTCATACGCCATATTGACAATGGTGTACGCCATCTTCACGCTATCAAGTATTTCTCCGACAAGTGCCACTGCTTCAATCCCTGCTGCAACCCACCCAGCAACCGGAATCATTGCTTCGGCGGCCATACGTGCAAGCTTGTAGGAAATCAATCGCAGGATTTTACCAATAGCTATCGCGATCGTGCGTACCAGTAAGGCAAATGCTTTCAGCACGCTGGCAACAGCAGAGGCCGCATTAGCGAGCACGGTGTCGACCTGTGCCACAGCGGCAGCAGTAGCATTGAAGGTGAGTGCACCCTTGCCCACCCATTCGGATAACGCTGGGAGCATACCGGAGGTATTTTGGCTGATCCCTTGCATAGCATCAGCAGTCATCGCCCAGACGCCGCTGGCTTTTTGCACTGCCTTGTAATCACCTGCAAACGGTTTGAAGACTATTTCTTCCAGTAGAGAAAACCCGATGAGTTGCTCACAAAGCCAATCGAGACCGCCAAGCAACCACCCTGCATTCCACCTCAGGTCCTCAATTTCACTTTCAGACGCAGTTGGCGCGACAAGGAAAGACTGAACGTCAACCTGTTCTACTACGCCACGATCAGACGAAACGGCATCCTTACCCCGGGCTTCTAATTTCCCGGGCATGTCACGAAGCCACTCCCCAGCACGATATCCGTCCTGAAAGGCTTGGACAAACAGGTTCGGATCGCCACCTTGCCCATAGAAAGACCCTGCACCATCAACGGCACCGCCGAGTCTGGACATTGTGTCGCGAGGATCCTTATAGGGGCCGACGCTGGCACCCATTTGTGCTGCAAGCTCTTTGATTCTATTGTGCGCTTCGCGTTCGACAGTAATATAGGCATCCAACGTATTGGCCATCTTTTCGGCACCGAGTCCGTAAACTTGACCAACGGTGTCAAGGATTTTGTCGCCACTGTCAAGCAAGGCAACGTTGAGTGGCTGCAGTCCTTGAAGTATGAGGCCCAGGTCCGAGGCGTCAAGTTGCCCCCATTGGCTAAGGTGCTGGCGCATAGCAGGCACATGTTCCACTGCTTGTCGGCGAAGAAGCTGTTCTGCAAGTCCAAGATCTTCGAAATCAACCTTCATTGAACGGCATCCTCCTGCTGAGTTCCCGTAACGCAGTTGTCATCTGTCCGTCTAAGCCTAGTGCGGAAAGTGCATTGCGCGTCAGTATCGCTACATAGTGGCATTATTCCCCTTCACCTGGGCCAATGCTGAGACCAATGTTCACCTGCGGCACGTGACCGCAAAGACGAAGGGCCGCCTCGTCTATCGCATGGATAAACGAGGCGGCCCAACAGTTACGCTGGCAACGTCAGTTTCGTGGATACCTACTGGCCACCTTAAATAGTGTCACCGCAGGACACCCACGGTCGCCACGCGCTCAGGCGGTGCCGTCGATATCAGCTTCCACCGCGGCGCGTCCTGCCTCGAGGCGAGCAACGGGCACGCGGAACGGCGAGCAGGACACGTAGTCAAGGCCCACCTTGTGGAAGAAGTGGATCGACAGCGGGTCACCACCGTGCTCGCCACAGACACCAAGTTTGATGTTGGGCTTCGTGGAGCGCGCACGGCGCACACCCTCAGCCACAACAGCGCCGACACCGTGAACATCAATGGATTCGAAGGGGCTGACACCGAAGATACCGGCCTCAATGTACTGCGGGAAGAAGACGCCTTCGACGTCGTCACGCGAGAAGCCCCACACCGTTTGGGTGAGGTCATTGGTGCCGAAGCTGAAGAAGTCTGCCTCTTCAGCGAGATCTTCCGCTGTCATGGCTGCACGCGGCAATTCGATCATGGCACCAATGGTGACGCCTGACAGGTCCACACCCTTGTCTTCTGCGACGGTGGCGATAATGGCTTCGCCTTCTTCGCGGATAAGTTGGAGTTCGCGCACGGAGCCAACCAGAGGCACCATGATTTCGGGGCGCGGGTGTAGGCCTTTGGCGACAAGTTCCGCCGCCGCCTCGCACAGGGCACGCATCTGCAGGGCGAAGAGGCCCGGCAGGTAAATGCCAAGGCGTACACCGCGCAGGCCGAGCATGGGGTTCTGTTCGTGGAAACGACGCACGGTGGCGAGCATTTCTTCATCAGCTGCATCGGCGGCTCCATTGGTGGCCTTCGCAACAGCAACCTTTACTTCGAGATCTGCAAGTGATGGCAAGAACTCGTGAAGCGGCGGGTCAATGAGGCGGACCGTCATGGCCTTGTCGTCCATGGTTTCCAGCATTTGCAGGAAGTCATCCTTGGACAAGGCTTCGAGTTCGTCGAAGGCAGCCTGTCGTTCTGCTGAGCCAGGTTCAGACAGGATGGCGCGTTCCACGATGGGGCGACGTGCGCCCAGGAACATGTGTTCGGTACGGCACAGGCCAATACCTTCTGCACCAAATTCAATGGCGCGACGTGAGTCTTCTGGCGTGTCGGCGTTGGCACGTACACGCAGGCGTCGCACTGAATCAGCATGTTCAAGAAGCTTGTGGACTGCGGTGATGAGTTCTGCGGTGCCTTCATCATCGCCAGCAGCGGCAAGGCCTGCTTCTAGCCCGTGAGTGAGGTAGGTGGTCACCGGAGAGTCGGTAACGGCAACCTCACCAAAGAAGATTTCGCCGGTTTGGCCATCGATCGCGATGGTGTCTTCGCCGGTAAGGACTCGGCCTGCCACAGTGACGGTGCCTGCTTCTGCGTCAATGTCGAGGGCTTCGGCGCCACACACGCAGGTCTTACCCATGCCGCGGGCAACGACGGCAGCGTGGGAGGTCTTGCCGCCACGTGCAGTAAGCACGCCTTCGGCTGCCACCATGCCGGGCAGGTCGTCAGGGTTGGTTTCGCGGCGCACGAGGACGCATTTCACACCTGCTGCTGCTGCGGCCTCGGCCTGCTCGTTGTTGAAGACGATGCGGCCAACCGCTGCACCTGGCGAGGCAGCCATACCCTTTGCCAAAAACTCCTTGGTGGCGTTGGCGTCGAATTGCGGGAACATCAGCTGGGTGAGCTGTTCGCCGGTGACGCGGGTGAGGGCCTCGTCGCGGGTGATGAGTTTTTCGTCCACCAGCTGCAGTGCCACACGGAAGGCGGCGGCAGCAGTGCGCTTACCTACGCGTGTTTGCAGCATCCACAGTTTGCCGCGTTCCACGGTGAATTCGATGTCGCACAGGTCGCGGTAGTGGGTTTCGAGCTTGCGCATAATGCCACGCAGTTCGTCGTAAACCGCTTTGTTACGTTCACCTAGGGCCGACAGCGGCAGGGTATTGCGGATACCGGCGACGACGTCTTCACCCTGAGCGTTCTCAAGGTAGTCGCCGTAGACACCGGAATGGCCGGTGGAGGGGTCGCGGGTGAAGCACACGCCGGTGCCGGAGTCTTCGCCCATATTGCCAAAGACCATGGTGCAGACATTCACTGCTGTGCCAAGGTCGTGAGGGATACGTTCGCGGCGACGGTAGATGCGGGCGCGCTCGGTATTCCATGAGCGGAAGACAGCTTCGGTGGCCAGGTCCATTTGGACACGCGGGTTTTGAGGGAATTCGGACCCAGTGGCCTCTAAAACGATGCGTTTGAAGGTGTCGACAAGACCTTTGAGGTCCTCGGCGGTGAGGTCAACGTCGGCAGTGATGCCACGTTCAGCTTTGAGTGCGTCAAGGGCATTGGCGAAGAGTTCACCTTCAATGTCGAGCACTGTTTTGCCAAACATTTGGATAAGGCGACGGTAGGAGTCCCACGCGAAGCGTTCGTTGCCGGATACTTCGGCTAGGCCAAGGACAGACTCGTCATTGAGACCAATGTTGAGGACTGTTTCCATCATGCCGGGCATGGAGAATTTTGCGCCGCTTCGTACTGACACTAGTAGTGGGTCCTTCGGATCACCCAGGTGGCGTCCCATTTGGTCCTCTACGCGGCGAAGGGCCGTGGTAACTTCCGTTTCAAGGGTCTCGGGTACTTCTCCCTTACGCAGGTAGGCGCGGCAAGCTTCCGTGGAGATAGTGAAGCCGGGGGGAACGGGGAGACCAAGTTTGGTCATTTCTGCAAGGTTGGCGCCCTTGCCGCCCAGAAGGTCCTTCTGAGACTTGTCGCCTTCGGAGAAGTCGTATACGTACTTGACCATGAGGTCCTCATCTTCCGTTGTATCGCGATTGTGGTCCTTCGTCGGACCATTCGGTCGAAAGTCTACCAACGTGGGGACCTTGGTCATAATTTCAGTAACGTGGAGATGGCCACGTTGCTGCCTGTGTCACACTGCGTCTGATACTATCGTCCGGGTCACACAGCTGGGGTGTGCTATCAGCGCTTTTACGCATGGTCCCTGCGAGGAGGGTGCATGACAGTGGAGTTCGACCGCGATGCGGTGAGTGTGAGTGCGAAGTCACAGTGGGTCGATTCTGAATCCTTTGGGGCGTTGTCGGCATATATTGGCACGACGAGCGTTTCCTCGTGCCCGTCAATGCCACCTCGCGGTACTACAAGCGGCACTGAAGCCTTGCGTGACGCTTTGGCAGATTTTCAGGAAAAGATGGTGTGGATTGCCGCCGAGTTTTCTGATGCGTGCGCTGTACTCGGCTCTGGGGTGGAGGCGACGATCAGCGACTTTGATGCGACGGAGAAAACCTCATCAGAAGCATTCGCGCGTTTACGTGCCCGGCTGGATGGGTCGATGTCATGAGCGGCAAAGATGTCATGCCTTTGCCTCCTGATACATCGGAGGCATGTGCGCAAGTAGCTCATCGTTTTGGTTTGGCTGCCTCTGAAGTGTCGGCCAGTCAGGTCGCAGGTTTTGACGGACAAGGCGTACCAGGATGGATAGGCCAGGCAGCTGATGCCTATACCGACCAAGTGGCGTCGTTAGGTGCCAGGGCGCGCACATGGGCTGAGTCTCTTGCTCAGGTGCCATCGGTGATGAGGAACTATGCAGACCAGGTGCAGGCTACGATCCGCGCCATTGTGCCCCTGTGGGCTGAGTACGATGAGGCACAGAAACAGTATGAGCGTGACTTACGCGAGTTAGAGGCGGAGAACGCAGCGTCAGAAAAGCTATGGGGGCCCGGTGGGTTGCCCGGCATATACGCGAATAGGCTGTCGGTGTTGGAGGAACAACGATCCGATACCCAGGGTGCAATCTACCGCAAGTACACTCAGCTGCTCATAGCTTTAGACGAGGAGGCTCGTGGTGCTGCCACCAAGGTTTCAGCTGCCTTGGCGTTGATCGTTGACCCCGCCAGCGCTGCTTCAACGCGGCAAGAGGTGGGGAAGAATCTCTTTAACGATATTCCCGTCGTTGATGCTCAAGCTGAATGGGAATGGGCGCAAAGTATCGCTCCTGCTATTGCTGCTGCCCTGCACGATACGGACCTTAATCCTGAGGAACTCGAAGCGTTCTGTGTGCAGTACAGCGCAGTATTAGACAATCCATTTGTCGCAACGGCATTAGCAGAGCATGTGACTCCAGCTGATTTGGTGAAGTTTGCCTTACGTGCAGCACCAATTCCGTTGGAGAACTACGCGCTTGCAGAAGACGCCCTTCGCAGGGTAGGGGCAGCTATGGTGTTGGGGTCGGGCGGCATGAACCTCGATGGTGATAATGCCCAGGCGCAGACACTGTTCGAATTGGCACGCGGCGCGTTTGTCACTGAAACTGGCGGCACTGTGGACGAACTCCACCGCAGGTTCGCTGACGGAATCAAAGACGCGGGACGTTCCTACTTTAATGTGCACAATGTAGGTGAAACGACTGATCCAATCTCGGGCACACCGGGATACGAGCTCATGTCACAGCTCATTGGCGAGGCCGGTCGCGATAACCCTCAGCTTGCATTGGGACCGGCCTTCTTTGATCCCACTGCAACGGGTGACGGCATCTCTGTTGCTGAAGATCTTGTCTTATGGGATTCTCAGACCCTTGGGTGGGCAACACTGCATGGGTACGACTTCACAACGTCCTTCTTCGGTCCAGATAAGATGATGTGTGACCCCATGCATGCGATGTACACCTTGATGGATCGACCAGAAAACCTCGATACGTCTACGGCGCATCCGATAATAGCTGCAGCTGATCACGAACGTTTAGCCGCAGTTCAACGTTTCCTTGACGGTATGACACCACCGAATATGGATGTCAATCACGACGGCATCGTTGATGACCGTGATAAGCCCACCAATATGACTCGCTATCTTACTGGCGGACGCACCACGTCATATCTGCGTGACTATTTCGGTTTCCAAGACGGTGGCGAACAATTTGGGCGGGTGATTCAGCAGGCATCGCAGCCTGAGGCAGCCCCGACTCCGTCGCCTACCCCAACAGAGGAATACGCCGCCTGGCTTGAACGTGACCGACTTGCAACAAATATCGCTGCGAATTTTATGTTCGGATACCAAGATGGACTTGATGCCAATCACGATCACACGTGGTTTGGGGACAGCGACAAAGTTGATGGCCAAGATATTTACGGTCATACCAACGCCGCTTTACGATCATGGGCTGGTGTCATATTGGCACCGCATATCGAAGGTATTGCTCACAGCTTGCAGCACCCCGACATCCAGGACGAAGTTGCTCCCTATGACCCCGACGGTTACCAGATTTCGTTTAGTTCGAAGATGAGAGCGCGGCTTCTCGGCGGCAATGGGGTGTTCGTTGATCTGGGATTCGATGCTCCGGAACGACACACCAATGGTACTGATGGGGATCCCTCCGATGACTACTGGATAGGTGGTCGTGCTCCCGCCATTGATAACCTTCTGATGACAGCAAAGGTGGAGTTCTACAGTGACCTTACGTCTGCTCTTAGTGGCGCGGGAAACGACGGACCTGAAACTGTGATCCAGCGATGGACTCCGATGTTCGAGGCATTATTTGTCGCCCCAGCCGACGCCAGTGATCAAGCCATGGAAGCCTTAAACGAACGTAATGCGCGTTGGCAAAGTCTGATCAATGCAGGCATCGGCGCGATTCCTTTTGGGGAACTTGTCGACGATAAGGCGATTAACTACATGGTCAACCAAGCCAAAGCGAATGGAGTTGCTCCAGTTCTTGACACGTTCTTATCCACGGACAATGTGCAACACGGGAATCAAGCGCAGGCACAGGACGGTTTAATGCAATATATGACTGACTCAATTTATTCAGCTATGTCGACCCATGGTTCCTTCGATAGCGCCTCCATGTCACCCGAGAAGTTCCGGGAGATTTATCAGAACAACGGTAAAAGCGCTTCCATCACCGAAAATGGACAGATCAAACCATATGCCTCGATGACTCCAGCTGAGAAATCAGCCTTCCGCTCGTACATCAGAAGCTCGGGAGATACGCTCGGGTATGCCGCAATTGTAAATTCGGTGGTAGGTTTCACCAACGATTCTGATTTCATTCACGATAATGCCCACGACATGAGTGGCAAAGAGAGAGGGCGGTAGTGATGTTTCGTATGCGACTGGCGTTGTGGCGAAACCGAGCAAGCGCCACTTGGGTCCTTGCTGCTGCTCTTCTTGTCGTACTTTCGGCATGTACCACCACCCCAGCAGCACAAGAAGAGGAAACACCCACCCCCGTCCTATTTACAGC
>NZ_AUBF01000013.1 GCF_000429105.1 Schaalia suimastitidis DSM 15538
CAAGCGGATCATCCCCGCGCTGGCGGGGAAAACTATATATAGGATGCGTAAGGGTACTCCCGGCAAGGATCATCCCCGCGCTGGCGGGGAAAACGTCAGCGGTTCGTAGCTTGATGGATGCGGGCCGGGATCATCCCCGCGCTGGCGGGGAAAACCGGCAGGGTCAGTCAATTTTCAGCCCGGAGTCCGGATCATCCCCGCGCTGGCGGGGAAAACGAGGTGCGAACAGCCTCCTCAATCCCGCTGATCGGATCATCCCCGCGCTGGCGGGGAAAACACTTAATAATCAGCAATATTACATCACACTACGATCGGATCTTGGAAATCCTCGTCGGGCCTGCCGACGTTTTTCAAAATCACTCGTCCCCCTACGCCTCAGATTCACCGTCTGATTCGGCACTTGATAGGTGCCTTCTCCTTCAACACCTGGCCGAACGATGAGCGTCAATCCTTCGAAGTCAGTAGGCATCCACGGATCACCCCAGGTGAGGAACTGTAATCCTTGTTCGTTGCGAGCGCGAAATACCATGACGGCACGCCCCTCACCCATCGTCCTCGTAACTGTTTCCCACAACCGGTCTCTGACACGCGCACTTAGTTGCCCGACGAAGACTCCTGGAGAGATCTCCAACAGCCACCTGGTCACATGTCCGCGCAAACCTTCTGGTACGGAAGACAAAACCAGGACAAGCATTCGACACTACCTCTCCTGGTAGGAAACCCTTGCGGCTACTCCGCCCATTTGATCGTCCCATAAAAACAACTCATTGACAGATACGTCTTCATCGCCGTTTTCTTCGTCCTCATCTAGAAGCTCCTTGATATCTCTGACAGCTCGCTCAAGCAGGTTTGCTTCACGTATTGCATCCCGCATGCGAATACGCGCTTCCGATCCAACGCCAATTTCGTTCCCTGCAGCAGCAACGTCGAAGGCTATAGGTATAGAAAGATCAGCTTTATAAAGATCTGCGATATCGTAGACAAAAGAACGGTAATTCCCACAGTGAACGAACCCAAGTCCCGGAGAACATCCCAAGGCAACTACCACCGCATGAATCACTCCGTAAAGCGCTGAATTTGCTGCCGACAAAGCTTGATTTACCGGCGTTCCCGCATCGAAATTATCCGGATCGAATTCACGCCCATCCCATGAGACACCGGTCCTCCGTGAATGACAACGGTAAAGCCGACGCACTCGAGCTCCTTCACGCCCTCTCAGCTGTTGGAGACTTAGTTTCGAAACTTCCTCCCCCTCAAATCTCTTAAGATACATTTTTCGGGCGACAGCGAGCCGTAGTGACGGTACGCTTACTGCTCGTGCCTGTGCTTCAAGCAAACGTGAGGATCGAGCAGGTGGATTGCCGTGCGCGTAGTATCGTACGCCGTTTTCTCCCACCCAAACTGCCGTGGAACCGCTTTCTGCGAGCACGGAGATTGCGCTGTGTGTGATACGCACCCCCGGACCGATGAGTAGCACGGACAACGCCGCTGCGGGCACATGGGCAACACCTCGAGAATCGGTAACTGTAATTGCATTGGAGTCACGGTGGATGACGCAACGTTCAACATAAAGAAAGGTCAAGCGATCCCGGACCCGAACAAGATCCTTCGGGTCCGGGGGACGTACGCCTGGCAAACCGTTCATGCTCTTGCAAGTGTCATGAGACCAGCTCCATACCCTTTTGCTCGGCCTATTCCATTAGCTAACGAAGTACGCAAGCGTATAGGATCTGTCACTGTCATCAATCCTTCGAAAGTTGCCATCTGCAGGGTGACCTGACATTTATCCCGGCCATGACCTCGATCAAAACGCTCAATGCGCCTTGATACCAGATCCACCAGAAGTTGGGAGTCTTTTTCAAGATCTCCGCCTTTATGCATCCACACCGGCCAGTCCCGCTCAAGCTCACTCCCTTCGAGGATTCGGAACCCATGAGCTTCTGTGCGGTCAAGCAACCACTGACGTTGTTGCTGAACGGTGACGTGCCCAAGTGGTCTCTTTTTTCCTTGTGCGTTCAGTTGCTCAGCTTTCCGAAACACAGGGTTCACTGTGATCCGAAAACTCCACACCTGTCCCGCGACAAGGTTGTCGAGTAGTCCATCGATACGTCGAATCAACACTCCCCCTTCGGTCTCATATCCTGCCTGTTCCGCCAAGGATGCTGGATCAGGGGGCGTTGGACTGGAGATGTAGAGCGTCAAAGTGGGTGCATCTTCGCGAATTTCAGGCTTTGGATACCTTCGCACATCTAGATTTCGTCTATCGAGGCGCCAAAGAACCCTTCCCTCGCTAGCTGTCTCCAAAACACCCGGCGGAAAGCTTGCAAGCACCGCTGCATGTAATCGCTGCGGCGATGCCACAAGGTGTCGACACCCCCGTTTGTACGGGTTAAGATACACGCGTGTCAGGTACATGGAATCACCTCCATCGGATCATGTGTGTCGTTAGTTGTAACTGCTAACTCAAGACCCTCCTGATACTCTGGATTATCAACAATGATCTGTGTTTCTTCGACCAACCTTTGCCCGTACAAACGACGCTCGGAATCAAAGCTCAAAGGAACGTCTTGCAAGCTGTGCGCCGATTCGACAGCAGGAATGACTCCCTGATCAGCGATGAATCGTAGCTCCACGCGCCGTTCGCGTTTGCGTTGACGTTGGTAGAAGCGTGCTGCCTGCCATTGCACCCGTCGCGACACATCCCAAATTGTGCCGTCATGTACTTCAAGTACCAACGGCATCACTGGTGGACACGCGCGTCGACCAAGATACAGCGGGAAAACCGGGTTTTGAATTGCCCCCGCCAGCGTATCGATCAATTCGTTCGGGCCTTCAACCAAAGCGGTAAACACTGCATCAGCAATGTAATACCGTTGAGACAAAGGCATCGGAACGTCGCCTCGATGTGCCGTGTGAAAGTCACGTAGTAGTTCGCCCGGTTGGTCGACACGAACAGCCATCGTTAAAGAAGCAAGGTCCTCTATCGGATCCGTACGGCGCCGCCCCTCTGCAGCTGCGAGCAAACCAACTATCCCGCTTTTGGTCGGAAACGCTTCGGTTGTTCGCCTCGAGAAGCGGCTCGCTGCGCCCCAGGATTGCATGGGGCCAGCCAAGCGCAACACCAATACTCTTGACATTAGGCATCCCGCAGCGCAGAAGCGACTGTGCCGCCGAGTTCGACAAGGGCAACCCGTTCACCAAGTTCACTGATAGTTGCCGCACGATCAACCGTCCATGCAGTGAATGCCTTTGTTGGCGTCATTCCAGCACCTTCACGTATTCCGCTTTCAAATTGAACGAAGCGGGTTACTGCCGGCTCAACAAATCCTCTGCGATCTGCAAATACCGGATTCTCGAAGGCTCCAACGAGGTTTATTGGCCGGTCGTCACGGATTTGAACGAGTACAGCATCGGGTAGCGTATAGTTTGCAAATGTCGTGATTTTTCCTGTTGGCATAGATCGGCAGAAGGAATCAATGAAGAGTTGGACAGCCTGAAGCACGACATCATCATTACCTAGGTTTTCGCGTAGCAACCCAAGGTTTATCGTCGCATACCGGTACAGTGTTGACGAGGAAAATTCGAGCGTACCGATCATTCCGGCACCTTCATCTGCATCATCATCAGCTGCTTTAGCATCATCAACTGCAGTGTAATAGTCAAATTCTGATTCAACAGGACCCACCCCAAGCGCATGGGCGACCTGGCAGGCTGCATCCACGTTGAGACTATTTGGTTCAGCGACCATTCGACCAAAGAGTGCAATGTCAATGGAATGATCCGTATCAACAAGGTTCTTTGGTTTGAGGGCTTTAAACTCCTTTTTCACATCAGAAATATCGGAGTCTATATTTGCCACCGACAAGACTGCTTCGGCAAGATGCTCAATTTGTTTGGCCGACAAAAAGACGAGGAAGCCTGCTTCTTTTAGTTGTTCATCACTCATCTCATCCAACTTCTTCCCACGCGGAGAAGAGAGTTTAAATCCAACTTCAAGCAATGCCATTTCAGCCAATTCTGTTGCTCGATCAGCGAACGACGCGTTCTTCTCAATAATCGCTTCGCGAACAAGCTCCACGATGCGTTTAGTTCGAACACCCCGTTCAATGGACGGAAGAACCTCTTCGAACGCTTTTCGAGTAGCCCGTTTGATTGACTGGGACGAGATACGCATTCTTCGCACGCCGCCGTAAGTTGCGCTCTTCGGCGCACCATTATCATCACGATTTGGATTTGATGGAGGGAGGGTTTGAAGAATGTGGATATCGATAAACTTTGCCATTGTTATAATCCTTCCGTTTTCGTGTCAGTGTGTGGGTTCAAGTTCGTCGTTGTGTGGAGTTGTTCGAGAAAAATCACGACCCCATTGGCGTAGTACTGCGGGCCGGTAATGCGGCTTTTGCCATTGGTAAAGGTCCGCAGCAAAGCGCGCATAATCCATTGGAATGGCAGCAGATTTCATCAGGCTTATGAGCCCTCGAGCATGGATTGCAAGTGCCTCAAATGTTGGCGCAGCAATCATGGCACACAAACGTTTATACGCCGGATGATCCTCCTGAATGTCATGAGTGCCTTGAAGTGCAAGGCTCCGTACGGCACTTCCAATAGTGCGCGGACGATCCCACTGTCGGTGCATGTCGCTTGCGTGGGAACCTTGGTGCAACGCCCACAAGGTTAGCGCCGTATGAACTGCACGTTCCCCATGGGTTGCTTCAAGTTGACGCATAGAAGATTCATCGTTTGAGTTCTCGAGCGTGTAGGTCCAGATTTCTGGAATAGAACCGACCTCTTTCCCGATTGCCGAGCGAAGATATGCCCTAGCGGCACGAGCAGAAGGAGTGCTCCCCCTGAGTCTCCTTGTGATCATCGTATGAACCCGAAATGACACTTCTTTCGCGTTACCTAGGTCGCCTCGGGAGCGTTCAACATCTAATTTCTCTTGCGACTGCGAAACTTGACTTGTGTTGATCATTGTGCTCCTCCTTTCATCTGATCACATACGGGCATGATTTTGTTGAGCGCAGCATTGAAGTAGTTTTCAGCAATCGCGCTGCTGATATAGCCGCGATTGGTCTTTCTGCCGCGTATCGCACTAGACGCTACGCCTTCTATAAGGCTGCTTGCGACCTTCCATGCAATTTGTCTCGCAATTTTCCGCCATTTGGTTTCTTCAGTGATAAGCGTGCTGTGAGTTCCAAGTGCCGACACCCATTGCCGGAAGGGGTTGTCGATGCGTGCAAAGAACAGTTCACGTGCTCGATCCCTTGACCCGTCTCCCGCGCCATCGCCATCTTCACCCGCTGCGCGTGCAAGATTTGCCGCAAGGAAACCAACCGCTTGAGCAAGCTCTTCCGTTGCGCGTAGTTGTCTATCGACAAGTCCAACTAGATGTTCACTTGACTCTTTGAGAAGTACAGATGGCAAGATCATTTCATCGTGGTAAATATCATTGACCACTGTCTCCTTAGAACGGTAATCCATACCAATGGCTTCAATCTTCAGTCGCATTGGATACCGCCCTGGTGTAGCAGTGTACCTCGAGTGAAATTGAAGTGTTGCAGACCGCAAAAACCTTTGTTGAGGTTGTTTGGTGAGTCCATCGACTGTGTCACTGCTTGGCAAAATACTTGGAAGACTCCTCCAAAATGCACGACCAGGCTCATGCTTGCGAGGCATGTACGTTTCAACTTTATGCTTTTTGGACTGTGGTAGAGAATAGCGCCACAGGCTCAAAGGCTCGCAGAGATGCATATTTTGTGGGCCAAGTTTGTCACCTTGAGCGAGCAATACACCGGTGACGCCAGAACGATCTCCGTAAAGACGTACCCGTCGTGAATGCCACGTGAGCAGACGCGGGATACCAATACCACTTGGCTCTGGCTTGCCATCGATCGAATAATCTCGCCTATGAGCTGTCTCAGGCTCTTCCGCTTCCCACGTACACGCACTGGCTGAAGAATCTGGCGACGGCCCTCGAAGGTAGCCAAAATCGTGAGGAATCAGGTTAAGAACGAGTGTCTCATTGAGCTTTTCGCCTCTTAGCCAAACGGTTCCCGTTTGACCACACCAAGCAGGTCCGATGGGAAACCCTTTCCCTTCCTTGATGTCACTGTCACCAAGGGCACCAGAACGGATACCTGACGGATCGTATGCGTGCGCGTGGAGCAACCATATTGCAGCTTCATCAGGGGAAATTGAAGCGATAGCACGCCCGTGTCTAGTTGTGAAAAAGGGTTTCCCGTTAGGCACATCGACGATAATTTTCTCCAGTCCGGAAACAGTTCCCTTTTCTGTACGCAGATCGTGTACCTGCATGAAAGGAAACAGCCCGCCAAAGAGGAAAAAGCGATCACGCCAGCGGTCCAAATATTCCAGAATATTGCCGGTTGGAAGTCCCTCTTCCCACACACGCTCCCATTCTTCGGCATCGCGAACAGCGATCACTCGGTAGCAAATCGCTAATAGCATTCGCTGAACTGCTATCTTTTGCGTGGGTAGTTCACAGGCGAGGTCCACGATCTGTTTCGACCGCTCAAATATCGCCTTTATTCCAAGTTTCTCTATTGTTCCATCATCAAGAAAAACAGGAATCCAGGGTTCATCAAGCAGGTTATAGTCTGGCATGCTCATCCTTCCAACACCTCCAATCCTTTCTCAGGTGTGTAAACCAAACGACGTCCATACAACTCTGCCTCCAATCGTGTTGAAAACTCATCGACGCGGTACATTGGAAGTACTAATTCACCTCGAAGAAGAGGGTGCTCCAAGAACTTCCATGTTCTCGCTATTTCATGGTCCCAGATAGCACCCACAACTGCGTCCACGCAATCGTCTATCGATTCAACTTTGTTCCTAAACTGCCATGGCGGTAGAGACACACCCCATCGACATATTTCGCGGACCAAATCTGCAGGCGGAAATACAGAAGTGTCAAACGGCACCGCGAGTCCGTCATCGTGGCGGCGCCAAGGCGGGTGAATGGCAACGCCTCCACTCGCAGCATCGACAGGCACAATCAGTACAGGGATTTGGTCCTCACTGTCACGGACCGCTGCCTGAGCTTTCACTCCAGCCTTATTGACTTCACCGTCACCTGTCGCATTATTTCCCGCAAATTTGGTGAGCAAGTGGGCACTTGTCCACGTCGGCATACTCACTTCATTCAAACAATGAGAGTTGGCTTTCGCAATCGCCTGCTGCGTTTTATCTACTAATTCTTGCGCAGCCGCGTCCATCACACCCTGCCATTCGTCAGGTCCTACGCGGCAAGATGAATAGGCCCGTTGTGTGAGCGTCTCGAAATCAGCGATTTTCTCAACCACGATGCCTTCAGGATTCTCGGAAAGAATTGCGAGGAATCGGAGGACCTTGTGCGCGCCGTACACTGCGTCCGTTCCCCGGTCGTAGCACCACGGCACAGCATCTGTCTCTGCAAGTATGTAGCACTGAGGTCGTTCGCACCCAATAGGTCTGTTTTTGCGCTGATGACGGTGAAGGCGTCCGATTCGCTGAAGCACAAGGTCCATCGGGGCTGGATCAGTCACCATGACGTCGAAGTCCACATCAAGACTTTGTTCGATCACCTGGGTAGATACCACCACGTGACCATTCGTTGGTCGCGCACCGTCTCTGCCGAATCGTTGGAGCAGATCGAGGTCTTTCGTTACCCGATCGCAAGAAAGGAACCTTGAGTGCATGAGCGTCACTCGCTCGGTACCCATCCGTTCACACACTGCTGCGTAGGTTTCTTGCGCACTTTTTACAGTATTTCGAATGACTACGGCGCAAGCACCGTTATTGACTTTGTCTTCCAAAATATCGACTAGCGACTCCACTGAAGTGCCGCCCGCCAAGCGAATGTACTTAGGAGTGTGCGTTTCAACGCCTGCTGTTTGCTCTGTCTCCGCAATGCTCCCGTTCTCATGAAGCCATGTAATTGATGGGTATCCGGAAGGCAACTCCGGAGTAGCCTCGGCCGAGGATCCTACGCGACCGCTCTGATAAGCAGCGAGCAATTCAACTTTTCGTTCGTGAGGCAGCGTCGCCGACAACAGCACGACCGGCACACGATACATCCCCAACCAAGTGAGCGCACCTTTGAGGTAGGTCTGCATGTATGTGTCTGCAGCGTGCACCTCATCAATGATGACGACTTTGCCCATGAGGCCCAAGTGCCGAACGAGCACGTGACGAGCCTTTAGTGAGGTGAGGAGAATTTGATCGATTGTTCCGATAACAACTGGGGATAGGGTTGCACGCCAGCGACCCGCCATCCATGCACTCGCATGGAGACCTTTCTTATACTTCACTTCATCTTCGTCGTAGATCTGCACTGGTGAACGACCCGAGTCGAGCAATTTGACGAAGCTTTCATTAAGTAGATTTTTCCCGTGGGCGAGGTGTAGATCGATCCTCTGCGGTAGCTCGTGAAGCAGCGACGCTAGCCACTTCCTCGAACGTTCATACATCGCGTCAGTAGTTGCTTGAGTTGGCAAAGCGACCATTACACCTTGCAAGTGCCTTTGTCGCATGATTTCTTCGGCGACCATAAATGCGAGTTCCGTTTTTCCTGAACCTGGAGGTGCCTCGACGATCATCATGTCCGGATTGCACTCGCGAGCGATTTCAACGGCCCTTATCTGTGTGCAGGTTGGTGTGACCTCCTCACCCCAACCAAAACGGTCTCGATACGCCTCCTTGGCATCTGAAACCTCGGTGACCGGCACTTTTAGTGGCGTCGGCATGTCGGCATATCGCCATCCGGTGGCCACACGTTCTTTTTGTTCAGCGTCCGTTAGCGGTTGATGTCGTTCATCGCAGGACAGCAGTGGAAACCACGTTTCATTTGATGCGATCCAGTCGGCCATGACGATTGCCGAGGCGTAGGCAGCGGCCGACGCAATCGGCAGTTTGGGTAAGTCTGTCCCTGAGCACTCGGTTATGGGAAATCCGCTGCGGCAGGCCATCCACCTTACGACCTCCTGACGAGCATTATCCCAACGAGGTTCCTGCGTTTTTGAGCCAAAACCAAATGAATACGTGCTGTGAGCAACCGTCATCTGATCGACGTTTGGATAACGTCCATGATGGACCGCTGCTGTCGCCGCCCATTGTTCAGCGCGAGAAAGATGTCCACCTCCTGCGGTTATAGCCTCAATAATCGCAAAATGGCTTGCATAGCCATGCGGGAGGTCTTTCCGATTCGGCAAGTCACGACGCTCAGGCACCTCAATGCCGAGGTCACGTACGAATTGCGCGAGAGGTGAGTGCTGGCAACAGAACTCCAGCGAAATCTTTCCAACATCGTGAACACCGGCGAAAAATATCAAGCTTGTTCGAGCTTTTTTCTGATCGCCTTCCCAAGGTAACGCCAATAGATCTCTATGATGTTGAGACAAGTATCGATCGAATAGTAACCCTGCAACATCAGAGGCATCCATGAGGTGTTGGTAGACGGGCAGCCATACGTTTTGACCGCTACCGCCACTTTTTGCCCAAAATGATTGAGCTAGCGGCGTTAAATCGCTGCCGGTGAGTGCGTCATTCGGGATCGGAAACGTTGGCGCGGGAAGCTGCTGAACGTTTACTCTTGGCGCAATGTTCAGCGGGGCATCATTGCTTGCGCGTGCCATACTGTTCCTCCCGCCATCGGGTGTGACAACGCACCCATTTTATGGAAGAGTCCTCCCCCAATGTGCGCAAATGAGGGTTTATTACGTTGGATTAGAATTTCCATCGCTCGCCTTTGATGTGGCAATAATGCTGTAAATATTCTTCGCAAATGCCTCGCTATGCGAACGACGAAAAAGTGTTGACGGACCACTTCGCATGAGGTCAAGCAAAAACCGTCGAAGCACCGCATTTAGATACTGACTCTCAAGAAGTTCTGATACCTTTCCCAACGGAAGTATCACCGTATCCGTGGTACAAAGGTTGTATTGGGCTTGAAAAACCTCCCCACCCAATCGATAAACACGGCGTAGGGCACTCCTGCTTTCTCGGGTTTTTGAACCAGAACACAATGCTGACGCAGGAAAATTAACGCATGTGTAGTAGGTGTGAATCTCGTTACCACGAACGATCGCAGTATCATATCGTCGGGGGAAATAAAGAACTTCAAGACAGCCAACGTTTAGTGTTGCGAGACGTCCGCCTGCAGTACCAGGGTAATCACTGAGAGTCCAATATCGCCGTTCGAGGTTGACCGCCTCCGGAATGAGAGAGACCACTGCCGCTATGTCAGCAAACGTTGCCTCGGCAACCGTGCTATCGGAGGCCTCATGCCAACGCTTTTGTCCATGCCGCGATCGAGTTAACTTTAGTTCGGAACTATCGGATCCCTTGCTGGCCAAGGCGAATGTCTCCCAATCGGGGGCACACCCGCCCTGCACCCAATGTTTCTGCGTCTCTGGAGCTATCCAATGATCGAAGTCACAGGGACCTTCACCGCCGAAGTTCAGCTTCTGATTGCGAAGTTTGTGCCCTGCCGTTACGTGCTGCAGAATCAAACGTCGCTCAAGTTCATCCAATTCCCGAGCATCACAAACACAAAATGCTAAAGCAACCACATCACGCCATGGTGCGTGGTGTTTACCCCCGTGCACATGCTGAGCGAAACGTTTTTGGATATCAATACTTTGACCGACATACCAGAATCCATCTTCGAACTCAAGCACATAAACACCACACGTACCCGCCGGAACAATCGGCGCTACAGTGGGAAGTCCTTGCACTTCGAAGCGAACAAAACGCGATGCCATTCCTAATTCTCCGGCATATAAAAACTGTATTTCGTAGCCTATACGTCCATGTAAATCAACGACCCATCGGCATTGCTGTGTTGTTGGCATGCCAGTCCAACGACATGCCAACAACTCCCATTAGCGGGAACAGTAATAACAGGGGGTGTACCCCTCTATCTGTGCTTGTCTCTCTGTGTCAGGAATGAAACCAACGAGGTGTCGAGCCTGCGCGATTTCTGGAATCTGACAATTTCGAGTTTCGTTCGTCATGACGTGGTATTCAGTGGTGTTGCGATTACCCACAAGGGCATGGCCGTCAGTGGATGTGATTGCGTATTCCATGAGCGATTCCTTTCTTGAGGCATTGAACTTTGCTCAAGGAACCACTAGTCTGTAACCGCTTGAAGAGCGAGGGTCACACAGTGGCTCCTTAGGGCCCGGTGGCTGCAACCACCGGGCCCTAAACACATTTAATCACACCACTCAGAATTACGCAAGATTTTTACCCGCTTTTAAATTCACCCATAGTTACAAACTTTATTTTTTACCCCACTCGCGCGGGGACAACGTCTCTGAAGGACAAATCACCGCTAGTCACAAACGGTTCACCCCCAAAAAATGAGGAAAACGCACATCAAATTGCGCAGAGCGGGCGACGGGAATCGAACCCGCCTCTGAAGCTTGGGAAGCTTCCATTCTACCGATGAACTACGCCCGCAGATCACCGCCAGGATTGGCGACGCATTGATCATACCTACCTGTTGGTGCTCGCGCCAATCCAAGCGACGAGCTGCTTTAAACATGCGTGAACATCATGACTGTCAACAGTTAACGCCTCAGCGGAAGCCAACATCGGACAGGTTAAGCAGTCATCAGACACGATTTCCGTCAAGCGGAGTGCTCAATGAAATTAAGGCCGACGAGTGCTGCCGCCCCAGCTCACCGGCCCCGCCCGCACGCATCAAGCGGGTTAACTTTATGGCAGGCTAGACACAAACCAAGGTCAGCCGCCCGCCTGCACCATGCCACACCCGCAAGCACCATGCCGCACCCATAAGCACCATGCAGCATCTGTAGGCGCCGGGCACCGCCCGCCACACTCCAGCGCCACAGGAATTACCCGTACAATCGCCTCGTGACGAAACGACCTGTGGTGGCGGCCGCGATTCTCAATTCCTTTACCAATCCCACTCATCTGTTGTGCGCTGCACGCGCATACCCTCAGGAGCTTCGTGGCCTGTACGAGCTCCCTGGTGGAAAAATTGAGGACGGCGAGGAACCGTTGTCGGCGCTCACACGCGAAATACGTGAAGAGCTTGCTTGCACCCTCACCTTCGGCCCCGAGTTACCCACCCCCAAGGGCACGTGGTGGCCTATTCTCGGCGGTCGCGTCATGGGCGTGTGGTTGGCGACCATTTCCGAGGCGCCCGCACCACTCCCCACCGCGCCCGCACCACTCCCCACCGCGCCCGCACTACTCCCCACCGCGCCCGCACCGCTGTCTGCCGCGCCAGGGAAGTGCGACCGCGAAGTAAGGCCCCACCTCGTCACGCCCACACCGCTGTCCCGCGTCGCAACAGCGGACAATCCTATGAATGCACGCCTCACCCAGGTCACAGCGGGGGATGATTATACCGACGTGCGCCTCCCCCGCGTCGCAGCGGGGGACGATCGTGCGAACGCACACCTCCCCCACATCGCACCAGGCAGTGATCACCTGGATGTGCGCTGGCAACGCTTAGATCACCTTGAGGAACTGCCGTGGATTAGCGCAAATCTGCCGATCGTACAGGAACTACGCCGCCGCCTCGGAGAGCGACCCAAGTCACCCACCTCTTTGCGACACTTACTTGCAAATATGTCAGAATAACCCTATGCCAAAAATCCTCGGCCAGAGCTTGTCCGCACACCGTGAGCTTACCCGCACGCGCCTCTTTGCCGCGTTGCAGGAGCTCATGTCTGAAAAGCCCTTCGACGCCATCACCATGTCGATGATTGCCGCACGCGCGAAGGTTGGCCGCACCGCGGTTTACAATCATTTTGCAGATAAAGAGGTGTTGCTCCTAGCATTTATGGAGCAGACGACAACCGAGTTTACTCAATTCCTCAAGTCAGAACTTGCCGAGTACACTGACCCCGTCGATCAGCTCATGATGTATGTGCGCGCTCACCTGGAAATGACTGACCGCTACCACCTGACTGCGGGCATTAACCTACGCGAACACGTGTCCGACAATAATTCGCAACGCCTCCACCACCACGCAGACATGGTGGGCGCTATGCTGCGCACGATTGTCACCCAAGGCGTCGATTCAGGTCGCTTGCCGCAGCAGGACGTTAACATGTCAATTCCGCTTGTTCACGCGGCACTAGCCGGTCAGCGTCTTCCGTCGACACCCTCGGCACGTATGGCAGCCATCCACGCTGTTCAGATCTTTGTTTTACGAGGCCTAGGCGTCGCTGATGCGGATATCTCGGCAAGTGCCCGCCGCATCCCGCAGCCAACCCTTGTGCCGATAGACAACAGTGCTGCAACGGACGCGCAACACACGATACCGGACCGCCGTACTGCCTACATGCGCTGCCCTGTTCACCACTGACTCATACCTTAAGCGTCGACTTTCGTCCTAGAACATGAGACGTATGCCGCCCTCTCCCGCCGTGCGGGATTGTCTGACATGGTGCATCGTTGAGGTATCAGTAGTTTTTCGTCGATCAGCTACATTGGTCGGCCTTACACAAGAATAGGAGTCACCATGGCAACTGTGACACTCACTGGCGAAAACTTTGAAAAGACCGTCACCGACAATTCGATCGTTATCGTTGACTTTTGGGCAACATGGTGCGGCCCCTGCCGCCAATTCGGCCCGATTTTTGAATCAGTTTCCAACAACCACACAGATATTGTCTTCGGCAAGGTCGATACTGACGCTGAGCAGCAGCTTGCTGTGGCCGCGCAAATTCAATCAATTCCAACGCTGATGGCCTTCCGTGACGGCGTTGCTGTATTCCGCCAGTCAGGCTCTTTGCCCGCCGCAGCCCTGGAAGACCTTATTCAGCAGATTCGTGACCTTGACATGGATCAGGTCCGCGCCGAAATCGCTGGCACACAGGGCTGATAGTGATCGCTCAAGGTCGTTGATTTCGCCTATTCACGAGGCACCAAACGGCTCCGTTCCACCCGAAGTGGTGGGTCGGAGCCGTTTAGCATTACAGCATCCACGTCACGCATATCCGCACCGCATCGGGTCAACAGCACGGTCGAATCCCGACGCAGTAAGGCTGACAAGCGTATCTAGGCGTTCAGCAGTTCGGCAGCCACCACCTCGGCAAGCTGCACTGCGTTCAGCGCAGCCCCCTTGCGTAGGTTATCGCCAGACAGTACCAACACAAGACCTCGCCCACCGTCTACCGCCTGATCTGCACGGATGCGACCGACGAGGACATCGTCGCGGCCAGCAGCCTCCAACGGGGTTGGCACATCGACGAGGCGCACGCCAGGAGCGTTAGACAGTACCTCACGTGCACGGTCCGGTGTGATCGCACCAGAAAACTCCGCGTGTACCGTCATCGTGTGTCCAGTAAACACCGGGACACGGACGCATGTACCTGATACGCGCAGTTCCGGCAGGTGCAGGATACGACGTGACTCATTGCGGAGCTTTTGCTCTTCGTCTGTTTCGTCGGAGCCGTCATCAACAATGGCACCCGCTAACGGCACGACGTCAAAGGCGATGGGTGCAACATAGACTTCTGGATCAGGAAGAGACACAGCAGAACCATCTAATGCCAAGGCCGCAAGGTTCTGGCTCACGCCTGCTTCAACTTGAGAAACCAACTCTTGCACGCCCTTGACCCCAGAACCTGACACAGCCTGGTAGGAGGACACGAAGAGGCGAAGAAGGTCCCCCGCCTCGTCCATCAGCGGCTTCAGCACCGGCATCGCTGCCATCGTCGTGCAATTGGGGTTGGCAATAATGCCTTTGGGACGCTCAGCCACATCTTCAGGATTCACTTCAGAAACAACCAGCGGCACCTCCGGGTCTTTGCGCCACGCCGATGAGTTGTCTACGACGACAGCACCAGCCTGAGCAAATTTCGGCGCATATTCGCGTGATGCGGTGGCTCCAGCGGAAAACACCGCAATATCAATGCCGGAAAAGTCGGCAGTCGCCACGTCTTCAACGATGATGTCCTGCCCTTTCCAGGGCAGTGTCGTTCCGGCACTGCGCGCCGATGAGAAGAAACGCACGGTGGTAGCGGGGAAAGCACGTTCTTCTAGGAGGGTGCGCATCACGCGACCCACCTGTCCGGTTGCGCCTACGACGGCAACGGTCAGTTCACGCATACTGGGTCCTCTCTTAAACGCGGTCAGCGGCCCGTGCCACCGTACACGACAGCTTCAGATTCTGTGGCATCCAAACCGAATGCAGTGTGGACTGCTTGTACAGCCCGGTCGAGGTCTTCAAGTTTGGTGACAACAGAAATGCGGATTTCCGAGGTCGAAATAAGGTCGATATTGATACCGGCCTGTGACAATGCTCCAAAGAGGCGTGCTGACACACCTGGATTCGTGCGCATACCAGCACCGATTAGCGACAGCTTGCCAATATTAGGGTTGTAACGCAGTTCGTTAAAGCCCAGTTCTTCACGGTGTGCTTCAAGGGCTTCAAGGGTCTTTTGCGCATCCCCTTCAGGTAACGTGAAAGTGATATTAGCGTGAGACGGGTCCAGGACCGGCACGTTCTGGACGATCATGTCAATATTGGCACCCACCTCGGCCACGATGGCAAAAAGACGTGCGGCGCAGCCAGGAGTATTAGGAATATTGGTGACAGTAATCTTGTCCTGAGAGCGATCGTGGGCGATACCTGAGACAATTGGCTGTTCCATAAGGTTCTCCTGAGGGTCGGCGAGAGCAGCGTCGGGCACCAAGCCTTTGAGGTCGGGATGCGCTGGTGAGTCAGATATCCACGTACCCTCTTTTTCTGAAAATGAAGATCGCACGTGGAGCGGCACGCCATATCGGCGCGCGAATTCAACGGCACGCAGGTGCAAGATTTTTGCGCCATGTGCCGCCATTTCAAGGGTTTCTTCCTGGCTGATTGTCCGTAGGCGTTTTGCTGTGGGCACGATCCTCGGGTCAGCAGTAAATAACCCATCGACATCGGTGTAGATTTCACACACGTCCGCATTGAGTGCCGCAGCCAAAGCAACCGCTGTAGTGTCAGAGCCGCCACGGCCCAGCGTCGTCACATCGTCGTCGTCTGAAATACCTTGGAAACCGGCGACAATGGCAACCTGACCGTCGTGGATGGCCCGGGCGATACGTTCAGGCACCATGCCAACGATTTGGGCGCGTCCGTGATGGGAGTCTGTGCGAATACCCGCTTGAGCACCTGTATAGGCGGTTGCTGGAACCCCCAGTTCATTGACTGCCATCGACAGCAACGCCATCGAGATACGTTCCCCAGCGGAAAGCAGAATATCCATCTCACGCACAGGCGCCTGATCGGTAAGGGCTGCCGCCGTGTCAAGAAGCTCATCTGTCGTATCACCCATTGCTGACACGACTACAACTACTTTGTGACCCGCACGGTGTGTATCAACGACCCGCTGGGCAACACGCTTCATCGCGGCAACATCCGATACCGATGAGCCGCCATATTTTTGGACGATCAGTGCCACAGTTATCCTCTTCCCCGCACAGTGATGCGGACTCTGACCTCAATCCTAAAGATCGGCGCGATTACTGAGCAGCATGACCGCCATCCGGTCACTTTAGGAACGGTCATATGTCGATTCGCTCCACCTGATGGAAATACTTCACCCAGAATCCACATCAGTTGCATGCTCATGTGAAGTGTTCCCTACTCATCTACAGCACCGCATCTCCAGACGATGCAGTACTCACATGGTGCGGTCACCACTGAGGTCAGGAACTCTCTGTCTGACATCCTTGAAGTACATTGACCAGCGTTTTGTATTCCGCTTGTGTCACAGATAATCCCCACGCGTATTTCACACGTATTTGCGTTGTCACGTAGTCGCAGCGAAACGACCGATTGGGCGGAAGCCATTGGTCAGCGCTGGCACGACCTTTGTCCTGATTCGTTTGTCCATCCACGGCCAGGAGGTTCGCAGGGTCATTGGCAAAACGTTCTCTGGTTGCGCTGTCCCATTGCCATGCGCCCGAATACCAGGCGTCAGCGAGTGCAACGACGTGGTCAATCTGCACCAGGTCCGAGGTGCCGTCACCTCGTTGAAATTCGACAATCCGTCCTTGATAGGGTTCTGCGAGCGTACCTGAAAGCACCACGCAGTTATTCGTCCCTTCTTTGAAGGTCGGTCGTGACAGATCTCGTGCAAGGATGTCATTGCGCGTATCACAGCCATTACGGTCAGTATCGGCCCATCGTTGCCCGAAAACTTCCCGATCATAGTCAGGAATATTCCCAGCTTCGTCATTCCCACGCACCGTTAATGCGCGCAGCATCGTCGTCACCTCACTTTGTGCAAGGCCATCGTCGCTGCCATCCCCGCTATTTTCAGGCGTGCCTTGCCCAACGCTCGCACGAAAGGCCTGCCATATCGCACCAAGATCCGCGCCATGGGTCGACCACACACCAGTGACAGCAATGCACACGATGGCAACGACACCCCATGCAAATAGCGCACCGACGAGGCGCCGTGCACGGCCGCGGCCCTGTCTGCGCCGATACTTCCCCACTGGCATTCACCTCCAATGCTGATATTGTCGCAGGAGGCTCCCACAGCTGCGTCCGGTCTGTGTTTCACTGTGGATAAGGGCCTCGACCGCTTCACACACCGCCTGACGTGCGCCATGAGCGAATGCGATAAACAAGCATCGCCCGTGCCTTCACTTCCTCACCCACTGCTCCGCACTCGGCATAGCCCCACCTTCAACGTTGCGTAACGCTCATCTCAGGCGCGCGGCGCGGACAGATATCAGTGCGCGAATTGCTTCAACCACCACTGCCGGATAAAGAACAGCGCAATAACAACGACCGTTAAGCCACCCATAGCAAGTAACTGTCCTCGGCCAGCCTCAGTCGTCGCCATCAACACACCCAAAGCAGCAAGACATACCAACACCACCCAGGGCAGCACGGGCCAGCCCGGCATACGGATTGAAAGCGCACCTGCCTGCTCAAGCTGCGGACGCAAACGCATCTGTGCAACGATGATGAATACCCACACCACCAGCAGAATCATGCCAATGGCGTTAATAAGGATCCCCAAAAGCACATCAGGTAGCCACCAGTTCAATGCCACCGATACCAAGGACAAGGCAATTGACACCGACACAGCGCGACGCGGCGTGCGCCCATGCGACATGTCACCAGCGGCAGCCTCCCCCGCCACCACAGCACCCAGGCCAGATTCTGCGCTAGAACGCCGCACCACCTCGGGAATAATCGCATCCTTACCCAGCAGCCAGCGCATACCCATATTGCGCGCAGACAGACTGTAAGCCAGGCGCGACGACGAGTAAATAATTGCTGAAAAAGCGCTCACCAGGGCAATGAAAACGATGACTTCCATAATGAGGCCCACATTCGGCACGCCCGCCATGTCCAGAACCGTTGCAAGTGGGGTCCCCCGCATCTGTTCAGAGTTCCACGGCAAGAGACACACTAGCAACGCAACCGTGCCGACGTAGAAGATGAGGATGCGCCAAATCACCGACCGGATGGCACGGGATATCGCCGTACGTGCATCTTCTGCCTCTGCGGCAGCAATGGTGACCACTTCGATACCACCAAAAGAAGTAATTACCGCCAAAATACCCACCGCAATACCGGTCAGCCCATTGGGAATCCAACCCCCATGCCCCAAAACCGTGTCGGCAATAGGGGCCTCACGTCCAGGAATAATGCCAGTCAGCAAGCCGACGGCAATGACAAGGAAAGCGATAATCGCAAAGACTTTAATCCCTGCAAGCCACGCCTCAACCTCACCAAAATCGCCGGCCGCAAGGAGGTTAACTCCACCAAAAACCACCACAATAGCTAAAGCCACACTCCACTGTGGAACGGCGGGGAACCATTTGACAAAGATTTCTGCCGCGCCCGTGATTTCCATGCCGAGCACCATCATCAGCATGAACCAGTACAGCCATCCGACTGTAAAGCCCGCCCAGCGGCCAATACCTGCCTGCGCATATGTCGAAAATGAGCCCGTTGATGGCAGGGCCGCGGCCATTTCTGCCAGAGCGTACATGACCGACACAGCGATAAAGGCCGCCAAACCGTAGGAAATCAACACAGCTGGGCCCGCCTCGTAAATCGCCTGACCGGTACCCAGGAAGAAGCCTGCACCGATGGCAGTGCCCAAGGCCATCATCGACAGGTGACGGGTTTTGAATCGACGAGGCGCCAAGTTCTGTTTCTCGTGCGCGGCACCTGCAGGTGCCTCAACGTGACTGGTGCTCACGAAAATATTCCTTCGAGTATGGGATAGGCCGTAGTACGTGGCAGCGGTGCTATTAAGGCTGCCGACGCATAAGGCTACACCCAGTGGGCACACCGACGGCAATTAGTT
Source organism: Schaalia suimastitidis DSM 15538 (assembly GCF_000429105.1). Lineage (GTDB taxonomy): Bacteria > Actinomycetota > Actinomycetes > Actinomycetales > Actinomycetaceae > Pauljensenia > Pauljensenia suimastitidis. The sequence continues at coordinate 19,308 of NZ_AUBF01000013.1, forward strand.
AATACAGTGAACATTGAGCTTTATCTCTTTGCCCCACTGAGCTTATTTACGGCGCTGTTCAAAAAGCCTTTTCATATATTCGGGTGTGAGCTCCCACCCGGTATGTTTGGGCAGTTGCCAACGCCGCCAATGCGCTAAAACCGTAAAACTTGAACCAACGATAGTGGCAACCAACATCCCGATTGTGGGGAGCCCAAAATGCCAGAAGGCCACCATCACCAAAGCAGAAACCAAGGCGGGCGTGGCGTATAGGTTATTACCGCCAAAGACCTGCGGCACTGAGCCGGAGGAAATATCGCGGATCATGCCACCACCCACGGCAGTCATAATGCCGAGCATAATGGCGGGCATCCACGCAAAACCGGCCTCAAGGGTTTTTACTGCACCTGTTGCCGCCCAACACCCTAAGACAATGCCATCGGCAAGTATTAAAGCGATGCGCCACGGACGGGAATCTAATTTCCACAGCATCGCGATGGCCGCGCCGATAAGTGCCGTACCCAGGTAGAACGGGTCGGTGAGTGCCACCGGTGGGCCAACCTGTAAAAGCACGTCACGGACCATGCCGCCAGCTAATGCGGACATAATGGCCAGCACTGCGAAACCGACCGCGTCAAAACCTTTTACGCGGGCCAGACGTCCACCAAGAATCCCGTTGAGGAGCACACCGACAAGGTCGATCACTCGGAACAGGTCCGGCAGTGTTTCATTCAGCGTGTTGAGGAGACCGTGCAGCACGGTTCATATTGTCACCCATAGCTGTTGCGTGAGGGAAATAAAGAAAGGCGTGCGGGAATTAAGCAGCAGCGTGAGGGAAATACTAGGCGGCTTGGACACCAAAAAGGCTACCCAACGCATAGGTCACCAGTGCCGCCCCATAACCAATCGCTAGCTGCCGCATGGCTCGCGGCAATGGCGCCTGCCCGGACAAGACACCCACGACCCCACCAGTGAACATCAAGGCAATCCCCACGGTGGCAGCCGAGATCCCGATGGCCATTAGTCCGCTCACACCAAAGAAATATGGCAGCAGCGGAACGAGGGCTCCTACAGCGAAGAAAAGGAATGACGAGGCCGCGGCCCGCCACGGGGTGCCGATTTCTTCCGCTGCGCCCTGTGCCCGTTCGCCACCGTCACCGAGTGCGGCTCGTACAGCAATGACACCTGAGTCAGTTGAAGTTGGGGTCATCACGCGCGCAAATACGGCATCCGCGTGGGCTTGTGCTTCTTGTGGGCTTTCGCCTCGTGCACGGAAAACTAATGCGAGTTCGTTGGCGTTAACGTCGAGATGTGTCACGCTTCTGTGGGCCTCCGGGTCCGGCACTGAAGCATCGAGCAGTTCACGCTGGCTTTGCACCGACACCCATTCGCCTGCTGCCATTGACAGTGCACCAGCGAGCAGGCCAGCGATACCGGTAACGAGTACGAGGCGCGTGTCCAGTCCTGTGGCCGCCACACCAAGGACCAGGGCGAGGTTGGAGACAAGACCGTCGTTGGCACCAAAGACGGCGGCGCGGAAGGTGCCCGCGAGCGCTTGCCGTGATCGTGCGGTAAGGCCTCGTACGACTTCGCCGTGGATATGTTCGTCGGCGGCCATTTGCGCAGTAGCGTCGTCGTCCGCATCGTAAGTGGAACGTTGTTCTGCGCGTTGCGCCATGGCAAGAATGAAGATCGTGCCAAACGTGCGGGCAAGCGCTGCCGATAGGCGCGCTCCCAGGGAAGGACGGGGTGCTGGTAGCGCCTTGTCGCCAAGGAGGTTCAGCCAGTGTTCTTCATGGCGCCTCTCAGCTTCAGCCAACGCCAATAGCACGTCACGTTCTTCACCTACTCGGCGTTCAGCAAGTGCCCGGTAGGTTCGTGCTTCCATGCGTTCTTCAGCGAGGTGGCGTCGCCATCGGCGAATTTGTGCAGGCGTTGGGTCTGGACGTGCCTGTTGATGTGGCGCTGATTGGGAAGGCACCGATTGGTGTGGCGCTGACGAGGTATTCACTTGGCTGTTGGTGGTGTCGGGCGACTGGTCGGCACCTCGTGACTGGTGGCTTCAACGGTCTGTCCCTGCGGTGCGACACCGAAGAGACGTTCTTTGACGGCGTCAGCCACTTTGTCGGTGACACGTTCACCCTGGTCGCGAACGATTTCGGATATTTTTTCGCCCGCGCGGTCAAGGGGTGCTGCCACTATGGGCACCTGGCGGAGGCGTGAGGCGCCCTGGCGGATACGTTCGTACTGTTCACGTCCGGCGCGACTTCCCAGGACGTAGCCGATACCCAGGCCAACAATAATTCCGAACTTAGTGCCCATATTTCCTCCGCGTCCGCGAAACGGTGCTTTACTGGCCTCTACCTTAGTCGCCTTGGCGCGCCTTGACATCAGGGCCTGACACTTTTCGTGTCACATTGCCTCATTGCGCGATTACCACTTTCGCCAAGGTCACCAAGCCGATAGGTTGTATAGGTGAGTGACGTACGTATTGTGACACCGCGTGGGGCTACCCTGTGTGGTTCTTTCGTGAACCCTGTGGATTCGGCAGATGCGGCGGTGCTCTTCTCGCATTCTTTCCTGGCCAACCGTCATTCTGGTGAGCATTTTGCCCGTCTTGCTGCCGCTTATCGAGGCGCGGGTTACGCGACGCTGGAGTTCGACTATTCGGGGCACGGGTCCAGTGATGATGCGATTATCACGCGTGAGGCGCAGGTGGAGGATTTGCGTTCTGCGTCTGGATGGCTGGCGGATCAGGGGTTTTCTCGGCAACTGATCCACGGGCATTCTTACGGTGCTCTTGTAGCGTTGGCTGCGCGGCCTGCTGCTGCGCGGGCAATGGTCTTGTCTTCCCCCGTATTAGGGCCACGTACCTATCAGTGGGAGGAAATTTTCTCTGCAGTCCAGCTTGATGAGTTGGAGCAACATGGGGTGACTACGGTGCCGGATGATCTTCCGGGCAATCGACAACATTTCACTATCTCCAAGCAGACGCTGATTGATTTGTCGATGGTTGACGGCAACGCGTTAGTCTCTGGCGTTTCGTGCCCGCTGTTGGTTATCCACGACGCTGACGATGTGGACACGGAGTTAACGCTGGTCACGCAGGATGTTTTTGCTTCCATGCCGGATGGGTCGCGAGTCGATATCGTCCACGATGCACGTTTTGCTCTTGGAGAAAGTCCCGAGGCGTTGGCTGGCCCAGCATTGACCTGGGCTAAGCAGTGGGTGCCGGTCCGCCGCTAAGACACGGTCGCTGGTTTTCAATTCTCGGCACCTGACTGCAACCAGTGGCGAACAGCCTGCCGCACCTGTTCATTATTACGCCATGATCGTGTGCCAAATTCAGTTGTTGACGCGGCGGCGACCTCGCTGGCAAAACGAATAACCTCCGTTGGGTCTTCCAGGTGCAAAGATGCCGATCCGAGGCGTGCCATTGCCCAGGCGAATGCGCCGTGGAAAACGTCGCCTGCACCCAAAGTCGAAACGGCGTTCACCTGGGGCACGTTGACCTCACCGCTGTCCTGATTCCACCACCACTGCACCGGCTGAGAGCCGCGCGTTCTTACGCCTCGTGTAATGCCGAAACCCCGCAGAAAGGCTGCCACGGCCTCGGCACTGGCCTGGGGAAGGATCGGTGGGCAAAAATCAGCGGAAACAACTGCGACATCAACAAAACCAAGCAACGGACTCAGCCATGGTTTCCATGATCCGCCGTCCAATATACGCAGATGAGAAGGTTTCATTTCAAGCGCATCGAATGGGGATTGCTCTGTTTCAGGAGTCTGGGGCACCCCTAAACGCAATGCCATGTCGGCAAGAGCTGGGTTATGGCCATCAATAAGAACCACCCCAACATCACCTTCATCGCGCGTCAGTGTGGCCAGATACTCGTTGGCCAGTGCAGTGTCAACGTCGAGGCGGGCATTCGTTGAGGCCACCATTCGCCCCTCGGGGTGCTCAATAATTGAGGACACGGCAGGTTCGGCATGATCAGTGTCCACAGGCGTCGCATCAAGTAGCGTAACACCACATTCATGCAGATCACGAGCAATAAGGGAGGAGGAAACGCCGGTGCCAATCGCGCTGAGCAGCGCGATAGTATCGTTACTGGCATCTGATGAAACAGCTGCATCACGGTGGGTCTGTTGCGCACTGCTGGTGTCTGCGGAAGTATCAAGTTGCTCTGCGATACGTGCCAGGGTGGCGATGGTGACCGCAGCATTCGTTGCGGGACCTCCAGCTGCCATGAGATGCGCTGTGGAAGTCACTTTGATCGTAGGGTCTGGGACATGGTCAAGGGCGTGCAGTACGTCCAGCGTGGTCAATCCGGCACACAGTGCAAACATGGGTCCCATTGTGCCGTCCCACGCCCAATTTCGCTGCACCACGCGCGCACCACGTGGGTAGGATTGGGGAGTGCCACAGGACCCCAAGCGTTTCCAGCCGCGCCACTCACGGCGGCGGCAGCCTCGTGGCACCCGCACCACACGCAAGCAACGCCGTCCCATTGACGAGCGCCTGAGTGCCTTTCGACCCTATTCTGCTGATGAGCTTGCGGCCCGTGTCGCGGCCATACCGGTCATTACATTCCCTGACCTTCCGGTATCCGCGCGTCGCGACGAAATAGCCGAAGCCATCCGCACCCATCAGGTTGTCATCGTTTCGGGTGAAACAGGTTCGGGTAAAACTACTCAGTTACCAAAAATCTGCCTGCAGCTTGGCCGTGGGGTTTCAGGGATGATTGGGCACACCCAACCTCGGCGTATTGCTGCCCGGTCTGTCGCTGATCGAATTGCTTCCGAGTTGGGACAAAAAGTGGGTCGCGAGTCGGGGCAAATTGTTGGCTACCAGGTGCGTTTCACCGACGAGGTCGGTCCCACCACAATGGTGAAGCTGATGACGGACGGTATTTTGTTGGCCGAAATCCAGTCTGATCCACTCCTGCAACGCTACGACACGCTGATTATCGACGAGGCGCATGAACGTAGCCTCAATATTGACTTCATTTTGGGCTATTTGGCGCGGCTACTGCCGATGCGTCGCGACCTCAAAGTCATTATCACCTCAGCCACCATTGACTCTGCACGTTTTGCCACACATTTTGGCACCTGGGAAGGTCAGGCAGGTCAAGGTCGTTTAATTGAAGCAGCACCTGTTATTGAGGTGTCGGGCCGAACCTATCCGGTGGAGATCCGCTACCGTCCGCTCAGTGCAGAGGTGCCCTCGACTTTCACCAGCGCAAGTGGCCTAGGCGGTCGCGCTGGTAGCGCGGCCACCTCGACGCACGACGACACCGACCTTCCCACCAACCCCAACCGCAACAATGCAAGTGTCAACACCACCCACACCGACACTAACGCCAGCACCGTGCTGGGCACCACTCAGCTTGTTCTTGAAGACCCGGACGACGACCTGCCGACACTGGGCTACGGTGCTGGCGACGATATTGACGTCGAAACAGCGATCTGTAGTGCCGTCGACGAATTATGTGCCGAAGGCGACGGCGATATCCTCGTCTTTCTGCCAGGTGAACGCGATATCCGCGACGTAGAGCAAGCGTTGTGCGAGCACCTTGGCGAACGTGCTTACCGCACCAGTGCTGGCGAAAAACCGAGGGCAGCGCGCGCCTCGGATATCGAAATCGTGCCCCTGTACGCACGTCTGAGCGCCGCCGAACAGCAGCGTGTCTTCGAGGATCACCAACTGCGCCGCATCGTACTGGCAACAAATGTTGCCGAAACATCCCTGACTGTTCCCGGTATCCGCTACGTTATCGATCCGGGTTTTGCTCGCATTTCGCGGTATTCGAATCGTACGAAAGTTCAGCGTCTCCCCATTGAACAGGTTTCTCAGGCCAGCGCGAATCAACGCTCGGGCCGTTGCGGACGTGTGGCTGATGGTATCGCCATTCGTTTGTATTCTCAGCGTAATTTCGAAACCCGTCCGGCCTACACTGAACCAGAAATCCTGCGCACCTCATTGGCCAGTGTCATTTTGCAAATGCTTGCCTTGGGCCTTGGGTCAGTGGAGCATTTCCCCTTCTTGGACCCTCCTAATACAAAAGCGGTGCGCGACGGTATGCAGCTTCTGACGGAAATTGGGGCTGTTTCCGCTGCCGATCAACGCATCACACCACTGGGCCGAGACCTCGCACGTCTTCCCATCGACCCTCGACTAGGCCGGATGCTTCTTGAAGCTGATGCCAATGGCTGCGCATCGGAAGTACTTGTCATCGTGGCGGCACTATCCATTCAGGATGTGCGTGAAAGGCCCTTGGAACATCAGGATGCGGCCGACCGGGCACATGAACGCTTTATTGACCGCCATTCTGATTTCATTACCTACCTCAATCTGTGGCGCTACCTGCATGTGCAGTATCGTGACCTGTCTGGCTCGGCGTTTCGGCGTATGTGTCGCGCTGAGTTCCTGCACTATCTGCGCTTTCGTGAGTGGCGTGATGTGGTGATGCAGTTGCGGCAAATGGCACGTCCTCTTGACCTCACATTGGATCCCATCGGTATTCCGTCTCCAAACGACGTTATTGCCGAGGCCGAGGCGCGCGGTCTTGCCGATGCGGCAGCGCGCGCTGCGGTGTCCTACACCCTGTCAGCAAATGCGGCTGATGCCGGGCAAATCCATCGTTCGTTGCTTGTCGGATTGTTGTCGAACCTGGGTAATTGGGACGAGGCAAAGCGCGATTATCAGGGAGCACGCGACACTCATTTCACCATTTGGCCTGGCTCGGGCTTGTCTCGGTCCCACCCAGCGTGGGTGATGGCAGCTGAGCTTGTGGAAACCTCTCGCCTTTTTGCGCGGACAGTGTCACGTATTGAACCTGAATGGGTAGAACCTGCAGCCAAGCACCTGGTCAGGCGCATCTACTCTGAACCATACTGGTCTTCCGCCAAGGGAGCAGCCATGGTGAAAGAGAAGGTTGTGTTGTACGGGATGACGCTGGTTGCCGACCGACCTGTATTGCTGGGCCGCCTGGGTGATCGACCACTGGGAAGTGGCAGCGCCTCGGCAATATCACTGCCGAAAGCAGGGTCTTTGGCGGCACTTGCTCAGGGCTTGGTTGGGGGTTTGGAGAGTCGCGGCACTAATGTTGTGCCGCGCCCTGTGGCCGATGTACCACCGACGGTGCCAACGACACCACCCGACAAGGCGGAAGATGCGGACGCATCGACGCTCACGGCACGTCAGCTGGCCAGAGAAATGTTGATCCGGCATGGGCTTGTGCGTGGCGAATGGCGTGAGCGTCATCGTTTCCAAAGTCGTAACGACGAGCTAGTGGAGCAGGCCCGTGAAGTTGAGCGGCGCAGTCGTACCCACGGCTTAGTTGCGGATGAAGAGTCTCTGGTGGCTTTCTTTGATGATGTGCTCCCTGACTCCATTACTAGTGCTGCACATTTCAATCAGTGGTGGAAGCAAGCTCGACGCCAGACACCTGAGTTGCTCAACTATACGCAGGCGCTGCTGCTACCTCGAGGCACCGGCTCTGATCCTGATGCATTCCCGGATCACTGGGTGTGTGCAGATATGAAACTGCCGTTGTCGTACCAATTCACGCCGGGATCCGCGCGTGATGGCGTCACGATGACAATCCCTCTTGAAGTGCTGGGTCGTGTCAGTGATGTTGGTACGGATTGGCTCGTTCCGGGGATGCGTGCCGAGTTGGCCACCGAAGCGATTCGGGCATTGCCTAAGGCGAAGCGACGTCTATTGGCCCCGGCACCCGAAGTTGGGCAGCGTGTCGCACAGTGGATGCGAAACGCGCGTGACGAGGCGACCTCTGCTTTCGGGGAAAGCTCTGCTACTCGCGTGGATAATCACGCTCACAGCGCGGGTATTACCAGAGAGAAAAGTACCGCTGGCGGGAATCGTGCTGGCGACGCTAACGCAGACGGGGATAGTGCCGCCCGCAAGAAAAGTACCGCTGGCGGGGACGGCGGTACTGTGAAGGATATCTCCGCCGTGACGGCTGCTCCAACGCATGGGAATACAGCTCAAACTTGCCCTACTTCTGATGTGCATTCGCTACCGGATGATGACCCTATGTCACTGTCGGCTGCTCTTGGTCGTCTGGCTGCTTGGGGTGAGCGTACCGGTAAGGCCCGGAGGAGTCATACAAGGTCGTCTGATGCCTCACAGCCTGCGGCAACATCTGGGAACGCTTTATCCGCGCCGAACCCAACATCAGCACCTGGCCCGTCCGCGCCAAACACTGTATCAACGCAAGCACCTGACCCATCGGCAGCCAACGACGCCTCGGCACCTGACCCATCGATACCCGACCGCATATTAAGCCCCAAAGCGGCCACGCACCTCACGATGGAGCAGCGCCCATTTGCTGAGGTTTTCGCTGATGCCATTCGCGCTATCCGCGGTGTTGACCTTGACAGCGCCGATATGGCGTATATGCACGACCATTTGCCTGCACATTTGCATATGACCTTCGTCGTCACCGACCGCAGCGGCAAAGAAGTCGGAGCAGGCACCGACCTGCTGTATTTGCAAAAGACCCTGGCTCAACAAGCAAATGACGCGGTGCAAGATGCGGTGAGGACGGCGGTCGCCGAAGCAATGGACAGCGCACGTCGCAGCAATCGACGTCGCAGCGTCACCCAAACGACAGACATTGCTCATGCACCAAAGGATGGAGGCACTAAATCCAACGCCACCAGCGTCACCCACGCCTCGACAATCACCAGTGCACCTGCACCCATTGACCATCCCTCAGGGGCGGCACCCAGCAACGATTTCCACACGACCGACAGCCTTCACCGCGACGGACTCACCACATTCCCACCGATACCGTTACCGCGCGTTGTTGAACAGCGTGCCGACATGCTTTTACGAGGCTACCCAGCCCTGGTCCCTCAAGGCGATGCCCAGCAGCCACGTGTAGGTGTGAGACTAATGGCCTCCCCAGCGGACGCCGATCGCCACCACCGCGAAGCTTTGGCATTGCTGCTGCTTGGGCGCCTTCGCCTCGCGACGAAACGTGTCACCACTCGCTGGAGTGGACGCGAAGCCTTGATGCTTACTGCCACGCCCTACGGTGATACTGCTGCTCTGGTTGATCACGCGCAATGGGCGAGTTGCTTGTCGCTTCTCGATGACCTTTGCGGTGTAGATGCGGCAAATATCCGCGATGCTGAGGCATTTGAGGACCTTGTCGCACGTGCTCGGGACCTCCATGAGGATCGTGTCTACGAACTACTGGGCTATGTGGTGCGCGCGATGGAGGCACAGGCTGATCTTGATCAGGCACTTCGCACATACACTGGAGAATCGTTAACTGAGGTCAGGCGCGATATTGCACAGACGGTAGCGCGTCTACTTCATAACAATTTCGTGCTGGAAACACCCTTTTCTCAGATGCCACATCTGGCGCGTTATATTCGTGCAGGTGCACTGCGTTTACAGCGTGTATCGCAGTCAGCAGCAGCCTTGAGTCGCGATAGTGAAGATGCGGCACGGATTCACACGCTTGAAGCGGAGTTATCTCGCTGCCACGAAATGGCGGCGCAACGCCCCTTTGATACCAACCGACACAGCGAATTAGAACAGGCCCGGTGGATGTTGGAGGAACTGCGTGTCTCCCTGTTCGCCCAGCAATTGGGGACGCCTATGAAGGTGTCAGCCAAACGCGTACTTGGTTTACTGACACGCGAAAGCTAGGGCAATCGCTGATGGAACTCACTGATGCGTCGCAGCTTGCCACATCGCTAATGAGTCTGCATGGGTTGTCTGAATGGACCTTTGCCTTTGACCGCGGGCGGCGCAGGGCAGGCGCCTGCCACCACGCCAAGCGGACCATCACTTTGTCGGCGGCGTTGACCCGCTTATACGACGAGGCCACGGTCCGCGACGTTGTTCTTCACGAAATCGCTCACGCTCTTGTGGGTGCGCGCCATGGGCATGACCGCGTGTGGCGCGAGGCGGCCTGCCGTATCGGGGCGCGTCCTCAGGCACGCTTGTCCAACGATTTGCCATCCGTACAAGCGCCGTGGGTTGGCACCTGCCCGGGGTGCGGAGCGACGAAAGAGCTCTACCGTTCACCGCAGCGTGTAACTTCATGCGGAAAATGCTCACCAACATTTTGCGCTGACTTTATCCTCCAATGGACACGTCGTGGCAAGAAACACGCACTTGGCCGTCTTTACCAGCGCGAATATGTCGCACTGCAACGAAAAGGACTTATTCCCCGGGCGTAATGAAGGCAAATACTTAGCCTTTACCTGGCAAAGTATTGTCGTGCCGGATATCGGCATATCTGACAACCCCAACCGGACGGTTAAGAAAATCGTGACCTTGTCGAATAACGTGCGAGGAAAATAGGTCTTTTTCTACAAGTTTCTACCTCAAAAACCTGAAAATAGGCTGAGCGTTTTGTATATAATTCCAGGGTAATTGCGCATAAAAATGCTGTTGTCCGACAGCTTGAGCTGCGCAGAACACCACAGGAGAGCAAAATGAGACTGCGAAAACTCGGCGCAATGACGGCCACCTTCGCCGTTGCGCTTGGGGCCTTTAGCCTCGCGACACCCGCCCTGGCTGACGACCCACAGGAAATACCCGCGGCAACCGAAGCCGCATCGACAACTGAAACCGCTGCACCAGCGCAGACGGCACCAGCTGATAATGCCGTGCCAACTCCCACGCCTTCAGCACCGGCAGCACCGGCTGAAACACCCGCTGCAAGCACCGAAGCACCTGCGCCACAGGCACCGGCTGAAACGCCTGCTGCCAGCAACGAAGCAACCCCAGCAAATACGCCAGTTGAATCGGCTCCGTCACCGGCTGAATCGGCTCCGGCTGTGACCACCCCGGCAGCATCGACTCCCGCGCCTTCAACGCCAAGCCCGGCACCTGCACCAACTGTGGCAGGACCGAAGGTTCCCACACTCACACTCACGGGCGCAACCTGTGAACGCAAAGAAAACACTGTCACACTGGGAGCACTGGACGACGTTGCCAAAGACACCGCTTCGGGCGGATACCGCTTCGTCGTTATTGTGGACGGTCGCGCCGTAAAGCAACTCAACGGTAGCGAACGCTCGGCTCTTTACGCCGGCACCATCAGCGCAGAACGCCTGATTGACCCCTCGATGCTGAATATGCTCTACGGCAAGACCGTGACAATCAAGGCATACTGGTTCGACAAGGCGAATGTCTACTTCACCAGCAGTGACCAGCGCAAGAATGGCACACCCGAACACCTTACCCGTGGCACTGTCGCCCTTATGTCCGGCTCCTTGACCAAGGCCATTGAACTCACCACGTCAAATACCATCACCCTGGTGAATCCAACGACCTTAGACTGCACGCCCACTGTCACCGAACAGCCTGCCACGCCCGCCGACCCGGCCACATCCGAGGATCCTGCACTACCAGCACCAACCCTGCCGGATGCACCGTCGATTGCTCTGACGCCAGCCCAATGTGTTGACAATGAAGCCCAGCTCAACCTGATCACCCTTGACCCCGCCCAAAAGCAGGACAACTACCGTTTCGTTGTCTCCATGGGCGGGCAATCCGTGCAGCTCAAGACTGCCATTCGCGATGCGCTGTGGACTGAAGGCACCTTGTCGCTGGAGGAACTCGTCGAGGCCTTCGCCCCCGCGGACACCTCAATTCCCTACGGCAGCGAAGTCAGTGTTCAGGCATACTGGTTCGACAAGGCAGGTGTCTACCCATCCTCGACATATGACACGACCCTGCAGTTGACCGCAGGCAACTCCGATCGTTTCGTCAAGTTGGGCCAAGCTCACAAAGCCACCATCGTTGACCCCGACTCTTTGAAGTGTGCACCAACGACGCCCTCCGCACCAGATACGCCGACTCACCCATCAAATCCCGCAACCCCAGCTCTGCCCCAAGCTCCTGCATTTACCCTGGCCTCCGCCTCGTGCGCAGCAAAGGGTAACGTCCTGAGCGTCACCCCGGGTTCGCTGACCAACGGACACCGTTTCGTCGTGTCCTACGGCAACTATGCCATCTCGTTAAAGGAGAGCATCCGCACAGCACTGAATCACACAGGAAGCCTGTCATTGGAAGAAGCACTCAAAACCTTCTACCCGCTCAATACGACTCCTATCCCCTACGGTGAACAGGTGAGCGTGCAGGCATACTGGTTCGACCAAGCGAAAGAATATCCCGCATCCGCCTACGACACCACACTAAAGCTCACTGTGGGCAAATCGGACCAATTCATTAAGCTCGGTGAATCCAAGTCCGCCACCCTGGTGGATCCTGCCACCGTGTGCGACGACGACGCCAACCTCACCCTGTCAGTTCCAGAAACAGAACACGACGGATGGGTCACCTTCACCGCAACGGGCTTTAAACCCTTCGAAGATGTCACCTTTGAAGTACACTCTGACCCGATCACCGTCGGCACCGTCAAGGCTGATGCCAATGGCGTTGCCACAATCCGTTGGCAAGCTTCCGCTGACACGGTGGACGCAGGAAAGCACACTGTCTACGCCAAGGGTAAGGAGAGTGGCACTGTTGTCAGCGCTCCACTTGAGGTCAAAGCCAAGGTCAGTGATCAGGCCACTACCCTGGTGAGCGCTCCCACAGGCAAGGATGCGCCCACAGGCACCGCGAATGCTGCCCGTTCGGCCAAGCCTGGCGCCACTAAATCAGGTCTTGCCAAGACCGGTGTTGATAGCAATGCCCTGCTGATCGGCATATTAGTTGCGGTAGGTGCTGTCGCAACGACCATTTCACGTCGCCGCACCAGCAACTAAGCATCCACTCACACACTCATGGGAGGGTGAAGCGCTTGCTTCACCCTCCCATGATATTGCGCAGCTTAAAAAGTTCCCTTAGTTTGCAGAATAGTCTGCGTATGTCACTCATCGACACCTGTCCCTCATCTACCTGTTCTGCTCATCTACTGGGAACAGCATGGGAAGTATCTACACGATATGCGCCGACTGCGCCAACCGCATGCGTTCCCTTATTCAGGTCACTGCTCCTCACTCACAAGCGGATGACTCATGCGACAAGGTCTGCCGAGGCAAAGCACAAACGAAATATCCTGACTGGATGCCGACGCCTCAATTCGTCGGATGGGAAGTGCGCTACTTAAATACAGACGCCTCGCTTTGCGGGATAAAAACCGCACTAGTCAGTTGAAGTCTCTCGATCCTGGTTAGTCATCGGACTTTCTTCCTGTCCTAGATCACTGCACGTCCCTATGCGAGCGACACTCCGCTTTTTTCGCGATGCCACGAATAGCGTCAAAGTGATAGCAGTCGCGGCGACAACGATAATGCCCACAGCGACGAGGATCGCAATTTGCCAGGTTTGCATGGGCGCAGGCATCGCTTCCTCTTGCTCCATTGCCGCAGCAATTGGATCGATAGCAACCCGCTCACCAGTAACCAGTAGGCGGTGGGAATTCACCCCATAGGGAGTGCAGGTGATAAGGGTGACAAAGTCTCGTCCAGCCTGTTTCTTGAGGCTCTCTGTTTGTTCAGGTAATACAACCTGAATGTCAATCACTTCGTATTTTAGGCTTTGCCCCAACGCGTTAATGTAGAAAACATCACCTTTTTTCAGGTCAATGAGGTTGTCAAAGAGTGTTGCTGAACCTAGGCCAGTGTGACCCGTCAATACCGCGTGGGTAGAGGAGCCACCTATGGGCAAGCTTGTTCCAAATAAGTGTCCGACCCCTTGTTCGAGGGTTTTCGTCTCCGTGCCGTGATATACGGGTAGGCTCACATGAATACTGGGGATAACAATATTCGCCATTACTTCATCCAGATTAAGCTGGCCTAAATAGTCCTGGTATCGCGGTGTGTCAGGACGTTGAGATTCCAACCAGGGGTCAAGGATCGGTTCAGATTCAAGTGTGGCGTTATAGTGTTCGGCGCGCGCACGCTGCTCGGCGACGACATTGGGACCTGCAGATTCAACGGTCGCACTAAAAGCTTCGGCGATACGCTGTTGCTCAGCGTTATTGTGCTGGGTTGCTAGCACTGGGTATAGCAGGACTAAAACACCTGTGAGGACAAGTAAAAGGGGTGCCACTGCTTGCAGCACCATATTTCGCTTCGGCGACGGGATTAGTACATCCTTCGTCGCTCTGTGACGAGCAGCGCGTGTCTTCTCAAAACCACGCATGTACGTGTCCTCCTACAGTATGTGGTCCTGTGGGCAGACTCGTGTAGTCTGCCCACAGGACTCCGGTTGACGCTATCAGCGTCTCAGGATCTCAACGAAGGTGAAACCCTATTTGTTTTGCCGACAATGTCAGGCATGACGCTTACGACGGTTCACGAAGAACAGCGCGCCGCCGCCCGCAACAAGAAGGCCACCGGCGATGGTCATCACAATGACACCATTTGCACCAGTCAGCGGCAGGCGGAAGCCAGCGTTTGATGGCACGTCGGTGACAGTGACACCGAGTTTGAAGGCATTTACGTCGGAAGCATTGGTCTGCAGTACCTGGAAGGGAATAGGGTTGGCTTGCAACTCATACCCCGTCGGTGCTTTGGTTTCCACAAGGCAGTACCAGTCGGAGTTGCTCAGAGGGTTTTTTTCTTTGCCGTCGACCCAGTCGTTGTTGCGCAGTCCATTGATAGTGACTGTGCCATCATCGCCTGTAGTGAATGTCGTCTTTCCGTCAACGGTCAGCGGTTGCGTGCCATCTGCTGCAGTGTCAGCATCAACCAGGGTGGCTCCCTTCGCAGGGGTCCCTTGCTGTGCACCATCGGGCACAGTGCAGCGGTAAACCTGGAACTCGGCGCCTTTGTAGGTGATCGGCGTCTTACTGTCAGTACCCGTCTTTGTGATAGTCACCTTGCCGAATTTCGACACGATAGGAGGGGTCGGTTTTCCGGGCACCTGAGGGGTTGGGTTTTCTGGATCCCATGGAGTATTCGGAGTCGGGTTATCTGGGTTTTGTGGGTCAAAGTTCCATGTGCCGCTGGGGTCGTTCGGAATAAGGTAAGCCGTGTTTTGAATGACACCTGACCCGTTTTCTGGCTGAGCAACAATGGTAGGAGTAATGGTCACAACCACCTTGGTGCTGGTGTCGCCGTTTGCGCGAGCTTGGGCGATCTTGTCCAATCCTGGCGTCAGGAAGTGCACGGTAACGTAGGTTTTTCCATCAACTTCTTTAGCGACAACCTTGTAGTCCGTGTCGCGCGTAAGCGTAACAGCGCCGGTACCTTCCATGACAACTGTGACTTCGTTGGTGCCGTCAGTCAACTTCAGGCGGGCATCGAGCGGATCGACGATCTGATAATTCTTCAGGCGCGCACCACCGGCATAGTCAATCTTAGGAATGTCGTTTTTGATGGTGTAGGTCATCTTGTGACCAACCGCCGGGGTTTCAGCGTCGGACACAGTCTTTTCTGCCTTGGTCACAGCATTCTTCGGGTAGACATGGACGTCGTACAGCCACTTTGCTGTGGTGTTGGCATCTGGGTTGGTCAGTGGCAGGGTGACCACAAAGGGTTCCGCTGGTGTGACGTCAATGGGGGTTTTAGTTTCGGTGACCAAGTAGGCACCAACGGGCATGGCATCAAATTTCGCTAGGCCAGCAGCATTGGTGACAACCTTCTTCGCAGTGAAGGTCGCATCGAGGTTTTTTGCTGCTTCGGTTGCACTGCCGTTCAGTGCGGCAAGCTCTTGCCATCCCTGTTGGGTGGTGAGATCGTATTTCAGTTTCTGCGCGGTGAATTCGACACCCTGGATAGGTGCACCTTCCACATCGTTCTTTTCGAGGCCGTCGGCTGCAACCTGTCCGTTACTCTCGGTCTGGGTGTGCTTATGCACATTCAGAACCGAAGTAGCAGTCGGGTTAATCAGCGTCAGGTCAGGGTTTGCTGGGTCGGCTGCGACCACACCAGGGCCTGCGGGTAGCGCCAACGCCGCTGAGGGCAGTGTCACCATACCCGCGGCGAGTGCTGCGGCGACGAGAATGCCGAGGCTGCGCCGCATCATTGTTGTACTCATTACTTCTCCTGTGTCGATGAGTGTTCTTTTCGTTGTGTATTTGATTGCCTGCGTATTAACGCGGCACTCTCACTGGTGCGGCTTGTGGTCGCGACGTCGTGAGGGAGCGAGGAATAATCCTGCAGCAGCGGCGAACAGTAGTGCCGCCGTGAGGATGTAGAGGATGACACCACTGCCGCCTGTGAGAGGAAGTGCACCGACTTCCACGTCTTTCACAGTGATGGTGTCCTCAGTTGCACCGCCTTTAGAAACGGTGATCATATCGACGCCAAGTTGTGTATCGTTCAGCGTGATTGTGTCGACTGTGAGGTGGAACTTCACGGCACGTGGCATGAGTTGATGTCCCAGAGGTGCGCGCGTTTCAACGAGCCAATAGTCCCTGTTGATGTCAAGGGCAACGGTGGTGAAACGGGAACCGTCCGCTGGGTCAACGACAACGCCGTTTGCGATAGGTTGAGCACCCGCAATCGTCGGATCGGAGGGGTAGATATCGAAGGTGGCGCCTTCAAGGAATCCTTGGCTACCCGTTTTGCGGATTGTCAGCGGGCGTTTACCTGAGTCCGGGGAGACTGGCCCACAGGCCGTGTTATTTGCTGAACCATCGTGGTCCTTAGCGGCATCCACGGTGATGGCGTTGAATAGGCCTCGACCATTCTGGTAAGAACCATCTTCCTGAGTTGCACATGACAGAAGGTCTTCTGAATAGTGTGCCGCTGAAGGGTCAAGTGTTGTGCGAATACGCAGGAAGAAGACGTGCGTTTCTGCTGGCGCAACTACGGTTCCATTGGTAATGGTGTAGCCGTTGGGCAAGATCGCCACGATACTGGCGTCCCTTTCCAATGCGTCTTCGGTGGTGGCGACACGCACCTGGTCAACGCTCAGACCGGTAGCAAAGTCAGGCATGTCAGTGATGACGCCCGTATTTTGCGCAATTTCACCTTCATTTGTGACGGTGATCCGGTAGTTCGCGTTGAAGGTAGGCTTACCTGGCGCAGCATCCGAACTCACGAATTCTTTTTGTATTTTCAAGCGCGGAGTGAGTTCCTGGCACGCGGTGTTATTGCTATCGCCGTCAGTGTCACCCACCATAGATGCGGTATTGAGAACACCGGCAGAGTAAGTCCCTTGAGGTGTCCGTTGACACATGTAGGCGGTCTCATCGAAGTTCGCATGCGCACTGTTGATAGTGAAGGACATGCTTACCGTAAAGACTCGTGTGCCGCCACCGGTAATGGTCCCGTCAGTCTGTTGCTGTCCGCCCGCAAGCGCTTCACCCGTGCCTGCACGTGCCAGCACCAGTGGCCTGTCAAGTTTTCCACCAGTAATGGTGGGAATGAGAGCGTCGGTGACTTCCTGTCCTTTTTCCATCACCTTAATTCCGGTTAGTGATGCACTCTCCGGCAGGCTTGGAATATCGGTAACGTCAGCAATAATTGGACTTGTGGCGCGCGAAGTATTTTGTACGGTCACAAGGTACGTAGCGGTATATGTTTCGCCTTGACGAGACACATCCACCTTGTCTTTTTTCACTGAGAACTTCGGGTTAATGGGGACATTTCCACAGTCGCGAGCCTCGTGTGTTACTCCACTAGAGGTGACAGCTGCCTGATTGTGGACGGCTGTCCCATCCTGCGCTGCCTGTGCACCACAGGCATCATCGGCTACGCCTGGCACACCGGTATCGGGGGCACTCACGTTGAGAATCACCGTATAGGTGTGAATGCCTGTGCCAGAGCCAGTATTTGCTGGTAGCACAATGTCACGTGCCACCTCAATAGGTGAGCCACTAGTTGGCGTTGTAATAGTTGTCGTTTGTCCTCCGTGCGGGGTGACTGACACAGAGTTCAATGTCGTTCCTGCGGGAACGGTAGGCGTGTCTGTCAGCGTATAGGTCAATGGCGCAACCGCCGACGGGTTGGAGACCGTGAGGAGGTACTCCATATCCCAGGTTTCTCCTGTCCATGCACCGTTGGCATCCAGGTGTTTCCTTGTGTCAATAAACTCTTTGTTGACACCAGCGTGGGGAACAATATCGTTGATGACGTTAACGGAGACACCGGTACTGTCGGCAGGCAGCGTGAAGGTCGCGGTGCCTGTATGCAGCGTGGGCGCTGTTGTTCCGTTAACGGTGTACGACACGGGGTTGGTCCACGTGTAGGAGCCGTTCGCGGGGACAGTCAGATCACTGTCATTGCGCCCGCTTTCGCTGAGTGTGCATGTCGCACCGGTGGGCACTCCGCTAATATGCGTCGGCGTTGCACCGTCAGTGACACTAATCGTGCCGTTGTAGGTGTCCACACCAGCGGTGCAGGAGTAATCCACTGCGTAGGTCCGTTTACTCGTGCCGTCGGTAGCACCAGTAATCGTTTTACTTGCAGTGAAATGGGTGGCAATACGACGATCAGCACTGTTCGTCACTGATGCCGTTGAAGTACGATCCTTGTCGATTTCTGCCGCCTGCACCACGGTGCCGTAATTCGCATCCTGCTGAGGATCAACCCAGATGTAAGAGACGTCATTAGACACAGGTGATGTCGGGCGCGTATTTTCCACGACGGTACATGTGGAGCCGACAAGGATTTGTTGGTAATTTGAGCCTGCCTCTGAAGTCATTTCAGCAGTGCCCGCTCCGTTAATGCGCCAGCTTCCGTGATTGACAGTGCTATCTTCGGCGGTGCAGGACCAGGTTCCTCCATACGTATTGGTAGATGCCGCTGCCACACCGTCAAGGCCTTCAACATATTTCATAATGTTCAGCGCACCGTAGATACGTGTTGTTGCGTTGGTGACTTTCACGGTTGGCGTTGCGTTCTGCGTGGTACTTACCACGCGTGCCGTATTTTCTACGAATGTGGTGCCATCGGTTGCCGAGGCATAAGCGGGCGATAGCCATTCATAGGATTTGTCCGTCAGCAAGTCACGTGTCAGTGTGTCCTCAGTGACGGTACAGGTGGCCCCTGCCAAGAGGGTGGAACCGCGGTCGTCACCATGGCTAACCGTGACGCGTCCACCGGTTGCGGGTAGTGTCCAGCGTCCGCCGACCTTACTACCATCTGCTTGGGTGCAACTCCATGCACCATTCACTTCGGCGTTATTGACGAGCGCACCACTTAGCCCGCTGTATTCCTTGATGATTGTCAGAGGCTGCTCAACACGCTCGACATCGTTGGTCACAGTAATCGTGTTGGCAACACCGTTCACGATGGTGACATCAGAACTCACCTGCGGAGATTTCCATCGATAGGAGATATCACGCAGCTGTAGTTGCGTAGGCACATTTTCAGTGGCCGAACAGATACTTCCAACTGGCACACCTTGTGCAGGTAGTCCGCTGACCGTTGCTTGGCCTTGACCATTGATGCTCCACGTGCCGTTCCAGCTACCCGTCGTACCTTGTTGGTCGTCATAGCGACAAGTCACGGCACCGGCAAAAGCGTCGTTGATGACGATGCTCGGATCTTGCGCAAGCATTTGCCCGTAGACCTTGTTCACCGTCACCTGCGCGTTTACACGGGCGATCGTGTTGGTTGCCGTTATCTCAACGTTCTTACCTTTTTCAATTACGACTGTCTCGGGAGCAATGCGGGTGCTGCTCCAGGTGTAGGACTGGTCTTTCAGTTGGTCGTGTGTTGGCGTTGTTTCGGAGAAACGGCATTGCCATCCTGCGGGGATTGCTTTGTCGAAGGCCACACCCTTTTGGCCGGCAGTGACTGTTGCTGTGGCAGTCAGGTCACCTGTCACTCCGGGTGCCGTACAGGTCGCATTCAAGGTGAAGGTGCGCGCCGAGGCATCATCCTTCAGACCATTGTTTTCACCAGCAATGATCTTGGCTCCACTGAGGGTCCCTTCGTCGCGCACAACGGTGTTGGTGACCGTCATTACGCCACTTCCATCAGGCAGGACAGTGGCCTTTTCCACTGTCGGGCTGCCCCATGAATAGGAGGGATCAACATCGGGGGCATTCGAGGCATTGAGGTTTTCTGTGGGGGTGCATTCTGAATCGACATAGGGGGCGAGACCGCCGTCGTAGGCGATTGTGGCCCTGCCTGATCCAGCCGCTACAGACCATGTACCTGTCACATCTGCGTCGCCTGCGTGAGTGCAGGTGAATGTACCGCTGTAGGGGTTGTCGACACCAAAAGTGGTGGCCAGTTCACCTGAAAGGTTCTTAGTCAGGCCTATATCGGCACGTACGCGGGTAATTTTATTGGTGATAGTCAGAGTTCCCGAGGGGCGCTCACCTTCGGTTGTCACCGTGACAGGCGTCGAATATTCGGGCATTCCCCATACGTAAGAACCGTCGGTTAGACCGGTGGTGACAGTACCTTCCGTAACCGAGCATTGACGTCCTAGTGGAATACCTGTGAGGACTGCTGACTCGCCGTCTGCAAGCATGACGTCCTTACGTAGGTCACCACAGGTAAGCGTGATGGGAAAGATCTTGTTGCTACCTCCAGTAAAGCCATTGGCTTTGTTGTCGGCAGCAACGACCTTAGTCACTGTCACCGCTCCGTACCGCATAGTGTTTTTGTTAGTTGCCGTGACTGCTACACCAGGGTTTTGACCACCGGGCATATCGAAGGTGACAGCGTTTACATTACGCGTGGTCGTGGCATTTCCTTGAGATGGGACGGTATTCCACGTTGTTTCAGCACTATTCCACCGGTAGGGGTCTATTGGTGTGGGCAGTGCATCAGTCACTTCAGCAATGGTGCATGTAGCACCTTCAGGAATACCGGTGATCGTTTGGGCTGATTGTCCTGCTTGAGTGGTAACACGTCCAGTGATGGTTGTGCCACTCTTGGGCGTACAGGTGTAGGTGAATGTAAAGGCGGTGTCGGCAAATCCAATGCCTGCGGCGGCGCCATCCACCTGTTTGGTAATTGTGATACCACCTGTGGTGCGGCTAACCGTATTGCCAATCATTACGTCAGCATTGGGGGATGCCGTCGCAGCAACCCCGTTACCTGCGCCTTTAACACTGAAAATATAGGACGGGTCTACATCATTGGGGCGACCAGGATCACCCTCAGTTGCGCTACAGGCCGAGCCAAAGAGGATCTTGTCGGTAGGTCCTTCAAGACGTGCTTGACCATTGCCGCTGACTCGCCATGTGCCTGTCACATCGGCATCGCCCGCGTGCTGGCAGATCCACGTGCCCGTATAGGTGTTGTCGGCTCCTTGCCCGTCAAGGTCAGTAAGGTCTTTCGTGATGGTGAGCGAGCCATAAACGCGTTTCCAGGTATTCGTGACGGTCACAGCGCGAATGTCGGCACCAGGAACAGTTACCTGTTGCTCATTCGGCTGCCCATCCCATGCGTATGAACCGTCTTTGAGGTGCTCTGAACCACTTGGGGCCGCTTCAGAAACAGTGCAGGCGGCACCTGCGGGAAGATAGGAGGTTGTTCCCACTTGCCCTGCAGCAAGATTAAATACCTGAGAATAAGGGGCGGTTCCACCTTGGGCATTGCGATCACAGGTGACGGTAATGGGGAAGGTGGTGCCTTGATTGACGGGGGTTGTATCGGGCATCACTGATTTGGTGACGGATATTTTGCCCCAGGCAGCGACGGTCTTGTTAGTGACGGTCACTGTCTTGCCACCATTGGCGGCATTGACGCGTGTGGGGTCACCTGCAGCGTCTAATCCCGTGTATGTCTCTGTCTTCCAGTCATAGGCTGCATCCAGAAGAGTTTCATTTTTGGCACTCGCCTGTTCAACAACTCTGCACAGTGAATTGCGTGGGACTTGTACCGTTTGCGTTTGACCGTTCGCGACTTGAAGGGTACCGCGCACGCCCGTTGAACATTCGTAATCAATGGCGAAGGGGGTAGAGCCACCCATGAAACCTGCGCCCTCAATATTTTTAGCAACCGTGAGGTCAACGAAGACACGCCTGTAAGTATTGGTGACCGTCGTGTCCTTCACCCGGTCTTTGACGACTGTAACTGTTTGTGGGCTGAAGGCCCCCGGCCCGGTCCATTCATAAGAAGTGTCGACAAAGTCCGCGGCTTGGGTAACAGGTGCAGTCTCCGTGAATGAACATACGGCGCCTGCTGGGAGGTTAGGGATTTGCACGCCTGTCGCATTGGCGGGAACAGACACGGTACCGGTGACTGTTTGAGGTGAATTGGGAACTCGGCAGCTATAGGCAACGTCGAAGCTGCGCGTCATTCCGCCGGTGTATCCATTCTCAGCCCCACTTTCGGGCTGAATCTGCTTTTTCACTACTACCGTACCGGTGTCTTGCGTCACAGTGTTCGTCAGTCTGACCTGTGCGGCGGTGGGGCCTACCGGTACACGTGGTGCGCTGCGGTCAAAGGACCCAACCCAACGATAGGAGGAATCTTTTAGACCGCCTGTAGGTTGGTGCTCAGCTAAGTGGCAGTCACTACCTGCGGGAAGACCCGAAATGGTCGTGCTTGAACCAGCCCTCACACTCCAATTGCCTCTGAACGCTTTGTTGTTCACGACACCGCAGTCGTAGGTTCCGGTGAATTCTTTCTGCGTGTCTGTCACGGCTTGGAAAGGGTCTACCACCTGTTTGGTGATAGTGATCGCACCTGTCTGGAAGGTATTGGTCACGGTACACACAACATCAGCTTTATCTGTGAGTGTGACCGACCCATTGGTCACTGGGACTTGTACATTATTTGCCGCCCGGTTCACGCAGCGCCATGATCCTGTCTGTGTAAAGCCAGTCACACCTGGTGCGACGGTTTCCTGTAAGGAATAGGTCCCAGCTGGCACAGTTACTCCCGTAACCGCGGTCGCGCCTGAGATGCCTGAGATAGTTTTCTTTGGCGAGGTTGCCGAGAGCGTCCAGTTACCAGTCCCGACCGCATTTTCTAAGGGACCACCTTGTACGACCTTGACAAGTGTGAGTTTCGCATCGGGCAGATATTCGTTGACGTAAGTACAGGTCACGCGAACAGCGTCAGCGAATGTCTCTGGTTCAACACCCGACACAGTGATGGTTGCGCCAGATGTTGAGATACCCGAGACTGCTTGTCCGCGTCCATCAACACATTTGAGTTCTTTCAGGCGCCACTTCGGGTCATTGACAGAGGTTTCAGTAATACTGAAGCGCGACAATGGGGTGAGAACATCCTCGGTTCTTGATGCTTGGGTTGTCGCTGTGGGACGAAGAGTGAAATCGTCCTCCCATTCTTCGACACCTGCGGGCGAATTTGCAGTCGTATTGAAGGCAAAATTCGGTATTGTTGTCCCCGCTTCTGCACCTTCAACCTTCTTCACAATTGTGAGTGGACGCACCTGCTCTAGTGTGGCGTAGAGACAGCCCGTGCTCACTCGCCGTTCAACGGTTGTGAAGGTAATTTGTCCCCCCTGTACGCCGGAGGTGCCGGACGACAGAGTCGTCGGACATGTATTTGATGTATGTCTGAAGTCATTAAGCACAAGCCTGTAATCGACACCGTCAACTGTGACTTTTCGGTTCGCCACTACCTTCGTCATCTTTAGTTGATCGTCACAACCTGGGAAAGCACATGGACGGTTATCTGTCTCGTTAAAGAGCCACGGAAAGTCGATTTGTTGTCCGAGAAATTTTACAGACAGTGCCCCTGAGTACAGCTGCCCGTAGTCACTGATATAGACGGCGACGTTATAGTGTTTGAGCGTTCCCAAAAGGAATGGCTGTCCAACTTTTACGCTATTGACGGCGCTTGGTTTGAAACCGAAACCACTCTGTTTTTCTCGCAGGTTCTGCGGATTACTCGGATTAATCTCCGAGCAATACGGTGCTCGCATATACCCATCGCTAGCAGGGGCATTTGGGTCATAAACGATTTTGGCGCTTGTTCGCCCGTGGGCCGTGATCGCTTCACTTGTCGAATCAACCCACGTACCAACTGTTTCACCCGTTGCCGTTTGTTGGACACGGACCCACCATGCTCGCTCAGTTCCATAGGCACTGTTCCAACGCCCCGTTGACATGCTAACGGGTTGCACGGTTTGGGTAGTTGGGATCCTATAGCCATCGGCATCCATCCAATACCCCCGTTGTCCAGAGGCATATGCGTCACCACGGACCAGCGTGGATGTTTCCGGAATGGTATTACCGTATTCATCCACCCACGTATTCGATGAAAGCTGAGCGTAGGGACTGTATTGGATGCACTCCTCACCTTTGGCCCACGCAGTGAGAGTCTTCGGTTGATAAGTAGTCTTATCTAGCACTCGATGGTCGGAAACCTTGGCTTCTACCTTGCCAAGGTTGACGACAACATTACTCGCATGCGCATTAGAAGGTGAGGGCAGGATAAAAAACAGTCCTGCTACCAAGGTCGCAACTAAGACCGCGGCGACAAATATGCGCATTCGCCATGCCATTGTCATGACATCGCCCATCATTCCATGTTCCCTTATGCCTACTGCTCATCGCTGAGTGAGAGTCATGCCACGGAAAGGCAGCACATGCATCACCCAGGATCAAAACTTATAATTTGGTAAGACGATTTACCTATCGGTAATTAATCGCCCTACCAAATTCAGTGGACTCTCACCACTGCCTCATACTTAGGAAATGCTATAGAGCAGTTTCAGTCTGCGCAATGCGTTAAATAATGATAGAGCGCACACTTTTTCAAAAAGCCTTACCGCATCACCCTCAGTGCATATTTTTACCATTCGTCAATATAATGCTACTTGTTACGTTTTATTGTCTCACTATTTTCCACGGGTTCACCTTGAAAAGGCACTGAGTAACGTAAACTATTCCCTTCTTCCGCTCCTCTGGAAGAAAAAGGCTTCCCCTTTAAATAGGACACAGCGGCCAAGGATATCCCTTTTGACAAGCAACTATAGTCAAGCTTCACACCAAAACACACCACAATAACTGCGGAACAACGGCCTGCGAATCAGGCGCCTACCAGATGGAATTAGTTCAAAATATTCATAATATCTGCAGGTGGTGCTACATTTCGCTGAGGTTTAGGGACCGCTACTTAGGCGCCCAATCGATACGGGCCAGATGCTCGCCACCAAACGATCTGTACGACTCGCACGGTCCCACAATGTCAACAACACCGTTTCCACGTCGTGCGACTCAACAACAACCGCGTTCAATGACGCTGCCTGCCCTGCTACCAACTGATAGTGAACCTGAGGACCCGCGCGCCTGTATTCCACCTGCTCAGCCCCAGCCTCGTCAATACGAGCCAACACTGTGCCGCCACTGTGCACCACCGATGCCTGCACGGGCATCGGCCCAACACGTGGCGAATAGCGTGCACGCGAAACCTGATAGGCAAGCCTGCGCAAACGCTCCACTTTCCTGCCGGTGATAACACCCGTATCGACAAGGTATTCGCATAGCGCTTCAGGTGTCTGAGAACGCAATACCACCGTTTTGCCCCTGCGCGGCAGGTATCCCAAATCTACGACAGTGTCAGCAATTTCTTGCCACGCACTCTCAGCGTCAAGGACCAGTCGACGTTGACGTGTGCTCGAACGCAAGTGCGTTGCGCGCCTATTTTCCTGACACACCTGATCTACACCAGCGGCGGGCCCTTGTTCTACGTGTACGCCGCGGAGGCGCTCGCTCCGACGATGGCGACGCACCACGGCGGGCGTGATTGCGCCAAGTACCACCAAGGATAGAAAGAAGGCGGCCAGTAAAACGCCATCATTGACAGGTATAGCAGGCAGTGCGACTCCGGTGTCTGCTACCTCAGAGGTGTCCGGCGTGTGCTGGGGTGTCTGCGCGTTGGTACTGCTCGGCGTCGGTACGGCCTGTTCGGATGATTCGGGGGCGGACGCTATCAGCGCCTCGCGCCCCTCAGCCCGCCAAGCAGAACCACCCGGAGTGGGTTCATACGCAACCCAACCCACCCCATCAACATGTATTTCAGGCCATGCATGCAGATCGCGGCTAGCAACGTTGGTCGCCCCCAGCTGGGCACGCGACACATAACCCACCGCGACTCGGCTGGGAACCCCCAAGGTGCGCATCATTACCGCAAAGGTTGACGCGTAGTGAACACAGTATCCGCTGCGCCGCTCCAGCAACGCTTCCATCACCGCGTATGGATTATCCGGCATGGTCTGCTCGGTGTAAGGCGCATTCTCGTCGTAAAAGAATGCCCCCGAGGTAAACCACTGTTGCAGGGCAAGCGCCTGGGCTTGCGCTCCCTGAGCGCCAGCAACGGCCTCGGCAGCCGTCTGCGACAACAAGGCGGGCACGCCGTCAGGTAAGGCCAAATAGCGTTCCATCTGCGGCTGATACGGGCCAAAGTCATCAAAAACGGCGTACTCGCTCGCCGTCTCCAGTGCCTGTGATGCGCCGTATGTGGAGACGTCGTCGCCCTGGGTTGTCCATCCGCCGATGGCGTAGGTTTGCCCGCGTTTAGTCATATCAGCGCTGGCACGAACCGTATCGGTACCCGGCACCCAGCCCCAATTTCCGACAGTGAATGTCTCCCCATCAACAAGGCTGCCAGCGATGCGTTCGACGAATGCCGTTGACTGCAGTACCGGCAGCCATGTGCTGTTCAGTTCCTTCACCGTCACCACAATTGTGCGGCTAGTGTAATAGGAGCGACCTGTGGCTATCCCCAAGCTCCGTAACTGTTCAACAGCACCAGCGTATTGGCCGCTGACCATATCGGGCATGGCAATTTCGGCCTCGTCCACTTCCCGCAGGCGAATGAGTTGAGAGTCGTCGGCATCGACGGGCTGCCACACGCCCTGAGTAAAATCAGCCAGCGTTGCCAAGACGAAGCGTGAAGTGAGTCCCTCAGGTACCCCTTGATAAGTGAAAACAGTGGCTGTAGATCCGCGGCGCAGGGCAGCGCCCAGGTCAACGGTGACATCAGGAGTGCTCGCGCCGATGGGTTGTTCGCTGCCGACACCTCCGCCTGCACTAGTGCTGGGGAGGTCAAAGGCCTCAATAATCATGCGTGGCGTCAATTCGGGGGCGGCATAAACAACGCCGCAGGACAGCGCAACGACAATGAGAGCTGCCCATGCTCTCCACATTCCGTGCCGAATGCGCGCGGTGATGCTACCAATTGCCGAGGCGTCGCCGCCCAAAGCCGCAACACGGACCTGAGCATGATGCGGCCACGAGGCATCGTCTCGCAACGCAGGTGCCACAAAACGTGGCGACGAGGCGAATAGGAGCACTGCCCACAGCACAACAAAAGGCACGACCTCACCGAAGTTGACGGGACGTTCAAAAACCTGCGGCACAATGAGGACAGGCGCTATGCTGGCTGCGCCCAGGATCAGCGGCAATTCAGCTGCGACAAGTACATATGCACACAATATGCCAACGCATAGCCCCGCAAACATGACAGTGTCATTGGCTACGTGAGTCATCACCATAGGTGCCTGCGACGAGGCGGCCAACACAGCAAATTCGCTGATCTTCACAGCTGGGGTGCTCACCCACTCGCCAAGTCGACCACCGGAATACAGAAGGTAGGCGCTGTACCACAAGGCAGCGCAGGTGGACAAGGTTGCTGCCCGAATACGCCACCGGGGAAGGAGCATGCGCACTAATGCCGCACCGATTAATGCGATGCTGAGTGCCATCCATGCCTCGACGCGCCACCGCCCAGTGCCAAAGATTGCCTCAAAAGCATCAAAATGCAGGCTCCACATGACCCACACGATGACGGCAGCAAGGAAGTATCCCCGCCGAGACGTACCAGGCCAGCCTGCACTGCTTTTACTCACTAGATCCTCACCATCGACAGCGCCTAGTTGGCACCCGCGGGTGCGCGCACTCTGCACCGCCTCGTGACGCCACTTCCGTCGAAACCTTCGGCGCCACACGTCACGGATATTTGCCGACATCACGAAGCCTCCACCCGCACCGTAGAATCGGCGCTCACCCGCAAGGTCACCCCTGTTTGCACACCAAAGTGGCTTGCGTCGTTAGTCGCGCCGGTAATGACGGTCGCCCCCTGCTGGCGCGCATAATCAATAGGTGCGGCATCGACACTCAGGGTTGCAACAGCCAGGGCACGTAAAACGGCACTGTGAGAGGCGCCCACAGGCAGGTAATAAAGTCCGCTGCCCACCTGAGCTTCAATATCGTGGGCACGCCAACGATCCAACAAGGCAACTGCCACCGATATGCCGCAGTCAAAATGACCCTGATCATCCCACGAATCATGCCGAGTATCGACAACCAGTGTCTTCAGCGGCAGCGCCGCACCTTCACGTGTCTTGACCAGCAGGTCGTGGTGCCGTGCGCTGTGTTTCCAATGGACGGCGCGCGGTGGATCCCCACGCCGGTATTGGCGAATCATCAACGCTTCGGCGTCACTATCATTATCCAGGCGATTTGACCTGCGTCCCTCCAGCCAAGCGTCTGCGATGGGCAGAGGATGTGGCACCGGTAGCACGACGACCTCGTTAACAACGGGCCGGTACATGCGGATACGTGCCAAACCAAGAGGTTCTCGCCACTTCAAGGTGACGCCACCAACGGTGACCACACCGCGCGCCGCAGCACGCACTGTGAATACCAGGGGCGTAGCAGCGCTGCCGGAGCACTCGTGATGCACGTAGTGTGTGCCTTCTGCGTCAGTGACCCGCGTGTCGAGGCTCAGATGCGCATTCATGTGATGGCGCGGTGCGAGCGTCATGAGGATGTGCACTTCCTGCCCGACGTATGGTGTGGGGGTCGAGGTGCGCACTGCAACATGGGGACGCAGCCACAGGCGGCTCGTCAGCGCCCACACGAGGCTCAGTATCACTGTGCTGACAAGGAAGATGGCCGCAACATAGAGTTCACGCAGCTGCGTCACCCACCATATGCCCGAAGCGACAATTCCCAGCGTAAGGAGGCCCCAGCCTCGTAACGTCAACGCCACCATCAGCCCACTGACACGCCACCGATACGCGGTCTTGCCTGCGACCAGCGTTGGTGCCTGCGCCGCGTCGCCGGTTCCCCCATCCTGTGGTGCCTGCGGGCCGTGGCGCTTATGCCATGTCATCCGCGCACCGGTGTTGTCGCAACGATACGTTCCACGACTGTGGAAGCTGCCTCATGTGCTGCTCCTGCCGAAGGGAAGTGCCCTTGAGGGATAATGCGGTGGGTCAGCACAAGGGGCGCACAACGGGCAACGTCGTCAGCTGTGGCGTAGGGACGCCCCTCGGTCGCTGCACGCGCACGGGCAAGGGCAGCCAAGTGGAGGGTGGCCCGCGGGGAGGCACCTAAACGTAGGCTCGGATCAGTGCGGGTGGCCGCCGTGATGGCCACACAGTAGCGAATCACGCGCTCATCCATATGAAGTGCCGACACGATCTGTCGGACCTGGTTCAGCGTGTCACTATCGGCAACTTGAGGCAATGTTTCCAGTGGGTCCTGCCCAAGGCGAGCAGCGACAAGGGCGGTCTCAGCCTCAGCGTTGGGATATCCCATGGTTATGCGAGCCATGAAGCGATCGCGCTGCGCTTCCGGCAGCAGGAAGGTGCCTTCCATGTCGATAGGATTTTGTGTCGCCAACACGATGAAAGGTTCTGGCAGCGTATAGGTGTGGCCATCAACTGTCACGCGGCCCTCACCCATGGCTTCAAGAAGAGCCGACTGGGTTTTGGGGGTGGCTCGGTTAATTTCGTCGGCAAGTACGACACCAGAAAAGACAGGGCCTGGGTGGAATCGGAAGTGCTGTGTCGACTGGTCGTAGATGGATACACCGGTGACATCGGTGGGGAGCATATCGGAAGTAAATTGGATGCGTTGAGCACTGATCCCACTGACCGTGGCTAGCGCCATTGCCAGACTTGTTTTTCCTACCCCTGGGACGTCTTCGATCAGTAGGTGTCCGCTGGCAAATAACACGCGAATCGCAGTGGTGATCTGCCGGTCTTTACCTGATATTGCGCGACTAATTGAACGTCGCATTGCATCGGCCAGTTGTGCAATATCAGTGGTCATCGCTGGCTCCTACCGCGTCGTCGACGTATGTGGCACGGTGTAATACTCCCACACCGGCTCTGCCTTTGAGCGATAACTGGCGCAGCGGTCACGTGGCAAAAATCGCATAGGATTACGGGGTGAGTACCCTACGCCCTTTTGATGACACCACAGCTGATAGCTCCGCCACCCTTTCAGCCTCTGAGGCCGAACGCGAAGTGTTGACGTGGCAAGGTTTTGGCGAGGCCACACGTGCTTTAGCGCACAGCATCGTCAATTCGGGGTGGATGCCTGAGCTCATTGTGGCCATTGCACGAGGCGGACTACTGCCTGCAGGTGCCCTGTCCTATGCGATGGGGGTCAAAGCGATCGGCACGATGAATGTCGAGTTTTACACGGGCATTGAGCAAACCCTTGACGAACCGTTGCTTTTGCCGCCACTGATGGACACCTCGGCACTGTCGGGACAGCGGGTCCTTGTTGTTGATGATGTGGCTGACTCCGGGAAAACGCTGGCAATGGTGATGGACCTGATTGGCCGTGAAGGTTTGAGTCTTGATGGTGCGACAACCGTACCTGTTGATGCACGTTGCGCTGTCCTGTACCAAAAACCACATTCGATTTTTGTCCCTGACTATGTGTGGAAAGGAACCGATCGTTGGATCAACTTTCCATGGTCAACGCTGCCACCGGTCACGCCGGACATTGAGGCACTGCGCTAACGGGGTAGACGAGAAATAACTGTCGGTACGAAGTCACTGAGCAGGCGTGTTGCGGGCGTGACCGGCGACGCGCTGCATGAATGAACAAGCTCCGCTGGGGGCGTGCGTGAACAAGTTGCACCGGATGAATGCAGACGCGGCGGATTCCCCTAGCTGGCCTCATTTGTGCGGCTAGTGGATTGGCGTCGAACGATCCTGTGTTCGACGATCACGTCATCCAATCTCGCTTCCCGGCCTTCCACAAGGTTAAGGAGTGCGCACAACGCACCCTGCACAATGGCTTCTTTTCCGGGGGACACGGTGGTGATCGTCGGAATGGCGTAGCGCGCCAACCCAATGTCGTCCCACCCGGTGAATAGTATATCGCCGGGTACATTGATACCCCGGTCGGACAAGGCTCGGATCCCTCCGAAGGCCAGTAGGTCATTCATTGCGAAGACGGCATCGGGGAGTGCATCCCTTCTCACCACTCGCATTGCTCGGTAGCCTTCTTCGAGGGTCCATGGCGATGCCGGACATTTCAGTATCGCCGACTCGTCCAAGCCCCATGCGGCCAGTTCTTCCATGAAGCCGCGTAGCCGCAGCCCACCTGCGGCCTGAGTGACTGGAGTGTCAGTAGAACCGAGCACAATAAATGACCGTGCACCTTGCTCAAGTAGGTGACGAGCCATTTCCCGTGCTGCTTCCACATTATTGATCGAAAAATGTGCGCGTTCCGCGTCGTGGATTCTTTCGCCAAGCAGAACCGTGGGAAGGGGGATGTCGAGTTCGTCCAGCTGTTTGGCGTCCATCTCAATCGTGGACAGAATCAACCCTTCTGCCATCCTTGCATCATATTGGGACAGGGCCACCCCTTCGCCGCCATGACCGGCATGGGTTTCAATGACTGCCACCGAGTAGTTGTGCCGTTCGGCTTCCGCGCGTACAAGGTGCGCGATTTCAGCAAAATACGGCCATGTCAGGTCAGGGATTGCCAGTGCAATGACACGACTGCGTCCTTGGCGCAGGCTGCGCGCGGCCGCATTGGGTCGATATTCCAGTGTCTTAATTGCGTGGAGGACTCGTTCTCGTGTCCGAGATGACACGTGCGCGTAGTTGTTGACGACATTGGACACTGTCCGTTGGGATACGCCCGCTACGCGCGCCACGTCGTGCATCGTCGGGACTCTATGTTCCCGCGGGGGCGTGGTGCTCATGAAATAATGTTACGGGTACTGAAACCGTTTCGAACCATGATTGTTATATCAAAACTCTGAAATAAACGACGTAACGATTCACTGCGGCCTGGGGATATTGTCACGCAGATACTCGATAAGCGCAGGCATTGACCGCTCAATTACTTCCAAGGTATCGACAAAGTCCTGATGCCCGCCGTACCACGGATCAGGAAGGTCTCGGTCGCCGCCGCGCGAATGTGGATCAAACTCTCGGAACATTCGAATCTGTGGACCATTTTCGCCACCGGATCTCTGGTATTGCCGACCTGACGGCCCTTGCCTACCTGCCTGGTCATTCCTGTAGCCTGCCCGATCGCGAAGACGATGAAGACTCCTGAGGTGATACTCGGTCATTGCCAAAATCAGATCCCAGTCCCCAATTTCGCTCATCTGCACCTGACGGGCACGATGATCGGGCACGCCATAACCGTTTTCACGTAAGACGCGGGCTGCACGCCGATCAATAGGGTTACCTCGTTCTTCGTCAGAGATACCCGCTGAGTCCACGACGATATCAAGACCCTGTGCGTGCGCATATTCCTCCAATACCTGGTGAGCCATCGTGGAACGGCAAATATTGCCGGTGCACACCATGAGGACGCGCAGCGTCATTGAGCCTCCCGAGCAGCCTCAACGAAAAGTGGAAGGTAAGCACGCACCGCGTCAACACTGCAGGCTGCTGCTTCGGCACCATCAATATGGAAGTCCTGACCGGCAACGGGACCACATAAGTCCGACACGGCGCGCAGCGAAATCCAGTCAGTACCCATCGACCACGCTATTTGAGCCATCGCTGTGGTCTCCATGTCGGTCGCGATCGCTTCAGGGAAGGCTTCCCGGATTGGCGTGACAATATCAGCGGTGATGAAGGAATCGCCTGACACCACCTGACCGTGGATAACACGGTGGGCGATCGCAACAGGCAAGCGTTGCGCTGCCACGGTCGCCGCAACACCGGCAGCGTAGATGTGCGGCATACTGGGTATTTGTCCACGTTCATAGCCAAAGGCAGTGGCGTCGGCATTGTGGTAGACGGCGCTCACGCCAATCGCGATATCACCGACACGGCTGTCAATATGCAGTCCACCTGTGGTGCCCGCGGCGATTACCACTGCAGGATGGGCAAGCATGAGGGCACGTGCCGTAGCCGAAGCAGCGTTGGCAATACCGACGCCACTGGTCACCACCAGCACGCGGTGTCCTTCGAAGTTGCCGAAGACGAAACTTTGCTGGTGTCCAGCGTCTTCGCCGATGAGGAGCGCTTCACGGCTATCGGCTGTCATCGCCGCCAAAAAAGGAGCAGCTTCCATATCCATTGCGCATTGAATAACGGCAACGACATCTGTGCGCGGTAGCCACAATGGTGTGGCTGTTGCGGCAGCGAAGGTGCCGGTATTGGGAGCGAGTTCCTCGCTGGTACCTGCGGTGGTTAACGCACTTACCGATGAGCTTTTCACTTCACGTCCTCTTTCATGACAATCTGCCACTGGTCGCGGGCTTCAAGGAATGAACGCACAGCCGCCTGCGCGTCCTCAAGACTATGGTTTGCGCCCCACCCACACTGGATTTCATTGGCGGCTGGGACTTCGGTTGCGGTCAGGATGTCTTCGAAGGAGGCGCGAAGGATCGGCAGAAATTCGTCGATGTCAACGCCCAGAAGCATCGCGTAGAAACCTGTCTGGCAGCCCATTGGACCAAAGTCAATGAGGCGGTCAGTGTGGTTTCGCATGAGTTCAGCGGTGAGGTGTTCAATGCTATGAACAGCGGGCATGTCGAGGTGCTCAACATTGGGTTGAGTGAAACGCACATCGTATTTGACTAACACATCGCCGCCAGGCAGTTCTTTACGGTCAGCAATACGAACATAAGGGGCCAGCACCTTGCGATGGTCAAGGTTGAAGGATTCCACATTCATGCGTTCAGTCATGACACAAGTCTATGCGTAGTGCGGCCCCCAGCGAAGAGCCATTTCGCTTCCTGTCGACCACCTCAAGGTACGCCACACAGCAGGCGACACTGCGACTACACTCATTGCATGACTTTTCCAACGACGGCACACAAAACAGCATCGCCAACAGTCACAAGACCTCTGTCAGTCGTTGAAATATTCCGCATTGGCATTGGCCCCTCGTCGTCACATACGGTCGGTCCCATGCGGGCCGGTCACGCATTCGCAGCGGAATTAGTCGGGTTTGAAACGCCTGCGCGCATCACCATCGACCTTTTTGGTTCCCTTGGTGCCACTGGTCGAGGCCACAACACAGACCGCGCTGTTCTCCTTGGCCTAGCAGGTTACACACCCGAAACAGTCACCACCAGCGAAGTCGAATCCTTATTGCCCAGCATTGCCCAAAGTCATGTCCTCCCCGTCGCATCGTGCGGTGACATACCCTTTGATCTTGCACGCGATCTGCGTTTTCTTGCCTCAACGGTCCTGCCGTACCACGTCAACGCGTTGACACTTACCGCACACCAAGCCAACCCCAGCGCCGCACCAATCTTGCAGCGGACCTACTACTCGGTGGGTGGCGGTTTCGTCATGGCACAAGTTGGTCCGTCGCCTCACGATGCTGGGGATCACCACTGCCCCACTGTCATACCCCTTGACGCAGACGGTGCTGAACCAGACACGAACGCCTCGGCAATCCCCTACCCATTCAGGACCGCAGCCGAACTCTTATCCCACTGCGAACGAAGCGGCGCATCTATCGCGCAACTCGTGCGCGCTAATGAGGAAAGCCAGCATGGCGCCGCCGCCCTTGAGGCGCACCTTGATTTGGTCGCCAATACGATGTTTGACTGCGTCGACGCGGGGATGAGTACGCGCGGGATTTTGCCGGGCGGCCTTGACGTGCCACGGCGCGCCCACTCCCTATCCGTCAAATTACATGAACGCGCAACGTTGCGCCCTGAAACGGCAGTGGGGGCTACACGGTGGGCATCTACACCAGATGACCCTATGCGTGCAATGGACTGGGTGAATCTATACGCTCTTGCAGTCAATGAGGAAAATGCTGCTGGCCACCGGGTGGTAACGGCGCCAACGAATGGGGCTGCTGGGGTCATCCCTGCCGTCATCGGCTACCTCACCGCCTACTGTCCCGAGGCGGGCGTTCCATTTGGCGCCTTCGCCCCCACCTCCGCCGACCGACTCACACCCTTTCGACTCTCACCTGCATGTATGGAAGGCGAGGCTTCGGCGCGCCGCCGCAGAGCGGTCCACGATTTCCTACTCGCCGCCACCGCTATCGGCGCACTCATAAAAACCAATGCGTCAATCGCGGGCGCCGAAGTGGGATGCCAAGGAGAGGTTGGCTCAGCCTCGGCTATGGCCGCCGCAGGCTTGGCACAGGCTTTGGGGGGCACACCCGCGCAGGTGGAGAATGCTGCCGAAATTGCGATGGAGCATTCCCTTGGCCTTACCTGCGACCCGGTAGCAGGTTTGGTGCAAATCCCATGTATTGAACGCAACGCCATTGCGGCAGTCAAAGCCATCAACGCCGCACGTATGGCGCTGTGGGGCGATGGGCGCCATACGGTGTCCCTTGACGCAGTCATTGAAACAATGCGTCAAACGGGTGCCGATATGCTGTCGAAATACAAGGAAACATCAGCAGGTGGTCTTGCCGTCAACGTCGTGGAATGCTGACTCGGGACCTACACCCATTGCGAGGCGCGCAGCCACAGCGCGTCGAAGGTTGGTGGTGCCACTGGCCAGCGCCTCGGCACGTACTTGCTCGGGTGGGGTGATGCAGACGACGTCGTGTACGCCGCCGCCTTCGATCTCCGCCAGATCATCGCTGACCTTGCCTGCGAAGACAATGAGTGGCACACGATAACGCTGCGCGAGCGCCGCAATACCTGACAGAGTCTTCCCATCAAGCGTCTGCGCATCGACCGCGCCTTCACCTGAGAGAACAAGGTCCGCGCCGGCTATCGCCTTGTCCAGCCCTATCGCGTCAGCAACAAGATGCACTCCGCTGGTCAGCTCTGCGCCAAGCAAAGCATGGAAGGCAAAACCTAAGCCCCCTGCCGCACCGGCACCCGGCGTATCAGCAAGGTGGCCGCAACCGGTCGCGTTCGCGAAGCTCGCTAGGGCCGCGTCGAAGACTGCAATATCGGCGTCAGCTACACCTTTTTGTGGGCCAAAAATTGCGGCAGCACCTGTGGGACCAACAAGCGGGTTAGTGACATCGCAGGCCACACGTATCCGCGAGCGCAGTATCCGCTGGTCAAGGCCGGTCATATCGACTGTGCGTACGCGATCAAGCTCCAGGGGGTAGGGGTCCACCCTCACTCCGTCAGAATCGACGAGGCGTACCCCCAGTTCCGTGAGCATTCCCACTCCGGCGTCGGTGGTAGCTGTGCCGCCAATCCCGATGACGAAATCTCGCACCCCGGCGTCGAGCGCGTGACGAATCACGATGCCAAGGCCTCGACTATTCGATGCGGCAACGTTGCGTTGTTCAGCCTCGATCAGTTCAAGTCCGATGACCGAGGCAGCGTCAAGGACTGCGCGCGCCTGGGCGCGACCATAGGTCGCACAGATGCTGCGTCCCAACGCATCGAGGGCCTCCACGGTGACGAGAGTGGCATTCCACGCTGGTGCAATCGTCGCAACGAAACCTTCGCCACCATCAGACATTGGCAGCAACACGCAGTGTGCTTGAGGCCAAGTGTCGAGGACACCGGCTCGCATGGCTTGAGCTGCTTCGATGGCACTCATACTTTCTTTAAAGGAATCAGGCGCAATAACAACGGTGGGCATACTGTTCCTTTCATCTTGTGGCAGCCAGGCACGTTCGTTGGGCAAATTAATGCGGCAGTGTCGTGGCAGGTGAGCAAAACAGGTCCGGCACAGTGCTGTCACCGCGCAGCCGCCTCAAAGCCGGGGCGGTGGGCCAACGAGTCCCGTGTAGGTGCCACGCTCAATTGGCCCACCACCATTGTCTGCCTTCGGTTACACCATCGGCAGCACGTAGGAGCCGATAATGACGAACACGATGGTAAATACCGAGGCGATGAATTGCGGCAAGGTATAAACCTTCAGGCCACCAGTGACGGAGAATCCTGGAATCTTCGCGGTTACCCAGAAGCCAGAGTCGTTGATAATGCCGATTGACAGCGCCCCCGCCAAACATGCGGCAGCGACCCACACAGGGTGTATGCCAATGGCTGGCGCAAGTGAGGCGAAAATCGTCATCGTCGTCAATGACGCCACGGTACCCGAACCGACCGCAACTCGGAATGCCATACCAACGAAATAGCAGGCTAAAAGCGCAACGAGGTGTCCGCCGCCTCGGCAATCATGTCGGAGATGCCACCAGCCTTGATGATCGCACCGAAGGAACCGCCCGCACCGGTGATCAACAAAACGATACCGGCTGACTGAATTGCCGTATTCGCTGACGTTTCCATTTCGGTGCGACTCATATTGGTGGCCGCCACAAGGTAGGCGACCAGCGTACCGATCAGCAGCGCAATGGTCTTGTTACCGATGACTGAGACAACGAGTGGTACATCTTCACTGTAGGCACCCCATACGGTGGAGGACAGAATCAGGATCAGCGGCGTAAGTTTCTTGGCTTCGCGTGCGCCTCCCATTGATGCTCTTCCTATTGACACTCTCCCGTTGAAATAAGACCCAAGCACCTATTGCGCAAAGGCCATGTGTCCTATGTCGCACCCCGCACACACTGTTGTCCACATTTACACCGCACAAAAACCGCATAAATCCACCACAAAACAACGATGCTTCTCTGAGTGCGCCCCACCTTCAGTGCTACGTCGTAGTCTGCCCCTATGGTCGAAGTGAGAATCCACGGTCGAGGAGGACAAGGGGTTGTGACGGCGTCCGATCTGCTCGCAATGGCAGCATTCACTGACGGACACCATGCACAAGCATTTCCCTCCTTCGGTTCCGAACGTACAGGTGCCCCTGTCGTATCGTTTTGCCGCATCACCGACACGGAAATTCGCACCCGCGAGCCCGTCCTTGAACCTGACGTGGTCGTCGTCCAAGACCCCACTCTCCTACCGGTGATGGACGTCTTTGCTGGCCTGAAAGCCAACGGCTATGCGCTGGTCAACTCCACAAAAAGCCTTGATGAACTAGGACAAGGACACATTGTCCAGGCTCACCCTCACGGCCACGTGCTCACCCTGCCCGCCTTCGACATTGCCCGCAAACACCTGGGCAGGCCCGTACCCAATGTCGTCATGCTTGGCGGAGTTGCCGCACTAACGGGCCTTATTCGCCTCGACTCAATGGCCGAGGCGATTCGCCGCCGCTTCCCTGGGCGCCTCGGTGAAGCAAATGTTGCTGCCGCCACCGAGGCCTTCGACACCATCAACACCCAAATTGGCATTCACACCTCTAAGGAGCCTCATGCGTGAACAAATCGAAGGCTCTCAAGCAGTTGCCCGCGCAGTCGCCACCTGCCGACCCGAAGTCATTGCCGCATACCCCATTAGCCCACAAACCCACATTGTCGAGGCCCTTTCCGCCCTGGTGAAGAAAGGCGAGCTTGCGTCCTGCGAGTACCTCAATGTGGAGTCTGAGTTTGGTGCGATGTCCGCGTGTATTGGTGCCTCCGCGGTTGGTGCACGCACATATACGGCCACAGCCTCCCAAGGCTTGCTCTTTATGGTTGAGGCCGTCTACAACGCCTCCGGCCTCGGGCTGCCCATCGTCATGACGGTGGCAAACAGAGCCATTGGCGCACCCATCAATATTTGGAACGACCACACCGACGCAATGAGTCAGCGCGATAGCGGATGGTTGCAGCTCTACGCCGAAACCAACCAGGAGGCTGTCGACCTGCATATCCAAGCATTCCGCATAGCAGAAGAACTGTCCCTGCCCGTCATGGTGTGTATGGACGGTTTTATCCTCACCCACGCCATGGAAATCGTTGACCTCCCCAGTCCAACGGACGTTGACCGTTTCCTACCACCCTACGAACCTCGCCAAGTCCTCGACCCGGCCAGACCCGTGTCTATAGGTGCGATGGTCGGTCCTGAGGCCTATACGGAAGTCCGCTATCTGGCGCACCACCGGCAACAACAAGCACTGGAACTTATCCCTCAAGTCCAACACGAATTCGCTGAAATATTCGGGCGCGATTCTGGTGGGCTGGTACGTCCTTACCGGCTTGACGATGCTGAAACCGTCATCGTGTCGATGGGCTCAGTCCTTGGCACCCTCAAAGACGTCGTTGACGAGCGACGCGGACGTGGCGAAAAGATTGGGGTCCTCGGCATCACCAGCTTCCGTCCCTTCCCCTTCGAGGCAGTGCGTGACGCCTTGGCTCACTGCTCACGGTACGTCAACCTCGAAAAGGCATTCCAAGTGGGGATCGGCGGCATCGTCTCGTCCCATTGCCGTAGCGCAATGCGCGGCCATAACGCAGCCAATTACGAGGTTTTTGCTGGCCTTGGTGGACGACCCATTACGAAAGCCTCACTGCACGCCATGCTCGATGAACTCGCTGCGGATACCCTCCCCTTCCAAACCTTCCTTGACCTAGACACCGACCTTGTGAACGCTGAACTTTCACGAGAGGCAGCCACGCGACGAAGCGGCCCTGTGGCAGAAAACCTCGTTCGTGACTCACAGGCCCGCACCGACGCCGTGCTGAAAACGGAGGATATGCGATGAGTGACATCGTTGAATTGGGAATCCCCCAGCTACGCGAAACCTCCATTCCTGCGCGTGAGCAGGTGAAGTTCTACCAGGTGGGTTCCTATGCTGTGGGTAACCGCCTGGCCGAAGAAGGGCAACGTTCCGTCCAATCCGACCCTGACCGTTTTAACTCTCTGACCTCTGGACATCGCGCTTGCCAAGGGTGCGGCGAAGCCCTCGGGGCGCGCTACGCCCTCGACAGTGCAATGGCCGCCACCAATGGGGACCTTGTCGCGGTTAATGCCACCGGATGCCTCGAAGTATTCTCTACCCCTTACCCTGAGTCGGCGTGGACCGTGCCCTGGCTGCACTCCCTATTCGGCAACGCCCCAGCGGTGGCTGCAGGTGCGGCCGCAGGGCTGCGCGCGAAAGGCAAAGCAACACGTGTTGTTGCCCAAGGCGGTGACGGAGGCACCGTGGACATCGGCATGGGATGCTTGTCAGGCATGTTTGAGCGTAACGACGATGTGCTGTACATCTGTTACGACAATGAGGCGTATATGAATACGGGTGTGCAACGATCAGGTGCCACTCCAGCCACGGCGCGCACAGCCACCACTCAGCCCGTTGGGGAGCGTCCCGGCAACGAGTTTGGCCAAGGAAAAGATATGGCACGTATTGCCATGGCCCATGAAATCCCCTACGTGGCAACTGCAACGGTAGCTGATTTACGTGACCTCGAATACAAGGTCAATAAGGCCATGCAGATTCGTGGCGCCCGCTATATTCATGTCCTTGTTCCATGTCCGCTGGGGTGGGGATCTGCCTCGAATCTCACCATTAAGCTTGCGCGCCTCGCCACCCAAACGGGCTTGTTCCCCGTTTTTGAAGCTGAAGGTGGTGAAATCACGTCGGTCACCAAAATCCGTAGGCCCGCTCCCGTCGAAGAATACCTGCGCCCACAGCGACGTTTTGCCCACCTATTTAAAGGGGAGGGCGACGCCGCCACGATTGCACGCCTTCAGGCCATTGCTGATCGCAATATTCGACGCTACGGCCTCATTGAGGAATCGCAGCTCGACGATGACGTGTTAGCGCGAGTCTTGGCTGCCCCAGAAGACCCGGAGGGCCGCTATTGCGCATTAATCCACGCCGCCTCGGAAACCAAACAGGGACGTGCCGCAGCCGAAGCTGCCACGTCAACGCGCCTCGATGCCACCGACGACGTTACCTTCACCACGATTCGCCCCAAAGCTGCGCCTCGTACGGCGCACCTTGCTCCGCCCGATGCCACCCACAACAGTGCAGAGAAGGAATAACGATGACTCTGGAAACGCAACCCTTTGCCATCACCCTTGGCGTCGGCTCTTCCCTCGCGAATGAAACCGGGTCGTGGCGTTCAGAAATGCCGATCTACGTCGACTTATTGCCGCCGTGCAATAAGGCCTGCCCGTCGGGGGAAAATATTCAACAGTGGCTCTTTCACGCCGAAGAAGGCAACTACGAAGCCGCGTGGCGCCAAATTATGCGCGACAACCCTCTGCCAGCCTGTATGGGCCGTGTGTGCTATCACCCTTGTCAGAGCGCATGTAACCGCGTTCAGGTGGACGAGGCTGTCGGTATTAACGCTATTGAACGTTTCCTTGGTGACAAAGCCATCGAGGCGGGGTGGACGGTGCCAGTGACAGCACCCGATACAGGTCAACGTGTGTTGATCGTCGGAGCGGGCCCATCAGGACTGTCGGCCGCCTACCATCTGCGGCTGGCTGGGCACAGCGTCCATATTAAGGAAGCTGGCCCCATGGCCGGTGGCATGATGCGTTTCGGTATACCTGCATACCGGTTGCCGCGCGGCATATTAGATGCCGAGGTGCGCCGCATTGAGGCGATGGGGGTGACCTTTGAATACAACTGCAAAGTTGACGACGTTGCCGCCGAAGCAACGCAGTGGGACGCGGTTTTCCTCGCGGTGGGTGCCCATATCGGGCGGCGTGCCTATATCCCAGCGGGAGAATCAGCCAAAGTGATGGATGCTGTGTCGGTCCTCGGTGGTGTTGAAACAGGTGAAAAACCCCTCTTAGGTCGACGCGTCGTGGTTTACGGTGGCGGTAATACCGCCATTGACATGGCCCGTACAGCGAAGCGTTTGGGTGCAGAAGAGGCTGTCATCGTCTACCGGCGTACACGCGACCGGATGCCCGCTCATGACTCTGAGGTTGTTGAGGCCGAAGAGGAAGGCATTATGATGCGGTGGTTATCCACCATTAAACATGTGGATGGACAGTCGCTCACTATTGAAAAAATGGAATTGGATGAGCAGGGGTTCCCTCAACCTACCGGCGAATATGAGGAATTGGGTGCTGATTCGCTCATTATGGCTTTGGGGCAAGAAGCCGACCTGTCGCTGATTGAGAATGCCCCCGGTGTGGAAATCAACGATGGTGTTGTGGTGGTCAATGATCAGATGATGACCGGCATACATGGTGTTTTTGCTGGCGGTGACATGGTGCCCTCTGAGCGCACAGTGACTGTGGCGATAGGTCACGGGAAGAAGGCCTCCAGGTATATTGATGCGTTCTTGCGCGGGACCACCTACACGCCACCAATAAAGCCTGGCGACGCAACCTTTGACCGTATGACACCGTGGTATTACGCCGACGCCCCCCAGCAGGTGCGTGAAAAACTTGAGGGTGCGCGTCGCGCGTCAACATTTGACGAGGTGGTGCGTGGCCTTGACGAAGAATCTGCACTTTTTGAGGCACGGCGCTGCATGTCATGTGGGAATTGTTTTGGGTGCGACAACTGCTTTGGGGTCTGTCCCGACAATGCCATTACGAAGATTAAGCCCGGGGAATACGAGTTCAAATACGACTACTGCAAGGGCTGTGGCGTCTGCGCTGAGGAATGTCCGTGCGGTGCCATTTCGATGGTGCCTGAACACATTTAGCTCGTGGTGGTAGAAGAGGGGAACCTTTCGGTACCTACGTGGGCCGATCAGGCTTAGCGCAGGTATGAACTGTAGCCACCGGTTCCAAGAGGCGAAGTGCCCGATACTCCGGCATGATGATGCCATAACACGTGAGTGTGACTGTGATTGGCATACACATAGGAGGCTCCCCTAATGGCGACACTACGGACGATTACCTTTGGCGGCGGCTGTTTCTGGGGTGCGCAGCGCCTTTTCCAACTTGTCCGCGGCGTTGTTGCCAGCGAGGTTGGTTATGCCAACGGACCGGTTGGTCCAGGCGGTGAGTATTGGTCCCGGCCAGTTACCTACGCTGAGGTCTGTGCATCCTCTGGTCACGTTGAGGCAGTTCGTGTCACCTATGACGCAGACGAGCGGAGCCTGCGTGATCTTCTTGACCTTTTCCTTGACACTATTGATCCTTTTGCGATCAACGCACAGGGGCCCGACCACGGCGTGCAGTATCGCTCCGGTATTTATTGGTCTGACGAGGCTGATCGTGCACTTATTGCCGAGGCCGTGGCCAACTGCGAGGCCCGCCTCGGGTCCGCAATCGCCACTGAAGTAGAGCAACTCCGTGATTTTTGGCCTGCCGAGGAGCATCACCAGGATTACTTGCTGAAGAATCCAGCGGGATACTGCCATATTGGTCCTGTTGCCTTCGCCAAAGCACAAGCCTTGTAGAGCAAGACCCCCGTTACCCGTTTTCCTGCACGGTCAGGCTGCACAACGAGCGCATGTATGTGATGAGTGTGCTTTGCGGAGCCGACGCCTCAAGGCTGCGCAGCGGGCGCATGTGTGGGCTGAGTGTGGTGCAGCGTTTAAATCCATATACACACTCAATGGATGAACATGGAGATAGCGTCCGGTGTGTTCAGAAGTCCATTTCGTCAGAATTCGGGTCTGCGGCAGCATTAGCAAGTAGAGCGGTACGCGCTGGCGAGTTGATGGTGGCAGTGAAGAAACGTGGGGAGCGATCAAGGTCGATGGTGACACCAGAGCCAAGAGTCCATGTTGCACTATTGAATCGTCCATCGTTTGAGAGTGTGGGCTTACCATAGTGCGCCTGTAAGGCCTCAACCACGTTGTGGAACAGCTCAAGATTCAAAGGACCAGCTTGTGCTTCCTGATCTTTTGCCACACGTGTAACCAGAGGGAAATCCACGGAACCAACCTGTCCTTGAAGGCTGGTCACAAAGCTGTCACCTTCGTCGGCGGCAAGGTCGCCCCCGAAAAGCAATGCTTTTCCTTCAATGGGACGCCACCCAAGACCTAAAGCAATAGTGTGAGCCTGATCTGTCGTCAAAGGCCAGGGTGCCCTCGCCCAGGTATTAATTATTTCCAGGCAACGCTGGAGAGGAATGATTCGAAATCCACTCATGATGGTGGCCTCGCTCTCACGGTCGTCATTGATTGAATACACGTGGAACTTCACCCGTGATCGTCACGGTCGACGATGGCCTGGTCCGTCACGAAGGGTGAAGCCTCTGGGTTATGTGTCACATG
The DNA here is from genome assembly GCF_000429105.1 of Schaalia suimastitidis DSM 15538. GTDB lineage: Bacteria > Actinomycetota > Actinomycetes > Actinomycetales > Actinomycetaceae > Pauljensenia > Pauljensenia suimastitidis. The sequence continues at coordinate 63,193 of NZ_AUBF01000013.1, forward strand.
AAACTCTAGCAACTTCCTCACATAGCGTGCACCAGATCACATCTTTACCAAACCGTAACCATTGTTATACGTTTGCAACCATCAGATGATGGACATGTAAAGCCGCAATCCTTTGAGTCAACTAGGCTTTATCGGGCAATGGAGTTTCTCGATACCGAGAAATCTCTACCTGAACACAGGAGGCATCCCATGAACCTCAAGAGGACTTGGCTGGCAGCCCCCGCTGCCCTTGCCCTGGCACTCTCGGCTTGCGCAGGTGACGCAAGCACTTCCAGCGACACTGCAACAGAGACCACAAGCACCACCGCCTCGACTGGCATCGTGATGGTGAACGGCTCAGAACCAGCAAACCCACTCATCCCCGCAAACACCAACGAAGTTGGCGGCGGCAAGATCATCGACCTCGTGATGGCTGGCCTGGTCTACTACGACGCTGAAGGCAAGACCGTCCTCGATGGTGCAGAATCCATCGAAACCGAGGACGATATCACCTGGACCGTCAAGCTCAAGCAGGACCGCAAGTTCTCCGACGGTACCTCCGTTAAAGCCAAGAACTACGTCGAAGCCTGGAAGATGGGCGCCAAGGAAGCCATGCTTTCCGCATACTTCTATCATGACATCGTTGGCGCCGACGACGAGGGCGTAGGCGACCTCACCGGCCTCGAAGTTGTTGATGACTACACCTTCACCATCACCCTTAAGCAGCCTGCTGCTGACTGGGCCGACCGCCTCGGCTACTCCGCATACTACCCGCTGGCTGACTCCACCCTGGCTGACCCTGCAGCCGGTGGCGAAAACCCCGTGGGCAACGGCCCCTACATGCTTGACGGTGAAGGCGCGTGGGAACACAACGTACAGATCCGCCTGGTGCCGAACCCTGAATACGTTGGTGACAATACTGCGCAGAACGGCGGCGTGACCATCACCTTCTACAGCTCGCAGGATGCTGCATACGCTGACCTACTCAACGGCAACCTCGACGTCCTTGACACCGTCCCGGATTCAGCATTCACCACCTACGAAACCGAACTTGAAGGCCGCGCCGTCAACCAGGCATCTGCTGTCTTCCAGTCCTTCACCATCCCTGCTCGCCTCGCTCACTTTGACGGCGAAGAAGGCAAACTGCGTCGCCAGGCCATCTCCATGTCCATCAACCGCGACGAGGTGACTGAAGCAATCTTCGGTGGCACCCGCATCCCCGCCAAGGACTTCTCGTCCCCCGTCGTTGACGGCTACACCGAGAAGGTCCCCGGCAACGAGGTCCTCACCTACAACCCTGAAAAAGCAAAGGAACTGTGGGCACAGGCTGACGCCATCTCCCCATGGGACGGCACCTTCAAGATTGCGTACAACTCTGACGGTGGACACCAGGCATGGGTTGACGCTGTGACCAACCAGATCAAGAACACCCTGGGCATCCAGGCTGAAGGTGAACCCTACGCAGACTTCAAGTCCCTGCGTGGCGCCGTCACCGACCGTTCAATCCAGACTGCCTTCCGTACCGGCTGGCAGGCTGACTACCCCGGTCAGTACAACTTCCTTGCTCCAATCTATGGCACCGGTGCAGGCTCGAATGATGGCGACTACTCCAGCGCTGAATTCGACAAGCTCCTCAGTGAGGTCTTCACCCAAGCCACCCACGAAGAGTCCCTGGCTAAGCTCACCGAGGCTCAAGCAGTCCTCATGACTGATCTGCCTGCGATTCCGCTGTGGTACTCCAACGTCACCGGCGGCTGGTCCGCCAACGTTGAAAACGTGGTCTTCGGCTGGAACTCCGTGCCGCTGTACCACCAGATCACCAAGAACTGACACTGAACGTCCTCAACGCGTGACGTATTGAGCTTGTGGCGGGTGACTGTGGTCACCCGCCACAATGCATTTCGCCACGAAGGTCACACCAAGCACTACTGCGGCACATTACGGTCGCCTATTGCACCGCCCGCAACAGACGCCCACCACGGTGACCAGTAGAGCCCACCCACTTCACCCCAGTGTGGTACAGGCCTCGTAATATCTCATTTGCGGAACTTTTACCCTATTATTTCCAAGTGCCCACATTACGTTAATGGCACACCCTTAGCCACGGCGCTAAGGCTTCCGAAGCTGCGTCACAGCAGCCCCTAATCCCAGAAGGACACCCATGCTGCGCTATATCGGACGGAGGCTCCTGCAGACCATTCCGGTCTTCTTCGGAGCGACGTTCCTGATCTTCGCGATGGTCTATCTCATGCCAGGCGACCCTGTTGCTGCCCTCGGTGGCGAACGCGGCTTGTCTGAGGAGGCATACGCAAGGATTCAGGCCGAGTACAACCTCGACAAACCCTTCTGGATGCAATATCTGCTCTACCTTAAGGGCGTTTTCACCCTTGACTTTGGAAAAACCTTCTCAGGCCAGCCTGTCATCGACGTCATGGCTCAGGCCTTCCCTGTCACCTTGCAGCTGGCGATCTACGCACTCCTCATCGAAGCGATCCTAGGTATCACCATCGGTGTCATCGCAGGCGTGCGCCGCGGCGGAATCTTTGACTCCACCGTCCTTGTTTTCTCCCTGGTCATTATTTCGGTGCCGACCTTCGTCATCGGCTTCGTCATGCAATTCTTCCTCGGCGTGAAACTCGGCTGGTTCCCCACCACAGTCAGTAACAACGTGTCGTGGCATTCGCTCACCATGCCCGCCATTGTGTTGGGCGCCATCTCCCTGGCCTACGTCCTGCGCCTCACCCGCCAATCAGTTTCGGAAAATGTCAGCGCTGACTACGTCCGCACAGCACGCGCTAAGGGTCTTCCAGGTGGCCAAGTCATGACCCGCCACGTGTTACGCAATTCGTTGATCCCTGTGGCCACCTTCCTCGGCGGCGACCTTGGATCCCTCATGGGCGGTGCAATCATCACCGAAGGTATCTTCAACATTAAGGGTGTCGGCGGCACGCTGTGGCAAGCCATCACCAAGGGTGAACCTGCCACCGTCGTGTCCATTACCACCATGCTCGTCCTGGTGTATATCGTGGCCAACCTCCTCGTTGACCTCCTATACGCCGTGCTCGATCCGAGGATCCGCTATGAGTGAGTACATCCCTTCTGCAAATATTGCCCGCACGCGCGCGGGTCAAGCCCACTACGTGTCTGACATTGACGAAACCGGTTTGGGCGCCGTTGACGCTGTTGCCGACGACTCCGCCCCCTCGTCAATGTGGGGAGAAGCGTGGAAGACACTACGTAAGCGTCCTCTTTTCTGGATCGCCACAGTCATCATTTTCTTCGCCATTGTCATTTCGCTGTTCCCGCAGCTCTTCACCAGCCAGGACCCACAGTTTTGCGAGCTGGCGAACTCCCTGAAACCCGCACGCGACGGACACCCCTTTGGCTTTAACCGTCAAGGATGTGATATTTACTCCCGTGTCATCTACGGTGCACGTTCTTCTGTTGCGGTCGGTATTTTCACCACGATCCTCGTCACCGTCATCGGCGCGACCCTTGGGGCACTGGCTGGATTCTTCGGTGGCTGGCTTGATGCGCTTCTGAGCCGTATCACTGACATGTTCTTCGCCATTCCGCTACTCCTTGCCGCGATCGTCGTCATGCAGATGTTCAAGGAAAGCCGCAATATCTGGATGGTCATCATTGTCCTTGGTGCATTCGGTTGGACACAGATTGCCCGTATCACCCGTGGCGCTGTCATGTCGGTCAAGAACGAAGAGTACGTGACAGCTGCCCGCGCTCTTGGCGCATCCAAGGCGCGTATTCTGCTGTCGCATATCCTCCCTAACGCGATGGCTCCCATCATCGTGTATGCGACGGTGGCACTAGGTACCTTCATTGTTGCCGAGGCCTCCCTGTCCTTTATGGGTATTGGTCTGCCTCCGTCCGTGGTGTCGTGGGGTGTGGATATTTCTCAGGCACAGCAGTCCCTGCGCACCCAGCCGATGGTGCTGTTCTACCCTGCTTTGGCCCTGGCCCTAACCGTTTTGAGCTTCATCATGATGGGTGATGCCGTCCGTGAAGCCCTCGATCCGAAGGCGCGCAAAAAGTGAGTGACCAGATGAACGACACACCCTTGAGCGAAGAGGCACTGGAGGAAGCGGTAACCCGCACTGTCCTCGGTGGCGCGGACACCGCCTCGTCACGCGAAGCCGAATACCACCCCGAGGATGCCAACCCGCTGCTGAAGATCACCGACCTTGAGGTGACCTTCACGACCTCAACCGGTAAGGTGCCCGCTGTGCGCGGCGCGAACCTGACGATTTACCCTGGCCAGACTGTGGCAATCGTTGGTGAATCTGGTTCGGGTAAATCCACTACTGCGGCAGCGGTGATCGGCCTGCTCCCTGGCACTGGCCAGGTCACAGGTGGATCCATTGAGTTTGATGGCCGCGACATCACAACCCTGTCGAAGAAAGAATGGGTGGCACTGCGCGGCTCAGGTATTGGCTTGGTCCCCCAGGATCCGATGACTAACCTCAACCCGGTGCTTCGCATTGGTACGCAGGTCAAAGAGTCACTGATTGCCAATAACGTTGTCCCGCGCAGCGACGCTGGTAAGCGCGTAGCTGAGCTTCTTGCCGAGGCGGGGCTGCCTGACGCTGAACGGCGCGCAAAGCAATTCCCCCACGAGTTTTCGGGTGGTATGCGTCAGCGTGTACTCATCGCAATCGGCATGGCTGCTCGACCTAAGCTCCTTATCGCTGATGAACCCACGTCAGCCTTGGACGTGACTGTGCAGCGTCGCATCCTCGATCACCTGGGTAAGCTCACAAAGGAACTGGGCACTGCGGTCCTCTTCATCACCCACGACCTTGGGTTGGCGGCTGAACGTGCTGAGCAGCTCGTCGTGATGCACCGCGGACGTATTGTTGAGTCAGGTCCTGCGTTGGAGATCCTTCAACGCCCACAGCACCCCTACACCAAGCGTCTAGTGTCGGCCGCACCATCTTTAGCTTCTGCACGTATTGAATCGGCCCACGCGGCAGGTATTGAAGTCACTGAGGAGGAACTCACCGGTGCCGGTCTCGGCGCCACCTCCACTGAGGAAATCATTCGCGTCGAGAACCTGACGAAGGTCTTTGACGTGCGCGGCGCCAAGGGCGAGGCGAAGAAGCTGACTGCTGTTGACAACGTGAGTTTTGCACTGCGTCGTGGCACCACACTTGCGGTGGTAGGTGAATCGGGTTCCGGCAAGTCAACGGCCGCCAATATGATCTTGCAACTGTACCGCCCAACATCCGGCAAGATTTTCTTTGACGGCACCGACACCTCGACGATGTCAGAGAAGGAACTCTTCGCTTTGCGCCGACGTCTTCAAGCGGTCTTCCAAAACCCTTACGGTTCCCTTAACCCTATGTATTCGATTTTCCGGGTCGTGGAAGAACCGCTGCGAGTTCATCAATATGGCACGCTTGAGTACGCCCGACAGGAAGTGGCTCGCGCAGCGTCAACGAAGCGCGAAGCCCCTGAGTGGGCGCGGACGCTGGTTGAGATCGCTGAATCAGGCCGTTCCAAGACGGCGCAGGAAAAGCATGACCTGTTCCCACCTCGTGTTCGCCTTCGCCGCGTCCAGGAACTGTTGGATTTAGTTGCGCTTCCACGTTCGGTGATGCGTCGGTACCCGAATGAACTTTCCGGTGGTCAGCGTCAGCGTGTGGCAGTGGCTCGTGCCCTTGCCCTCAACCCTGAGGTTGTTGTGCTTGACGAGGCAGTTTCAGCCCTTGACGTGCTGGTGCAGAATCAGATCTTGTACTTGCTCAATGACCTTCAAGCTCAGCTTGGCTTGTCCTACCTTTTCATCACGCATGACCTTGCAGTTGTTCGGCAGATTGCCGATGACGTCGTCGTGATGGAACAAGGCAAGCTGGTGGAGGCCAACACGTCGGATGAGCTTTTCGCCAATCCAGTCCAGGATTACACCCGCGAACTGATCGAGGCTGTTCCTGGCCGAAAGATCCAGCTCAACCTGTAACGTCTGCGGGGCTGCATCACAGGGTGTTGTTTTGCGCCTAAGCCGCACAAAATGGCGGATTTTCAGGACATAAATCCTGAAAATCCGCCATTCTTGGTATCTGGAATGCGTCTACTGCCTGCGTGTCATGCGACGCAATACGAGCCCTGTGGTCACCAATCCGCCAACCATCAAGAGCATCATGGGGCCGATGAAGCCGGTCCTGGCAAGTACTGGTGCCCCTGCGCGGTGGTGTGGTGACTGAGTGTGCGGTGTGGGCCCTGTGCTCTCACTGTCCCTTGATGGCGTGTCGTTGGATGTGGCAATCCGGGTGGCAAGGACGTGAGCACTGTGCGCATATCCTTGTCTGTCAGTTTCGTGTTCGTCAATGACGCCATCGCCACCGATAGCAAGTGTTGTTTCGTCGAGGAAGTCCCCAATGAAGGCAACGGAACGGCCAAAACGTGCGTGGATACCTGCCGAGTCAAAGATTTGTGCCTGTATGTTGTCAATTGACGAAACAGGGTGTTTAAACTGGTCGGCTGTCAATAGGTATACTCGCCCATTCCCTTGGTACCCCCAGGCGCCCACTGCGATCAGTGTTGATGAGCCTTCACGTTGTACGGCATCGACGCTGTAGCCGAATCCAATCCCTTTGTGGTCGGGTGTGCCCGTGATGATTGAGACACGCGGCGAGGAGTGTTCGGCGTGAAGTGGACTGATGTGCACATCCTCAACGGTGACACCTACGGGAGATCGCATCCCGCGGACCAGTGCCACGCCTCCACTACCTTGATGAACGATTGTGCCGCCATCGAATCCGATAACGAAGTCGTTGACACCGTCAGCGTTAACATCACCTACAGGTGCGATTGAGTTTCCCGCTCCTAGCCGGTGGGAGACGTCAAATGGCATGGTCAGCGTGTAGCCAAGCCCTGGCGTTCCTGCTGTGACTTTTTCAGCTGTGCTACCGTAGACCACCCACGCGATGCCGGAAACAACAAAGTCTTTGTTGAGGTGTTGGAAGTCGGCGACCAGATAGTCACGGAGCCCGTCGGCATTCACGTCCCCAATGTCGGTGAAGGCACTCATGGTATGCCCACGCGGTGTGTCGATGCGTTTGAGTATCTGCTGATTGCTGTGATCAATATTTTTCAGGTCAACGGTGCTGCCATCACCTTTGCCTTTGACAATAAATGCTGACCCTTGAGTGACATCTCGTTTTCCAGCAGCATATGCGGCATTGGCGACAACAAATCCTAGGTCAGCATATCCGTCTGCATTAACGTCTCCTACTCTGCTGAGGTGAAAACCGCCGCTTCCATTTTCTGGCAGCTCGACTGCCCATCCGTGTTCTGCCGAGAGGTTGTTGAGGTCGACATTGCTCAGGTGGGGACCGCCAAAAATCACCCAGACGCGTGCGATCGTATGTGACGAGAATGCGAAGTCGTCAATGCTGTCACCATTGACGTCACCTAGGCACGCTACTGACAGTCCAATAGCTGAATCGGTCGCAGGGTCGTGTGTCTGGCGTGGCCCATTAATGGTGATGGTATGGGCATTAGGTACGCTTGCCCCCGGGGTGCCACCTGGAATGATGTGGATTTGTCCGGTGACGTTAAATACCCATCCTTTGGTTTCTGTACTGTCAGCGTAGTAGGGGTCCCATTTCCATTCGGAGCGAACGGGACTTCCCGAAATAATGTCGGCTTTTCCGTCACCGGTCACGTCGCATCTCCCGCGTGCAAGTGATGCACCAAAACCAGAGGTAAATTCACCAAGCCAGCTCTTTGTCTCTGGCGTGTCAATAGGTGCCAACGCGGGTTCGGCCGATGGATTTGGTGGCGGAGGAAAAGGTGGAGCAAGTGGCGTAGATTCATCGTATGTATCCGACTGGCGGCTCATATCAACGGTCCACACATGAACTTTTCCCCGTGAATTGGCCGTGTAGATGCCGACTAGAGGGTCGTTACTTCGTCTGGGAATAATTCCTACGTTCGTCCCTGTATCCCCTTGGCCGCCTTCTTCTGCAGCAATTGTGGCGATGCGTGAGGATTCAATATCATCGACGCCGCCTCCCGAGTTGTGGTGTTTATGCAGTGCTGTGGCGGAAATAATGAGACCACCGGCATGTTCCCCATGCTGAGGGCGACCAACGAGGAGTGCGCCAGCCTCGTTTCCTCCGTCGATCCAGGCGAGCGAGGCGCCGAGGCGGCCGTAGAGCGCTGACCGTAGGAGATACCCACCGTTGTCACCGTTTGTTGTTTGAATGGCTGTGTCGGTTGTGGAAGTGGTGTCGACACTGACGGATTCTTCAGGGCTAAATACCAGAGCAACAGCGCCTGCGTCACTGTGGGCCGTTGGCGCACCGATCGCCAGATCAGGAATCTGGTCGTCGTTAAAGTCACCGATGACGGTGAGCGCATGACCAAATGCGCTGTTACCTGCTCGATCGGTGATGGTGATGGCTTTGTCTTTAAATTGCTCAGCTGTAGCATTCGTTCGCGCATAGTAGACGCTTTGCTGAGCTGGGCTACTCACCGCGAAGTGTCCAAGCGGTGATTCAACTGGCACGATCTGCATACCACCTGTTCCGTCGATCGCCCATGTTTGAGGTGAAAGCTCATTCAACGCATATTTTCTGGCGTCGTTCATCGCCGCAGTGTCGATCAGGTGTACCCCGTCCTTTACGCCGATGGCGATGGCGGGTTTCGCGGCATTTTGTGGTGTTCCTGCTAAGGCGAGGATGCTTTCTCCAACATTGATGGTCGCCACGAATGTTGGTGCCGTGCCTTTGGTGCCGCGTGCGTATATGTGTACTGCGTTTTGGTCTGCAACGGCGATAGTGTGTTGGGTGTTGCCTCCTGGCAGACACGTGACGATGCGACCATAGGTGGTGCTACTTTCTGGTGGCGCAACCGTCAAGACATTCGGTTGTTGCTCAAGGGTACGTGTGAGGTCGTCATTTCCAGATCCGTAAGGGATATATGGCACAACGTGAAGCCCGTGGGTGTTGGCGAAAATCATGTCGGCATTGCCGTCGCCTGTGGCGTCACAGCTGATAGGCGTAAAAGATCCTGCGTCGGTGTATGTGATGCGGTCTGTTTTTCGGATGATGTCGCCATAGCGACTGGGGTGGATATGCGACCATTTGGCTTCGGTCGAGTCGGCCCCTGTGGCCTTTTTTTCGTCTGCGGCATACGCAATCCCATTTCCTGTGAGTGCGCACAAGCCAAGTAGCAAGGTTGTCACCATGTATCGACGTGACTGATGGGTAAACACAAAACCCCTCTCTTCGTAGTTAGGCGGTCCTTAGTTTACTGTGCACACCCTTTCTTGGTAACTACCCAATTGCGTCACATTCCGCCCCATGCGGCGACATTTAAATACCTCCACCCTCAATCCTCGTGACAACAACCCACACTGTCACCGACGCGCATTTCTGGGGTGAACCACATATTTGGCTCACGTTCAGCGTGATGTGTAACATAGTGCCGTTTGTTGCGCTATCTGTTTTTGGGAGGGTGTGATGGGTGAGGGGATTGAGATTATCGAGGGGGATTTGAGGTTATTTGCTCAGCGTTTGTCTGAGCTGAAAGCGGGCTTGTTGGGGTGTGTGCCGACGATGGAGCTGACGCCTGTACGAGGTGCTGTTAGTGGTGGTGCGTGTGAAGCTGCTTATGATCGCGCTCTGGGCGAGGTTATTGACCGTTTGGAGACTTTAGGTGGGCGCTATGGTGATGTCGCTGTGGGTGTGGGCGAGGTTGCGGCTGATTTTGCCTTGACGGATGCGCAGGTGGCGCAGGCGGTGAATCGTTTGGGTGGTGGTGTGTGATGGTGGTGTGGGCGGATGTGCGTAGGTGGCATGAGCATGCGTTGTTGGATGCGTGTGATGATTGGCGTAGGGCTCATGGTGTGTTGTGTGATCTTGCGGATTTGGCGCGTGTGGTGTGTGTGGGGATGTGGTCGCAGGGTTTGAGTGTGGAGGCGATGCAGTCGAAGGCGTTGAGTTTTGCTGGTGATGTGGATGCGTTGGTGGCTGATGCTGGTGAGATGATGATGGCGTTGGCTGATGTTGCTGATGGGGTGGGTCGGGTGCGCACCAAGGGGTGGGAGTGTGAGGTTTTTGCGCAGGAGCATTCGTATTTGCGTTTGGGTGAGGATGGGTGTGTGTCGTGTGAGTTGGTGGAGTTGCGGTGGGATGATCCTGATATGGCCGTTCCTGGGGAGCGTGAGTGTGTGGAGTATGAAAATGGGGTGCGTCTTGAGGCGAAGTTTGAGTTAGAGCGTATGGTGCAAGGTGTGTTGCGTTTGGCGGGTGAGGTTGATGGGGATTTTGTGCGTCGGTGTGGGGTGGTTGCTCGTGGGGTGGGTTCACTTGGTGGGGTGTGTGAGTGGGCGGGGAGTTTTTCTCAGGGGCTTGCTGATTTGCCGGATCCGAGTTGGTCTACTGGGGAGGTTGCGGCGTGGTGGCAGGCGTTGACGGTTGCGGAGCGGGAGCGTTTGGTGAGGGAGTTTCCGGAGGTGGTGGGTAATCTTGATGGGGTGGATGCGGCGTCGCGGGATGCGGCGAATCGGTGTCGTTTGCCGGTGTTGGTGCAGGAGTTGGAAGGTGAGGTTGAGCGTTTAACGTCGTTGCATGAGGAGTGGCAGGAGCGTGTGGGGGCAGAAGGGTTGGTGGATCCTGGTGGGGTGAGGCATGCGGTGTCTCCGTATCTTGCTGCTTTGACGATGGCGCAGAAGCGGTTGCGTGATGCTCACGCCATTGAACAACTGATTCAAAGTGATGATGATGTGTCGTTGTTGATGCTTGATGACACGGGGTCGGCGCGTTTGCGTACTGCTGTTGCTGTGGGGGATGTGGATGAGGCTGATCATGTGGCGACGTATGTGCCGGGTATGGGCACTGCTCCTG
>NZ_AUBF01000001.1 GCF_000429105.1 Schaalia suimastitidis DSM 15538
TGCCTGATACTCGCCCGGATCTTGTCCAGCGGCACTTTAAAGCCGGTGGCCCGAACCGGTTGTGGGTCGCTGACATCACCTACGTTCGGACCCTATCCGGGTTCGTTGACACAGCTTTTGTCACTGACGTGTTCAGCAGGAAGATCGTGGGCTGGTCCACCAGATCAACCATGAGCACCGAGGCGCTACCGCTTGAAGCGCTCGAGCAGGCAATCATGAACGCCAAAGATGACCTAGCCGATCTCGTTCACCACGCCGACCACGGCAGTCAATACGCCTCGATCGTTTACAACGAACGATTGAGTGAACATGGAATCACACCCTCAACCGGTTCGGTCGGCGACTCCTACGACAATGCGTTAGCTGAGACGGTTAATGAGCTGTACAAGGCTGAGTTGATCTATTCCCAGACCTGGAAATCATGCACACAAGTCAAATGAGCAACCCTGAACCGGGTTCACTGGTGGAACAACATTTAGCTACACGAGGCTCTCGGCTACACCACCGCCGAAGAGATCATCACCAGCTACAACCAACACCAGACAACTGAGCTGACCCCCGCACAAGAAGCGGAACAAAACCCAGGACACTTCAAATGTCATTGAAATGCATGCCATCGTGGACTGCGGCCTGTGTGATCATTACTCGCTGGCAGACTTGCCACAGTTGATCGTTGGTTAACGGCGATCTGGATCGGATGTGGAACATCGTACCGATCATGAAAAGGCCACAACACGTATAGATCATCTGATCAAGATCATCGATTAAGGCCTGTCTAGGAGCCGTACCTATTCGCCTAGCCGGTCCTTTCCAGCTCACGTGTACTCGCTCGAACGAAAGACTTTCGAAAGCCTTGCCCTGCGTTCGTTGCTCTAAATTCGCTTCTCTTGCTGCATGTGCATGGAATTATTCTGCTCGTGGTGCTTCGGAGCAAAGAAGGCCGGAACTGCTGCCAAAAGTCATTATCTAAGTGTGCTACGGCCAGTTATTGCGAGGCCAAGTATTTTCGTTCCGTAAGTCAGCCTTGCTCATTCCATCAATAGATCCTCCGCATGCCATCCCTGTACAGACGACTTGCTTAACCACGCCTCCCCCCCCAGACCCAGTTCGTCTATCACAGGTACAGTAGGCCAAGCAGACTCAATGAGTGGCCTGAATGCCTCCAGTCGATCCGGTGGAATAGACTTCATGCCTTTCTAATATGTGATGAAGGTCTTTCCTGGTGGACACAGGAATCTGCGCCCGTGAGGCGTGCAACCAAGAGACACATCACTATTCAGACAATGTTTGGAGCTTAGCTTTGATGTTGAGCTGGGAGATCATGCGGTCCTTTAGCAAGGTCTCCCCAAGGTGCCTTGCCACGTACCCAACGCATCGCGGCGCGTTCGATGCCAAACCAACTCAGTATTGATAGGAAAATAGTGATGCCTGCGCTGAGAGCTAGAAGAGGGAGGAATCCAAGGCGATCCGCCCCAAGAGTTATGAGGAATTGGATAACTGGGAAGTGAAAAAGGTACACGCCGTACGAAATGTCATGAGTCTTGATAATAGACGGTGAAGGGAGCACTGTTCCCAGATAAAGGATGAGATAAGCCATAGAGGGTGAGGCGAGTTGTTTGCCATAAGCGGGGAATGTCGCGATCAGTATAAGAGAGATGACTAAGGCGAGAAGCGCATAACGTCCTCGCATGGGTAGACGTTCCCTCAATTGATAAATGATCGCACCTCCGAGAAAATAGGGGAGCATAAAAATTAGCAGGCTGAGGTCGTAGTTGTTGTCAATATACGGGTTAAGGCGTTCAATGCCGACATGTGCAAGGACCGATATGACAAAAAGTACGCCTGTCGGCCATATGTGCTGTCGAATAAATTTCCATGACATGAAGACGCCAATAATGATGTAGCACCAAAACTCGTAGGAAAGACTCCAAAGTGAACCATTCCAAGCGCTTAACTCATGTGAGGCTAAGGTTGTGCCGATATTGTAGTAACTCACTTTAAGGAGGAGGTTGCTATACACATAGTTCAAAGGCGTGGGAGAAGTCCCGAAGTAGCCATCAATGGTTCCCTTTTCAAGGAAATGAGTGAGTGGCGCCAGAGCGAATGCGACGAATACGAGTACCAATAAAAAAGCGGGATAAATACGGACAACTCTATTGATCAGGTACCGTCCAGCGTCGCTTCGAATACGTGCGCCTGTAATAAGGTATCCAGAAATGCCAAAGAACCCGACAACAGCCCAACTTCCCAGATGCTGACCGAATAAAACGACGCCGTCACCTACTCCTGCGAGAATTTGTGCATGAGAGAAAACAACGAGTAAAGCCAAAAGTAAACGTAATAGATTGAGTGAATTGTCGCGAGAGTCGAGATCCTTTTGAATGAAAATACGTGACATTAAACTAATCATTATGTCGTTCTGGCTCCTTTGAACAAGGACATGGAATAGTCATTGGTCTAATACAACATACTGTACGGTGTGTCGGTATGCATTACACTGTTGGACTTGTTGTTTCGTTTTCTCAAGTCCATTGCTGGATGTCACTATCGTTGCGTCTTTATCCCAGGCACGTAGCAGCGGACAAAGCAACTGGTAGTACTTCTTGTCCCAGTCTCGATATGCGTGGATACGCACGTCATGGTCTGTGGGGGCAGAAAACTGGATGAGGAAGCGGTTTCGATCTCCATCGTAAGCAGGTTCGGAGGCTTGACGGATAAACACTACCGGTTCCCCTGGTCTAGAATCGAACACTTCGACAAGTTGGTCGTAGAGGCGTTTTTGTTCGAGAGACGGAATGTTTGCATCTCTTGCAATTATGGGTAGTACTGTTTTGCGAAGCCCAAGATATTCTGAAGGTAACAAAACGCCAGCTGCCATGATAACTACTGCTAAAGCAAGGTGTGTGAAACGTCGAAGATAGAATTTACCCTGCGTTGCTTGATCCTCTGACCTGTCTTCCGAGAAGGCTTTTACCAAGGTTTCCACGGTCATAATTGTGGCGAAGACTAGGGTAGATATCCACAGCATTTTGAGCGGATAATAACCCCAGCGGGTATCGCCAGCGTCGCGCATTAGGAGAAGGAAGAACACTGCCAGCCATCCGCCCATTGTTACAGCTCCTAATCCCATCACGTCCGCAGAGCGTCGATGGGGGGCAATAACTGCAACGAGCAGAAACAGGAGTAAAAGGATGATAGCAGCGGTCAATAGGCGATCGGCAAACTCTCCACCAAGATTGCCAGGACCGGCTGCCAGATAGTCACCATCTGCTCGTAGGGAGGGAAGCGAAATCGTAAAAAAGTAAAGTGCTACGCTGCCCCACGTAAGTCCCATCCAAACATACTCTTTGCGTGTTGGATGGTCAATGCTGGCGTCAATAAAGAAACGGCATGCGGTAACTAGCAAGACAAAACCGGGTATTAAAGAAGCGGGCGACCATGTGGCAAGTGTTGTGATCACAAGTAAAGGGAGCCAAATAAGCGCTTGTGCAGGTTTCAATGTGCGGTAAATAACCCACGTGAGAATCAATATGAGATATATCAAGGGTATATTCATGTAGCCGTTATATTGCACCGCACCAAATAGATGTCTCGTAAACGGAACCCAACCAACAACCAAGGTTCCGAGAATTCGTACTGGAAGCGGCGCCTGTTTCAGTGATAAAAAGGCAAACCAAGCAGAGAAAATGCTGGCGACGACGCTTACAGTTGTTGCGGCGGCGATGTTCCCATAAAGCATCGTAAGTAACGGAACAAAAGAGGTTCCTGGTCCATAGAACAGCGACGAAATAACAGCGGTGAGAAACACGGGTTTGACTTCATCACCAACGCCTAGCCCGCCGTTACGGTGGATTGTCAGCGCCTCGATAGTGTTCATCACCATATCGTTGCGTGTGAACTGGATCGGAATTCCGCCATCGTAATGGGACAGGAAGCGTAACACAGCAGCTACGCCGATAATCGAAGGAAGCACGACAAGAATCACTGGCAGAACACTACGGGTCGTAAATTGCTTGACATTGCGTGCAAGGACCAAGGCTGTCAAAACGACCGCTGCGACGATGGCACTCCAAAATACTAAAGCAATGCCAGAATTTAGAGTTGATCCGACTAGCGAAACGAGTATAAGAAAGATGAGAAATAGAGTGACCGCTTTCGCTGAGTCTCTAAGGGTACACAGCTCCATGGCCTAAGAATACCTGAATCTCAGGGCATCCTAATTCTTTCATTGTTTGGAACTCATCACTGCCAGAAATGATCGTAGACTATGCATATGTGTTCGAGGCGTGCTGCAATCTATCTCTTTCATGACTATTTAGGGCACGTTGATGAATATGTGGTCGAAGTGTTGAGAAGTCTAAAGCCTTTCGTTCATCGAATCCTAGTTGTCGTTAACGGGATGCTTGAACATGCCAGTAGGGTCCGTCTCGATGACATAGGTGTGCAAGTACTGATCCGAGAAAATGAGGGATTCGATGTTGCCGGATACCACGCAGGACTCGAAGCACTTGAATGGAATACCCGTGGTGCTTACGACGAGATTATCCTGTTGAACAACACCTTTTTCGCGCCTATTCGGCCATGGGAACCAGTTTTCATGACTGCCGAGCAGAGGCCAGATGCGGACTTCTGGGGACTTACTGAACATCCTGAAGTGCGTCCACATCCATTCCTTCCTCAAAGTCAGATGTCGAAGCATATTCAGTCTCACTTCATTGTTGTACGACGACGCCTACTTTCTGACCCAAGATTTCGACAGTATTGGGAGGAGATGCCTCCTATCGACTCCTATAACGACTCTGTTGCCTATCATGAAGCTCGATTTACCGAGCACTTCACTCGACTTGCTTTTTCAAGTTTCGTTGTATTTCCAGCCAAAGATTATGCCACAGACAATCCTTCGATTCTCGATGCTGAGACCCTTCTAGATGAGGGGTGTCCGATACTGAAACGTCGGGTTTTCTTCCATGACCCTTTGTACATGGCACAGGGCAGAACTTATGGACAGCGTTTGCTTGAGAAAGCCGAGCAGTACGGCTATTCCTCGGACATGATCTTGACTGGAGTGGTTCGGAATGCGCCCCCTCGTTCTCTTGCAGTCAATGCTGGGCTTGTTACGGTGCTGCCATCTGACGGTTTTCGTGAGGAAGCTGACCAAATCTCACTTAATGTTCACGGGCATGTGGACTCTCTTTCGGCACTCGACAGGCTTATGGATTATTTGTCCATGATTCCTATGAGTGCGCATCTTGTGATTACCTGCACGAATAAGTCTCTATTGCACCGGACACAAGTAGTGATGACTGAATTGGGTAACTCGGCTGAAATTCGGTTGAGTAATCCGTTATGTAAAACAGCGACGACCGCCCTACTTCTCAATGTGCGAGATCTGTTGAGGCAACCTAATAATCTTATGCTGGAGCTGGGAAGGCTTTCGTCATTTCATGAGGGGGGGAGTCGAAGGAGAGGAATCCTTGAGTCGTCAGCTGTTCTCTCACATGCGATTGAACGATTCGAACACGAGTCCCATCTGGGTATTCTGGTACATGCTGCCCCCATATCGGAGATCGATCATTCCTCCGTCGCAATCCATTACGAAGCGGACCATGCGCAGGCGCTTGTTGATAGGTTGAAGTTGTCGACGCCTCTTGATGAACATTTTCCGATTACTTCATCAGGCGAAGCATTTCTCATTCGCCCTGGGGCTTTGGAGACTTTGATGCGGGCGCTCAACAACGAATCCGCTCATCAGTTTCTATTTGCGCCGGAAATGCTCGATATTTGGGAGCATCTTGTCGTTTCCTTTGCTGCACGCGACGGATATTACACGCGTTTGGCTCTCAGTACCAACGAGATTACTCGTTGGTACGGACTGCTTTCGCACCAGCTAGCCGTGCTACTCGCGTTGTTACCCGACGATAGTATAAGCGGGTTAATTTGTGCAGATGGCAAGTTGGAACGAAAGGTAAGGGGGACTGCTCGCCTAAAACGTTTTATTAAGCGCCAATTTCCATATTTTGCGATCTGGATTACACCTGTGTATCGTCGGGTTAAGATGTGTGCTGCCTTGGGAAAGCAGAGGTCTCAAAGAAAGCAATATCGCCTTTGCGCACGAAGGCGATATAGGCGGGTCTGATATGATGTGACCATGCGCAAATCTGTTCTTGTCACGGGTGCGGGTGGATATATCGGGCGACACGTGGTTGCTAAACTTCTTGACCGAGGGGTCCAAGTTAGAGCCGTTGACCTACGTTTTGATGGTGTTGATCCGAGAGCTGAACGTCTAGTCCTAGATGTTTTCTCAGGCGCCTCCGACATATACGAGCAGATGGGACGTCCTGACGTTGTTGTCCATATGGCTTGGCGTGATGGCTTCAAACATAATTCTCGTGCCCACATCGATGATCTAGCTCTACACTATCGCCTGATCGATAGTCTGTACGAGGGAGGGTTGAAGCATCTTGCGGTGATGGGCACTATGCATGAAGTTGGCTACTGGGAGGGGCCAATCGATGAAAACTCGCCCTGCTCTCCTGCCTCACTCTACGGGATCTCGAAGAATGCTTTGCGTGAGATGGTGCGTTTGAGTGCACAAACACATGGGGCGATCTTCCAGTGGATACGCGCCTACTACATTGTCGGTGACGATAGATTTGGGAACTCTGTCTTCTCCAAGCTATTAACTGCTGCGGATGAGGGCAGAGCTACTTTCCCTTTCACCAGTGGAAAGAACCTTTATGACTTCATTCCTGTGGATGATCTTGCGGGTCAGATTGCCGCAATTGTTACTCAAGATAACGTTAACGGTATTATCAACGCCTGTACGGGTGAACCGGTGTCCCTCGCAGATCGGGTAGAGCGTTACATTAAAGATCACGATCTTTCCATACAGCTGGAGTATGGCGCATTTCCCGACCGACCCTATGACTCACCGGGAGTCTGGGGGGATCCGTCAAAGATACGAGCTATTCTTGCGGCCAACCCTCCTGGACCATCCCCTTCCCCTCTTGGCTCATAGAGTAGTTATACGTTTGTAGGAGGGCCCTATGATCCTTACGGGAACAGCGAAACGTCTCGGAATTTTCTTTTTCTATGACGCTGCTGGACAAGTCGACACTTTTGTTGAGGCATTGTTGGGTGACATGTTGAAAAATTTGTCGGAACTGGCGGTTGTAGTCAATGGAAATCTGACTGAAGAAGGCTATCGAACTCTTTGTCAATACACATCGAATGTCACTGTGAGGGATAACAGGGGGCTCGATGTGTGGGCGTACAAGACAGTTCTCGACTCATACGGATGGAGCCGTCTTAGTAGCGATTTCGACGAAATAGTTCTGTTTAATTGCACCATTATGGGACCTGTTTACCCATTTGGTGAAATGTTCTCGGAGATGGCCGGGAGAGATGTCGATTTTTGGGGTGTCACAGCATTTCACGGTATTCCAAGTGGAAGCACTAATGTCTCCTCCATCGAGGAGGTACCATGGCACATCCAATCACATTTCCACGTATATCGACGTTCATTGGTGTCCAGCAAGGAATTTCAGGCATATTGGGATTCGGTACCCATTATCAAAGATTATGCTGACTCTGTTGCTAAGCATGAAAAGCCTTTTACCCAACGGTTTACTGACCTTGGATTTGTGTGCGATGTTTATGTTGATACGCGCGACCTTGAAAACATCACGAGCCACCCGATCATCTTTGCACCAACTAAGCTGATCGCGGAGAGGCGATGTCCTATTTTTAAGAGACGCTCGTTCTTCCACGATTATGAGGATGTTCTCGATCAAGCAATCGGCAATGCGGCTCTTGATTTATATGAGTATTTGCGCGATCACACTACCTACGATACAGGCATGATATGGGAGAACCTGCTGCGAACTGTGGAACTCACCGACTTGGTGAAGAATCTGCAGTTGACATATGTGCTCCCGACAAGGGTAGTAGAAGTGGAACCCCAACACCAGAAAATAGCTCTAATCATGCATGTGCATTATATGGAGCTTATGGAGTCGATGCTTCACTATGCGCGTTCAATGCCAGAGTATGCTGACATAATTGTTACAGTTGGTGCGGACGAAAAAGTACGGTACGTCAGCTCGTTGTGTTCTCAATTGCCTAATAAGGTTATTGTGCGTAAGGTGAAGAACCGGGGGCGAGACGTGTCTGCGCTACTTGTTGGAACGTGCGATCTCGTTCAGCAATATGATCTCGTGTGTTTTGTGCATGACAAAAAAGTCACACAGATCCAACCGGGGACAGTGGGCGAAGGCTTCGCTCTTAAGTGTTTTGACAACGTCTTGGCAACACCAGCATTCGTCGCAAATGTAATTGCCACCTTCGAAAAAGAGCCCCGTTTAGGGTTGCTTACCCCGATGCCCCCAAATCATGCTGACTATTTCCCTATTTCAGCCTACGCGTGGGGTCCGAACTTCCAACGTACAGAGCAGCTTCTTGGCGACCTTGGTGTTTCTGTTCCAGTCCATGAAGAAAAAGGACTAATTGCGCCTTTAGGATCGACATTCTGGTTTCGGCCCAAAGCTCTTCAGAAGCTTTTTGATAAAGGCTGGGAGTGGAATGATTTTCCTCCCGAACCGCTTGCTGGAGATGGTACGATCAGCCATGCGATTGAGCGTTCTCATTGTTATGTTGCTCAGGGAGCTGGATACTTTAGCGCATGGCTTTTTTCGGATCGTTTTGCTCGGATTGAATTAACGAATCTATCTTTCTATACGCGGGAACTAACGCGCGCGATGTCTGATCATTGGAATCTTGCTAAACAGGTTGACATGGTGCGCGCTGCGAAAGCATCGACCTCCACGTGGAAAGTTCTTCGAGCGGGTTTTAAGCGCAGAACTCCTCCCCTGTTTCACGGACCTGCAAGAGTTGCGTTAGGTATTGCGAGGAACGTGCGAAGTATCTTGAGACGAGGAAAAACCTCATGACACTTAGTACTAACACAACGCCGCGACAGCGTTTGTTTTATTTAGACCTGGTGCGTTCTCTGGCAGTATTCCTTATTATCCTCACGCACTTTAACAATCCTTTCCTGACAGACGGAGGCTTCCTTATCGTCAATCGTCCATTCGGGATTTACGTCGGCGATCTTGGGGTATCGCTTTTTCTTATTATTTCGGGCGCTGCATTGGGACTAACCTACCGATCTGCGATTGACCTAAAAAAATACTACTGGAAGCGGTTTTTAGGAATCTACCCAATGTTCTGGATAGCTTGGCTACTCGGGACATTATATTTTTTTCTAGATCTCAAAGGGCATCCGATTAACGCGTCGTCAATGCGCTCGATAATATGGACAGTATTAGGTGTTGACGGCCTCATTTCTAATTTTAATGTTCAAACTACTTACTTGCTTGGTGAATGGTTCCTAGGGTTTATTATTATCTTTTATCTGTTCTTTCCCCTGCTTTCGTGGAGCATTGATCGTTTCCCCATTCTCACCGCGCTCGGTATTGCGGTCGCCTATATCATCACAATTTATTTTCTGAATAACTCTGTTTCTTTCCCTCTCTCGGTGCTTCTCACAACGCGTCTTCCGGAGTTGGCTTTTGGTATCTATTTCATACGGCGTTTTAAACGTGTGCCCCTGGTCGCGATAGTGGGAGCCGTTGTTGCTCTCATCGCAACGACCTACTTCGCAAACTCAGTGCAAAAGGATGTTTCCACAACCGTCGTAGGCATTGCGGTCTTTTTGCTTCTCGTAGCGTTAAGTGAGTATGTTGCTATTCTTCCCCTACGTGAAGGCATTTCTTTAGTTGCAAAGTACTCATATCCGATTTTTTTGGTACACCACGTTGTGATTTATAAGCTTTTTAATTATTCAGGTATTCAGTGGCAAACTTTTACCTCAGTGCAGCTTTATATGTTTTTTGTTGCAATTTGTGTTATTTCCTTCGCTCTTTCGCTCGTTTTAGATCGGATCACTATGCACGTCATCGCTTTCTTTAAAAGTGCTTTCTACGGGAAGTGGTGGCGCTTGCATTCTGTGGTCGAACCGGAAGGTGCCTCTAGTGACAGTGGCTCAACCGAGCTACTTGTGGCACACTTTTCCTCAAATTGGCCAAAGGTGGCACAGAAATGAAACCAACAATATGGTCGCGGATTCTGACTCCGGAAATTATGTCCACACTTGAGTTAACCCTACGTTTTACCCAACGGTCCGTATCGTCGGAGTTTAAAGGTACTACGCTTGGCCGTCTCTGGTCTTTAATTAATCCGCTGGCGACGGTTGCGGTCTTTACCATTATCTTTGGCTTAGTCTTTCGTGGAACGGTGGAGCCTGGATTGCGTTCTGGTATCGACTCGTTTGCGCTGTGGATAGGTATCGGGGTTTTGTGCTGGAATTTCTTGTCGGCTGGCGTTATTAAAGGGATGAACTCGCTCGTTGATAACGCAGGATTACTGGCAAAGGTGTACTTTCCTCGTCGCGTGCTAGTTTATTCGTCTGGTCTTGCGCTTGTGGTTGATTTTCTCTTTGAATTGGCCGTTCTTACCGTTGTTGCGGCACTTATGGGTGGTCCAGGTGTTCTTTTGATGATTCCTATCCTCCTTTTGATCACACTGTTAACCGCGATGTTTTCGACTGGACTTGGATTAATTTTGGCAATTGTTGCCGTTTACTTTAGAGATATTACACATCTATGGCAAATTTTTAATCAAATGTGGATGTATGCTTCCGGCGTTGTCTTTTCGTTAGCAATGCTTAAAGAAGTGGAGATCAAACTATTTGATATGGGATGGCAGCTGTATGGACGGCCTATTCCTATCACGACATTATTTCGTCTAAATCCGGCCGAGATATTCCTTGAAGCCTTCCGTGCCTGCCTCTATGACTTTGTGCCACCAGTCGCTCCAGTATTAGTCGCCTGCCTTCTCTGGGGCATGGGGATGTTCATAGTAGGCAATTTATTTTTTAGTCGCTACTCAGCTCGAATTGTCGAGGAGCTTTGATTTTATGACTGCAATGGCTGTCCGTGTTGATTCCGTTTCCAAGCGCTTTAGGGTATATCGGCAACGTAACCAAACGCTTAAAAGTGCTTTCCTCCATGGAGGAAGAGGGAAACATGAGGACTTTTGGGCACTGAGAGATATCACTTTCGAGATTCCAGAGGGACGGACATTCGGTCTTTTAGGACATAATGGCTCTGGAAAATCGACACTTTTGAAATGTATCGCAAAAATACTGAAGCCTGACACAGGGCGAGTTGTAGCTAATGGTCGCCTTGCAGCGATGCTTGAGGTTGGCTCTGGTTTTCATCCGGAACTATCCGGTCGTGAGAATATTTATCTAAACGCCGCTATTTTGGGTATGACCAAGAGAGAAGTCGATCGGAAATTCATCGACATTGTTGATTTTTCTGGTGTTGGGGAGTTTATTGATCAGCCGGTAAAAAACTATTCGTCAGGAATGTATGTACGTCTAGGTTTTTCAGTATCGGTCCACATTGAGCCAGACATACTTTTAGTTGATGAGATCCTTGCGGTCGGAGACATGGCATTCCAACGAAGATGCATGGCAAAGTTCGCTGATTTCCGTGAAGAGGGGAGAACCGTTGTCGTTGTTTCTCATGCACTCGATCAAATGCGCTCTTTCTGTGATGAAGTTGCTTGGCTTGATCACGGCTGCCTTCAAGACGTCGGGAATGCTATTGAAGTTATTGACAAATACGCTATTACAGCAGTTGATGGTATACGGACTTCGCAGGGTGGAATAAAAATAGGCTCTGGTGAGGTTGAAATCCTTGCTGTAGACGTATTAAACGCGCAGAAACAACACACTTCTCGACTTAATGTGTATGATTCACTGACGCTAAGGGTGCATTATCGTGCGCATGAAGTTGTGCGCAACCCGGTTTTTGGTGTCTCAATCGACACAAGTGGTGGAACCGTAGTGTGGGGTTTGCATGGGCTGGATGCAGATTTCCTTCCCAAGACACTTGCAGTTGGTGACGGGTATGTTGACGTGCATATTCCCAAGCTGTCATTACGCCCCAATGAGTACGTCGTTTCGGCTGCAGTGCAGCCACATCATCTTTCAACGGTCCTTGGCGGCCTACAAAAGGCCGCATCCTTTGAGGTCATGCCTGGGCCGAACATGGAGTCAGGGGGGCTTGTGGCATTGAACGCCCGTTTCTTAGGACCCACACCTGAAAAATGTGAAGATTAATGGTGTGGCAGCAAACCGTAAGGAGAGCTAACGGTAACGGGAATGATCGTGCTGAAAATAATGTGTTTTCAGGACAAAAGTAGTAACTAGGTACACAGATGCGTGCTGGGAGGTATCCAACTTTGCTGAGTGTGGGGCCTGTTAAGAAATGGACTCTTTTGGGGTTTCTATACTTTGTTATTGCTGCCGTCCTCACCGTTAGGTTTATGAAGGCTCATGTGCCGTTGTCGGTATACGACGAGTTCCAGTACATAGATGCAGTCGACAAAGCGCGCCGCTGGGATGTAGTGATCCCAGGGGATATGACGGACCAATATGCGAGGATACTTGCAGCTTGCAGGGGTGTCGGTATTTCTCCGGAGTTGGTCATTCACCAGGGCACGTGCGCCTCTTACGTGCCCGATGCTGCTACGTTCATTCAGGGGTATACGTCTGCAGATATTCACTCACCAGTGTACTTTTTTCTTACAGCATGGCTATCGTGGCCAATACAGCAGATTCTTGGAATAGAACTGATTACGGCAGCACGGCTCACAGGAATCATCTGGTTGTGGTTCGGTATGGCTGCATTGGGCTGGATGTTATCAAGACTCGGCGCTCGACAAGGACTGATTCTTGCGCTACCTATTGCTATTGCCTCAATGCCAGTGTTTCGTCTCACTAATTCCTACGTGACACCTGATGCATTGAATCTGTTCATCGCTACGCTTGTGTTAGGGGCCGCAGTATTTTATGTCCGAGGAGAATGGAGTCTTATTCCGTTTGTGACGGTTTCCATGATAGGCGGAACTGTCAAGCTTCAGAATATCTTTGCTGTGGCAGCGGCGATTCTCTTCATTATGTGGTTCCGCATCTGGTTGTATACACAAAATAAAGGTGCTCCGTTAACTGTACAACACCATGCTCCACGACTGGGAGAACTGTTTGCTTTGGTGCTGATGCCTGCTATTGGGGCATTTTCCTGGCTTTTCCTTCGGGGAGTGCTGGGGGTTCAAGTGGATCGACCTCCACTGGACGGCCCTGCTGACTATACAGCTATTTCACTCTTGACCACGATAGATGACACATTGCTGGTTATTTTGGCTGGAAATGGGGGATGGGGCATTTCAACGCCTCCATCAATATTCTCAAGCATTGTGTTATGGCTACTTCTCTCTGGTGTTGTTGCTACCGCTATGTTTGACGTCGATGCTGACATGGTCGACAAAATATTTGCTCGAAGTGCGATTGTGTCGTTGCTGTTCATTGGTCCCATGACAATTTATGTATTTGGGGTAGTGTTTTCTGCACATATGACGGTACTCGCACGCTATGTTATGGCACTAGTTCCGTTGTTGTGTTTTCCGATAGCACGACGGATCACTACAAAATGTGCTCAGACAGCGGTCATTGCTCTCGCGGCCGCAGCCTGTTTTTATGGATGCCTATTTGCCACTGCTAACTAGAACAAGCTAGAGTGGTGAATCCTGATACTCATGAATTGACTTCCAGCAAGGTTTGTCGCCTTCCTTACATCTCACTCAAACATCTGTTGGGGTGTTCACACATCTATGTGTGCAATCATTAGGTATGAATGCAGGACTTGGAGTTCATTGTGTTAAATCGCGAGAAGGGGACATTTAATGGCGCGAAGTCTCAACCATCCAACCAGCGATGTTGATCCGAATCCTCGAAAACGCATATTCCCTTCTTCTCGCCGCAGAGACGCTCGTCACGGCGAAAGACATTTAGTGTTGTCCTGGCCAGTATTTACACTGGCGGCAGTTGTGGTCGTTCCTGTGGCCATTGCAGGAATTGTCGCACCGAAAAACATAGCGTTGCTTTTTGGCTCTGCCGTCGACTGGGCAGGTCGTCACTTTGGCGCTGCTTATATGGTGGTGGCGACAGGTGCGTTGTTGCTTGTTCTGGGCTTAGCTGTGAGTCGCTATGGAAATGTGCGCCTCGGTTCCAACGACTCACGACCCGAACATTCTGTGTTTTCATGGGCTGCCATGCTATTCGCTGCTGGCATTAGCACCGATATCATGTTTTTCGCAGTGGCAGAGCCAATCTCACAGTATTTGTTTCCTCCGATAGGGCAGGGAGAGACTGTGGAGGCTGCTCGAGAGGCGGTAGCGATGACCGTGTTTCACTATGGTGTACACGGATGGGGACTTTATGCGCTTCTTGGAATGGCATTGGCATATTTTGCGTACCGCCGTGGCGCTGAATTGTCACTGCGTTCAACACTACGCCCCGTGCTCGGCCATTATGCGGATGGATGGATCGGTCATTTCGCTGATGCTGCTGCTCTAATTGGTGGCATGTTTGGTATTGCCACTTCATTGGGTGTCGGCGTCGTACAGCTCAGCGCTGGCCTACATGTAATTTTCGGTTTATCTTCTGGTTTTTCAACACAGACTATACTGCTCATAGTAGGAATTGCCGTAGCCTGCCTGTCTGCGCTTACAGAAATATCTAGAGGCATTAAATTCCTGTGTACAGCTAATGTTCTGCTTGCGGGCGTTTTGCTTTTATATGTACTGATTACAGGGCGTACAACAATGCTGATCGACGCTCTGGTGGGTACTGTGGGAGATTTTCTTCGTTTAGCACCTCAATGGAGCCTCGAAACCTACGCTTGGGAACGTCCAGATGCATGGTTGAACGCCTGGACATTATTTTTCTGGGCATGGTGGATCACGTGGGCAGCATTCGTCGGTCTGTTTTTAGCTCGTATTTCGCGCGGTAGAACGATTCGTGAATTTGTCATCGGTACCATGACTATCCCTTTTAGCTACGTTGTAGTGTGGGTTGGGATTTTTGGAAATTCTGCGCTTGATCTTGTGCGTGCTCCTAGCGCCACCGGGCCTACTTCAGTAGCAGACAGAGATCCAGTCGTAGGCAAGGAATTTATTGATTTGGTGACTAAGGCGCCTGAACTTGGGTTGTTTGAATTGCTTGCGTCGCGCCCTCTCGGCTCATTAGCGGTGGTGTTGGCTGTTGTCGTTGGCGTTTTGTTTTACGTGACCAGTGCTGATTCAGGTGCTCTCGTTATGGCTGAACTCTCAACAAAGCCGACATATGAAGGGGACCAAAGCGAGCCTACTCCATGGTTGAGAATTTTTTGGGCAGTGATGACTGGGGCATTAACACTAGCAATGTTGCTGGCCGGAGGCATTCCTGTGTTACAGAATGCGACCGTAGTTATGGCACTGCCTTTTACACTCGTCATTGTGATGTCCGCTATTGGGTTGCTTAAGGAACTGCGGCAAAACGAATGTAGCTCTGAAGCTGTTTCATCCGGCTAATACGAGTGAATCTGCAGTTTATCAATCGATGCTGTCGCGGGCCGGGTATTGTATCCACTGTAGACAGATTGGTTAC
This sequence comes from Schaalia suimastitidis DSM 15538, assembly GCF_000429105.1. GTDB lineage: Bacteria > Actinomycetota > Actinomycetes > Actinomycetales > Actinomycetaceae > Pauljensenia > Pauljensenia suimastitidis. The sequence continues at coordinate 15,554 of NZ_AUBF01000001.1, forward strand.
CGTGATCACTTTGTGATTTACTATTGAAGTGTCCTGGGTTTTGTTCCGCTTCTTGTGCGGGGGTCAGCTCAGTTGTCTGGTGTTGGTTGTAGCTGGTGATGATCTCTTCGGCGGTGGTGTAGCCGAGAGCCTCGTGTAGCTAAATGTTGTTCCACCAGTGAACCCGGTTCAGGGTTGCTCATTTGACTTGTGTGCATGATTTCCAGGTCTGGGAATAGATCAACTCAGCCTTGTACAGCTCATTAACCGTCTCAGCTAACGCATTGTCGTAGGAGTCGCCGACCGAACCGGTTGAGGGTGTGATTCCATGTTCACTCAATCGTTCGTTGTAAACGATCGAGGCGTATTGACTGCCGTGGTCGGCGTGGTAAACGAGATCGGCTAGGTCATCTTTGGCGTTCATGATTGCCTGCTCGAGCGCTTCAAGCGGTAGCGCCTCGGTGCTCATGGTTGATCTGGTGGACCAGCCCACGATCTTCCTGCTGAACACACGTCAGTGACAAAAGCTGTGTCAACGAACCCGGATAGGGTCCGAACGTAGGTGATGTCAGCGACCCACAACCGGTTCGGGCCACCGGCTTTAAAGTGCCGCTGGACAAGATCCGGGCGAGTATCAGGCA
>NZ_AUBF01000002.1 GCF_000429105.1 Schaalia suimastitidis DSM 15538
TATAAAGAAGTAGCACCTGACACCTACGACATTGACTCCATCGTCCGCGGCCAACTCATTGACATTTCGACAAGCGAATATTACTCACAGATCACCGACCTTGGCACCCGCACCATTGGCGGTGCCACTGCACGCGGCTACTCTTTCACCGAAATCTTTGACGGTATATCCCACCGCACCGAACAATGGCATGTAGGCCGCCACGACGGACTCTGGACCATCCAACTCAGCTCAGCAGACAACGACACCACGCTACCACCTGAAATCTACGACATCCTCAACACCATCACCTGGGCAACACCCACACCTTTGACATTCACAACCACCACCGGGACCGCCGACACCGTCACCGCGACACTGCCAGCCGACTGGAAAGAAATCCCTCGAAGAACATACGATCCCGCAAGCTACGTCGCCTCACCCAACGGCATAGGAAACGCTTCCGTTCCCTCCATCCGCTTGCTCCGTACTCACCCAGGAGATCTTTCATCGACTTACGGTCAAATCACACTCGACACCTACGACCTCGGCTACATCGTTAACCGAACAATAAACGACATACAAAATGACAGTATGTATTCGAACATCGCCGACCTTGGCACCCGTACCATCAACGACACCACGGCCAGAGGCTATACCTTCATCAAGACCGTTGACGGTATATCCCACCGCTACGAAATATGGGAGTTAGGTCGCCACGACGGACTATGGACCATCCAACTCAGATCAGCACTAAATGACACCACACTCCCACCCGAAATCTACGACATCCTCACCACCATCACCTGGACCACCCCCACACGATAGATAACGCCATCCTTACAGGTACCAACCCCCACACTCTGCAAAACCTAGCGAATACAACCAACGCCAACACAACAGAAAGGGCAACAGTGATGTTTCGTATGCGACTGGCGTTGTGGCGAAACCGAGCAAGCGCCACTTGTGTCCTTGCTGCTGCTCTTCTTGTCGTACTTTCGGCATGTACCACCACCCCAGCAGCACAAGAAGAGGAAACACCCACCCCCGTCCTATTTACAGC